>PLSR01000025.1 GCA_003164215.1 Candidatus Kaiserbacteria bacterium | reverse complement strand
TCCTCGGTCTGTCCTACTCTGCTCCGCGGGTAGGATTCGAACCTACGACCAACCCGTTAACAGCGGGCCGCTCTACCACTGAGCTACCGCGGAATGCATGCGTTATGAGAAACGCTTGATGGAGAGTATAGCCGAAAATGGGCGCATCGCAACGAGGGTGTAAACTATTGATGCTGCTTATGCGTTTCAGTCAAGCATACATGCCGATCGGAATAGCCCTGATGCTTCTCATTGGCGCTTCATCGTATGCGCTCTATCATAAAGACATGACTTCGAGCAAACCCCTGGCGAGTGTCATCTCGTCGACGCCGGAAGCCACATCGACGCTGACGCTTTCGAGCCCGGCGTTCACTGATGGTGCCTCGATCCCTGCGACATACACGTGCGATGGTGACGGGTCATTGAGTCCGACGCTCAGGATCTCCGGAGTACCGGCAGGAGCGAAATCGCTCGCGCTCATCGTGGGCGATCCGGACATTCCTGCAGCGGTGAAGTCGCAATTACCGGACGACGCCGGCGGGGTATACGTGCACTGGATCGTGTTCAACATCGCGGCAACGACGACCGAGATCAAAGCAGGCGAGACGCCGGGCGTGCTGGGGGCGAACGGCTCGGACAGAAACGCATACACCGGGCCGTGCCCGCCGCGACAGTACATGCCGAACGAACATCGCTATTACTTTACGCTTTACGCGCTTGATACCGAACTCCCGCTTTCTCCCGGCGCGTCACGCGCACAAGTCTTGAGCGCGATGGTGGATCATATACTGGCCGAGACCACGCTTCTCGGCAGGTACCAGCGTCTGTAATGTGGAACTACAAAGCTCAGAGCTTGGTAACTTCTGGGTATAACTACAAAGCTCTGAACTTTGTAGCAGACTTGAAATTTGAAACATAGTGTGAAGTATGTTTGTATAGTGAGCAGGGTGCCGCTGTTGGCACCGATGAAAAAAGGATGCGTCCGGATGCGACAAGCTCAACCGCCCCACGGTGAAGATGATCTCGAAATCAGCTTACACACGCAGTTCGTGCGCATGGTTTCCCAGCTCGACGTACTTTTCGCCACTTGGGATAGCAACGGCAAGTCGGTTCAAGGTTTTTTTGGACAAATCGAGCACATCGAGCAAGCAGCGCATTTGTCCGCAAAAGTTGTTGAACTCGTAAGGTCGGGCCCGCACGTACGATATGTCGATCGAGCAAGTCTAATGACGATCCCGATCGAGGTGGTCGGAATCGAGATCTCGGTCCCTGAATCTTGCACAAGTGTTGGCGACGTTTATCAGATTCGGTTCCGCATCTTCGAGAATTATGAGGGGTGGGTCGAACGAACGCTTCCGCTTGAAGAATTCTTGCGGCCCTATCTATTTGGAGGGAGCGAAGTGCCGAGTTTCTGGCCGAAGGGGCAACGCAATCCACACCCTGACACCTCGACATGCGCCATCTTATTGCGCGCGTAGAAAAGGTGCGCCCTTTGCTCTTTCGAACAATGCCCCCGCGAAAGTCGTCGCGGGGGCATGAATTTTGTTCATGAGAATTTCTTCCTCGATGATGTACAATATGCACATGGAAACACGTATAAAGACGACCGATTACCAGCTCGTTCCGGAAGCGGAAGCATATCTCCAGGATCGGCTCGCGATGATCGAGAAGCTTCTCGATTCGAGCGACACCGCGACGCGCATCGATGTTGAACTCGGACGCAGCACAGGCCATAAAAGTGGTGACGTGTATTTTGCCGAGATAAATCTGCTCGTCGACGGGAACAGTATGCGCGCGACGGTGCACGCGGAGAACATCAATGCGGCGATCGATGAAGCGAAGGATGAGATCCTCAATCAACTCCGCAAGCACAAGCAATTTCATCGTCGCGTGCTGCGCAAGGGAGGCGCCGCGCTCAAACGCTTCGTTCGTTTCGGCGGTTCTGAATAGTTAGAGCGGCTGTGCACCGGAACGCAGGAACTCTTCGTAGTCCATCTCGCGTTTACCTTCAGGAGTCACGCGGTCGACCTTGAGCATGTCGTTTTCGATATGCGCATCGATGATCTTCACCCGGATCTTTTCACCGCCTTTTTCAAAA
The DNA here is from genome assembly GCA_003164215.1 of Candidatus Kaiserbacteria bacterium. Classification (GTDB taxonomy): domain Bacteria; phylum Patescibacteriota; class Minisyncoccia; order Phycocordibacterales; family UBA2100; genus UBA10103. The sequence continues at coordinate 11,959 of PLSR01000025.1, read as the reverse complement.
AATGAGAATGTGCCCGGCCAGCCTTCATAGGCGCGGATCTTCAGCAGGTTTTTGCGAGCGTCATCGTGGAGATCGACGAGCCCGTCTTCTTTGGTGAACATTTCACAATAGGTCGCAAGATCATGATTTTGTTCGTGCGGCTCTATTTCTCTCGCGATCCATTTCGGCAGAAATTCGGCGAGCAAAGAACCGCCTTCGCGAGCGAGCAGGGCATCGAGTTCACTACCGTGCGGTGGCCAGTCGGGGATCGCGATTTTTTTCTGCGCGATGATCGGCCCGTGGTCCATTTGATCATCGAGTAGCATAACGCTGACGCCGGTCTCTTTTTCATTATTCAAGATCGCAGAGCGCATCGGTGACGGGCCGCGCAGGCGCGGCAAAAGCGACGGATGCACATTCAAGACGCCTCGCGAAGGAATTTCCAAAAGTGCTTTCGGCAGGATCTTACCGTATGAGGCGACGATGAACACCTCCCACTCTTTGGTCTTCATGCCCACAACGAAACCTATGTCGATCTTTTTCGGTTGAACGACCTCAACACCGTGTGCCGCGCCCCAGATCTTTTCGGGAGGGAACTGGATCGTTTTTTTGCGTGGCTCGTTCGTATCTGGAGCGGCGACGATGAGACTCGGTAAGAATCCCGTGCGCTCTAGCGCGTCAAGAACTTCGATCGCGAGTGGCGCCGTGCCGAAGAAGGCAAATCGCATCGGCATACGGTTCGACGTTCGATCTCGTAAATCCAACATGTTGGATTTACGAGATCGAACAGGGCCGCTATTCTTTTTCTTCTTCATCATATAGCTTCGTCGCCTTATCGGTATAGAGAACGGCGCTCAGGTGATCCATCTCGTGTTGGAAGATGTGCGCGAGGAAACCGGACGCACCGCGGGTAAATGCTTTACCGTTCTCATCGTACGCGCGCACCGTCGCTTTTTCAGCGCGTGGGACCATGCCCCATACCCCGCGGATCGAAAGGCAGCCCTCATGCTTTTCTTTCTTTGCTCGCGAGAGTTTTGTGAGGACCGGATCGATGTAAATTTGGTCCGGAAAGGCAACGACGTCCTCGTCTTTCGTATTTTCATCTGCATCACGCTCCGCAAGTGCGCGGCCGGATACGATGAAGAGTTGGAGCGGTTCGCCGACCTGGCTCGCGGCGATCGCAACGCCATGCTTCTCCTTGGCAAGCAATTTTCTCATGTCGGCGATCAGTGATTGGATGTGCGCGCTCTTGATATCGATAATGGGAATGGGCCGCGCCTTCTCGCGTAGTGCGGGGTTCTCGTGCTGAGGAATTATGGTACGCATGGTTGAAACTATAGCGTCTCGACACCAAAAAGAAAAACCGGGTGTCGCCGGTCAATAAAAGGGGAAAGGAGGGGAGGAAATCGCGGTTTGAACAAATACCTTGCGATCCCTCCCCTCCAGTGCCGTCGGACATAGTCGACAGCTGCATAATGCACGCAGGGATGCCTCGACCTCGTGAGGCGCGCTGTGGGGAGACGAGGGGCACTCGCAGGCGAGCATCAGCTAGGAAGATGTTAGCACGATTTGGTATAGTGTAAAGACATGCAGCATATCGGCACACATCTCAACCGCACCATCCAAAAGGCTCGCGAGACCGAGCGCGGCGAACTGATGAAGTACTTTCTTTCTCATCTCAATCCGGGCCGGATGAGCGACGGTATGCCGAAAATGACGATGGGGCATATCGGGAAACTTTTTCAGAATATTCCGACCAAGGATCTCTATTATTTGAAACGCGTGTGCAGTGACGCACCGAATTTTTCGAAGAAATTCTGGTGGGAGATCAGTCCGAAGTTCCATACCGAAGAAGCACTTGCCAAATCGAAAAAAACTACCAAGCTCTGAGCTTTGTAGTTATCCACAGAATTTACCAAGCTCTGAGCTTGGTAAATTCGGCGGCATGCGGCGCGATTTGTAAATAAGCGTCAAACGGCTACAATGCGTCTCTATGGCATTCTCATTCTCTCCCAAACTCGGCATTGATCTCGGCACGACTACCATCCTGGTTTTCGTCCCCGGCCGCGGTATTGTCCTTAACGAGCCGTCGGTGGTCGCCGTTTCCGTCCGCGAAAACAAGATACTCGCGATCGGCAACGAAGCTAAAGAAATGGTCGGCCGCACGCCGGATGAGATCATCGCGTATCGACCGATGAAAGACGGCGTCATTGCCGATTACCGCGTGACCGAAGCAATGTTGCGCTACTACATCAGGAAAGCTCTCGGCAGATGGAATGTGTTCCGTCCGGAAGTGATGATCTCAGTACCGGCAGGGGTGACCTCAACCGAACGACGCGCGGTCGTTGAGGCAGCGACCAAAGCAGGCGCGCGCGAAGCGTACGTCGTCAAGGAACCGATCCTCGCCGCGATCGGCGCCGGCATTCCCATTCACGAAGCGCGCGGCCATATGATCGTCGACATCGGCGGCGGTACGGCCGACGTTGCGGTCATTTCACTCGGCGGTATCGTCGCTTCGACCTCCGTCAAATGCGCGGGCAATAGCGTTGATCGCGCGATCGCCGATCACATCAAAAAGACGCTGAATCTTTCCATCGGCGACAAAATGGCCGAAGAGATCAAGATCCGCATCGGCTCGGCCGTGCCGGTCGATGAAGAGATCACCATGATGGTGAAGGGGCGCGATCATTTGACCGGCTTGCCGCGCTCGGTCGAGCTCGGTACCAACGAAGTCGTCCGCGCGATCGGCAAAGAATTGCGCACGATGGTCGGCGCGATCAAAGACGTATTGCAAGAGACGCCGCCGGAACTTGCGTCTGACATCATCGACAACGGCATCATTATGACCGGCGGGTCATCGCAATTGCGCAATCTTCCCGAGCTCATCTTCCGCCGCACGGGCGTCAAAGCGCGCCTCGCAAAAGACGCGCCGTACTGCGTCGTCAAAGGCACCGGCGAAGCTCTAAAACATCTCGAGACCTACAAGAAAGCGATCATTTCGAAGCGGTAATACCAAGGCTCTTGTCTTCTTCCGACTTCAGTCGGTCGATATCATCCATCAGTGTGCGCAGATCGCGCTGAATGTCGGCAAGCGTGTGCTGGTGCTCTTTGTCGCGTTGTTCATCTTCGTTCGCATCTTCACTGATCTCCTCGACGTCTTCCTGCAGTTCACCGACATCCTCGGTGATCTCCTCAACATCTTCCTGGAGCTCGCCGACGTCTTCTTGGATCTCTTCGATATCTTCGCCGACCTCGCGGATCGATGCGGTCGTGTAGTTGATCGTCATTTGGATGAAGATCGAAAGATAGATGGCCTCAAGCGAGACGATCGTGGTAAGCACGAGCAGCATGCGGTCGAAGGTGATGTATCCGCCAATTGATGCGGTGAAGCTCACCGCGAAGAGCACCGTGTGGATGATGATCGATTGAGGTGATCCGATCCACCGTGTAATGGCAAGGGCTATTTGCTGAACACGTGGAGGTTTTTCCATAAATCGAGTATATCACTGCATGCTGATATAATGAGATTTATGAACAGTTTGCCAGGTAATGTTCTGCTCGTCGCGGGATCGGCGGATGATGTGCCGGCGGTTCTGGTTCTACTCGCGTCGGCGGGGATCGAATTGGAAGCGAATCCGGATCTGTATGTGCGGCATCATCGGCAGTTCGGTATTGACGATGCTCAAGAGCTTCGGGCGCGCGCTTCGACGCGTGCGATCGGGGAACGGCGCGTTTTTGTCATCAGTGCCGGCGGAATGACGAGCGAGGCGCAGAACGCGCTCCTGAAGACTCTCGAAGAGCCGCCGGATAACGCACTTTTTATTTTCATTATTCCAGCGCCGGACGCATTGCTGGCAACCGTGCGATCGCGGTCGCAGATCGTCGAGATCGAGCGTGACATAGCGGACCATCCGGCGACCGATCTTGATGCGGTAGCCTTCCTCGAGACAACTCCCGCGCGTCGGATCGATTTGCTGAAAAGTGTTCTTCAAAAAGATGACGACGATAAGTACAACACCGGCGCGATACTCGCGTTCCTTGCATCACTCGAGCGACACGTCGCACGTTCGAAGACCACGATGGATCTACGAGATCCATCATCTGCGAAGGAGATGTTGGGGGCGATATACCGCGCACGTATGTATGCGACCGACCGCGGTGCCTTGGTGAAGACGCTCATGGAATCGGTTGCGCTTCTCGCACCGATGGTATAATCACTCATATGATATACGACTTCACCACACTTGATCAGCAATTAGAAGCGGCACGTGAATGGCTCTCGCGCGAATATAAAGGTCTCCGCACCGGACGTGCGGCGCCGGCTATCCTGGATGGTATCTCGGTGACTGCTTATGGATCTATCGTTCCACTGAAGCAAGTGGCGAACGTGTCCGTTGAAGATGCCCGGACGCTTCGTGTGGCGCCGTTCGATCCGTCGACCCTCAAAGACATCGAACGTTCGATCTCGCAAGCTAATCTTGGTCTTGGCACATCGGCCGACAGCAGCAGCGTGCGGGTGACCTTCCCAGAGCTCACGTCCGATCGCCGTCAGGAGCTCGTGAAAGTCGCCAAGCAAAAACTCGAAGAGGCGCGAGCCGCGGTGCGCGTCGCGCGCGATGAGAGCAAAAAAGACATTCAGGATGCCGAAAAGGAAGGCGGTATGGGCGAAGACGAGAAGTTCCGGATCATGGAAGATCTGCAGAAGCGTATCGATGTCGCCAATACCGAGCTCGAAAAAGCGTTCGATAATAAAGAGAAGGAAATGAGCCTATAAGTTTTTACCGAACCCGTGTTGAGATCGGCTCTCACGTTCAGATCCCTCTGCGATAAGAATATGATCACTGCACTTCTTGTCATCGTAATACTGGTGCTGCTTATTGTGACGCACGAGTTCGGGCATTTTATCACCGCAAAGATATTCGGCGTACGCGTCGATGAATTCGGCATAGGCTATCCGCCGCGTGCGTTCACATTCGGACGGTGGGGAGGCACAGAATATACGCTGAACTGGATCCCGTTCGGTGGTTTCGTTCGGCTCTACGGTGAGGATTCAGAGACGCACGGACAAGGAAGCTTTGTGGAAGCAAAACGATGGAAGCAGGCGATCATTCTCATTGCCGGGGTCGTCATGAACGCGCTCGTTGCGTGGATCCTTTTTTCGACCGCCTTGCACATCGGCCTGCCGCGCGTCATCGATGGCTCGCTCACACCAGACCCGACGGCGTCCCTGATGATCTCCGATGTCGTTCCCGGTTCACCGGCATCCGCCGCGGGGATCAGCGCGGGCGATACCATTACGAGCATCATCGACAGCAATGGTGTGACGCTCTCGCCGCTCACGCCGACCGCCGTTTCAGATTTTATCAAAGTGCGCGGCGGAGAAGCGATCACAGTCGATTATCTGCATAATAAAGTTCCTGAGACGGCGTCTGTGGTCCCCGCCAACGCGGTGATCCCGGGGGCGTCGGCGACACCGGCGCTCGGTGTCGGTCTTGTTGAGATCAGCAGTGTTGCACTGCCGTGGCCGTCTGCATTCACGCAGGGGCTTACCAATACAGGCGACGCGTTCGTGACCGTGGTACAGAGTTTGTGGCAACTCATCGCAGGTGCATACAGGGGAATGGCGGATCTGCAAGATGTCGTTGGGCCGGTCGGGCTCGTCGGTGTCGTTGGTGCCGCCGCGCAGAACGGCGCAGGGCAAGTTCTTGCGCTTGCCGGATTCATAGCGGTCAACCTTGCGATCATCAATCTCATTCCGATCCCTGCCTTGGATGGTGGTCGACTTCTGATCGTCATTATCGAATCGGTAACGCGGCGCACTGCACCGAAGATCATGATCCAACTTTTGAACACGGTCGGCATCGCGCTCATCATCATTCTCATGGTCACCGTGACGTATCACGACATCACGCGACTATTAACATAGAAAAGCAAAGGGGCCGCGTCGCAAAACGCGGCCCCCGAACATACCCTGTTGGAGCAGGGCTGTTCTTCCGCGGCTCCTCGGAGATTGGACGCAACAAGGAGAGCGGATTCGAACCGACAAAAATGTAGGTCACTATAAGCATTCTGTCAAGTAGAGCCCCCTCCAATATGCGCTACAATACGTACTACTTATGCGGCAGTCCCACCTTTTCACAAAAACTCGCAAATCGGCTCCCAAAGACGAGGTCGCGAAGAATGCCCAACTCTTGATCCGTGCAGGATATATTCACAAAGAGATGGCGGGGGCCTACGCATACTTACCTTTGGGGTTGCGTACCTTCAACAACATTGTAAGCATCATCCGAGAAGAGATGGATGCGATCGGCGGACAGGAGCTCACGCTCACCGCGCTTCAAAATCCGACGCTCTGGGAAAGGTCCGGTCGTTGGAGCGACGAAGCGATCGATGTATGGTTCAAGACGACCTTAAAGGATGGTGCTGAAGTCGGCCTCGCTGTCACGCATGAAGAGCCGCTGACGGCGCTGATGACCGAATACATTCAGTCATACAAAGATCTTCCGAAGTACGCATATCAATTCCAAACAAAATTTCGAAACGAGTTGCGGGCCAAGTCCGGGATCATGCGCACACGCGAATTCGTAATGAAGGACCTCTACTCGTTCAGTCGAGATGAAAAAGAATTTCGTACTTTCTATGAGAAGTGCGCGGAGGCATACAAGAAAATATTCGATCGAGCTGGCATCGGCGCGCAGACGTTCCGCACATTTGCTTCCGGCGGTTCGTTCTCTAAATTCAGCGACGAGTTCCAAACAATATGCGACGCCGGCGAGGACACCATCTACGTGCATCGCAAGAAAGGGATCGCGGTCAACAAAGAGGTATACACCGATGAAGTTCTAGCGGAGCTGGGAATTAAACGCGATGAGCTTGAAGAGATGAAAGCGGTCGAGGTAGGAAATATCTTTCCGCTCGGTACGCGTTTCTCCGATGTGCTGGGGCTCACCTATAAAGACGAAGAAGGTAAGGAGGTTCCCGTCGTAATGGGAAGCTACGGTATCGGGCCGGGACGGCTCATGGGCACGATCGTCGAAGTTTTGGGTGATGAAAAAGGTCTTGTGTGGCCCAAAGAAGTCGCACCATATCCGGTGCATCTCGTTTCGATCGCCGGTGGCAATAAGGAGGTGACGGAGGAAGCCGATCGCATCTACGATCTTCTCCTTGAGAACGGCATCGAAGCATTGTATGACGATCGCGATGCGCGCGCGGGCGAGAAATTCGCCGACAGCGATCTCATCGGTATTCCGACGCGATTCGTCGTCTCCGAGAAAACCATGGCACAGGGCGCGGTCGAGGCGGTGAACCGCGCGGACGGCGTCTCGTCACTCGTTCCCGAGAGCGGTATTGTCGAATACCTAGGGCGTTCCGATTAATGTATGGCGCGGAAGGGAATCGGTGAGCGCATGCGAGATTACCGAGATCGGATACTCGGTCTTTTTTCAAATGATATCGGCATCGATCTGGGCACTGCCAATACACTCGTCTATGTGAAAGGCCGCGGCATTGTTATCAACGAGCCCTCGATCGTCGCGATGAACCAAAAGACGGGTGCCTTCGTCGCGGTCGGCGCGGCCGCAAAAGAAATGATGGGTCGCACGCCGGCGCACATCATCGCCGTTCAGCCCGTGGTCGATGGTGTTATTTCTGACTTCGAAGTCACGGCAGAAATGCTGTCGTACCTCATCAGTAAGGCGCAGGCGGGACATACAAAATTTCTCGGACCGCGCGTTGTCATTGGCGTGCCGTCGGGCATCACGTCCGTCGAGACGCGTGCTGTTCGCGATGCGGCGCGTTCCGCAGGAGCACGCGAAGTGCATGTGATCGAAGAGCCGATGGCTGCGGCGATCGGTATCGAGCTTCCCATCCATGAGGCGTCAGGAAGCATGGTCATCGATATCGGGGGGGGAACGACCGACATCGGGATCGTTGCGCTGGGTGGGCTCGTCAATTCACGGAATGTCCGTATCGCAGGCGATAAATTCAACGCCGACATCGTTTCGCACGTGCGCAACGAATTCAAAATGCTCATCGGGGAAAAGAGCGCGGAAGAGATCAAGATCGCGATCTCATCGGTCGCGCCGGGTCGTGAGCCGTTGGAGGCGATTGTCCGGGGCCGCGATCTCGTGACGGGTTTGCCGCGCGAGATCATCATCACTGATCAAGATATTCGCAATGCGCTCGGTCACTCCATTGAGGAGCTTGTCGAGGCCGTCAAAGAAGTGCTCGAAACGACGCAACCGGAGATCATCGCCGATGTCATGCAACGGGGGATCTATCTCGCCGGCGGCGGCGCCTTGATCCGCGGCCTGCCCGATTTTTTGACCGCCGCGCTGGGCGTGCCCGTTGTCGTCGCGACCGATCCGTTAACAGCGGTCGTGCGCGGCACCGCGGCTGTTCTCGGCGACTTCGATTCGTATCGCGATACGCTTTTGAAGAGCGACGACGAGCTCGTACCGACCGAGTAAAACGGGTCCATCGTTTTTCAACTATGAATGCGAGGTTCTCATATCGGGATCCACATGCCGGCGCCGGACGTCGGAGACTCGTCATCGCGACGATCGTCGTGATCGCACTTTTTCTCGTTGATATGGTGACCGGTGGCGCGGTGCGCGCGATAGTTCGCGCGGGTGCCGTCAAAGTCTCGCTCTTGTCTCACGCGATCGGTATGCGGATCGACGCAGGCGGGTACTTCTCAACGCACGCGGCATTGGCTTCGCAAGATCTGGCGCTTCAGGCGCGTGTCGCGACTCTCGAAGAGCAAGCGGCGCTCTCTTCGTCGCTCCAAGCGCAGGTCGCTTCACTTTCGACCATGGCCCATCTGGCCGCGAATGTGCAGGGGATCACCGCACCGATCGCTTCGTCATTCATCGCGTCGCCGTACGGCACCTTTCTCATCGGTGCCGGCGTTGATGAGGGGGTATCGCTCAACTCATCCGTGCTCTCCGGTGACGGTACTGTCGTCGGCACTGTCTCTGAGGTGGGAGATCACACCGCGACCGTCACCGAGATCTTCGCTCCGGGACGTTCGACCGATGCGCTGCTCGACGGTGCGCCGGTATCGGTGCGTGGAATGGGAGGAGGAAATGCTACGACACAAGTGCCGCATGGTATTACGGTCGCCCCGGGCGATGCGGTCACGGCGCCGGGATTCCTCGGTCGTACGATCGGCATCGTCGGACATGTGAACACCGATCCATCGAGCGCCGCCCTCGAGGTCAATATCGGATCTCCGGTAAATCTTTCCGCGCTGCGCTATGTGTACGTGGTCGGGCCGCAACAATGAAATGATATGCAGGAGTACGTTCGAGTCGCGCTAGTATTCTGTGGGATCATATCAATTTTTATTTTTCCGACCTGGGTACCGATGTTGTGCGTCATCGCGCTTTCGCTGCGACACCGTGCATGGGAGGCGATACTCATCGGTGTCTTGATCGATCTCACCTGGCTTCCATCGGGGAACGTCATCCATGCGCTCCCGATCTTCACCCTTTTGAGTCTCGTCATCGTCTGGGGCTTCGAGCCTCTGCGGGCCCAGTTTCTCTTGTCCGAGTGATCGCGAGGTGCATTTGATATAGTAGGGTGATGAACCGCTGGCAACGAGATACGCACGAGATAGAACCGGATGAGATATTCCTCGATTCGACCAACCTGCCGGCGCGCGATTCATCACAATTCGAAGGCCGCATAGGTAAGCCCGTTTCCGCCCGCGCGATCATCGCGGTCGGCGTCGTTTTTCTCGCGGTCGTCATCGGGTTCGGCGCGCGCGCCTACACGCTCGAGATCGCGCGCGGCGCTTCATACGCTGATATCTCTCGCAACAACACGCTCACGAGCACGCTCATCTTCGCGACACGGGGCATCATCTACGATCGTAACGGAAAAGAATTGGCATGGAACGTCCCGCAAACGACCGCATCGACGTCGGATGCGGCGATCTCCGGATCAACGGTTGCGACCTCGTCGTCACCGACCACGCCATCATTGTTCGCGCTGCGAAGATATATCGCAGAACCGGGATTCGCCGATCTTCTCGGTTTCGTCCGCTATCCGAAAGCCGATGCGAGCGGCGCATGGTGGCAATCAACGTATATGGGCGTCGATGGTATCGAGCTAGAAGATGACGCTACCCTTTCCGGCCAAAACGGCGCGACCCTCGCGGAGACGAATGCACATGGCGTCGTCGAAGAGACGAATATCATCACGCCGCCCGTAGACGGCACCGACGTGACGCTCTCGATCGATGCTGATCTGCAGAACGCGCTCTATAAAGCGCTCGTCGCGCATGCACAATTACAAGGTTTCCGCGCAGGCGCCGGTGTCATTATGGACGTGCGCACGGGGGCTGTGCTGGCGCTCACGACATTCCCCGAATACGACGATCAAGCATTCACCGACGGCGATACGGCCGCGATCAATGCTGCGAACAATGATCCTTTGACCCCGATGCTCGACCGCGCGATCTCAGGGCTTTACGCGCCGGGCTCGATCATGAAGACGATCTTCGCCGCCGCTGCGTTGAACGAGCATATCATCTCGCCCGAAAAGGAGATCGATTCCGTCGGAGAGATCACGGTACCGAATCCATATGATCCGAGCAACCCGACGCTATTCCACGATTGGACGGTGCACGGCTGGATCGACATGCGAACGGCGATCGCCGTCTCATCGGACGAATATTTCTATACGATCGGCGGCGGCTATGGTGGCCAGGCCGGTCTGGGCATTGCAAAGATCGATGAGTATTCGCAGCGGTTCGGATTGGGGACGACGACCGGCATCGATCTCCAGGGGGAAAAGGCGGGTGTCATCCCAAGTCCCGCGTGGAAAGCGATCGCGTTCCCGAACGACCCGGAGTGGCAGCTCGGTGACACCTATCACAGCGCGATCGGACAGTACGGATTCCTCATTACGCCGATCCAGGCGGTGCGCTATGCCGCTGCGATCGCCAACGGCGGGAAATTATTCGTTCCGCATCTTATCGCCTCGACCACACCGAGCTTCACCACGGTCGGTATCCCCGATGCGGATCTCGAAGTCGTGCGCGAAGGCATGCGGCTTGCGGTCACTTCGACCCGCTCGGATGCGACCGTACCACAATTAAATATTCCCGGCATCGACATTGCCGCAAAGACCGGCACGGCACAGATCGGGACGCATAATCAATATGTGAACTCATGGTCCATCGGATTCTGGCCCGCGACCGATCCGAAGTATGCCTATGCGGTCGTGCTCGAACAAGGGCCGTCGACCGAAACCGCAGGAGTCGCGGTCGGCATGGCACCTTTTTTCCAGTGGCTTATTGCGAATCATCCGGAGTATGTGAATTGACTTGTGGCGAAAATTACCAAGCTCAGACCTTAAGGGAGTCCAAGGTCTGAGCTTGGTAATTTTCTCCGATCACCGACACTTGCTCACACGTAATCAACCTGTATAATGCGCACCACACAAAACATATCTATGATCGCGGAAGACAGCAATTACATGAGCAAAGAGAAGTTCGATGAGCTCACTGCCGAGCTTGATCATCTTAAGACCGTCCGCCGTCGCGAGATAGCGGAGCAGCTTGAGTACGCGCGAAGTCTCGGCGATCTCTCCGAGAACGCCGAATACGAAGAGGCGCGAAATCTCCAGGCCGCGACTGAAGACCGCATCCGCAGTATCGAGGAGACGCTCTCGCGTGCGCGCATCATCGAGCACACGAAGGGCAGTACGGTAAGCCTCGGTTCATTCGTAACGATCCAAAAACAAGGCGACAAGGAAGAGCATACCTACGAGATCGTCGGGAGCGCCGAAGCCAACATGCAGGAGCGCAAGATCTCACACCTTTCTCCGTTGGGTTCGGCATTGATGGAAAAAAAGAAGGGCGATACATTCACTTTCGAAACTCCCAAGGGCGCCCAGAAGTACAAGATCGTGAATATTAAATAAGTTACCAAGCTCAGAGCTTGTAAAACTAGCAGCAAAAGCCGATGCTATA
>PLSR01000007.1 GCA_003164215.1 Candidatus Kaiserbacteria bacterium | reverse complement strand
GTTGCAATTCAGATTAGAACTCAAGATGACTGATCCATTACCGATTTGCGGGTGTACAATAGAAGCAGGGAATTACAAGCTAATTAGTTACTTGTATGTCACTTACGTATTTTTTAGCCGAGGTGTTCGGGTTTTACCTCCTCCTTATTGGGGCTCTCTTTCTCTTCAAGCGGAAGGAATTCGTCGAAGCCGCGACTGAAATGTCGAAGAGCAAGGCGATGCTGCTCGTTGTCGGCCTCGTCGCAACACTATGCGGACTTATGGTCGTGCTTTCATACGTCGGTTGGGGTGCGGGATTGATCCCGACCCTCATAACGCTCCTGGGTTGGGCGGTCTTACTGAAAGGTCTTGCGATCATCTTTCTCCCGCAGCAGGTCGTTAACGCCTGGACGCGTTGGAGTCATCTCGACAAGCTCGCCTATGTATATGCGGCGGTGACCATCATCGTCGGACTTTTCCTCGTGCTTGGCGCTTAGAGGGAACGCATCTCGACACAAAAGGGGAAGGCGCCACCGTCATAGGTGGCGCCTTTCGAGCCGCTCTCGCGCAATGTCGCGAATTTCTTTCCACCGATCGTCGAGATTTCCGTACTGCTCGACTGGCAACGTCGCGAGCTTTTCGAGAACATCCGCAGGTGTGCGCTTAGAGTGTGCGATCGAGATAAGGACCGTGAATTCCATTTTCTGCATAAGGGCGCCGAAGTAATGCACGGGGACGTTCGGACGCGCGACAGCTGCGCTCCACACCATCCAATCATTTTCGCCGCCCTCAAGCGATTCCCGCAAGATCCACTCGGCCACATCGTCAGGAATTGCAGGGTCGCTCACTATTCGCGCCCATTCCCGCTGATGGATTTTCGATTCAAACATTACCCGCTCCTCGTGGCAGCAGTTGCTATCCGCACCATACGCCGGCGTGCCTGATTATTCAAGCAATAGGGAAGTGTTACTCGAACAGATGCTTTTGCGGGCGATAGATATACGAAAGGCCGAGGAGCATCAAGAATGCCGACGCCGTGAGCACTTCCAATTCGTTCCCGCCGAGGAACATGAAATTCTGGTTTGTCGTGTAGCGCACGAGTGCTTGTAATAGGGTGAGCACCAACACAATGATAATTGCAACCACTGAAGCAACGAACCCGAAGCGGAAGACGAGCCGTTCCCGCCGAGCTTGAATAATTTTATCCATGTCCAAAATGATACCATGAATAGCGCGCCGGTCGTCGAGTCGAACGGAGCCGTATTACACGAGACTCGGGAGCACCGCGGTCAAGAGCCACGTAATGACGAGGAAAAGTACAAGCGTAAAGCCGCCGACGGTCAAACATTCCTTCCACAATCGCCAGCCTGTGAAGCGATGACGATATTCGTTCCAGGTGACGAGAAACGCGATCATGGCCGCGAGGATCGAGAATACCGGGCCAACCACCAAGAAAAGTCCGCTAAGCATTACCACAGTGTACGCGCATTATGCAAAATTACCCGTGAAGATGCCCCGCAAAGTCCTGTCGAGGCTAAGCCTCGACATTCTCCATTGACTCGTAGCTATAAACTATAAAGAAGAGTATCTTTGAGACAGCTGTCCCTTGAGATAGCGCACGTTAACAAGAGCCCGGAAGGAGGGCGATCAAATGAGCCAGGTGACTCAGTCGATAGCCCCGTCTAACGGGGCTCTAGAGGATACAGGACAGGATATCATCAAGAAATTCGTCGCAGAGGTGACCCGCAGTGCGATCCTCGAGTGGCGACCGGAGGAATTCAAACGCGTTTTCGAAACTTCCTCGCGCAAACAAGTTGAGATTATCCTCGCGGATCTGGAAGAGGTGCGCGGAGCGCTCAATGGGGTGATAACCAAGCTCATAAGGATTCGCGACGCCAAGTCTGCGACTTCGAAAGAAGTTCCGGCGATCATGACGAAGTCCGAGCCGATCCAGCCCGCCACGTCATCCGGTAGCAATGCATCGTCTCCGGTGTCGGAGCAGTCGCGTCGACCGAATGCACCCAAACCCTCGGCCAGACCGGAGCCATCGACGCGACAACCTTCACCGGGCTCGCTCTCTTCGCCTGGACGCCCGATCCGATACAATTCCTCCCCGTATCGAAACCAAGAGACTCGAACACCGTTGGCACCGAAGGTGCCGAGGGCGCCGTCGATCGCGAGCGGGGGGAAAGAGCGTGTTGTCGTTGTGTATGACGACAGTGTGCTCCATCTCGTTCGGAAAGGGCTCACACGCGAACAATACATCGAAGCGTGGAAAAAGAAGAAGCTCGGTTTTCAAGTAGAAGGAAGCCCGAAACCGGATTTTATTCCCAGCCTGGAACAGGCTCAAGATCAAGATCCCGACTTCGAGTGGTGAGGACGAACAAGATCGAAGGCCGGCGGCAGTGATGCTCCGGCCTTCTTCATTTGATCGAATATGCGAAGGAATCGTTGCTATACTATGGATATGACGATCGCGGCGATCATCTTTTATCTGCTCTGTTTAGACAGTATTAGTGCGAACCTTGTGGCGATGTTCGGACAGCGGTGGTACTACAAACACTTCAGATCGATCTCGCGCATCTTTCCGCCCGCCGAAGGCTGGGCGCTTTACTACCTGATACTAGTGGCATGGATCGGTTGGCTAACGTATACGGCGGGGTTGCTGTAAGGGGAGTAGGGGAAATGGTGACTGACACCATTTTTTCATTTTTTATGATGGCGTCATGCGAGACTAATTTCTTCGTGATACTATTTTGGATATGGGACTTTTCGAATCGTGGAAGCCGCGTAAACCCTCACCGGAGGAACAAAAGACTGCTCAGACAGACAACGTCAATGCGCATCTCGACGCGTTGCGTGCTATGGAGAAGCTCGCTGAGGCTCGTAATGGCCCCGAAGGAGCGCAAGTAATACGCAAGGCACGAGAGCAGTTTGAAAAAGGTAATTGAGCAAGGTTTCGCCTTGCTCATCACAGTACGCAAAGAGCCTCCTTTGCGGGAGGCTCTTTACTTTTCGGTCATTTGAAATCGATGATCTGCTCCGTGCGTCTTGATATAATCTCCCCGTATTTTGCATTTCACCCCGCCACTCTGACCGACGGTTCCCGTAGCTTCACGACACTTGCATGCCGTATAGATCCGAGGAACTGTCATCCGGGTCGTTGGCATCGCTACCTACTCCCTTGATGACGACCGACGCACGGTAAGGCGCATCAGTCACATCATCATACAGATGCTTTTGTGTGCGCAGAATGAACGGATCGACCCGATTCCGGGGATATCGAGTGGATAGAGGTGTGGATAAATGAGGTTGAGGTTGTGAAAATGGTACCTGACGACATTTCCTGAATATTGCTCAAACAATGAAAAGGCTTCATGATGTAACCGATCCCGGTCCGCAAGGCATCCTGGTTGCTGAGTTTTTTGTATGGGTTGGTCAAATACTATCGCCAATAAAGCAATGGATATTGTCGAATCTCATGAAAATGAACATGGGCGCATTTCGATACGAGTTCATCAGAAGGGGGTCGGTTACGATTTACATTCACAGAATAGCAATGAGGAACGTTTCATCGAAGTGAAAGGGATCAGTGAGTCTTGGAAAACTTACACATGGCAACCGCTTCATCGAACGGAATTTGAAGCATTACAAAGCAGCCCAGATAAGTTCTACCTCTATATTGTACATTTCGATATTGCGAAGGAAAATCGGAATGAGAATTACTTGAATAGTGCATTACGAAGAATCTATATAATCCCTGGCAGAAATCTTCAAACAGATTTCAGAATCATTCCACAAACGTTTGCATTGAGCCCTATCAGTCAAAGAAAATTAGAAGCTTATGAGGTTGTGGAAAACCAGGTTGTCCAATCTCCTGGCAAGGACGTATAACGCGTATCTATGTGGTGGCTAATATTTTGGTTGATTGTATTAATAATCGGATTCCACAATCTGCTAGCAGGAGTAGTTGTGTGTATCGCTGGGCTATTCCTTATAGAGTTTCTGAAAGATTATTTCAATACTAAAAAGGACAACTCAAAACTGCATAAGACTAATCGGGAATTCGTGGAGGAATTAAGAGCACGTTTGAAGAAAGACGAGGAAATAACGGAACAAAACAGGCGTATTTCAAACCAAGGCATAAAAGAAACCGAAAAGAGATTCGAAGAAACGCTCCTCTCTCCGTCCGGTTACCCAGGCGCGTTAGACCCACGTCGAACCGCTATTTATTTGAAAATGCGAGACTGGTACTCATTTCTCGAGAAGAAAAGCAGCGTTCTTGATAATAAAAAGATTAGGAATGATTGGCTTCTGTATCTGACTTCGTTAGAAGATGCAGGTACGGGTAGATGGATGTTGAGTGAGAACTACGAGTATGAGCATGATGGATTTCGTTATGGATTTGATGAGAAATCTTGGATCGAGAAAGTGACCACCGCAGAAAAACACATTGTTGAGATTGAAGAATGGTTATCAAAAATGGTAGGGGGAGATGCGATTAATGAGCTATCAGAACTTAGGGTTAAAGAGATGACGTATCCTAGCGGGGTGCCCGTTTACAAAGACAATCGAAAGTAAATATGCAGCAGAAAAAATCCAAAGTCCTCATTCTGTCTTCTCTCATCGTTGGTGTTGTGGTCATAGCGGCGATTCTCCACTACACGACCAAACCTATCGAGCCATCTGCTCAATCTGCCGCAACAAGTACCACCTCCGTGATTACTCAAGACAGTGTTGATGCATATCTTTTGTATAAAGTAATGCACGCTCCTGATGACTCGCCAAAACCAATTGGTGTTCTTCCCACAAGAGTTGGCAGTTGCGTGACAACACAAGTCGAAAGCACTTCAACGCGACTTACCGATGCACTTACCGATCAGCCGATTCCCAATAGCGGCAGTGCGATTAACTATACCGACGGCGGCTATCAGGTCTCCTATGATAACGAACCCGGCATCGAAAACTCAAATATCGGTGACAAGGTTCGCCTGTGTCTAACATACATACCGACTGATTGCCCGCCAGGTGACAATAGAGGCAAGATCTATAAAGTTACGAATTTGAGAACAGGTACTACCTGGGAATTACCTGACGCGGAGCATTTGTGCGGAGGCGCATAAAACAGAATAAGAAGTGGGACCAGTCACCACTAACTCGTTGGCAACCCTTGCTCATTCCGCTTGATAAGCACCTCTTTCTTATCTCGTCGCCACTTCTTGATCTGAATTTCGCGCCTGCGAGGTTTAATTTCGGGGAAGAAAATGTTTGGATGAAAATGCGTAGCCGGAACTCGATTTCAAATATCTTTCGAACTTGAACGCACGAGCTTGATCAGAAAACGCGCAGTACCAGATAATTTTATAGGGAATCTTAGACTTGTTCGAAATAGTCTCACCGCTGTTATGTTCGGAAAGGCGGTTTCTTAAGTTTTGCGTCGTCCCGATGTACTTAGTTCCATCTTTCTCACTTTCAAGTATATAAACGTACTGCATGGATCAATTTTACCCCACTTCGCCAAGGCTTCGCGGGGTCCACCACTTCACGCTGACGCGTATCGCAGTGCTCGCACCATTTCGCTAAAGCTACACGGTGCTAGCACCGCGAAGCAAAAAACTCCCGAAAGGGAGTTATTTGCGAAGTGGTGGAGGTGGGGAGAATCGAACTCCCGTCCAGAGAAAGATACCATGCAATCTTCTACGAAGCGTAGTCAGATCTTTTTTGTTTGAGCGCTGCAACTGTGAGACTGACAGAATGATGCAACTGCCGAGCTCTTGTCTTAGATGTACGCGAGCGAGCACATCAGTACTTGAGATTTTTTACGCCTGCCGGATCTTGGTCAAGTATGGGATCCGGAGACGGCGCTTAGGCTACGAGAGCGTAAGCGGGCTGCAGATCTGCCATCTGGATAGGTGACAGAACTGCCCGTGCTACTTTGTTCGCACTTGGGTTGTTGAAGCCTTTTTGAGAGTTGCTCCAGCTCTGCTTCGCGCCTGCATAGACCGTTTTCCCTGTCGAAGCCAGTCACCCCCCGTGAGATATCAAATTGTCATTTGTCGAATCTGTTGAGTATAGAGCGGAAAAATAATGTCTGATCTCTTTTACTCGGGGGACTCGTATATCTCACGGGGACCGGCTGATTTTTATTGAATATCGGAATGTGGACGGAATCACGCGGGCGCGATTCCGTCAGTTAGCACTGCTCAGCTCCGCACGTTATGGCGCGGTCAGAACCAGTGCAAGTGGATGATCCGGTCGAACGACGCAGGATGCGTCATGCCGAACCAAATGAGGGACGAGAGAACGACTATCGTGAGGAGTGCCCCCCACAGATCGCCGTCTCGGATGATTTCGCGCGCCCGCATCATGTGGCTCACTCCTTTTCTGGGTCCACATTCCGACATTCAATAGTGGCTATTTGGTTTTCAATGAACGCGCGATACTTCGCTTCACATCGCGCTCCTGAATGCTCTGACGTTTGTCATGCGCTTTCTTACCGCGCGCGATGGCGATCTCGAGCTTCAAATTCCGGCCTTTATTATACACCGAAAGCGGTATGATTGTCAAACCCTTTTCGCCCTCTGCGCTCAATACCTGGGCGATCTGCTTCCTATTGAGCAAGAGTTTGCGCGTTCGTTCGGGGTCGTAGCTCTTGGGGGCGTTGGCGGGCTGCCAAGCGGGGATGGTCGCACCGACGAGATATGCCTCGCCGCCGCGGGCAACGACGCGCGCACCCTTCAGCGAGCCGCGGCCGGAGCGCAGTGACTTCACTTCGAAGCCCGCCAATACCAAACCCGCCTCCATCGTCTCAATGACGGAGTAATCAAAGGTCGCGCGCTTGTTGTCTACGAGTGACATTCCTGTATATTGAGGCATAGAGGCGTCGTTGGCCAGGAAGGGAGAGCGACCATGCAAATATTGGTACACAACTTTTTTACCAGAGTCGCGATCTCCGAGGCGGCTTCGCAGGATCTGAAGGGAAGGATGAAAGCGTTCTGCTCCGACTGCGAGATAGAGGAAGACATTGAGATCAGTGCGGGAGAATTGCCTGAAGATCTCCCGTATGCAAGCATCGTCTGCATTCGATCAGATGCGTTCGAAGGCTTCGAGGGGATCGTCGCGGAGGAAATCGCATATATATTTGAGGGTCTCTGCGATGACCACGAGATCACGCACCCGCCGATCAGACCGGTATGGGTGCACTAAGTAACGGCCGCGCGAAGCGCGGCCGTCCCTAATATGATGTTTTTAACTTCGCGTCACGCTTGAAGCGCGCGATCGCGAGTGTGATGAGCGTGTCGACGAGCTTCTTCGGCGGGATGCCGCTCGCTTCCCAGAGCTTTGGATACATGCTTATTGAAGTGAAACCCGGGATCGTGTTGATCTCGTTCACCAATACCTCGCCGTCCGCTTTGAGAAAAAAATCCACACGGCTCATACCTTCGCAGGCGAGCGTTTTGAACGTTCGTACCGCGAGCGTTTGGATTTTCTTTTGAATCGTTTTCGATATCTTTGCCGGGAATTCGATGCCGGCGCCATCATCATCGATATATTTTGCATCGTAAGAATAGAACTCGTGATGGGGGATAATCTCGCCGACGACCGACGCCACAGGACTCTCATTGCCGAGCATCGCGCATTCCATCTCGCGACCCTTGATGAATTCCTCGATCATGACCTTCGTGTCGAATTTGAATGCTTGCACGAGTGCGTCGTCAAATTCTTTCTTTGTTTTCACCTTATAGACGCCGACCGACGAGCCCATGTTTGCTGGCTTGATGAAAAGCGGCAGACCCAATTTCTTTTTTGCGACAACGAACGAAACGGGATCGTTCTTCGTTACGACAAGAAATTTACTCACGGGAATTCCCGCGTCACGCAGAAGTCGTTTGGCGACGTCTTTATCCATTCCGACCGCTGAGCCTAAGACGCTCGGACCGACGAAAGGAATGTTCGCGAGTTTCAGCAATCCCTGCACCGTACCATCTTCGCCGAACGGGCCATGGAGAACGGGGAAGACGACATCAATTGATTCGAAAAATGATTCAGACGGAACCCATCGCGCGGATTTTGATAGTTTAATTTCGGTGACCTCATATTTCTTCGGATCGAGCGCCGCAATGACATTTGCTGCCGATCGTATAGAAACCTCATGTTCGGCCGATTTGCCCCCGAAAAGCACCGCAACTCTAATTTTCTTTGCCATAGTCGGAGTATACAGCGGGGAACGGGCAAAAATACAAAGCTCAGAGCTTGGGACCCCTTAAGCTCTGAGCTTTGTATTTTTGAACCATTGCATTTTTCTTTCAATCAAGCCATGAATGTGTATAATGCGCCGATATGGCGGCTCCAAAAACACCCGATAAGCGCCCGGCTCCGAACGGTCAACCTGGTAAGAATGGTGCGCCGGAAGTTCCGAAGAATAGTCCTAATATCTGGGTCCAAATGGCGATCGCGCTTGCGATCTTCATCTTTGTGTCGGCGGGCTACTCGCTGTATCGCGATTATGTGGCGAGTCAAAATCCGACGGTTGCGCTCTCGCAGATCGTGAATGATATCGAGAACGGGAAGATCACGTCAATCACGGTCGCCGGCGATCAGGTCACCGCGACCTACGCAGACAAGACAGTCAAAGTCTCGCAGAAAGAGTCCGAGAATTCATTCACACAGACCTTGGCGAATTATGGTGCGACCCCGGGCGAGATCGATTCGGTGAAAATACAAGTCGAAGATCAGAGCGGGTTGCGTTTCTGGTTCCTTACGCTCGCGCCGTTGATCTTCCCGCTCATTATCCTTATGGGAATCATTTGGTATCTCACGCGACAGCTCAAAGGCGGCGGCATGCAGGCGTTCACCTTCGGGAAATCAATGGCACGACTCGTGCGTCCGGAAGATACCGTCCAACGCGTGACCTTCGCCGACGTTGCGGGTGCCAAAGAAGCGAAAGAAGAGCTTTCCGAGATCGTTGATTTCCTCAAGAACCCCAAGAAGTTCATCCAGATCGGCGCGCGCATTCCGAAAGGCGTTTTGCTCATGGGCGCACCGGGAGCAGGGAAGACCTTGCTCGCGCGCGCGGTCGCCGGCGAGAGCGGTGTGCCATTCTTCTCGATCTCGGGATCGGAATTCGTTGAAATGTTCGTAGGTGTCGGTGCAAGCCGCGTGCGAGATCTTTTCGCGACGGCGAAGAAGACCGCGCCGGCGATCATTTTCGTTGATGAAATAGACGCGGTCGGTCGCGTGCGTGGCAGCGGTGTGGGCGGCGGCAACGATGAACGCGAGCAGACCTTGAATCAAATTCTTGTTGAGATGGATGGTTTCGAACCGAATGAGAAAGTCATCGTCATGGCCGCGACCAATCGCCCCGACGTGCTCGATCCTGCGCTCCTGCGCCCCGGTCGCTTCGATCGTCGCGTGATGATCGACCTGCCGGACAGAAAAGACCGCGAAGACATCATGCGCATTTACACGAGGAAGAAGCCGATGGGACCGGACACAAATCTTTCGGTCATCGCCGAGCGCACTCCGGGCTTCTCGGGTGCTGACCTCGCCAATCTCATGAACGAAGCGGCGATCCTTGCGGCGCGCGAGGATCGCAAAGAGATCACGCAGTACGATCTCATCCGCAGTATCGAGAAGGTGATGCTCGGGCCCGAACGAAGGTCGCACATTTTGAACATGAAAGAAAAAGAGATCACGGCATATCACGAAGCAGGGCATGCGCTCATTGCGTCGGTCTTACCGTACGCCGATCCAGTACATAAGATCTCGATCATTAGCCGTGGTCGCGCCGCCGGTTACACTCTGAAGCTACCCTTCGACGACAAGCGAATGCAGTCGCGCCGCGAATTTCTTGATGACATCGCCGTATCGCTCGGCGGATATGTCGCCGAGAAACTTGTCTTCAACGACGTGACGACCGGGGCATCGAATGATCTCCAAGTTTTGACCGCACTCGCACGTGACATGGTCACCAAGTATGGCATGTCCGAGAAGATGGGCCCGATCGCGCTTGAATCTGCAGGCGGCGCAGCGCTCTTTGGCGGCGGGCTCGATGGAACGGAAGGGCAGTCGGAAGAAGTGGCGTCGCAGATCGACGCGGAAGTGAAAGTGATCATCACGGGCGCGCATCGGAAGGCGGAAGAGGTAATGGCCAAACATCGCGCGGCGCTCGATGCGATCGCGAAGCGACTCATCGAAGTGGAAACGATCGAGCGAGAGGAATTCGAGAAGATCCTCATCGTGAACGGCATTACACCGAAGACCAAAGACGACATTGATCCCTCGCCGCGCGTCATCGCACCGATGGCATAGTCGTTAAAATAAAAAAGAGTTGCCGCGGCGCCTTGGGGCGCCGCGGCTTTTTCATTGGTCACGCCGCAAGGACGTATTCCAAAAGTGCCATTCGAATGTAGAGGCCGTTGCGCGCTTGCTCGAAATACCGCGCCTGGGGGAGTGCATCGACGGATTGATCGAGCTCGTCATTCCTTGGAAGCGGATGCATGATGATCGCGTCCTCACGCATGCGATGAGCCAGTGGTGCATCGATCCGATATGCACGCTGAAGATACGCGAACTTTTCCTCCTCCAGTCCTTCGATCCGTTCCCTCTGGACACGTGTTGTGTACACGACATCAACCGTTTCAATGACTTCTGCGAGCGAATCAGTTTCCCGATACGCGACGCCGTGCCTCGTGAGATATTCGGGGATGTCACTCTCGACGCGAAGTTCTTCAGGAGAAACGAACGTAACCTTCACACCCTCGTACTTGCCCAACAGGTATACCAGTGACCGAACGGTTCGCCCATTCTTCAGATCGCCGACCACGGCGATGTTCACCCCGTTGATCGTCCCGCGATGATCTTCGATGGTGAACAGATCTGTTAGCGCTTGCGTAGGATGTTGGCCAATGCGCCCGCAGCCCGCGTTGATCACGGGAATGGAAGCATACTGCGCCATTTTTGCGGCGGCGTAATCATCGGTATGACGCAATACGATAACGTCGCCGTATTCCGAAATGACACGAGCAGTGTCTTCGATACTTTCACCTTTGACCGCGGAAGAGAATTCCTTTGCGTTTTCCGTGCCGATACAATTGCCGCCGAGCAGCAGCATCGCGCGTTCAAAAGAAAGACGCGTGCGCGTGCTCGCTTCATAGAAAAGGGTGATGAGAGTTCTTCCGGAGAAGTTCATGCCGTTCCTACCGCCTCGGAAATGCAAAGCTCGGGCGAAGAGCGATCTCAGCAATTCCCGGTCAAATTGTTGCGACATGACGATATGTCGCAGTTCACGTTTGCGATCAAGCATCTCTGACCTCCTGTGGTGGAACACACTATAGAACACGCACTAAAGCCTCAGTATCCCACCTATTGCCGAAGAAGCAAGCGTGCATGTGGGGGTAGTGAATAGAAAAGCGGGCCGACACGAAGTGTCGGCCCGCAGCAGAGAACTTTATCCCCGGCTTGCAAGGAGCGCCTGGAAGCGTTCCGACGTACCATCCGCAGTGAGCCACTCGCCTAATCGGCGGGGTTCGCCTGACCAGAAAGCACACGAAGCAATTTGCACCGCACGTGCCCCGGCATCGAGAAAATCGACGATATCGTTGCCGGTCATGATGCCGCCGACGCCGATCACATCGATATCGGACTTCAGGTGCTTGCGCCATTGCACGACCTGTCCCAAGGCGATCGGTTTGAGCGCCGGTCCGGAGAGACCAGCAAGCCCTCCGTTCGGCGAGATCGCATTGGTATCGACATACGCATTCGGGAATGTGTTGCACGTGACCACCGCCCGTATCTTATCGCTTTCGTTCACGATACCTGCGATCTCTTTCAAGAGCATCGGGTCCGAATAGGGCGAGACCTTCATCCAGATCGGCTTCGGACCGTAGATGCCGTTCAAGATGTCTCGGATGCCCGACGCGTCGAACGATATGATGCGTCCGCCGTGTGTTTCGTTCGGGCAGCCGAAATTGAATTCGATAGCGGCCACCGTATCGCACTGCGAGAAGATGCGCATACCGTCGAGATAATCCTGCATGTTGCGACCCGCGATCGAGACGATGAGCGGTTTCTCAAGTCGCATCATCGCGAACTTATCCGCCGCGAGCTCGTAGCCCACGTTCGGCATTCCGAAGGAATTCAGGCCGTAACCCAGACGCTCGAATTCCTCCAATGTTTCTGGATGGAAAAGTTTGCCGTCATTCCCCGCGTTCTCCTTGGGGGTATACGAACCGGACTCCACAGCGCTCGCCGCACTCGCCATCCACGGCCCGACGGACTCCGGCGTCTTGCAAACGCCGGCGGCGATCATGACGGGGCCGTCGAGATCAATGCCACCGACTGCGAACATACTACTCATTCTGGTGTTCCTTTTGAATTCGCCCACAGCGGGCCCTCTATGAAGCAATGTAGACCGATAGGCACCAAGAGTCAAAATAATGTCTCAAGATCAATCTGCTATGCTTCCGCGATATGAAAAACGATGTCTCGAAAAAGGCTTTAGCACTTCGCGAGAAACTTGGCGGGAAGATACGGATCACACCGACTATACCGGTGCCAAAGCAGCGAAAGCGATCGCTGCCCTCGTCAAAAAACCATTAGCGGCCAAGATCGTTCCCGACATGTTCGACAAGAAAATCCCACTCACCGTCGCCAAGGTGATCCGCTAACTTACAAAGCTCTGAGCTTTGTAGTTTTCCACAGAAGTTACCAAGCTCTGAGCTTTGTATCGGGGTGGCGCTAGCGCTTCGCGCCGTTAGCCTTATAATCGCTCCATCCGCCCTTAGCTCAGTTGGTTAGAGCATCGAGCTTATACCTCGAGGGTCCTTGGTTCGAATCCAAGAGGGCGGACACGATAGGACTTTGCGAGTATATTTTCTCGTAATCGCCTTGATTCATGCCCTCTTTTACAGGTTCTAGCGCCGCGTGAATATCGCGTATCGCGTCTGCAAGCCTTCTCATAGGCAAAAGCGTTTTCTCTATGTCTATGCTCACCGTTTTGTCTTTGAGCATGAGGTTCGAGCCGAGAGCGAGGAATATGCGACGGCGTTTCTCCAAACCGCCATTCTCAAAATCATCTTTCGCGCGGCTAACGAACTTAAATGCACTTTCCATGTTGTGTGCCCAGCGCGTGATCCGCGCATCCGTGTCGTTCAATAATCCGAAGCGGCGCTCTTTCTCTTTGAGCCAGTAGGTTTTCTTGTCCCGATATTCTTCTTCGCTCAATTCCTCGCGGGCTCGCATATCGGAGTATCGGTCGAGCATCCGCACTGCCTCATTGTATGATTTTTGCTGCGTGGCGCGTATTCCTTCGCGTGATTCGATCTCCTTCAAGTTTTCATGCTCCAGCCATTTCATGCCCCAATGATG
Source organism: Candidatus Kaiserbacteria bacterium (assembly GCA_003164215.1). GTDB lineage: Bacteria > Patescibacteriota > Minisyncoccia > Phycocordibacterales > UBA2100 > UBA10103. Next base: position 14,289 of record PLSR01000007.1, on the reverse strand, counting down.
GAACTGGTCGGGAAACTTGAACTTCATCAGCTTGTCGGTTATCTGCTCCATCAATTTCGACTCCTCGATTGAGCCCTGCGTACACGGCACGCTTTTCTTTGTGCAGTGATAATAAATGTAGCGATGGACGTTGCCGTTTTTCTGCGATTTTGTTTTCTCCTCGGCGGTAATCGCCATGCCGCACTCGCCGCATTTCATGGTGCCAATAAAAGCAAACGCGCGGCTCTTTGGTCGAGGCCGTCCTTTTCGGCCGAGCAATGCCTGTACTCTGTCGTACTCGTCTATCGTAATCATCGGCTCGTGTGCGCCCTGATACCAATTGCCACTTCCACGTGGCCACTCGAACGATCCGTAATAAAACGGGTTCGTCAAAAGGTGGTAAATGTTGCTGCGTGCCATCATTCTCGACTGGCTTCGCTTATGCGGTCGCATCCGAAGTCCCCACTCGTTCGTCGCCATTTCAAGAAGTTTCGGCGGCGTATACGCGCCGGTAAGCATCGCGTCCCACAGCTTGCGTACCAAACCGAAGCGTTCAGGGTCATTGAATATCGTATTGCTGCCTTTGTCGTTGGTCTTGGTATTGAGATAACCGAGCGGCGGCTGTACCGGATACCAGCCCATCTGCGCTTTCGTGCGAAGTCCGCGCGACACGTTCACTGCGAGGTCGCGGGAGTATTGATTCGCCATGCCGAGTTCAACGGCCATCAAAAGCACGTTGTCTGCGGGGTAGTAGCTTCGCTCGTATGAGCGTATATGCGCTATCACGCCTCGCTGGAGCGCTTCAATGACTCTCCCGCCGTCAATGAAGTTCCGCGCGAGCCGATCGAGCTTCCAGCAAAGGATGCCGTCGGCCTCGCCGCGCGTGATTCGCTCCATCATTTCCGCGAACACCGGCCGCCCCAATTCCTTAGCAGATCGGGATTCATCGAATACGGCGACAATTTTAAAGCCCTCACGCTCCGCAATAGCTTTTAATTCGTTAATTTGCGAGTCTATGGAGAGCACCTGCCGATCTTCGGATTCGGTACTCTTGCGAGCGTACAGGAAATATTGGTTTTCTTTAGGTTTTTTTAGGTTGCTTTTCATGGCTTAAAGACAATTAAAGTAATAATACCACTACTCCACTAGGGCGGTACGCCATCTTTGCCGGTATCCCCGTTGCCTTCGAGTAAGACGGCGGCGTACAGATTCAACAGATTCCGCGCTCGCATTGCCGCCTCTTTCGGGTCTAGTTCGATGCCATATTCCTGCTTATACAGCTCTGCAAACTCCTTGACTGCCTCCGTCGGTAGCTCGCTCATACCTGACCGTCTCCAAGATGCCCTTTATCATCGAAGGTGCCCTCTGTTTGAGTATGGGCATCTTGGGCATCTTCGTTCGGTAGCGTCCATTCCCACCCCCCGTTGAAGCCGGTCTTTTGAGGTTTGATACCGAGCTTCTCCCGTGCCCGCCGTATTTGCTTATCGGTTAGTCCGGCTTGCTTCGCCTGCTTGAGCGCATCAGCAGCAGATACTGATCCTGCGGCTAGGATGTCCCGCAACACTGAAACTCCCCAATCGGTATCCGCGTTTTCGGAATAGGAATCCGGCAGTGCGAGTGCCTCCGTCGCAGTTATTTCTACCGGCTCCGTTTCCCATGCAATGACTGGTTGATTCTGTTCATTGCTTTTCACTGAATACGCCAGTCCCGTGCTGTCTTTCGCAAGATTGTTTTTCGTCGGCAGGAATAGTCGGCGTTCGGGATTGTCCTTATCTTTTGCAACGATGTAAGCAGCTCGCACAGCAGCCGTGAAAGCTATTGAGCCGATGTTGCGATAAAGTGCATTGCCGCCCGCGTTTTTATTGAGATGGTGTATCAAAAGGACTGCAATCCTGTAGCGCCCCGCCAATTCAGTGAGAGGCGCGAGTAGCCCGCGCACGTCGGAATTATTGTGGCTGTCGGTGCCGTCCAAGTATGCCGATACCGGATCAACTATCAGCAAACGGCAATCCGGCAAAGACGCAAGCGCTTCTTCAAGCGCTGCGATGTCTCGCTTGAGAGAGAAAGTGCGTGTCGAATCATCCTCGTCGAATACTGCCTTGAGCACATGCACGCGGGCGCAATCCGCGCCTGCGGCATCGAGGCGAGGCCGTATCGTATCGGCGGGATCATCCTCGGCAGAAAGCAATATTACGTCGCCCATCGGCGCGTGTGTGCCGTCCACCGGCCACGGATACCCCTTTGATACGCTCGCTGCCAGCGCCGCTGTTATGAGGCTTTTTCCGAGGCCTGGATCGCCTGCAATTAGAGTAAGTTTTCCGAGTGCAATCCGCCCTTGCCATAGCCATGCAATCGGTTCGGGCTCTATAGTGGCAAAACTTTCGAGTACGACCAGTGCCTTTTTACCGTGTGCATTGAGAGGGCGTTTTGGCTCGCTTCGACGGGCATGGGCTTGCGCATCGCGTATCAATCCTTCAACGAGACTGTCGCCATCGAATCCGTGCCCTTCGTCTTTTTTAATCTCATCTGCCATACGCCTATTCGTTGAGCCGATCTAGCATCTCGTTCCGTGCGTGCTCGTAGAGGTGCACGGCCACCAATAAATCTTCGCTGTCGCGCTCACCGAATTTGTAGGCGTCTACCAGCTTCTCAAGTAGGGCATCCGAAATAAAAGCAAACTCTTTTTTGCTTGAGCTGTCGGTTGGATGTACTCCAGCAACTTGCCGCCCCTTTGCGCATAAAAAAGTCGCCAGCACGAGCGATGTGGTGCGGAAATATCTTTGCTGATCTGATTTCAATGTCATGTCCACCATCTTGGGGCAAAGTCAAAATGATGTGTAGCGATTGCTTGCGAGGGAGCAATCCAAAAAAGCGAGCAACGACAAGACAAAACGACTCCCAGTAGAGCCGCTATTTCCCTCAATCGCCCGCACTACGCCCTCGCGTTATTAAACGTGATTCCTTTGCCCTTTTGCGTTTCAATTATCGCTCGCCCGTCTCCCGTACTATTCCCAATTCCAGCGTATCTGAAAAAGCCATTTTTTTCGCTTGTAAGATTCTGCCGGATTCTTTTTTGCGACTTGGCTCCCGTAAAATGTGGCAGCTTCCGACCGTTCGCACGCTTGCCCTTCAACTCTTTTTCGATCTCACTGTATGTTTTGAATCCACCGTTCGACATCAAGCCAAAAACTGTATCAAAAATAACCCAGTACAGTGTGTCTTTATTCTTCAGCTTCTTGAGCGGTTCACCGTCGTAATAAAAAACGCCATCCAATTTATCAATGATTCTCGTAGCGTTGGGCTCAACCCTACTTTGCAACTCACGGATTTGCTCTGTATGCAGATCAATCATCTCCAACTGACTTTCAATAAGCGCACTATAGAGGGCTTTTGATTGCGGGGTTCCATACAGCAGGCCGTGCAATAAGCCACGCCTTTTATCACGCCTCTTTAACTTTCCCTCGTCTTCATTCTCCATATCAATCTCAATGAAATTATGCCGGATTTTAAGCCTCTTTTCAAGGCTATTCCGCGCTGCACCTTGCCTATTTTCTAAAATCTCCTACTCTAATGACACACCTCAAATATTGGCCTTCGGGCAGTGCCTAAACCCTAGCAATTCGCTTCGGCATGGCATTAAGTCGGATCACGCGTAAAAAACCCATCATGGGATTTGCGTGATCCGCCGTACGGGGAAACTCGTATGCCTAGCGAAAGCTGGGAACCCGTGGTGGGCTTTTTGTGTATACAAAAAAGCCGCTCGGTATTAGCGGCTAAATAGATTGAGATGAAAAAAATACTCGCAACAGGAATTATCAGCGCTCTCGCAATCCTACCGACATTCGCAGCGGCACAAACAGCGACAGCAACAAATAACAGCGCACTGATCGCGGTGTTGGAGCAATTGGTGCAGACACTGACACAAGAAATTACGCAGCTTCTAGCGAAACAGACGGTCGCTACGACCGTGAACGCCACAACAACGAATCAATCTTTTACTACGCCGAGTGGCGCGGTTATAGGCATTGACGGCACTGTGTTGAGCGCTCCGATTCCTTCAACTGCTAGCGCACCCGACACAAACTCGGAAACAGCACCAAGCGCAATTACCTCCGCACAAACACCCACTGTAAGTAGTGTTCCTACTATCTCCATAACTCTTGGGAAACAGAATATAACAGCCGCAGGAAGCACGCCTAGCTCACCCACTTCTCTGCAAATGACTTGGGACACCAATACCCCGACCAATTCACAAATATTCCTCACACCAACCGGCGGCGCGACACAGGTTGTCTCCTCTGAATCTGGCCTTTCAACCCATCATGTCGTAAACGTTCAGAACCTCGAACCGAGCACGCAATATTCGTACATGATTGAAGCGATTGCAGGACAGCAGGATCAGAAAATCAGCGGCTCGTTTACAACTCCGCAACAGTTGATTGTTAGCTACGCCGGTATTGCTTTTAACGCGAATACGACTGTTGATTTGGAAACAAACTTTCCAATAAATCCCCAACTCTCCGAGCTTATACCTACGAATTCATTACAACAGAGTTACAACCTTGCTGGGACGATTCAAACTGCTCAAGAAAATTCAAATGGTACTTACAGCTATTATTGGACTACGAATCAGAGTCTCCAAGGGGTAAAAGGTAATTTCATGGTGGTGCTCACAACCTCCGATGGCCAAACCGTTACCTCTGAAAGTTTCCAAGAGCCAAACAATTATGGTGGTCTCATACCGGGATGGTGTATCCAAACGCCGACGCTAAAGGCGAGCGTATGCACGCAGCCGTAGTATGGAAAATGCTACCAAGCAACGCCGTTCAACATTCGCTCCGCTTCCATTTGCAATTGCTTTTCTAGTGCTCGTTGCGCTAATAGTAGGTGGACTCGTTTTCTATTTTGCTGGCGGCGGCTCTCCCATATCAAGCGTATCCAATAACACGGCTACTACTTCACAAGAGCAATCCGGGAAAGGGCCCTATTGGTATCAGGGGAGCGCCTCTCTATGCAGCCAAGGGGCTCAAGGATATGCCGATTCTCTCAGTCGTCCCATTAGTGCTCCGATGCCGCCTGTCGCGCAATTCTCATTATCTTCTCAACAGAATCAGAACACTACTGTGCAGGCGACTCAACCATCAAACCTTCCTGCCTTAAGTTATTTTGTAGAGTCATCGCACTATGCTGCCTCTCAAAACTCCTGCTACTTTGAACTTCATGACCTGTTGCCGCTCCCGTCCGGCGGAAACGTCGATACATACACTTTGTATGTGGCGGGCGGCCCGTCGGAATCTCTGGTGTCCCAGAACGCCGTTACGAGTACTGAAATAGCAAACTGCTCAACCTACCCCAGCGGTCAAACACAATGCGGCTACTATGGCCCTATGAAACAAGAGGACTGGATAATAGGCGGCGGCAATGAGCCTCTTTGGATTGCCACATATCCTCTAAGCGATACAAATCCACCTCCAATGAGTCAGCCGGATTTTGAATCTCTCGTTACAGATGATATGTCGGCTAATTGAAGCATACGCGGTTATTCTAGCGATGCTTTTATATCTTCCAACGTAATTCCCGCTCCTTTGATGATCCAGTATCGGTCTTCACCTGAAAAGTAAGGTTTGCGAAAAATCCTCGTGAGGGTTCGCTCTTTCCTGCCCGGCTGCCGATATTTGAGGCGACAGCATATACGACACAGTGGCGCTTCAACCATGCTGTATTCGTAGAGATACTTCACACGATCGCCACAACCGTTGCAGCGGAAATAAAAGATAAAGCCACGATGCAGATTTGAGGACATATAATCTACTCTCTGGTAATCCCAGTAGCATCTATCGCTCTGTAAGCCCCGTGTAGACTTGAAAGTGGTGTTTTCCGGCTCATTCATAAGCTCAACCATGTATTTCACGGTTGCTTCCTGTCTCGTGTCAAAAACACGTCCCTGGCGTCTCATATGGAGCCTAAAGGCGCGGACATAGAGAGTAATATCCTTTCTCTCCAGTATCGTGATCGCGGGCTCTTTCTTGTGCAGGCCGTACATAATCGCTAAGCAATCTCTAGGGATTTAATTATTCGAGTAATTCCATACATAATTCGGATAATCATATAAAACAAATCTGCCGTTGTGCACCTCATACTGTATCAAAAGCCGTCGCATAAAGCGGGCTCGGCTCACCGGTCGCCTCTATGAAAATGGTGCGAGCGTCGTACAATAGGGCGGACAAACATACTGGACATGCGGAGCACGTTCTGTATGTTTGTCCGGGCCGCAGGCACGTCGGTGCCGAGGCGGGCTCGCGCGATTTTTCAGTAGAAAAATACGCGTGAGGACAAACAAATAGATTTCACTCCCGCACGAACTCCGCCGCGATCGTCGGTGTGGCACCGCCTTGCGTGAGCATGCCGGTCACGTCGACGTAATTGCCGACCTGGATCGCATTGAGCGTCCCTTTTTCTCCGGTCGAGGTGATGAACTTCGTATTTGAATCTGTCTCGACCGTCCAGTTGAAGGTCGACCCGCTCCATGCGATAGAGACGGTGATGGTGCCATTGGTGATCGACGTGACCATCGCACCGCGGACGAGCATGAGGCCGTCGTTCGCGATATGTACTTCATGCATCGGGACCGTGGTCGTCACCGAACCGCTCGAGAATGTTGAACTGGCGACTGCGGCAGAAACACCGCCGCCGATGCCCATCAAATTTTGAAGCGGCACGGTTTGAGCCCTGACGTTAAAGAAAGAAATTCCAACGATCACAATCGAGATAGCGACGACCACAGCGGCGGTCCGCAAGGGATACGATGCAAGCACAACGCGCGGCAATGCGATCGAACCGTTTCCAAATCTTCGGAGCGCGGCGGAGGCGGTCATATGCTCAATATAGTACGCATCACCGATTAAGATATGATTAAGGAAATACCGCATTTTCCTCGCTTTAGTTGCGGATAGGTATACAGTTGGTCGGTGGATACAAAGGGACGGGTCTTTGACCCCCTCGGCGACCCGAAGGATGGTCACATTCTCACGCAAGCGATTATTGACACCATCCACGAGCCGCTGATCGTACTCGATGAAGATCTGCGCATCATAGTCGCAAGCCGCTCCTTCTACAGAAAATTTAATATCACGCATGCCAATACGCGCGAGACGATGTTCTACGACCTCGGCAATGGGCAGTGGAACATTCCCGCGTTGCGCACGCTCCTCGAGGACGTGATACCCAAACATACCGTCGTTGAGGATTACGAGATCGAACACGATTTTCCGTTCCTTGGCCGCCGCATCATGACAGTGAACGCGCGTGAGATACGCTCCGATAACGACCGGAAGAAGATGCTGCTTTCAATATTTGATGTTACCGAGCAGCGCGGGCTTGAAGCGGACCGCGAATCACTCCTTTTACAAAAAGACCTCCTGCTCAAAGAGATGCGTCACCGCGTCGCCAACAGTCTACAACTCATTGCGAGCATTCTGTTGCTCAAAGCAGAAATGACCACTTCACCCGGTAGCCGCGCCGATCTCGAAGATGCGCACGAGCGCATCATGACGATCGCGACGGTCCAACAACAGCTTGATCCGATCGTTCACGGCGAGGAGATCGCCGTCGGCACCTATCTCACCGCTCTGTGCAAGAGCCTCTCGCGCACCATGATCGGCGGAAGGAAACCGATCACCATAGAAGTGCATGCGAGCACCGGATCGGTGTCGTCCGATGTCGCGGTGAGCTTTGGCCTTCTCACGACCGAGCTCGTCATTAACGCGCTGAAACACGCCTTCACCGACGGGCGTGCGGGAACGGTCACCGTGACCTACGAGGCGGAAGGAGCCGATTGGAATCTCAAGGTGGGGGATGATGGGGTCGGCATGAACACGGACACGAAGAACGAACGAACGGGTCTCGGCACGAGCATCATCGGCGCGTTGGCGAATCAGCTGCAGGCGATCATTCGCAAAGAGAGCTCCAAGAAGGGCACGACCGTATCGATCACGCATGCGGAAGTATAGCAACCAAGGCTTAATCTTCCCTTAATGTCCGGTTCGTATCATCAAGTACATATGAGATTGATAATCGTTGAAGATGAACAGTCGTTCGCCGAAAATCTCAAGAAGCTCCTCGAGCTCAAAGGATTCGCCGTCGATTGGCTCAATAGCGCGGAGAAAGCGTTCAATAGAATTTTGCTCTATCAGAACGAGTACGACGCGATCATACTTGACCTCAATATGTCGGGCATGGGCGGGATGGAGCTTACGCAAAAACTGCGTGCCGAGAACGTGAAGGTGCCGATACTCATCCTGACCGGCAACGGCGAGACCAAGACCAAGATCGCGCTTCTCAACAGCGGTGCGGACGATTACATCGTGAAGCCGTTCTCAGTCGATGAACTTGTTGCCCGCGTCAACTCTGTCCTCCGGCGGCCTGCGGTCACCCTGCCCGTCACCTTTACCGCGGGCGCAATTAGTGTTGACACCGTAAAGCGGAGCATCACTGTTGATGATCAACCGATCGAGCTTTCGCTCAAAGAGTATGCGCTCTTGGAATGTTTCATCCGCCACCCAGGTGAGGTGATGTCGCGCGAACAGCTTTCAAATAAAGTATGGGATTTCGCAGCGCTCACGTTGAGCAACGTGCTCGATGTACACATGGTAAATCTTCGCCGGAAATTGAAGAGCGCGGATGATACCGTGCGCTTCGAGACGGTGCGCGGTGTCGGATACCGGCTCGTTATATGAACGAGGCCGCACCAACGAGGGAAGAGTTCTTGAGCGAGCTCGCGCACGAGCTCCGCAACCCGCTTGCTTCTATAATGAGCAGTGTTGAGCTGATGCAAACATTGGGACAGCATTCAGAAGGTGTACCGCGTCTCTTGGAGATCGTCGATCAAAAGGTGCGGACGATGGCGACGGTGATCGACCATCTCTTCGTGGCGGAGAGCGAGTCGACAGTGGTAGCAGGCGATCCGCACGAAAACGAAGCACCGACCGTCGTTGTCGCGACTTTGCGTGTCCTCGTCGTTGACGACAATGCGACCGCTGCGGACTCGCTGGTGCAGATCCTTGGGCTTCACGGCTACGAGGCGGCCGCCGCCTATGGCGGCATGGAAGGGTTTGAAAAAATGCGTACCTTCGATCCACAGGCCGCGATCCTCGACATTGGCATGCCCGATATCGACGGCTATGCGCTCGCGCGGTTGATCCACGCTGAAGATGCTTCCTGCGCGCTCATCGCGCTCACCGGCTACGGGCAAGATCGTGACAAAGCGAGGGCATCTGAAGCAGGTTTTCAATTTCATTTAACGAAGCCTGCAGGTATCAAGGATATTGAAGCCATACTGCAAAAGATCGCTGCAACGCTCGCTCAAAAGGGAATTTCACATACATAATAAATGAACAAGCGGGTGCGCCCCCAAATCAGCGTTCGTAGCCCCTTCATGATTGTTCAATATAATAGTCGTCATGCCATGCTTCTAAGCGGAAGGAAGACGCATCAGTTGCATCAAGTGAGTAGCTGGATCTATCAAGAATGAGATAGCCATGGTCGCCTACTTACGACCTATCCATTCTCGGACATGACTACTTATACAAATGAATCTAACTTAAAAAATTATATGACCACTATCATCACTATGTTGCGACGCAACACTAACATCGCCGCGACACTGCTTGGCGCATCCGTCACCGGTTTGGCATTTGATTTGCGCTTCCTGCCGCAGCGAGCGCGTCCCTCCTCACACAACAGCTCGACCCTGGCATGCAAAATGCCGACGTGACGTCGTTGCAAACCTTCCTTTCGGCAACACCGGCATGGTATCCGTCCGGGCTCGTGACGGGTTACTATGGCTCGCTCACGACCGCAGGTGTCACGGCATTCCAGACTGCCAATAATCTCGATCCCGTCGGACGCGTCGGCCCCCTGACGCTCGCGGCGATCAACGCCCAGATGGGCGGAACCGTATCGACTGGAACGGGCACGAGCGGCGACGTGTACGCGCCGATCATGACGCCGGAAGTCGTCACGTCATCGACCAATTCGTTCACCGTCAGCTGGACGACGAATGAGAATGCGAGCGACCGCGTCATGTTCGGTACCGTCTGGCCGTTCATCTATGCGTCCGCTTCCGGCGCGACCGCGCCCGGCTATTCGACGACCGGGAACATTACGGTCACCGGGCTCCAGCCGAACACGACGTACTACTATGTCATCCAATTGACCGACAGCCCCGGTAATCTCCAGGAGACCATCGGCAAGCCGGTAACGACTACGTAGAACTCGCGTCCGTTCCTCTCCTACAAAAATCGCCACGTCTGACGTGGCGGTTTTCGTTTTGTGACTGTGAATTCGCGGTTGCGCCGCGGGCAGAGCATGCAACAATGGTCACATGAGAACTATCACACGTGTGCCGTTATCAGCCGCCGCATTATTCGTGCTCACGTTTTTGCCACTGGCCGCTTCTGCCGCCACCGTGCAAGTGAGCGTGCTCGACAACTCCTATTCACCGCAGAATGTGAACATTGATCCAGGCGACACGGTCGTCTGGACCAATTATGGATCGCTTTCGCATACCGTCATGGCCGATAGCGGCATCTTCACGAGTAGCACCTTGAATCCGGGTGTGAATTTCGCCTATACCTTCAACACGCCGGGTACCTATGCATATCATGATCAATCCTACGGAAGCGCCGGCGGCATCGGCATGGCGGGGACGGTGAATGTTGCAGGGCAGACAGTTGTGACCGGAGTTAACGGCTCATCGGGCTCGGTCGCGAGCCTGCAAGCAGAAGCGCAATCACTGCTCGCGGAGATCGCACAGCTTCAGGCACAGCTCGGTGCCGGCGGATCGACTGGTGCTGTCGCTACTACGTACGCATGTCCGAGCTTCGGGAGAGCACTTGGCCTCGGCACGTCCGGTTCAGACGTCTCACAACTCCAACAATATCTGGCGAGCAATCCGAGCATCTATCCGAGCGGTCAGGTCACTGGCTATTTCGGCGCTTTGACGCAGGCTGCCGTACAACGTTGGCAAGCGACCTACGGCATCGTCTCTTCCGGTAGCCCAGCCGCGACCGGTTGGGGAGTCGTCGGCCCGCGCACGGCGGCGGCAATAGAACAGCAATGCTCGAGCGGAAGTACTTCGGCAACAGTTCCGACATCGGCGTTGGCAGAACCGACCGCCGCTGGTGTGATCCAAGTCACGCCGACCTCCGGCGCGGCGCCGCTTACCGTGAGCGTCGTGACGACGGTCAATGCGATGGGATCATGCGATAACACTACCTATGTGCTCAATTTCGGCGACGGAACACAATCGACCGCTATACCGACGCAAGCGAATCTCTGCCAACCCATCATGCAGACGTATACCCACACCTACACCTATGGCGGCACGTACACGATCGTGCTCGCCGGCGGTACGCACCAGACGACGGCACTCGTGACGGTCGCGGGGAATCCATCGCCCACAGCCGCAGCAGCTTCCGGTATCCCGGCTGATTCTTTGACGGCTTCCATTACATCCGGCTCGGCACCGCTTACCGTCGTCTTCACCGGCACGGTCTCAAGTCTCTCTTCATACGGTTGTAGCGGGACCTGCACCGATACGATCAATTTCGGCGATGGTGCCGTCGGACTCGTGCAGATACCGACGACGTCCGGCAGTTGGCAGTCATACACCATCAGTCACACCTATGCGACGGACGGAAACTACACCGCGCAACTATTGTCCGCGTCCGGGGTTGCTGAAGGATCACCCATAGCGATCACCGTGGGGAATGGCGCGGCGAACGCATCAGGCGGATCATATAGCATTACCTCTCTTTCTCCGGATAGCACGACGCCGCTTTTGGTCACGGCAACGTTCACCGTTCCGTCATGCGCGTTATATCAGTTGAACTGGGGTGACTCATCGTCGATATCTACGCTGACCGCTTCGTGTACGACGGGCGGCGCGACGATCACGGCGACCCATACCTATTCGGTCGGCGGAAGTTACACCGTGTCTGTTAACGATGGTAGCGGCAATGTGCAGGCGAGTGCGGGCGTTTCGATCGCCAATTCAACATCGAGCGGTGCCCCGGTCATTTCGTCGATATCTCCCGCATCGGGCCCGAACGGCACATCGGTGACGATCACCGGTGCAGGATTCTTGTCGTCGGCCGGAAATACCATTAATGTCGACGGTAGTGTCTTTGAGAGCGGGCAAACATCTTCCAACGGCACGACCATCACATTCACGATCAGCCGACTCGCCGCGAACTATGGTTCAGCATGGGGAAGCCAGGCTATCGCTCTCGGAACCCACCAGATCTCCGTCACAAATACGAACGGCACAAGCAATGCGGTAACGTTCACTGTTAAATAGGTATGTCTCGCCTTCGAACGATCGCCGCGACATGCGTAGTCACAAGTATGCTCACGCTGCCGGCTCTTGCGTACGCACAGACGGCTAGCGCATCAATGGCAAGTCTTCAGCAGGAACTTCAGAGCCTGCTCGCGGAGATCGTGCAACTCCAGCAGACCACAACGAGTACACCAGCAGTGACCACAACAACGCCCGCGAGCACCCCCGCGTCATCGAACATTATTTGTCCAACTTTAATTCGCACGCTCGCGCTCGGCGACAGCGGCACCGACGTTGCCAATCTGCAGGGGTTTCTCGCACAAAATCCTTTGATCTATCCCGAACAATCGGTAACCGGATACTTCAGTATGTATACGCAAGATGCGGTACAGCGTTGGCAGAGCGCATATGGCATCGTCTCATCGGGGGACCCGGCTTCAACCGGTTACGGCGTCGTCGGCCCGCGCACGCGTGCGGCGATACTCGCATCGTGTGCGAATAGTACAAGCGGACAAAGCTCTTCGTTCGTCATTCCGAACTCAACTTCTCAACCGTTGTGCCCCGTAGCACCCGAGCCTGCGACCGCATGCGCCGGTACATGGAGCCCGCTCACGAATGCGACCGGGTGCACCATCGCGTGGCAGTGTTCCGTACCGCTCGAGCAGGTCGCCACGACGACCGCCACGACGACCGCCACAACCTCATCTTCAATCTGCGCACCATACACAATGCCCTCGTGCTTCGGTGGCGCACTTGAATGGCTTGGCGTGGACGCTAATAATTGCAATCGTGGCTATCAATGTGTCATCCCGGGTCAGTGATCACTCGCCGTGCAATTCAGTGCGTGCTTTCGCGACGCGCTCGCGCAGGGCGGAATTGTTCGATAGGAGAGGATCGATTGAGACGGCACGGACCGCTTCGTCGCGCGCCGCGCGAATAAGTTTGATATTTTTCAGTGCCTCCATACCGAGATCACTCATGCCCCATTGACGACGTCCGAAGAGGTCGCCCGCACCGCGCGCTTCGAGGTCGGACTCTGCGAGCTTGAATCCGTCGTCAGACTTTTCGAGTGCCTTCAGACGCTTACTAGACATTTCACCGGTGCTTTCAGGTAGCAGGAAACACAGCGGCGGATGACTGGAACGCATGATGCGGCCGCGCAGCTGGTGCAATTGCGCCAAGCCGAAACGTTCCGCCCCTTCGATGATGATCGCTGTTGCGTTCGGCACATTGATGCCGACTTCGACGACCGATGTCGCGACGAGCAATTGAATTTTGTTATCGGAAAAATCTTTCATCACCGCATCTTTCTCGCTCGGCGTCATTGCGCCATGCAAAAGTCCGATCTGATACTCGGGGAAGATGTCTTTTTGTAAGCGCTTTGCTTCCGCTTTCGCCGATTTTGCCTGCAAAGCGTTGATCTTCGCCGGATCGGGTTCTTCGATACGCGGGCAAATGACATACGCCTGGTGGCCTTTTTTCAGTTCCGCGCGCACCGCATCATATGCGATCGCGCGATCCTTAGCTTTCACGATCTTCGTCGTGATCTTCGCGCGGCCCGGCGGCAGTTCGTCGAGCACGGAAATATCGAGATCACCATAGAGGGTGAGCGCGAGCGTTCGGGGGATCGGGGTGGCGGTCATCGAAAGGAAATGCGGCGCAGAATTCTCGTGGCCGTCGGAAGCGGGGGAGCGCAAAGGTGCGGAGAATCTCGACCGAGGACTGTTTGAGCCGCCAGTAGGAGGTGAGTTCCGCAGGGCGAAATTCTCCGCACCTTTGCGCTCCCGAGCACTATTCTTTTGTGCAAGCGCGCGCCGCTGTCGTGTTCCGAAGCGATGTTGTTCATCGACGATCGCGAGCGCGAGATGCTGGAAGACCACGGATTTTTGAATCAACGCGTGCGTACCGATGACCATCGCGATCTCGCCATTCGCTACCCATTTGAGAAGTTGCGCGCGAGAAATGTCAGTCGC
>PLSR01000005.1 GCA_003164215.1 Candidatus Kaiserbacteria bacterium | reverse complement strand
GTACATGTGTTTGACTTATCTCGCAAATCCGGTACACTTTCCCTATCTGTTCCGGCATTCGCCGGAATTTTTGTTGGCTTAGAAACGATTTAACCTAGTAAATGAGCCGATAATTACCCAGTAGGTAATTCTACTGAATTAACAATTTACAACACGATCTATATGGCATTATTTGATCTCAAAATACTCAACTCGGCACTCGACGAACTGCAGACAGAGCGCGGCATCAGCCGCGAAAGCGTCGTCGAGGCGCTCGCAACGGCACTCGCCGCTGCATATCGCCGTGAATACGGCAAACGCGGGCAGATCGTCCGTGCGACATTTAATCCCGAGACCGGTGATATGGAATTCCGTCAGGCAAAGATCGTCGTTGACGAGACGCTCGTACGCAAAGAAGATGAAGAGTCAGCCGGCGATGAAGACCACCGCTCTCGTTTCAACCCTGAACAGCACATCATGATCGAGGATGCGCGCCGCATCAAACGCGACGCACAACTCGACGAAGAGATCTCGTTCCCCTTGGAGATGCGTGATGATTTCGGCCGCATCGCCGCACAAGCAGCGAAGCAAGTCATCATGCAGAAGATCCGCGAAGCGGAACGTGCGTCGATCATCTCTGAATACGGCGAGCGCGAAGGTTCGATCGTTACCGGTCACGTACAACGTTTCGAACGTGGCAACCTTTACGTCGATCTCGGCCGCGCGACCGCCATCCTCCCCTACGACGAACAGATCCCCGGCGAACGCTATCGCCAAGGAGAGCGTGTTCGCGCGCTTCTTTTGCGCGTCGATGAAGGCGTGCGCGGTACATTCATTCGCCTTTCCCGCTCGCATCCGAAGTTCCTCACCAAGCTTTTCGAGGCAGAAGTACCTGAAATGGCCAACGGCACTGTCGAGGTCAAAGGCATCGTTCGCGAGCCGGGAAGCCGCGCGAAGATCGCCGTTCATTCTATAGATGAGCACGTCGACCCGGTCGGTGCCTTGGTCGGCCAACGTGGTGTACGCGTCGCAGTTGTAACCTCTGAGCTCGGCGGTGAGAAGATCGACGTCGTTGAATGGTCAGAAACGCCGTCAGATTTTGTCAAAGAAGCGTTGAAGCCCGCGCAGGTCATCTCTCTTGAGCTCATCGAGGACGAAAATCGCGCGATCGTACAGGTCGCCGAAGATCAACAGTCGCTCGCGATCGGTCGCGGCGGTCAGAATGTCCGTCTTGCCGCGCGCCTCACCGGTTGGAAGATCGACATCCGCTCAATGGGCGGCGAACAAGTCGCTGCAGTCGATCCGATCGTCGCTGAGGTCAAGCCCGCAGAGGAAACGGCGGACGCCCACATGGAGATCGCCCCCGATGGATCGATCAAGTCCGATGACGCATTTGGCCAGGTGAAGACCGACATCGCCGGCGATGATGACGCGGCTACCGACATGGGCGAAATGACTGCAGATCCGCAGTCACAAAATCGCGATGTTGTCTCGGAATCCGAGAACGAAACGACCGACAAAGATTCTTCGGAAAAACCCGACGAAGTGGAGGTCGACAAAGAGTAAAGAATATCATCTCTGACACTAACGAAGACGGGCCACGGCTAGACGTGGCCCGGCGTTTTGATACACTTTCTGAATCAATTTAAAAAAATAATTCCACTCTATGGCAAACATCGACCGCAAACCATCAATATACATGCTCAATCTTCTGCATGTGCTTCCCCCGTTCGCGGATGAAAAGGATCTGATCGTGAATACGATCGTGGAAGTTTCGACCGGTTCCATAAACAAATACGAGATCATCACTGAATCGGGCCAACTGAAGCTCGACCGCGTGGGTTATTCTTCGCTCGCGTATCCGTTCACCTACGGAGCGATCCCGCAGACATGGGACCTCGATAACGACCCGCTCGACATTGAGGTCGTCGGGATAACCGAACCATTGGTCGCCGGTTGCATAGCGGAGATCCGGATCATCGGGGCGATGAAATTCATCGACGGCGGAGAGGTCGACGACAAGATCATCGGAGTACTTGCAGGCGACAAACGTGTTGACCATATCAAATCCGTAGATGATCTTGGCGAATATTTCAAGACGCAGACCAAATATTACTGGGAGAACTACAAGGCGCTCAAGAAACCCGGCACCGGCATCGTCGGCGAATTCCTAGACGCCAAAGAAGCTGCTGAGATCGTCCGTGAGAGCGCGGCCCGATACGAAAAAGAATACAAACCAAAGCTTGCTGATTAGCCACGCTTCTACGGTCAGTTCCTGGCATTGCTGCGGTAACTTTTTCCCACACCCGGTCGATATCTGCGCTGATTTTTGATGATGCTACAATGGCGCCATGCCTCCTACTCCTTCACCGACACAAAACACGCCGCCGGTAGTCGACCCCGTCCACATGGCTCCGCCGCGCAAAAAATCTTCCGGACCGGTCTTCGGCATCATCATCATCCTTGTGTTGCTCATTGTGGGCGCATTCTATCTCTGGGGCGCACGCCTCAATAAAAAGAACAGCCCGATTCAAGAAGTGACATACATCCCCGCTGGCACGACGACCTTGCCTGATATTACGCGCTAGAAACATCCAAAAATACAAAGCTCAGAGCTTGGTAAGTTTCGCAATTGCGCCGTTTTCTGCTACACTCGCGCGATATGGCTACCATAAATGTTGAGGTCACGCGCGACGAAAAGGCTTGGGAGGTCGAGGTAAAAGCAGAAATTACTCCTGAATCCCTTGAGAAATACCGCGACGCGACGCTTACTGAATTACAAAAGACCGCTAAGCTCGACGGCTTCCGACCGGGCAAGGTCCCGCAAGATCGCATTGTGCAGATCTATGGGGAAGACGCGATCATGCGTCTTGCGGCCGAGAACGCGATCAGGGCAGAGCTCCCCGAGATCCTCGCAAAAGAACAGCTTCTCATCATCGAATCGCCAAAGGTAACGACCGACTCCCCCGTCCTTGGCAAAGCGCTTTCATTCACTGCCCGCGCCGGCCGCGCACCGAAGGTCGAGCTGCCTGATTACAAGGCAATCGCGAAGAAGCATACCGATATAAAAGAAGAAATTTCAGTGACCGATAAAGAGCGCGGTGATGCCATGCTCCACCTGCGCCGCGAACGTGCACGTATTGATAAGATCGAGTCTGGCTCGGATCCGCAAAAGGCCGCCGAGGAAGCACGCTCGATGGCCGAAGGCGACCTACCAGCTCTCGACGATGCGTTCGCTCAATCCATCGGATATGACGATGCCAAGGCATTTGAGACGGCGCTCGGGGCGAACATGCAGACCGAAAAGGAAATGCAGGCAGTACAAAAGCGCCGCGGCGCCATCCTCGACGATCTCGCAAAAGAATCGAAGATCTTCTATCCCCCCGCACTTCGTGAATATGAACTCGATGATATCGAAGCACGCTTTGCAGAAGATATCGCCCGCGCCGGCGCCACGGTGGAACGCTATCTCGCTGATACAAAAAAGACGCACGAGGAATTGCGCAAAAGCTGGGAGCAGGGCGCCGACATGCGCGTCAAAGTCCGTCTACTCTTGGCCGAGATCGCACACCAGGAAAAGATCGAGCCCGACGCAGAAGTCGTCGATCATGAACTCTCACATGCACTCGAACACTATCCCAAAGCCGACCGCGAAGCACTTCGTGCCAACGTGATCCATGCTTTGCGCAACGAAATGGCCCTCCGTTTTCTCGAAGGCAATCCTGAACCGGTCGGCCACGCAGATCACACACATTAATTGAAATTCGTCACGAACAAAACAGCAGGCGGACACCTTCGGTGTCCGCCTGCTGTTTCATATTCCACTTTCAACCAACCACAGCGATGTGCAGAGAAGGCGCGATATGAAACATACCTCGCCAGAGGAGAGAATCTTAGCTCCGCACATCGCTGTAGTCACCTTTAAAGGCTGTGTAACGGGAGAAAGGTACCTTGTACCATTTCTACAATTTTCAATCGACGATCGTCCGCAAACTGAAAAAAGTGGATGATTTTATTACAGAAAAATCATCAGAAAAACTGTTGGGTTGTCCTTCCAGCTATTCAGCGGGCAATGAGGCGAGAAGCAACCGGATGTCGTCCGGTCGAACCTCGTTCATGTATAAGCGTTCCGCGACCTGGGCGCTCCCCAGCAACGGTGCAGTGAGAACATGCCCCGTCCCATCACGAATCACTACGAGGTTCACGCTACGCGAGGAGGGAACCATACTTTCTTCGCGCCTGGAATACTCATAATATCCGCTCTCGAGCCCACGCGAGAAGGAGAATCCGAGAATATTCTGGTCGACTGCCCGCGGTCCCAGCCGGAACTCTTTGGCTTTGGTAACGGGCCCCTTTCGGGACTCGGAGTCAACGACAACGAGGGTGATCATTCTCACCCGCTTTTTTTCTTCTGCTCTCGCGAGCAAAAGGAGTTCAGAAAAGTTCTCATGATTTTCTCGTAGATCGATAATGGGCAGATGCCATTCTCGACCAAGTACCTCGAGGGAGGAATTTCTATCAAAGCCTCCCAGTGAAATCTTTCGAAACATTTTCAGTTCTCCCGAATCTCATTCAACCCACGATCGTCCGCAAACTGAAAAGGGTGGGTGATTTTATTTCAGAAAAATCATCCAAAAAACTGCGGGGATCAGCTATTCTCACGATCCCGAACGAGCCCCGCCAAGACGCGGCGGAAATCCGCCGCACCGGCGCTGTCGCCGCGCGCCTCGGCCTCCTCGGCGAAGGTGCGCAGCGTCGCCTCCCGCGCCAGCTGATTTTGCATCAGCTGCGCCCGGGCGCGGGCGATGGCGTCCTCCGCGTTCACAATGAGCGGGGCCACGGACTTCGGGGTGTCGAAGATGTTCATGTGGAGTCTCCTTGACTCAATTAGCTCACGACCATTCGCGAGCTAAACAGAGTCCTCGAATTTTCGCATCGAGGAAGTGCGTCCCTTGCGGGAGTACATTTTCTTATCTCGCACCACTTGAGGGCGATACTGCCCTTGTGCGAGAGCCTTTGCCGCAACATTGCGCGGCTTAGGGTTTGGAATCACGATTTTCATCGCGACCTCCCTTACAGAAAGAACAATCTCATTTGGTTTGGGCAGAGATTTTCCCAGCATCGTTTGCGGTCTCGCCTTCTTTCGAAGATCCCCGCTCTAGCCGGATATGCACCGACGTCTCCTTTACGTTTGGACCGCAAAAGAATGTTCCGAGATTCCGCCCGGTGCGGTATTACCGAGGTTAGCGCCACTGCACCC
Organism: Candidatus Kaiserbacteria bacterium; assembly: GCA_003164215.1. Classification (GTDB taxonomy): domain Bacteria; phylum Patescibacteriota; class Minisyncoccia; order Phycocordibacterales; family UBA2100; genus UBA10103. The sequence goes on along the minus strand of PLSR01000005.1, from coordinate 26,288 downwards.
GGCGCTGCGACTTCCAATCGTGGTCGGGTCGACCGCTACGGCGGTTCTCTCCGACAACATGGATACGCAGACCACCATTGCACTTTGCCACGTAGTCGGCAAAGCCGGCAGCTTTCGCCTTGTACGTCTTCCCGTAGTCGGTCTTGGTAAAGATGCCGACGACGGGGCCGCCGGTCGTGCGGCCGTACAAGATCGCAACCTCGGCAAAGGTCTTGAGGTGTTCGATTTCGACGAACATTTCGCTCTCCCTCACCTTCAACGCACCACCATTGATGCGCTGGAGAAAGGGGGCGAGCATTGGTTTGATCCGCTGCTCCCCCAGGGGTCGCCGGCTGGTGCCGGAGTTTTCTTGCACCTCACGGTGCAAGTCGCGCACATGTAGAATGGAAGCGACTTTCATCGCTTCCAGATCCTCCACCCGAGCCGGGATGCGCGGCCGTTTTGCCTTTTTCTCTTTCATGACAGAACTCCTTCTCAATCAGCCAACGACCCATTCGCGAGCTGAAAAGAGCGGAGAAGCGCGAACGCTTCTCCGAAGAATAATTTTGTTTCTGTTGCCAAGCGGTGTTATCAAACCGCTCCGGTGCGCCTAGGCCGTGACCGAGTACTCGTTGAACTCGAAGGTCGCCTTCGCGACCTCCTCGTTCGTGTACTCGTGGCGATCGGTGAGCCGGGGCAAGCCCCTTACACCCATAACGATCACCGAATCGCCAACGCCGAGCACCACCCGCGGGGGGTTGAACGGGATGTCGACGTCGAGGCCGAAGCGCGAGCGCATGGCGGAGATGGTCGCGGAGTGCGAGGGATTCAGGCAGGACTCGACGCCCTGCGCGACCTTCTCGCCGACCTGTTCGGCCGCCAGCTTGCGCCGGCGGATGTTGCAGTCGCCGCTGAACATCGAGTCCGCGAGGGCGAAGCCGAAGAACGTGGTCATGAGAACCTCCAATCGATAATTCGATCAACCCACGACAATTCGCGAGCTGAAAAGAATGCACGAGCATGGAACCGTTCCATGCTCGTGCTCCCTACCCCGAATATTCCCGGTCTTTGGGCAGGAACGTCTCCAGGTGTGGGGGTGCTCCCCGGGAACCCGGTCTTGCGAGAAATAATCCCCCTCTCGCAAAGGTGCTGTGCTTTTGCTGCCAGGGATCTCACCCGACACAGCAAAAAGACTTTAGGGTCGTGCCAACCCAACGGCGCTTCGCTCCGTACCTCACCATTGCGGATGAGGGTTACAGACCGCTCTTGTCGAGCAGCTTTAGGGTGGCACCCCTGGGCCGCTGTTACGACCTAACTCGATCAACCCACGACATTTCGCGAGCTGAATAGAGATGCCGAACGAGGTGTTCGGCATGAACTCGAAAAGCACGCGATCGTCAGTCGCGAATTTTTTTGTTTCTGTTGCCAAGATGAGTTTTTCTCTCACCTCCGCGTACCGTCCCTACAGGACCAGCACGAGCACCGACACATCCCCCGAGCAGTAGCGCTCGAGCAGATCGTTGGCCAGCTCGCGGCGCCCGTGGTGGACAAGGTACGACAGGTGCGCGACGAAGTCCTTCTCGGACCGACGCACCGGGCACTTGAGGGGCTTGAACCCCTCCGTCCACGCGTGGACGCCGAGGACGTGCCCGTCCTCAGTAGCGATGATGGTCGCCTGGCACATCGTTCCCTCCCTCGGTTGATGAGCGCTGTGAGGACGATGATCATCCGCAGAGCGCTCACCCCGAAGTGAAAGAAAATTAGCCGATGGGGGTGCTTGTCGAGATGGGGAGAGTTGTCAGACTCATCCAATCTCCGCTTACCCCCACCTTCGCCTCTAGAGGCATGGCCACGGGACTCGGCCATCTCCCTTCCTGTTCATCAACCGGACATCGTCCGGCGAACAGGTCCTGGGAGCAGGATCTCATTGGAATCCAAAAGGATCCCTTTGCTGGCGAAGATGTACGGAGTTAGCCACACAAAAATAATGATGATGCAAAAGCATACGTTAGTTATTTGGTGGCTCCATTACACATCGTCGACAGGCAAGGAATCATCTGTCGTCGCTCAAGCTATGACAGACACGCGTACGCGCCTTGCGCCCGCCCCCCGAGGAAAACCCTCTGGGGGGAGGCGCAAGGTACGCACGCAGGTTTCAGCCATTTCCAGGACATCCACTCCCGGAAAGGTTTAATGTTTCTTACGTTTTATGATGATGTCAACGACCGCTCCAAGCGGCGGGCCTCCTAAAGCGGGCGTCAGCTCTCACTGACACGGCCAGTATACACAGGTGTTTTATCTTGTCAAGTGTTTTGAACATATTTATATTAATATCTAATTGGTCTATTATATGAGCCATATTTTATATATTGTAAATATCATATTACATTGACATAAATATTTGATATAAATTTCATAATTGACAATGAGTCATGACCATGATAGACTCTCGGCTAGATGGCAACGCGGGAGAATCAATGCATTTCCGTTTGAGAAGCCATCTCGGGTCACGCCCGACCCGAGGATTCGGGCTTGTTCACGAGGAGGGGTCGATGAGACTCCTAGCATGTAGAGGCGACGGCCAGTAAGAGCACAGGCCGCGATCATTCGACAATGGAAATCGAAAAACAGTAACGCCTCTGAAACGGCTGGGGGCGCGGTACGCGTTCCCAGCCTATTTATTTTCCGATTCCGGTCCCTGAGCGTTCTTCCAGATAAACGAAAAAAGAGATTTCATACTTGATGATATCTGTATGCTTTCGATGATCATCCCAAATAACGACCCATCGAGAGACAATATTGTTGTCTTGTCATCAAAAACCGAAATATCAATACTGAGCGGGAGCTGTTCAGACGAAATAAACCGCCTCTCTGTCAATGAATCTAAACCGGCCTTTTCAAAGGCCTGATCTTTTAAATAGATCCCCATCGAGTGTATCCCCAACGATTTTCTGCGCTCAGAATAAGCATCGAGCTCTTCTTCGCTATAAATCTTACGTAATTGCCCGTACGAAAAAAGAACGTACGTATTTTTGTCTTTAGTTTTCAGCAACTCTTCCCGCACAGCCGTTATCCCCTCCTTCCCCGGGAAAAACCTCACGACTGGGCGCTCGCCCGCTCCTTCAAATTGTCGAAGTAGATCGGGCAGTAATGAGGTGAGGTCGCGCTCTTTCGCGGTGAGATCATCTTTTTGTTTGAGCAATAATCTTCGGAGCAATTCCGGTGACTCCGGTGCGAAGTATGTTTTCTTCCCTTCCTGATAGGTGCTCATCAGGCCTTTTTTCATGAGCGACTCGAGTTGGACGTACGTCGTTGGTCGGACGATCTTCGCCTGTTTTGCAAGTTGATCAGCCGTTGCCCGGCCGATCTCCAAGGCGGCGAGATAGACCTTTGCTTCCTTTTCCGCAAGCCCGATGTCCTGTAGCTCTTTCAACATTCGTACATTATATAGCAAGATGCATGCAAAAACCTTTTCTGCTACACTTCCTCCATATGAATGAAATCAAAGCACAGATGTTAGTACCGATGGTGATCGAGAAGACCTCTATGGGCGAGCGCGCGTATGATATTTTCTCGCGTCTTTTGCGTGAGCGCATCATCTTCCTGGGCGGTCCGATCAATGATGAAGTCGCGAATCTCGTCATCGCCCAGCTTCTCTTCCTGCAGTCCGAAGATCCGAAGAAAGAAATTTCCCTTTACATCAACTCCCCCGGCGGAGTCGTCACGGCCGGCCTCGCAATTATTGATACGATGCGTCACATCCAACCGCCCGTATCGACTGTCTGTGTCGGCATGGCCGCGTCGATGGCAGCCGTCATGCTCGCCGCCGGCGAGAAGGGCAAGCGATTCATCCTGCCGAATGCCGAGGTCATGATCCACCAGCCGCATGGGGGTGCCGAAGGCCAAGCGACCGATATCGAGATCACCGCCAAGCAGATCATCAAGTTGCGCGAACGCCTCAACAAGATCCTCGCCGATGCGACCGGCCAACCGCTCAAAAAGATCGAGGCCGACGTCGACCGTGATTTCTTCATGACTGCCGAAGAGTCGGTCAAGTACGGCATCGTCGACAAGGTCTTGAATTAGCTTCTAGTAGCTAGTGACTAGCTTCTAGTAAAATGCGCGTGTTTAGATTTCCTAAAAGCTAGCCCCTAGTAGCTAGAAACTAGTAGTGGTATACTCCCGGTGTACCTCTATTAATTTATCGTTTATTTTCCCGTGTCGAGCATATGTATGCGCCACCAGTAGTGACGAAAAGAGTTAGATTTCTAGCCGTTTTGTAACGCATCTCAGTGCCCGCGCGGATTTACCCGCGTATGTTGTCAATAAAATTATTCCTGGCCCTCCTCGCTGTGGCGGGGGTTTTGGGTGTCGCGATCGGATACTATCTCCGATTGATTATCAGTCTCGGTAAGAAGGGTTCGATGGAGCTCGAGATCAAGCAGATGATGCTCGAAGCCCAAGTGAATGCACAGAAGATCACCGAGGAATCCGAGAAGCGCGCCGAGGAACGAGCACGTGAAGTCTCGACCGAGCACAAGGAGCGCGAACGCGAATTGAAGGTCGTTGAAGAACGCCTCGTTCGCAAAGAGGAGTTGCTCGACAAACGCCAGACCAATCTTGAGTCAGAGCAAGAGTCGCTCGTCAAAAAAGGCGAGGAGCTCCAATCCATGCGTGAACAAGCTGAAGCAATTACGAAAGAGCAACAGCAGAAGCTTGAGCGCGTCAGCAATCTTACTGCCGAAGAAGCGAAGCAGGAACTTCTGCAATCCGTCGAACATCAATATGAGAGCGACATCGAGAGCCGTATGCGCAAGCTTGAGGTCTCCGGCGACGCACGCATCGAACAGCGTGCCAAAGATATCCTCACGACGACTGTGCATCGTCTTGGCACCTCGGTCATTTCCGACGTGCTCGCGACGACCGTCGCGCTTCCGAACGAAGAGATCAAAGGAAAGATCATCGGCAAGGAGGGCCGCAATATCCGTGCATTTGAGCGTGCGACGGGCGTTGACGTCATCGTCGATGACACCCCCGGCACGATCACACTTTCCTCATATGATCCCGTTCGTCGCCAGATCGCGCGCATCGCACTTGAAAATCTGATCCTCGATGGCCGCATCCAGCCCGCGAAGATCGAGGAGGCGGTCCAAAAGGCCGAGCAAGAGATCAACACCATCATTAAGAAGAAGGGTGCGGAGGCTGCGTATGAAGCACGAGTCCCCGATCTTGATCCGAAGCTCGTCATGATCCTCGGTCGTCTCTACTTCCGCACAAGCTACGGACAGAACGTGCTCGATCACTCCGTCGAAGTTGCACATCTCGCCGGCATGCTCGCCGAAGAACTCGGTGCCAACCCTGCGGTCGCCCGCGCCGGCGCCCTCTTCCATGATATCGGCAAGGCTGTCGATCATGAAGTCCCGGGGACGCACGTTGAGATCGGCCGACGCATCCTCCAGAAGTTCGGTGTCTCTGATGCGGTCGTCAAAGCAATGCAAGCGCATCATGAGGAATATGCGTACGAGACGCCCGAATCAATGATCGTGCAGGTCGCCGATGCGATCTCCGGCAGTCGCCCCGGTGCCCGCCGCGATTCCGTCGAGACCTACATCAAACGCTTGGAGGAACTTGAGTCTATCGCCAATAATGTGCCGGGCGTCGAGAAGAGCTACGCCATTGCCGCCGGTCGGGAAGTGCGCGTAATAGTCAAGCCTGAAGCCATTTCTGACCTCGAGGCACGCAAAGTCGCACGCGAGATCGCCGACAAGATCCAAACCGATATGCAGTATCCGGGTGAGATCAAGATCTCTGTCATTCGTGAGACGCGCGTGATCGAATACGCTCGATAAAACCCGAAGATTTGCCCGTCGGACTGATTTTGGGGCGGAAACTGTTTGAGCAAAGCGAGTTTTTCCGCAACAAAATCAGTCCGACGGGCATTGATTACATTGGTTTACCGAAAGCTCGGTATATTGATGCATTTTTCATCGTCAAGCGCACCTGTGGATAGCGTGGCTTATCTCCATTGACATCCCCAGAATAAGCCCCAAAATGGTGGGCAGGTTTGGCTGGGGGCTTGGCCGGGCCATGTATTGCCCGACCGCCGTTGGCAGTTTGGGTAGGAGATTTGTTTATTAATTATTAAAACAGAAAACGATATGGCAAATAAAATGGATATGGCGGAGAAGGTTGCAGCGACGATCAGCTCGACGAAGGCTGACGGCGAGCGCGCAGTCGAGGCGATGATCTCATTCATCACCGATTCATTGAAGAAGGGCGAAGAGGTTTCGATCGCTGGTTTGGGCATCTTCGAGGCGAAGCTCCGCGCAGGCCGCACCGGCCGCAACCCGCGCACCGGCGCAACGATCCAGATCAAGGCTATGAAAGTGCCGAAGTTCCGCGCTTCCAAGACTTTGAAGGATGCAGTGAAATAACGTCCCGCGTTATTTCATCCCGAGCAACGTCGAGGAATTGTGTTTCTTCTCAACTACTCGAGTGAACAAAATCCCGCCATAGGCGGGATTTTGTTTTGATTTTGTTGCAAGCAATTCGAACAATGTGTATGTTGGTTCCAGACGCCAGTTCCGGCGAGTCGGGAGAGCTGAAATGTTGACAATCGAACGAGTCCTCATGATCGAGTCTATTACCAAGGTTTCATGCGGCGTCGCCGAGGGATATGCGCTCAAAATTTCTGGTGAATGCGCCGAATCCATTGGAAATTCGAGCTTCACGCTCATCCCAGCGAAGTTAGGTCGGGAGACAGCGCATGGCATCAAGTCATTCCCTCCTGGAAAAAGCATTCGGTGCGTTCTTCAGGAAAAAGGTGGGACGAAACAGTTTCAACAGCGCCATCTGCCAGCGAGCGCGGTGCGTCGGGACAGTATGTCGCGTACGGAACATCTCGATTCGCGAGACAAATCACATTGGAGCTACCACGTTGAATTCTCAACAGTGGGGCACCGGTTGGACCACCACAAATTCGGCATCCAGCTTTTCCCGCCGATCTATCGGCTTTCCTTCTCGATCTCGCAATCGGAATACGAATCGTTACTACAAGCTACCGGCTGCGATTTCCAGATTTCCTTCTCGGAGATTGCGAAAAACGCTCAAGTTGCCTAAGCTGACCTCTTCAGACGGCGCATCTCGATGCGCCGTCTCGTTTTTGTGCGGGATGGGAGAATCGAACTCCCGACTACAGTTTGGAAAACTGTCGTTTTGCCACTAAACTAATCCCGCTTCGTTTCAAACAATGAGAAGCATACACTGAAATCTACGCAGGTGGAAACTTGAGCGAAGTCCGATTTCAACGTATATTCGAGTCATGCCTGCTCGGCTTTACTCCTTCCTGGTGAGCGTCGGAGTGATCGGCATTGTCGCCGGTGCGATTCTTCTCATCGCGATCCACAATTTTGATCAGCCAGTGGCAATTTCATCGACCGCGACGACGACTGAAACGGCCGCAGCGACCGCGCCGTTCGTAACAATTCCTTCTTTCGCTATTCCCATCGCAACTTCTTCAACATCCTCCACGACGTCAACACCACCTGCACCGAAACACTTCACGGCTTCATCTGTCGTTGTATCTGCCAAGAAACCACCGTCGACTAAGCAGACTCCCGCAAGCACATCGACGACGGCCGAAGCTACTCGAATTCAAAGTCCCTACAACGTGCCGGCTGAATCATTTGAATTGGTCAACACCGTGGCACGTAGCGCCCTTGTCAACATCCTCTGTATGCCGCGCGGCGGCGGCTCACTTGCACCGATTTCCGGCAGCGGTGTGATCATTGATCCGCGCGGCGTTATCCTCACCAACGCACACGTGGCTCAATATGTACTTCTTTCTGAGAATCAAGGTATTGATCTCGAGTGCCAGATCCGCACCGGAGCACCTGCGACCGCCGCATGGACCGCCGATGTCCTCTATATTCCACCGATATGGGTCAATACACACGCCTCTGAGATCAACACGGCGCATCCGACCGGGACAGGAGAGCACGACTATGCCCTCTTGCGTATCACCGGCGCAGTTCCGGGCCAAAACATGCCATCACTGTTCCCCTCCGTTCCCTTCGACACGCGCGACGCAATAGGATTCCTTGGCGACAACGTGCTCGGCGCCAGTTATCCGGCTGAATTTCTAGGTGGAATGGCGGCCGAGAACGATCTCTACCCTGTTTCATCAGTCAGCCCCATCAACCAGCTGCTAACGTTTGGCACAAGCACCGTCGATGTCATAGCAATTGGCGGTGTCATCGAGGCCCAAAGCGGTTCATCGGGCGGTCCGGTCCTCAACGCATGGGGCCGTCTTATTGGATTGATCACAACTACCAGTGACGCACCAACGACCGCAGGCCGCGATCTCCGTGCCATCACTTTGAGCTATATCAACCGGGATATTCAGATCCAATCAGGCACGGACCTCGTTTCATTTCTCTCAGGCGATTTAACCTCAGAAGAGGCCGATTTCAACGACAATGTGGCTCCCGCACTTATGCAGCAATATATTAAGCTCCTTTCTCACTAAATACGGCAATCCGTGGTAGCATCATGCGAACGGGCTGTCGTATACCGGTAGTACGCGTGCTTTGGGAGCACGTAGACTGGGTTCGATTCCCAGCAGCCCGACAAAAAAATCGCACGATGGACTCAATTGTCCTTTATCGTGTCCTATAAAATACCCTTACAATACTTGCTCATACAGTCGGCATCTTGCCTGGCGCGTACGCATATTTAGAAATACACCGACCACATCTATTTGAAACTCGCGCTGATCTCCCCTGCCATTCATATACATTTCCGCTGTTCTCGCGATCTTTCGTAACTTTGCTGGATGAACCTGCTCTTCAGGCCGATAGTCTGACATTTCACGTGAAATGTCCGGAATGTTTTCACGTGAAAGCGTCTTCACCTCCACAAATCTGACAATCTCATTCTTTTCTGCAATGATGTCGATCTCTCCCCATGGTTTGCGGTAGTTCCGATCAAGTATCGTAAATCCCTTCCTCTCAAGAAATTGGGCCGCAACAGACTCGCCTACTCGGCCCGTTTCCTTTCGTTTTCTGTCATCAATCACCATAGACCCCGTAACAAGAGTTTAGCAGACAGCCAGCACGGACATTTCACGTGAAATATGTTTCTTAAGTAACATATTCCTCATTTTCATGATCGAATTGACCTATACATTGGGTTATTTGAATTAAAGACACCTATTTTCACGTCTTTTATCCACATATCCCCTTAGTTATCCACATATTCGATGATTTGTGCACATCGAACATGCATTTTGAAAGCGTTCGTCGATATTTGTCCTAAATAGCCTATCGAATCGTCCTAAAACTTTTGTTGTGCGGGCAGGGAGAATCGAACTCCCGTCTGCGCCTTGGCAAGGCGCCGTTCTACCACTAAACCATGCCCGCGGATAACAGGGATGATTATACAGGAAAGAGGCTGGGGGGCAATTTATACAACGCAACCAGAACTGCGCCCGCCCAATAATGTGGAGTTCTGCAGGGGCCCCGCAGGCGACGGCCGATAATTCAGCAGAATCACGTCGCGTAATGTCCATTGAAGCGCGACATATCAGACCGATTTCAAAGCTTTAAAATCGGTGTACCCGGAAGAATTCCACATTATTTGGGTGGGGCTGAGATATTGAGTGCACATTTGTGGCCACGATAATTTTCTGGTGCATTTTGTGGTCACAAGTATTTTCCTGCTGGAAAATCTCGCCACCCCGCCTCGCAGCCAAGCTGCTCCGGCCAGCACTAGTGTGCCCCGCACACTGGTGCTCCCGCCAGGATTCGAACCTGGAATAGCAGTTCCGAAGACTGCTGTGATATCCGTTTCACCACGAGAGCAAACACGTGAACCACACAACAACCCAGTAGGTGATTCTGTTGAATCATACCCTTGATTCGCTCATACACAATGAATGGACTACAATAGCGCTATGGAGACCGCTCAGCTTGCCGTTCCACCGGCGATCAAACAAGTAGGTGAAACGCTCAAAAAAGCAGGATTTGAGTCATATTTGGTGGGTGGGTGCGTGCGCGATCTGATGATTTCACGTGAACCCAAGGATTGGGACATTACGACCAACGCGACACCAGAAGAGATCCAAGATCTTTTTGTTGAGACATTTTATGAAAACACATATGGTACGGTCGGCGTTGTAACCGAATCCGAAGATCCGAGGCTCAAAGTGGTGGAAGTGACTCCATACCGTGTAGAGTCCGCATATTCTAATGCCCGACATCCTGACGAGGTACGCTTCAGCAAGAAGCTGACTGACGATCTTAAGCGCCGAGATTTCACGATCAACGCGATCGCGTACGATCCGGGTTCTGGTGAATTAGTGGATCTTCATAATGGCAGGGAAGACATCAAGCGCCGCGTCATTACCGCCGTCGGCAACCCTCATGAGCGCTTTGAGGAGGACGCACTGCGCATGTTGCGGGCCATAAGGCTCGCCGCTGAGCTCGATTTTGCTATAGAGGCGCAAACAGCATCGGGCATTGCAGCCAACGCGCCGCAATTAGCCAAGATTTCCAAGGAACGTATCCGCGACGAGCTGACTCGTATTCTCATGAGCCCGCGCCCGATGCAGGCTATTTACGTGGCTCAAAAGTTAAGTGTTTTGAGATACGTGCTTCCGCGACTTGAGGATGGGATCGGGTGCGATCAGAACCAAGCGCACTCGTATGACGTCTTTGAGCATCTTCTGCGTGCACTTCAGTGCGCCGCTGACAAGGAATGGCCGCTTGAGGTGCGTCTTGCGGCTTTACTTCATGATGTGGGGAAGCCAGCCGCTCGACAATGGTCAGAGGAGAAGAATGACTGGACCTTCCACGGGCATGAGGTTATCGGGGCCCGGATGGCTCGCGAGATACTTTTTGACCTTAAATTCCCAAAGGAAATCATCGAACGGGTCACATCCTTGATACGTTGGCACATGTTCTTCTCTGATCCGGATACCGTCACGTTGAGCGCCGTACGCCGGATCATCAGTAATGTGGGCAAGGATCACATTAAGGAGCTCCTTGATCTGCGCATCTGTGATCGCGTCGGTACGGGCCGCCCCAAAGAACAGCCGTTTCGTCTGCGCAAATACATGTCAATGGTTGACGAGGCACTCCGCGATCCAATATCGGTGGGAATGCTCAAGATAGACGGCCTAAAAGTCATGGAATTAGGCCAAAAAGCGGGACCGCGCGTCGGTTGGATATTGCATGCGCTTCTCGAAGAAGTCCTCGACGAGCCTAAGAAAAATACACCGGAATATCTTGAAAAAAGGGCTACAGAAATGATCGAAATGAGCGACGATGATCTAAAGAAAATTGGTGAAGAGGGGAAGGAACGCAAGATCGAGGAGGATGGGGCAGCGATTCAAAAGTTGCGCGCAAAGCATCACGTCAGCTGATCGAAATCTCCCAAAGAAAAAACCGCCAGACCTGGCAACCCAGTTTTTCTTTTGTAGGTTGCCGTCGTCTGACGGCTTTTTAATTTTATCTTCGCGTTATTTCTTTAAAGAACGCGGGATATCATTTTGCCAATACTTTTGAATCCAATACGGACTACAGAGGTAGCCGTTATTTTTTTGTTTTTGAAAGTATTGTACGTTATGTATCTCGTTGTTGAAGTAACAACGTGAAGATTTCTAAGAGCTACTGGGAGTAAGGATACTTCTCTATAGGACAATGTAAAGGACATACCTGTGGATAACTTTGTCCTTTATCCAACTCAGACTTACAAAGCTCAGAGTTTTGTATTTTTGGCCATTTCAATGGCTATAAGTCGATATCAATAGAGACGGGGCAGTGGTCAGAACCTAATATCTCTGCGTGGATCTTTGCCGATGTTACACGGGAAACAATGTCTTTACTTACGAAAAAATAGTCGAGGCGCCATCCGATATTGCGCTCTCGTGCGGTGCGCCATGGACTCCACCAGGTATAGAAACCCTTTCCTTGCTTGAATGTTCTAAACGTATCGACAAATCCTGACTTGATCATTTTATCCACACCCTCCCGCTCTTCAAACGTAAAACCATGTTCACCCTCATTTTCCTTCGGATTTGCGAGATCATCTTCGGTATGCGCGACGTTAAGATCGCCGCAGAAAATGATCGGCTTGTGTTTTTCTAGCTCCTTGCAATAGGCGAGAAATGCGGGGTCCCAATGTTCGTGACGCATCGGTAAGCGCGAAAGATCGCCCTTTGAGTTTGGTGTGTAAACGTCGACCATGTAAAAACGTTCGAATTCCATGGCTATAATTCTGCCTTCCGTATTGAGATCGCCATAGCCATCCTGCAACTTGAACTGCTTCACTATGGTCTCGGGGAAGTCGAGCACAACCGAAAGCGGTTTTTCCTTCGTAAAAATGGCTGTACCGCTATATCCTTTCTTCTGCGCGGAATTCCAATATTCCTCGTAATCCGGTAGATCGATCTCACTTTGATCTTCATTTGCTTTGGTTTCCTGCAAACAAAGGATGTCGGGTTTCAGTGCTTCAATCATCGGGTCAAATAAGCCTTTGGTATGGACCGACCGGATGCCGTTAACGTTCCATGAAACGATTCTCATGGGTTAAACGATACCATATCAATGCATTCGTAAGGAAAATTCCTCAACGCCCGCCGAAAAGTTTTTGTTGCGGAAAAACTCGCTTCGCTCAAACAGTTTCCGCTCCAAAAACCTGTTCGTCTGGCAGTCGGCGGACTTCTAGTTAAAATATGGCCTAGTGCCTCCGTTTCCCGTGAAATGCTTTGTGAACTTCGAGGAGATGCTTGTCGGTCACATGCGTGTAGACCTGCGTCGTTGCGATATTGGCATGACCGAGAAGCGCTTGGACGCTGCGCAAGTCGGCACCGTTCTCCAAAAGATCCGTCGCGAATGAGTGGCGGATGATGTGCGGTGTGACTTTGCGGGTAATGCCCGCTTTGACGGCGTATTGTTTCACCATTCGCTCAACGGAGCGGGGAGTGAGGCGCGGTAGATCTTTGCTGCCTTTCTTGTTGCTCTTACTGTAGCTAACAAACAGGGCATCACTCATATCGCCGCGTTTTTTAATGTAATCACTGACCGCTTTTTTCGCTGACTCCGACAAAAAAACTACTCGCACCTTCTCACCTTTGCCGCGCACCGAGAACTCATCGCGAGAAAGATCGAGGTCTTGATTGAGGCCGCATAATTCAGAAACACGCAGCCCGGTCGAGAAGAAAAGTTCGAGGATGGCTTTATCTCGTAGTGCGGTGAGCGTTTCACCTTTCGGCCCGTTCATGAGGCGATCCAATTCAGCGCTTGAAATGAGATCAAGATCACGTCCACCGGTCTTCGCGAGTTCGATGCGTTCGGGATTCAATGACTCAACATCGCGTTTGCGGAGGAATTTGAGGAATGCCCGAAGTGCGATGAGATGGTAATTCTGGGTATTTTTCTTCATCGTGCCCGAAACCCCGCTCGAACGATTGAGGGTAATACGGAACTCGCGTACCATCGTTTCGGTGACGTCGCCCGGGTTCACGACCTTGGCGAAATTGAGGAAACGCGTCAGGTAGCGGTCGTAGTTCTCAACCGTCTTCACTGACCGGCCTTTTTCGATCTCGAGGTACTCGAGAAATTGCGTTTTGAGGTCTTTGAGCGTCGCAGACATGTCGCACAATATTGTATCACCCAAAATTCCCACGCCTTATTTCAAATACTTTTTCTTCTTTAACTTCTCCGGCAGATAACTTTCCTGATCATACATCTCATAACCCTTGTGGTACCCAAGGTTTTTCATTAGTTTGGTCGGTGCATTCCGTATGTTCATCGGGATGGGGAGGTTACCAAGTTCTTTCACATCAGCGACTGCTTCGAAATACGCGTCATATGATGCGCGGCTTTTCTTTGATTCTGAGAGATACGCGACGCCGTGAGCGAGATTGATCGCGCATTCCGGATACCCGATCGTCTCACAGGCGCGAAAGACCGCATTCGCGACAACGAGCGCGGTCGGTTGGGCAAGACCAATGTCTTCGGAAGCGAAAACGACCATGCGTCGTGCGATAAAAAGCGGATCTTCGCCCGCCTCAACCATGCGCGCGAGATAGTAGAGCGCGGCATCCGGCTGGGACGCGCGCATGGATTTGATGAATGCACTAATGGTATTGAAGTGCTCTTCGCCTTTTTTATCGTAGCGGAGGTGCATCGATTGAATTGCTTCTTTCAACGATTCAAGCGTGATCGCACCATAGAGCTTTTGTGCGGTCTCAAGTGTTGTGATCGCTTGTCGCGCATCGCCGGCTGCCATGCGAATAAGCCACTCACGTGCCGACTTCGGGACTTTGATCTTCGTTCGGGCGATGATCTTCGCCATGTCGGCTTCGTTATGTTCGTCCAAGACGAATATGCGGCAACGCGACAAGAGGGGAGCAATAATCTCGAAGCTCGGGTTCTCTGTCGTCGCGCCGACGAGCGTGATGTCGCCGCGTTCAACGAACGGCAGGAGATAATCCTGTTGCGCTTTATTGAACCGATGGATCTCGTCAATGAAGAGGATCTTTGGCTTTCCCATCGGTAGAGCACTTTGTCGCGAGCTCGCACTACGCGAACCGATAATCTTTCGGATGTCGTCCTTCCCGGCTTCAACGGCAGAGACCTCATAAAAATCCGCTCCGACAGCATGGGCGTAGATACGTGCAAGCGTCGTTTTACCCGAGCCGGGCGGTCCCCATAAGATGAAGGAGAAAAGCTCGTGCTTCTCGATCGCAATGCGTAGCGGCTTCCCAGAACCGGTGAGATGGCTCTGCCCAACAAACCCGTCCAATGAATCCGGGCGGATCTTCGAAGCAAGCGGTTCGTGGCCGTCTGGTATCATGATTTCCAGTATACGTCCGTGCCGAAAGATGGCGAGTCACGCTATATTTGTGCGGAAAAAAGATATCCACAGCTCAAACCTGTTGCAGATTGGTCTACGGACGCGTATGCTGTCGGAATGAATACGAAAACAATAATCATTGGCGTCGTAGTTATTATCATCGTCGCCCTTGGCCTCTATTTTATTATCAAGTCTCCGACAGCAGCTGCCCCGAGCGCAACAACGCAGACACAGCAGACAACTCCGACAACGACGACAGCGAGTTCGTCGACCCAGGTACAAGCACAGGACGTCACTGTCGGCACGGGTACACAAGCAACGCCGGGCTCTGTCGTATCAGTCTTGTACGTTGGTAAACTTCCGGACGGGACCGTCTTCGACAGCTCAGCGGCACATGGTAATCAGCCGTTGACCTTCACGCTCGGTTCACAAGGTTTGATCCCGGGCTTCCAGATCGGTGTTAATGGCATGAAAGTCGGCGGTGAGCGCCTCATGGCAATTCCTCCGACCCTTGGCTATGGTTCGACAGATGTCAAAGATTCGACCGGAAAGGTCATTATTCCGGCCAATTCGACCATCGTCTTCGACGTGAAGCTCGTCAATGTCCAAGCTGCAACCACGACTCCTGCAGCGGCTACTCCGGCGACCAAATAGGCATTAAGAGGGCTCGGTATTGCAAAGGCATAGGGAATGTGCTACCATTCTCTTCATGCTTACGAAGCGAAAGAAACTTAATGAGGTTTCAAAGGTGCAGCGCCATGACACCGATACGGGTTCTCCGGAGGTGCAGATCGCTCTTTTGACCCGCCGAATCGAGGAACTTTCAGCCCATTTGACTAAGAACAACAAGGATAAGCACTCACGCCGTGGCCTTTTGGGGCTCGTCGCTGATCGTCGCAAGCACTTGAAGTACTTGGAAACGAGTAACAAGCGCGCCTACGGCACGATCGTGAAGAAACTTGGGCTTAAGAAGTAAGAACTAGCTTCTAGCAAAAGAATCCTCCATTTCCTTTTTGCTCCAAAGTGGAGTAAGCTTCGGTGAGTAAATCTTTTTATAAAAAGTTATTTTATTTTGCGTGTGACTAGCATTAGAAGCTAGTCCCTAGCGCCCAATTTTTATGGCTATATTTAAACATCCTGAACAGCGTGTCGGCGTCTTTATCGACACGCAAAATCTCTATCACAGCGCGAAGAATATCTATCATGCGCGCGTTAATTTCGGCAATGTCCTCAAGGATTCCGTGGAAGACCGCCGTCTAATTCGTGCACGCGCCTACATGGTGACCACGGAGACCGGCGAGGAATCTGCATTTCTCGAAGCACTCACCAAAATGGGTATCGAACCAAAGACCAAAGATCTTCAGATCTTCTACGGTGGCGCTAAGAAAGCCGACTGGGACGTCGGTCTCGCGGTCGACGCGATCACTGCAAGCCCCAAACTCGATACCGTCATCCTCTTCAGCGGCGATGGCGACTTCATCCCGTTGGTGCAATACCTCCAGATCCATGGCGGCTGCCAGGTGGAAGTCGTCTCATTCGGACGCTCGACTTCGGGCAAGCTCAAAGAGGTCGCCGACCACTTCCTCGATCTCGACCTTGATCCGAAGCGCTACCTCATCAACTATCGCGGCGGGGGACGCGGTCGCGGACCTGCACGCGGTAAGCGCGAAGAAGGCATCACCGATTTCGGACCAGCCGATGTCGCAGACATTACAGATGTCGAATAAAAATCACCCTGAACAAGTCTATGAAATCCGTCGTGATCTGTGGAAGTAATAAATTTGCAAAAGAAGCTCGTGCCTTCGGAAAAGCTTTGGGGAAACTTGGAGTGGAGGTTCTTATGCCGCATTTCTACCGCGCGTCCGGAGGCAAATGGGATGAACTTAAAGATTTCGATAAGCCGTTCGTTGCACTTGGTCTGACACACGATCATTTCTATAAGATTCGACTG
This sequence comes from Candidatus Kaiserbacteria bacterium, assembly GCA_003164215.1. GTDB lineage: Bacteria > Patescibacteriota > Minisyncoccia > Phycocordibacterales > UBA2100 > UBA10103. The sequence goes on along the minus strand of PLSR01000005.1, from coordinate 9,499 downwards.
GCAGATGCAGTTTTCATCTACAACAAAGATGGTTACTCCGGGAATAGCACGACCCTAGAAATTGGTTATGCTGTCGCGTGTGATAAACCGATCTATGCGTTCTCAGAGAAAGACGAGGAGATCTGCCGGTCTGTGTTGTTTCGAGGGGTAGTAAAGACACCTAAAGACCTGGCTCATCTGCTCAAATAACCTCACCACTTCGATAGATTTTTTATCCGGGCGAGCAACCGCAAGACGGCTGTCCGTTTCCTTTTGCGGCGGAATCGTGGTATAACCAAACTATTAATAAAAGCAAACGGCCCGCGGATAGGTAGTTCTCCTCTCGACTCGTTGATCGATGTTCGTAAAGAAAGGAGACCTAAAATCCGAGGGTCGGTAACACGACCACAATGGAAAAGAAACTATATTCCGTCGAGATCGGCGGACGGGCGATGACGGCAGAGTTCAATGATTGGGCGGACCAAGCGAACGGATCGGTACTCTTGCGCTATGGCAACAGTGCAGTTCTCGCAACCGCAGTAATGGGCACGAAGGAAACGACGCAAGATTATTTCCCGCTCTCCGTCGAATACGAAGAGAAGTTTTATGCAGCCGGTGCAATTCTCGGGAGCCGATTCATGCGTCGCGAAGGACGTCCTTCTGACGAAGCGGTGCTTTCGGGCCGCATCGTCGACCGCACGATCCGCCCGCTTTTCCCGAAGGGACTGAAGCGCGACGTACAGGTCATCATCAGCGTGCTCTCAATAGATGAGTTCGATCCTGACGTGCTCGCAGTGAACGCTGCGTCCTTGGCGCTCGCAACATCCGACATCCCATGGAACGGACCGGTCTCAGCGGTTCGCATTGGCAGTGAAGTCGGCAAAGAAGAGCTCGTCATCATCCCAAGTTATGTCGATCGTGAAGAAGGGAAAGCCGCCATGGATCTGTTGGCGTGCGGAAAGGATGGCCTCATCAATATGATAGAAGTCGGTTCAAGTGAAGTGTCCGAAGACTTACTCAACAAATCGCTCACACTCGCATCGGGTGAGATCGAGAAGATGCAAGCATGGCAGGCAAAGATCATCGCGGAACGCGGCAAAACCAAACAAGTATTCAATACCAAAGCGAGGACGCCGGAGATCGAAGCACTCTGGAAAGAGTTCGCCATGCCGAAGCTCGAGGGCGCCGTCTTCGGTAGTAACGACGGCAATATCGGAAAGAAGAATATGGGTATTTTGAAGGGCGAGTGGATGAAGACTGCGGGAGATATGCTGCCCGATGAGAAGCCGGGGGCGTTCGACGCGTACTACGAGGAGATGATCGACGAATACATCCATGAACAAGCGGTCGATCATAACCTCCGCGCCGACGGCCGCGCATTCGACGAAATTAGGCCGCTCTTCGCACAGGCCGGTGGGCTCTCGCCAATCGTTCACGGCGCCGGTATTTTCTATCGCGGCGCTACGCACGTCTTAGCTGCCTTGACCTTGGGCGGTCCGGGTGATGCACAGCTTCTCGACACGATCGAGTACCAAGAAGCGAAGAAGACCTTCATGCTCCATTACAACTTCCCGCCGTTCTCCGTTGGAGAGACGGGACGTGTCGGCGGCATGAACCGCCGCATGATCGGTCATGGTGCGCTCGCCGAGAAAGCGTTGCGTGCTGTACTTCCGCAAAAAGAGATCTTCCCGTACACGATCCGCATCGTCGCGGAGTCGCTCGCAAGCAACGGCTCGACCTCAATGGCATCCGTTTGTGCGGGAACCCTCGCCCTCATGGATGCGGGTGTGCCGATCTCACGACCGGTCGCCGGTATCGCGATGGGCATGATGAGTAATGGTAAGAACTACAAAGTGCTTACCGACATCCAAGGTCCGGAAGACCATCATGGCGATATGGACTTCAAAGTCGCCGGCACGAGAGAGGGGGTGACTGCCGTGCAAATGGATGTGAAAGTTGATGGCGTCCCGCTTGCGGTCCTCGCTGAAGCGTTCGAACAGGCGAAGAAAGCCCGCATGCAAATTCTCGATGTGATCACCAAGGAGATCGCCGAGCCGCGTGCCGACATTTCGCCGCGCGCACCGAAGATCCTCACCACACATGTCAAAGTCGACCAGATCGGCTTGGTCATCGGCCCGGGCGGCAAGATGATCAATGGCATACGCGAACGCACGAAGTGCGATGACATCACGATTGAAGATGATGGAACGATCTTCATCACCGGCAAGAACGGTTCCGCTGAGGCCGCGCTTAAAGAGATCTCCGACCTCACCCATGAATTCTTCGTCGGCGAACGATTCGAAGGTCCCGTCGTGCGCATGCTTGATTTCGGCGCCTTCGTGAAGATCGGCCCGAATACCGACGGTCTCGTGCACGTCTCTGAAGTCGCACCCTTCCGGATCGACAAAATAACCGACGCTTTGGCGATCGGAGATGTCGTCCCTGTCGTCATTAAGGAAATTGATGACAAAGGACGCTATAATCTATCTATCAAAGCTGCTGATCCGGAATTCGCCTCGCGCAAGGGGCTGAAGCCGGGAGTTGGCGGAGATGATCATGGCGGACGACACACCCATAACACCGACAGACCACGACGGATCTAACGACCCGGGCATCATCGATGCAACGATAAAACCGGAGATGCCGATCGTCGAGCCGGGAATGATACCGCCGGTACCACAGCCGGAGATCATTCACATACCAAAGCCGGAGATCAAATCCGCTGCTTCTGCCATAAGCGATATTAGAGAGGATGAAACGGAGTTTGAGCGGATCCAGCGGCTCAAGCTCGACACCGCGGATGCACCGCATTCCGGTGCGATCGGCGACGATATTGCGCAAATACTCAAAGATGTAAAGCTCCCCGAGCGGCGTAATTTTAAAGCGTCCGCTGACAAACGCGAACCCCCTTCAACGCCGACTCCGCCGGTCGTTGAGCCGGCTCCAAAAAAGATCCCGCCGGGGCCGCAGGAACGAGCAATTGTCACCCCGCTTCACACGCTCAAAGATGATCTCCAAGACGTCGTCCGTATCCGTAATATGTCTGCCGTCCGTGCGAGCGCGCTCGAACAGGATAAGCAGCGCGGTCAAGCGGATCTCGTTCCTCCACCACAGCCGCGAGCGATCGCACAACGGTCTCGTCGCACATTCACCTACCTATTCTTCGCTCTCCTGCTCGTTGCGCTCGGCGCTGCGGCGCTCTACGGTGTCGACGTTGTGATGCAGAGCAAATCGGTGACTCCGGCTCCGCAATACGCATCGCTCATTTTCTCCGAACAAACAGAAACCTTACCGATCGATAACACGACTCCGACCTCACTCAAACAAACCATCGCACAGGCACGTCAAGCATCTGGAGCGCCGCTCGGATCAATCACGCGTATCGTTCCGACGATCTCTACAACGACCGCCGCCGGTACAACATCGACGACTCCCGCGACACTCGCACAATTTTTCGCAGCGCTCGGCGTGCAAGCGCCCGACGGGCTTCTCCGCGGGTTGGGGAGTGACTTTTTCTTCGGCATCCATACGGTGGACATCAACGCTCCGGTCTTTGTCATTCCTGTCACCTCATATGATCTCGCGTTCGCCGGCATGCTCACATGGGAATCGTCGATGGACCAAGATCTCTCGCCCGCATTCGATGCGGTACCCGCGTTGACGACCGGCCCCGACGGACTCCCGACCGCTCGGACATTCACGGATGCGGTCATGCTCAACTATGATGTGCGTGAACTCAAAGACGATTCCGGCAACGTCGTTCTGTATTACTCGTTCCCGACGCCGAACATTCTCGTCATCGCCGAAAGCCCGCACTCATTCACCGAAGTTTTGAGCCGTTTGCAGGCACAGCGCGAGCTCTAGCACTGACGTGGGACAAAAATCCTGCTACTATTCCGCCATGACACATCTCACTTCGGAACAATTACAAACATTGCGTTCAGCGCTCGAAGCCGAACAGGCGACACTGCAAACGGACCTCGCCGAACACGGGGCTAAGGAACCCGACGGCGTCTGGGATCCGTCATCGAGCGGTCTTTCCGGCGAAGAAGCCGACACGAGCGATGCCGCCGACCAGATCGAAGAGCTCGTCACTAATGTCCCGATCGAGCATGATCTTGCCTCGCGGATGCATGATGTCACTGATGCCTTGAAAAAAATAGAGCGCGATGCGTATGGTATCTGCGAAGTCTCCGGTGAAGAGATCCCGTTCGATCGTCTGGTCGCCAACCCCGCTGCGCGCACCTGTATCGCGCACGCGTAGGTCGACCTCGTTTTTTTCTGATACAATATATTCATTATGAACAGTAGTCCGATGGGGTCTCGGATTCATCTCTACGGGGTCCCACGCCACGAACGATGAATTTTGCGCGGGTCTTCGCGGCCCAGCCGTCGCTACCTTCCGCACAGCTCGTGTCGGTCGAATCCGACCTCGCGCGCGGATTGCATGCATTCTCGATCGTCGGCCTTCCCGACAAGGCTGTCGAAGAGGCGCGCGATAGGGTGGCGTCGGCCATTAAGAACACCGGTCTCACATCACCCAAATCGACCAACAAAAAAATAATCATCTCGCTCGCGCCGGCTGAACTGAAGAAAGAAGGTTCCGCGTTCGATCTCGCGGTCGCGCTTTCGTATCTCGTCGCGGCCGAGGAAATATTCTTCGACCCCGATAAGCGACTCTTCGCCGGCGAGCTCGCGCTCGACGGCAGCCTCCGCCCGATACACGGTGCGCTCTCGATCGCACTTCTGGCGCGTAATGAAGGATTCACCGAGATATTTCTGCCACGCGAAAATGCAGCCGAGGCATCGCTCGTTTCCGGCATCATGATCTATCCCATCGCAAGCCTCACCGAAGTCATCGCACATCTCAATACGAAAAATGAATTCACGATCGCACCCTACGTCCCTGTGGATACACTCGATGAGGGAGCACCGCACGAGGGCGTTTTGCTCGCTGACATCCGCGGCCAGGAAAGCGCGAAACGAGGTCTCGAAATAGCCGCCGCCGGCCGGCACAACATCGCGCTCTATGGACCCCCCGGCACGGGAAAGACCATGCTCGCCCGTGCCGCGCGCGCGCTTTTACCGCCGCTTTCGGAAAGCGAGATCGTCGAGGTCACGGCGATACACTCCTACGCCGGCACCCTTACGGGCAACGCAATGCGTGAAGCCCCTTTTCGCGCGCCGCATCACACGTCATCGTACGCATCGCTCATTGGTGGCGGCGTCATTCCACGACCGGGAGAGGTGACGCTCGCACATCGCGGCGTACTTTTTCTCGACGAATTCCCGGAATTCCATCGCGACGTGGTCAACGCGCTGCGCGAGCCATTGGAAGACGCGCAAGTTTCCATTTCGAGAGCACGCGGCACCGCGACGTTCCCCGCAAATTTCATGCTCATCGCCGCGTTGAATCCCTGCCCGTGCGGTAAGTACGGCACGCGTGATTGCACCTGTATGCCGCAAGCAATAGACCGATACCGACGCAAGATCTCAGGCCCGGTCGCCGATCGCATCGATATGTGGGTGCACGTCGGCGAGATGCCACCCGAAACGCTCTCCTTGCGGTTGCCACGCGGCAAAGACGAGACGAGTGCGGTCAAAGAGCGCATCGCGGCAGCACGCACGCGGCAGCTTGAACGATTCAAAGGCGCGCATGATATTTCCACCAACGCCGATATGGGGCCGAAGGAGATCGAAACGCTCGCGCAATTGAGCCAGAAGGCCGAAGAAACGCTCCTTGCCGCCGCGCGCACGATGAAGCTCTCCGCCCGCGGCTACCACCGCACCATTAAGCTCGCCCGAACTATCGCTGATCTCGCACAAAGCAAAACGATCGAGCCCGCGCATATGTTAGAAGCTCTGCAATATCGTGCGCGGGAGATGTAAGAAGACGTTGTCCGCGATCTTAGTTAGATCGACGAATTATGCAGTACAATAGTTACTATCTATGCGGTTCAAGGTCGATATCCATTTCAATGCGGCGGAGCTCAAGGTCAATCGAGTCATCAAATTCTTCGTTCTTTCCGACCTCCTGTTCTGGAGCGGATGGGGGCTCATCAATCCGATCTTTGCGCTCTTTATCATCGGACACATCGCGGGCGCCTCCGTATTCACCGTCGGTATTGCGTCCGCTCTGTATTGGATCACGAAAGCGCTGTTCCAGATACCGGTCGCCCTGTACCTCGACCGGCGTGACCGTGACCGTTTTGATCTCCACTTCCTCATCGTCGGACTCATGTTCGCCGGGTTCGTCGCCATGTCGTTCCCGCTCATCTCAAATATCGGACTCTTATTCCTCCTGATGATCCTTCAAGGTCTCGCCTACGGGCTCTATACACCATCGTGGTCAGCGGTATTCTCACGACATTTAGACAAGAGTCACTACGCGTTCGACTGGTCGCTTGACAGTACCACCGTCGGACTCGCTTCGGGCGTCTCGGCGCTCGTCGGCGGAGCGATCGCGGGGCTCTTAGGATTCAATGCTGTTTTCGTTATCACCGGTTTCTTCTCGTTCGCAAGCGGGCTCCTACTGCTCGCGGTGCCTGATCTCGTACTGCCAAAGGCGACGGCAGCGGTGCCCCCGATCTTCGCCGACCATGCTCCAGGTTTATCGAAGGAATAGAGCGGTGTACTATACGGTGATGCGTGACATGAGGGTGGCGACAGCAAATGCTATCTTCGCCCTTCACGCCGCAGTCGTCGCTATCATCGGATTCGGCTGGCTCGCACCGCGTATCTGGCCGCTCTACATGGTCACCTTGCTTGTAACATTGATCTCCGAGGTTGCCCTGGGATATTGTTTCTTAAGCAAATGGGAGTTCGATCTGCGCAAACACATCGATCCAACGCTCGACTACGACTACAGTTTCTCGAGCTTCTACACGCACAAACTGACGCACCAGCACCTATCACAACGCATCATTAAATACGCCGGCCTTGTTTTTCTCATTGGCTCAATAGCGATAAGCATCTACTTCAAATTCGTTTTATAAGCTCGCGATCGCGCGACCACCAATAGTACGTCACACATTTCTTGTGCGACAGACCGATCCTCTTACAACGAAGCAGGGACGTCGTAGACGATGACTCCTTCAAGTGCTGTATCTATTGCCTTCAATACATCGCTCGAAAGCGAGATGCCTGTCGCGGCGATATTGTCGCGTATCTGTTCGGGTCGTGACGCGCCGATAATGACGGATGCCAGCTCGCTTCGTCGCAGATCCCATGCGAGCGCTAGTTGCGCCATGCTCAAGCCGACTTCCTTCGCGATGGGCTCCAATTTTTGGACCGCTTCGAGCGTTTCGTCGGCCATATAGCGTGCAATGAAATTATTGATCTCCGGATTTGCCGCGCGAGAATCGGCAGGCGGTTTCACTCCCGGCTTATATTTTCCGGTGAGCACTCCTTGCGCGAGCGGCGACCACACGATCTGCGAGATCCCGTTCTTCGCGCAGTAGGGGAACACTGACTTTTCGGGCACGCGCCACAGCATATTGTATTGCGGCTGAGATGAAACGAATTTTTCCGTCCCCGCGACGCGCAACCCCGCCTCGATCTGATCTGCCGTCCACTCACTGAATCCGATATAGCGGGCCTTTCCGGAGCGCACTACCTCGCTCAAGGCATCCATCGTCTCCTCTACGGGCACGTTCACATCGAAGCGATGACATTGATACAGGTCGACGTGATCGGTCTTCAGTCGCATTAGTGAATTATCGATCTGCTTTTTTATCTGCACGGCGGACAATCCGCTGTCGGTGTCCGACATGGGGAAATACACCTTGGTGGCAAGCACGTATGAATCGCGCGGATATGTCGAGAGGATCTCTCCCCACGCTGTTTCGGATATGCCTCGGCCATAGACATTCGCGGTATCGAAGAAATTAATGCCGAGCTCATATGCCGCTCTTGTGCACGCCTCTGTCTGATCACGATCAACGCCTCCGGAATACGTGAGCCACGACCCGAGCGATATCTCAGACACCATAAGGTCACTGCTCCCTAATTTTCTTCGTTTGATATCTTTCATAGGTCTAGTATATCATCCCGGTTTTTTAGTGTTCTTTTCACGGATCTTTTTATTTTGGGCAACGGAACTTTTGCGCCACTACGCCGCGCTTCGGAAAGCCCGATAGCTATCGTTTGCGTGCGATTCGTCACGAGTGTATCGCTTTTGCCGCTGTGCAACGTGCCGCGATTCATCTCATGCATCACACGTGCGACGTTCTTTTGTGCCGCCGGCCCGTACTTTTTCATGCTGCTATGCTATCGGTTTCTCGCCGCGAATAAGACGAACGAGTATGATGATGATCGCGATCACGAGAAGGATATGGATGAACCCTCCAAGCGTGTACGACGTCACGACCCCGAGTAACCATAGGATGATAAGGATCGCTGCGATGGTGTATAACATAAATAATCTGCAAAGTTTGGTTAATAAAGTTCGGCAGGCGAACAAAAAAACATTGTCGCTCGACAAAGATTAAGACATCATGAATCACGTCCACCGCATGTGCCCGGCGCTATGATGCAGAAGTGACGCATCTGAATCTCAAAACATTTGCAGATCTTTTCGTGCTTCTTGTCGTCATGGCCGTGGCGCTCTTCGCATCGGCGCGGTAGTACATAGAGCGAGGCAAAACCTAGCTCAAACGAAAATATCACGCAACACCACGTGGTTTGTGTGGGATCAGACCCCAATTTCCGGAGATTTCAAACTATTGCACTATTCGGTCGTTGGACTCCCGCTGTCGCGTGTGCTAGAACGCTTACAGCTTGTACAACCCCGAGGGAGGGAACATGCACGATCATCATCACCCCACTCCGCAGGGGGGCCGGGAAGAGATGAAGATGTACTCGAAAGTCTTTGGTATCTATATCTTCATCATCGCGATCGATGTAATCGGCGGGCGCATTCTTACGAACAGTACCGCGCTCGTCGCCGAAGCAGGGCACGTTGCTATCGATAGCGTCTCCGCCATCGTCTCGATCATATCCGCATATCTCGTCACGATCGGGCACAACGAGAAGCGAACACGCCGGATCGGCTTTTTGCTCAACATGGGAATGCTCTGGTCGGTCGCAATGCTCATCGGTTACGAGGCGATCGAACGATTCGAACATCCTCAAGCGTTCTCGGGTTGGGTCGTCATCATTGCCGCGACGATCAGCCTGTGCGGCAGTCTCGTCGCACACCGCGTGCTCGATAACGATTCACACGAAGAACGGACCGAGACGCACGAAGCCCAGCATCTACACGTGTGGGCGGATATCGTGCAAAGCGCCGGAGTGATTCTCGCGGGACTCATCATGATAGTGACAGGGTCTTCGATCGTCGACCCCATCATGTCCGCCTTGATCGCCCTCTGGATGGCATCACAGACGATCCTGCTCATAGTGAGAAGAACGATGCCCCAGCACCAACACTAGAAGCCGTCCGTATGGGCGGCTTCCTTATCACGTCCACATTTTTCAACCTCGCTTCTTCAAAAAATACTGCCGCTCTTTTTCGAGGAAG
>PLSR01000024.1 GCA_003164215.1 Candidatus Kaiserbacteria bacterium | reverse complement strand
GCGGAGAGAGCGAGATTCGAACTCGCGGGCCGGTGAAGGCCGACAGTTTAGTAAACTGTTGATTTAAACCACTCATCCATCTCTCCGTATCCTGCCGGATGATACCCCGTCCGCACTGGACCGACAAATGCTTTTCCAGCCCTAACCTTTTCTTCATTTCTGGTTTGTTATAATTCATAAATGAAAATAACTAAGTTCGGACATTGCTGTTTATTATTGGAAGTCGATGGTGCGCGATTGCTGACTGACCCGGGAAATATGTCGACCGGTGAGGAGAAAGTGCGTGACCTCGATGCGATCATTATCACCCACGAACATGGGGACCACTTCCACGTTCCATCGGTGAAGACGATCCTCGCGAATAATCCTGCCGCAGCCGTCATTACCAATGCTGCTGTCGGTGCGTTGCTCGCTAAAGAGAATATCCCATTTACACAAGTCGGTGATGGAGAATCAATGGCGGTGAAAGGTGTCGAGATCTCCGGTCACGGCAAGGAGCACGCCATCATTTATGGCACGATGGGTAGATGTGAGAACACTGGCTTTATGGTCGCCGGTAAATTCTTCTTCCCTGGCGATTCGTTCTTCGATCCGAAATTGCCGGTCGACATCCTCGCGCTTCCCATGGCAGGCCCGTGGATGAAGATCGGCGAAGCGATCGAGTACGCGATAGCTGTCAAACCTCGCGTGGCCTTCAATGTCCATGATGCGATCTACAACCCCAACTTCGGGGGCTTCGTTGCTCGCATGGGCGAATCATTCCTCGTTCCTGCAGGTATTAAATTTGTTCCGCTCGCAGCGGGCGAGAGCAAGGAATTTTGAACGCGATAGCCGGGCGCACCCCGTTAGGGATGTGTTCAACGGGTCATAGCAACACGGCGGCGCGAAACCGAGGGATTTTTCAGCAGAAAAATCCCGACCCCGGGGAACATATCCCTAACGGGGTGCGCTATCGGCACTTTTCCACAGCCATGTCGGCCTTGCAGATATATAAGCACATGCTAATATCTCTATATGACCGATTTATGCAAGAAGATCAATGAATTCGGGCGTGCCATGGGCAATGCCTCGCGCTACCGCATCATCGAAGCGCTTCTTAAAGGTGAAAAGACGGTCGGTGAACTGGTGAAGATCGTGCACCTCACGCAGCCCGCCGTCTCCCAGCACCTGAAGACGTTGAAAACAAGCAATCTCGTCATCGACGAGCGCCGCGGGCAGGAGGTCTACTACAGCGTGGACGCGCCCTATATCCTTGGTCTTCTAAAAAGTCTCACGACAGACGTGAGGAATCGGAAGAAAACTTAACCCATTATTAATGCAGCAATTAGTACAATGTGCCTAATATTCTTAACAACTACTCTATGGAAAACAACATCAAGATCGGGGTCATTATCGGCAGCATTCGCGAAGGCCGCTTCGGCGACAAGCCCGGTCGTTGGATTCTTGGCGAAGCAAAAAAGATCGCGGGAGTTGAGGCAGAATTAATTGACCTCAAAGAGATCAAATTACCGACCTATGCGACGGGAGGTTATCCGTCCGCGGTGCAAGACGGCAACTATGGCAACGATAAGCTAAATGCATTCGCAAAGTCGATCGGCTCGGCCGACGCATTCATCATCGTCTCCCCCGAATACAACCATGGCTATTCGAGCGCGTTGAAAGATGCATTGGATTCTATTTACAAAGAGTGGAACAACAAGCCGGTTGCATTCATCGGCTATGGTTCCGTCGGCGGTGGACGCGCGATAGAACAATTACGCGAAGTCGCTGTCGAGCTCCAAATGGCACCGATACGAAACGCGGTACATCTTCCGAGCGATGTCTATATGGCCGTTATGAAAGAGACCGCACCGGCGGATCCGGAGCTCTTCAAGCCGGTCGCCGAGAAAGCGACGGGCATGCTTACCCAGCTTCTCTGGTGGGCAAAGGCGCTCAAGGCAGTACGATAGTGAAACGTTAAAAAAATAAATAAGAAAAGTATATGAATACCGACATGAACGGGGCTGTTACCAACGCGCTCACCTGGCGTCGCGCGGTCAAAGCATTCGACACAACGAAGAAAGTTAGTGACGCCGACCTTGCAACGATCCTCGAAGCGGGTAGGCTCGCGCCGAGTTCTATTGGGATCGAAGCGTGGAAATTTATTGTCGTCACCGATCCTGAAGTGCGAGCGAAATTGCGCGAAGCCGCTTATGGCCAACCACAAGTCACCGATGCGTCGCATCTTATCGTTATCACGCGCCGCACGGATGCCGAGAATATCGCTCCGGAGCTCGTCGCTCGAACCGCAAAAGCGCAGGGCAAAGAAGTCAGCGATCTTGAAGGACTCTCGAAGATGGCGACCGGCGGCATTATGGGCATTCCCGAAGGCGCGGTGCGCGACGGATGGCTCGCCGGGCAAACCTATATCCCGCTCGGCATGATGATGACTGCGGCCTCGATGCTCGGCGTGGACAACGCCGCCATGGGAGGTTTCGTCAATGCGAAAGTAGACGAGATCCTCGGTCTTCCCGAGAAGCATCTCGCGTCCGTGAGCTTTATGGTGCTCGGTTATCGCGGCGATGACGCCTATTCGAAAATGCCGAAGGTTCGCCGCACGATCGATGAAGTCGTTGAACGTGTGTAACCACTCCGCAAACCGTATACAATAAGCGACATGCCTCCTCTGCGAGATATTCTCAAGCTGTTATTCCATAGGCGCAGTCCTGCTGACGACATTGGCATCGTATCTCCGCCCTACGTGCCGACGTATGCCGAGCCCGATCTTGAAGCCATCCGACATCCAGACCCAGAACAAATCCAACTTACCTGGGTCGGCCATTCGACATTCCTGATTCAAATGAACGGAATGAATATACTCACCGATCCGATCTGGGGCGAGCGCGCTTCCCCCGTTTCTTTCCTGGGGCCCAAACGCGTCGCACGCCCTGGCATGAGATTCGAGGATCTTCCAAAGATCGATCTCGTCCTCATCAGTCACACACATTATGATCATCTCGATCGGCCGACCGTATTGCGTCTCAGAAATATGGCGCACTACATCGTCTCGAGCGGTATCACTAAGTGGTTCGCGCGAGAAGGGATCACCAATGTCTCCGAACACGCGTGGTGGGAAAAAGAAACGGTAAACGGCATCACCATCACGGCCGTGCCTGCGCAACATTGGTCCAAACGCGGACTCATTGGCACCGACGGCGCCGGTGCCGGTGGCTTCGTCATCGAGACGTCGCGCGGCACTATTTATTTCGCGGGAGACACCGGCTACAACGAAAAGTATTTCAAAGAGATCGGCGAGCGATTCAAGGACATCACGGTAAGTCTTTTGCCGATCGGCGCCTATGATCCGCGCTGGTTCATGCAACGATTCCATCTCAATCCGCCGGAGGCTATTCGCGTGCATCAAGAAGTCGGCTCCAAACATTCGATCGGCATGCATTGGGGCACCATCAAAATGACGACCGAACCCTTAGCCGAGCCTCCGCTTTATCTCGTTCGCGAAACTCGTGCGGCAGGACTACCTGATGATGCATTCACCATAATGAAAATCGGTGAAACGCGTTACTTTTAAAAGTGTGCGCATGGGCACCATGCGCATTCTAGTGATATATCGAATGATTCCCCACGTCGAGAAATACGACTTCTTCACGTTTGTTATCAAAAAACTCGAAAAGAATTCGATACCGCCGGTCTACAGAAAAACTCCACTACCGTTTAAGCTTGCCATGCAGTTGGTGCGTATCGAGACGCGGATCAAAGGGATCACGCCTGAAAAGCTCGATGTGCTCATCGACCAACCGTTGTAGTTGCGGATCTAAATGTTTGTAACTGCGCCGATAGCGCGAGTAGATGTAGATCGTCATGACCCCCGAATGAAGACCTTATGTGAGCTTTGATAATTTACCGGAACGGCGTAGTTTTTTCGCTTCGCGCGACCAACGCAACACATCATTTTCTTTTACTGGTTTACTTACGCGCGTCGTCGCTACGACGGGCGCTTTTTTGGAAGCCACTGCAAAATTACTTCTATTGGATGTGCTTTTGCTGATCGTGTTAGTAGCCATATATTCATAGTGTACCGATACGTGCGTGATTAATCAATGATTTGTCCGCGCTCATCACTTTGACGTTAATGATTGAAGGTCTACAATTATATTACAAATGGCTTCGGCCTTGCCCTCGAAAGAGGGAGAACGGGAAACTATTTTCTCTTGACTCTCGATGGTGAGTGCGTACAATTAATCTATTAGTGGCTTCGGCCTCCGAGAACCCCCTCCCCCGTGAGGGGGTTCGATTGTTACTGATCAAAGTCTTTGTGCATGACCCCTCACACACGAATAGTATACATCGCGCTCGGAAGTGCGCATGGTGCCCATGCACATTTCTTAACTTATCAAGCTGCGGGTCCAGGCCGAAGTTGGAATCATCTTAGCTTAATAGGCCCTCGATCGTAACTTCCGCATCTTCCGGGCTTGTAAACATGAACGATGGTATACCTAAGCTTTCCGCCGCGTTTAAATTCTTCTCTTGGTCATCAAAATAGATACATTCATCGGGCTCAAGAGAGAAATCTTTCAAGACGAGTTTCCACGCTTCGACGTCTGGCTTCACTAATCCCGTCTGCCATGAAAAGTATGTTCTATCCATGACATCACGCATCCATGGATAGTGTCCATAGTAGTCGGCACGTTCTTTGAAATTATTCGAAAGCGTGATCACTTTGACTCCCCTATGCTTTAAGTCTCTTGCGAGAGTGATCATTTCCTCAGAAGGCTTCTCCGCACTGAACCAGTAGTTCCAAAATTCCTTTTCCGACAGATTTACATTCCATTCCTTAAGGGTGGGTTGCCAGTATGAAAAGGCGCTCTTCGCGTTCGGCTTTCTGACATCATTCATTATCTCTCCGAGTTTTGGCAGGAATTCCGAGACCGGTACATTAAAATCCTTCTCAAAGCGGTCGCTTAATTTCGGACTACGGATGAATACTCCATTGAGATCGAAAATGACTGCCTTCAGCATCAATAAACTATACCTATTTTCCCACAAATGACGAGCCAGCAAACAACGATTGGGACTTCGGAAACTTCTACCCGAACGTGAATGTATATGCCTGCAGTCCCGGATTGTGGACGATTATTTCGAGTGTGTGGGTCGCCGGGGCGGATTGGTCGATGAGATCGTAGAGGCGCGATTGGTTGATGGTCGCGTTGCCGCTCCCATCTACGTCGGCTCCTCGGTCGGTCGTGAGCGGGACGCCATCGCGAAGTATCGTGATCGAAACGCTCTGACCGGTCTGCGTGCCCGACGCGACGAAATATACGTGCCGCGCGTCGTAGGAGTAGAAGATGTGCGCGTCCGCGGATTGATTCGTCGCATATTGATCCGCGAAATTCCATGTGCCGCCGAGGTAGAGCTGATTCATTTCGATCGATGAAGTCGCCGGATCGGAGAGTGTTTGGGTCCCCTCCTGCGCTTGCACACCGTTCGCCAAATACTCATTACGTGCCGCGCCGAAGTACGTCTCGGGGCTGTTGGCCTCGATCGTCGTGCCGGTCACGTTTACGATTCCGGTCGGCACGGTCGAGGCCGGAAGACCGAGCGCCTGGGCACGCTCTAGCAAAAGCTTCTGGATCTCTTGCTCGACGCCGACGTAATTCCCTTCTCCGATATTTCGATCGACGACGAGCCCGTTGATATCGATGAGATAATCCTCCGGCCAATATTCATTGCCGTACGCGTTCCACGTCGCCATCTCGTTATCGAGAACGACCGGATATTGAATGCCGAATTTAGTGACGGCTGCCTGCACATTGCCGAGAATCTTTTCGAAATTGAATTCCGGCGACTGTACGCCGATGATCTCAAGCCCCGCATCTTTGTACTTCGCATACCATGCTTCGAGGTACGGAAGCGTGCGCTGGCAGTTGATGCAACTATAGGTCCAGAAATCGAGGAGAACGACTTTGTTGCCGATGAGCGATTTGATCGTGATCGGCTGACCATTCGTATTGATATATCCGTCGATCGAAGCAAGCTCCTTCGCGGCAGGATATTGCGCCGCGAGCTGTGCGAAATCCGACGTGCGCGGCGGCGCAGTTGGCACGACGGCACCGGTCGAGGTCGTCGTAGACGTCGATGTGCCGGTCGAAGTCGCGATGAGCGAATTAAGATCGATCGTGTCGTTCGTCGGCGACGCTGAACTTGGCAGACTCACCTTCTGACTTTCAAGATAGTAGATCGAGAGTACGACTGCGACGACGACCACGAATAAAAGTATGTTGCGAACGGTGTTGTTCATATCATTTCAAAAAAAGATTATTAACGAAATCAAAGTTGCCGATGAGCGTGATGTCTTGTGTGAAGACCAAAACGCCGAGGCCGATCAAAATGATCCCGAACACGATGTTGATGTATTTCAACGCATTGCCATAACGAGCGATGAGATTCGTCGCTTGCGCGGTGAAGAAACCGACGAGAAGGAATGGCACACCCAAACCCAGCGCGTAAGAGAATAGCAATACGAACGCAGAGACCGGCGCCGATGCGGCGAGGCCGAGTATGCCGCCCAAGACCGCGCCGGCGCAGGGCGTCCACCCGGCGGCGAAGGCAATACCAAAAAGGAATGACGTGAGGTAGCGGCTACGTGAAGCATTGCGATCCACGCGAAATGCATAGTTGCGCTCGAGGAATCCGATGTTGATGAGGCCGGTGAGATACAGCCCGAAGAATATAACGATGACGCCGCCGACGCGTGATGCCCACAGCTGTACTTCCGGACCGATACTCGCAAGCACCGTTTGCAAGAGAATGCCGAAGAGCGCAAAGATGAACGAGAATCCGAGCACAAAGAAAACACTGTTGACGAAAATGTCGCGACGCTTAGTAGTCGATTCTACCGATGTCGATCCGGCAATGTACGCAAGGTAGCCCGGAATAATAGGGAGAACGCACGGTGCCAAGAAGCTCACGATGCCGGCGATGAAAGCAGTCGTTATATAGAGGCCGTTCATATCAGTCAGTCTAGGCGAGTACGATCGGATGTCAAGTATACTTTACATCAGCCATGGGGAAAACTTTACAAATAGCGGTCGGTATATATACGAGAGCCGATCTTTGCCAATATCATCGCGACGAGGATGATGGGGAGCCACACATCGAGAGCGCCCTGGATGCTTTGATAGCAGATGCCCGCGATCAAGAGGAGCGATCCGACAAGGAACGCAGTCCTTCCCGCATACATGCGGTGCGTTCCTTCGCGCTCATCATGTGCGCCCTCGCGAAGAATAATGCTCGCAAAAAATCCGAATACCAGAAGTAACGCGGTCACTGCCATCATGTGCACCATGTCCGGCATCCAGACATGATATGGATTGATAAGCAGCACCAGGAGCACCAGGAGTATCACCGCCGCACCCGATTCTTTGACCATGCTGTATTTCATATTATTTAGTATGGACAATTTTAAAAATGTTCTCGACCGGCGTTTTGAAATATCGCGCGATCTTGAGGGCGAGCAGTATCGACGGCGTATAATTGCCCTTTTCGATCGCGATCACCGTCTGCCGGCTCACGCCGATCGCTTCAGCGAGCGATTCCTGCGTCATCGATTCGCCCGTGCGCAATGTGTTGACCGTATTCACGACCTGCTCATGCATATACTGAGGATAGTAGAGCGTGGCGCGATGTCAAGTCCGGTTTACAGTGTCGATCACGACCGCGCGCGCATGGATCGGACTCCCGAAGAAAATGCTGCCGAGCGAATCGAATTTGTCCGTCGTATCGGTCGAACAGAATGTGCGTGTTCCGCCTTTTGAAAGTTTAGTGTCGATCTCAGGATGGTTCCCAAGATATCGCGCGAGTGCCCGCGGTTCCGCTTGTGACTCAGAAATAACAGTGATCGCCGGCCCGACCATAGCCTGAATGGTGTCGGCGATCAGCCCGTAATGCGTGCATCCAAGGATCAGGGTGTCGATCGATGCGTCGAGAAGCGGACGAAGATACACCGCGAGCGCTTCGCGAATATCTTCAGAAACATGCTCCCCCGCTTCTATCATGGTGACGAGCCGTGGCGCAGCTTGCTGAAAGACCTGGATCGACGGGTCGAGCTTATGGATCTCACGCACGAACACTTCGGAGTCCACCGTTCCCTGCGTCGCCATGACGCCGATCCGTTTGGTGACAGTCGTCGCGGCGGCGGCCTCGGCGAGCGGTATTGAGACGCCGAGCACCTTTTTGTCTCGGTATTTCAGCGGCAGATATTCCTGCTGGATACGCCGAAGTGCGACGCTCGAGGCCGTGTTGCATGCGAAAATTACAAGTTCACATCCGTGGGTGAATAAAAAATCGAGTGCTTGCGTACTGAACGTATACACTTCATCCGATGAGCGCGGGCCATAGGGAGCACGCGCCGAATCACCGAGATATACATAATCGTAGTGAGGCAGCGCATCAACGAGATTTCGGAGCGTGTGCAAGCCGCCAAATCCGGAATCGAACACGCCGATCTTACCCATCGCTGTCATGCGCTACAGAGCAAGGTGAATGAGCCAGGTCAGAATTGAAAGTACGAAGGCCCCCAAGAGCGCCGCCCAAAAACCGGCGACGGCGAATCCCGGCACAATGGACGCCATCAGCCAAAAGAGTAGCGCATTGAGAACGAATGAAAAAAGTCCGAACGTAATGATCGTGATCGGAAGCGTGAGGATCTTCAAGACCGGCTTGATGACGAGTGTGATGACAGACCATACAAGGGCGGCCAAGAGCGTCGCCTCCCAACCGGTATCCGTGATGCCGGGGACGATGAAGACGGTTACCAGAATGGCGCCGACCGTCCCAAGATACTGTAAAAGCATTTTCATCCGTTCATGCTACACCCGCAGAAAATGGAACGCAAAGCGCGAGCCCGGCTTGAAGCCGGGCTCGCGCGCACCGTTCCAACGGTAGGTCATTCCCAATCGCGCGTCTTTAGATCCTCATCGCCGCCTGCGCCGAATTCATCGATCGGATCCTTCACCTCCGGATCCAATTCATCTTCCTCTTCTTCCGTGTCGCCGAGCAACTCGTCCACGGCATCCTCGGAGATCTTGTCTGTATCGTCTTCTTCGATCATCATACGTTTTTACGAACAGGTGTTAAAAAATTTTGTAATACCGAACACGACTATAGTACTCATAGAAGTCGCGAGCGCAAGACGCGTCGGATGATAGTGTGAATAACTCAAATAACTGCGCGGATGCGACGACTTTCAGCTGACGCGATATACTCTCACCAATACCTATGCCCCCGCAAGATACCGTGATCAAATACTTCCGCCTCACTCCGGTGCAAGCTTCCGCCCTGCGGCGGCTTGGAATTTCGACGATCGAAGATCTTCTGCGACATTTCCCCGCTCGCTATGACGTCGCCGGAAGTACGGCAACGGCGCGCACGCTTACTATTGGTGCGAAAGTTACGCTCTTCGGCACGTTGTCGGGACTCAAAGCGAAGAAATTGTGGAAGAGCAGGCGCAACGCGACCGAAGGGTATTTCGAGGATAGTTCCGGACGTGTGAAGGTCATGTGGTTCAACCAACCATACATGGCATCCTATGTGCCGGAAGGAAATGCAGTGAAAGTGACCGGCACCGTCGGCGGCAATGCCGAGCGTCCGTACATCGCGAATCCGGAAGTCGAGATCGTATCGAAGGAGATGATCACGGCGGGCATGTTCGAATCACCGGGGCATGCGGAAGCGAAGACCGAGCCCATGCACTATGCGGTATATCCGGAGACCGCGGGCGTCACTTCACTGTGGTTCCGTCACGCGATCGATCGCGTGCTGAAGGCCGGTACGGCCGCACTCGTCGCCGATCCGATTCCCGCTGACGTCCGCGAGCACTATCACCTCCCCGATATCGCGACCGCGCTGCAATACATTCACACGCCGGAGAAGAACGCGCACGCAGAGGCCGCACGCAAGCGCTTCGCGTTCGAAGAAATATTTTCGATTCAAACGGCCCGCGCGCAGGAGCGCGCCGAGAATGATTCGCTCTCTTCGTTTCCGATCATCGAGACGCAAGCATACGTTCGAAAATTTCTTGAGACGGTGCCCTTCGCGCCGACCGGCGCACAGGAACGTGCGATCGCCGATATCGTCGCCGATTTCACGAAGCCGCATCCGATGGCGCGACTTCTCGAAGGCGATGTGGGAAGCGGTAAAACGCTTGTCGCCGCTGCGGCGGCATATGCGGTTGTCTCGTCTCGGCCGCCGAGGCGGGAAAGCGGGACATTGCAAGTAGCCTACATGGCTCCGACCGAGATCTTGGCGGGGCAGCATTTTCAATCATTCATCGAGTACTTCAAAGATCTGCCGATCAATATCGCGCTCATCACCGGGAGCGGGTGCAAGAAATTCCCGTCAAAGGTCTCAAAAGAAAAAGCGACTGACATTTCTCGCGCGCAAC
>PLSR01000013.1 GCA_003164215.1 Candidatus Kaiserbacteria bacterium | reverse complement strand
ATGCTTGGATTAGTTATATTGGTGACCTCACGGGGAATCGAACCCCGATTTACGCCGTGAAAGGGCGCTGTCCTAACCGTTAGACGATAAGGCCTGCAAAAGCCCGGGATACCCAGGTTTCGTGCATCATAACCGATTGGAGCCAACCGCGAAAGTGTGGTATTTTGTGCGCTGGCCGGGTCTTTCTATATACGTCTATTTCTGCTTTGCAGGAGTTGACGCGGCCCGAGGCAATGGCAACATTACGATCGGGCCAAAGGAGAGGTGGCTGAGTGGTCGAAAGCACCGGTTTCGAAAACCGGCATACTCACAAGGTATCGAGGGTTCGAATCCCTCCCTCTCCGCCAAAATTGGAAATCGGAATCAGAAGCCGAAATGGGGTCGGCGCGAAGCGCCGACACAAACGCATTCCCGCCAAGAATTCCCGAATTCAAAAGGTTTTTCCACGCTCCGCGTGGCTCAAAAAAGACGGTTCGATCCTTAATTTGAAAGTTCGAACCGGCTTTTTTGTACAAATGAAGTTTTTCTTCATTTGTACACTCGTTGGCACCGACGTACATGGAAGCGGTTTAAGGTGTAACGTCACGAATCATTTTCAAAAGCGACATTAAATGTCATAATACTTATCCACAGTTTATACCCCTTGACGGTAAAAAATATCGTGAAGCGTTTTTGAGAACATGTGCTACCATTTGATGTGTAGCTCGATTTCTTCCTTCGGAAGGGAAGACCGTAAGTTTCAATCGTCTGCACTGTTTCGTTCTGTCCCTTCCCAGAACGCAGAGCATACATGGTCACGCAGGCATTGCCGCCTTGCGTCAACCGCTCACCCCCCCTCTTGATGGCGATTCTTCAAATAAGAACACCGACCAAGAAAGTCGACCATAAGATCGATCGTCAACTTCGCATACTTTTTGATACGGCGAGCGAACTCAAGGTCTGCATGCTCGATCGTGGCGGACGCATTATCGGCTGGAACAAGAGTGCGGAGCGGTTGACCGGCTATATGGCCAAAGAGGTCATCGGAAAGAACTACTCATGCTTCACTTCGAAAGAGGAGGTGCAACGAAGGGTCTTTAAGAAAGCACTTGCGATCGCGTCGAAGAGAGGCCACTTCACGGCAGAAGGTATTCGCGTGCGAAAGGACGGTTCTCATTTCTGGGGACGAACGCTCATCACGCCCATGAATAACCGAGACGGCTCGTTTAAATTCTTCGTCCTGATCACCATGAATATCTCGCGGGAACGGGAGGTCGCGCAGAAGCGGGAGGAATATATCGGGATCGCATCGCACGAACTGAAGAACCCGGTCGCAACGCTCTCCTTGTATTCGGAACTTCTCGCGAAACGCCTTGAGCTTGATCGCAACAAGGAGAACCTTCGCATGCTCCGGGACATCCAAGGTCAGACGGCGCGATTGACGGCCTTGATCAACGATCTCCTCGTCGTCGGCACGATGGGCCAGGGAACGATGGAACTCCACAAAGAGATCTTCGACCCGCGGACCTTCGCCAAACATATCGTTCGTGATTTTCAAAATACGACATTGACGCACAAGATCACCTGCACGACGACGGGAACGCACGACGTGCGCGCCGATAAGGAACGGATCTCGCAAGTATTCATCAACCTGCTGACCAACGCCGTCAAATATTCTCCGGGAGAGAAGCGGGTGATCGTGCGTGTAGCGGAGATCCGCGGCAAATGCCTCATCTCGATCCAGGATTTCGGGCCCGGGATCAAGAAGGCTGATCAGAGCAAGATATTTACGCGCTTCTTCCGGTCTGCAGGTGCGGAAGCGGGGAATGTGAGCGGCAGCGGGCTCGGGCTCTATATCTCGAAAGAGATCATCAAGATGCATCGCGAGCGGCTGACGATGAAAAGTGTCGTCGGGAGGGGGACCACGTTCGCCTTCACGTTACCTTTATCATAGTTCTGTATGATATATGGATGAAAAAAATAACGAAGAAGACGCCGGTAAAGAATACTCGTGATGCGGACCAGCTCTGGCGCTTCGCATGGACGTACATTCGAACCGTCATCGACACCGTGCGCGAGCCGTTCCTCATTCTTGATCCGGACCTGCGTGTGCTTTCGGCCAACAAGACGTTCTATCGATTCTTCCACGTAACGAAGAAGGATACGGAGGGAGTGCTTGTGTATGATCTCGGCGATGGACAGTGGGATATCCCGAGCTTGCGGAAATTGCTCGAAAAAATATTGCCGAAGGACACGTTCTTCCTGGATTACGAAGTCGATTACGAGTTCCCAAAGATCGGACGGAAGATATTCCTCCTGAATGCGCGAAGGATCCACAGCGCGGAAGGCACGGCAAAGATCATACTGCTTGCTATGGAGGACGTCACGAAACAAAAAGAGCTTGAAGAAAAGCTTCGCGATTATACCGTGGAACTGAATGCGGCCGTATCAGATCGTACGAAAGAACTTGAGTTGCGCGTGTTGGAACTCGAAAAACCGAAGAAGCGCGCGTGAATCACGGATTCACGAGCCGCGTATAAATGACGACTCGCTGATCATACGTGTCGCCGCCTGTGACCCAGTTACCGTCGCAGGTAATGAGATTGAGGCGTGTTGCATCATTTTGTGTGAAGAGCGTCTCGGGTACGCTCTGATACGGGTAGACTTCGATGTCCGAGACTTTGAAATGGAGTGTCGCCCCGCCTGCTGTCTCTATGTAGACGTCGGCGCCGACCACAATATCGGAAAGATGTTTGAATACGCCGTCGAGACCGAGGCCATTGTCGACGTGACCATCGATGACCGCGCTCCCGACCGTTCCCGGAACTGTCCCGTACTCGTACCACGCGACATCGGTGAAATTATCCGGAGCACGCATATTACCCAAGGCATTCTCGCCCACGTATTGAATATGCGCGTTGATGCCGAGTGAGGGAATGACGAGGCGAGAAGGTAGCGATGATGTCCCGACCTGATAGAGGCCGGGCGATGCGCCCGCTTGCATCACCGGTATAGGTCCTGCATCCTCCGGTGCGTAGACGACCGCATGAACGAACGTCCAGACGAAGACACCGGCGGCGATGAGAACGATGAGACCGATGATGGTGGTCAAAGCGATAGTTCGTGATCGCGTCATAATGAGAGATGAAATTAAAGGAGAAAGCACACGCCGACGATGGCGGGCGTCAAAGAGGATATGACACCCGCCACACATTTTTCGTTCTAGGCGGCGACACGCTATGCGTTACGACGTAGCGCGAACACGCTCGCAGCGAAGATCACGAAGCCAGAGAGGGCGAGAAGCGCGATGTTCATCGCCGCATTGCCGCCCGCTCCGGTATTCGGTGCACCTGGGGAGGTTGTGACCGGTGTCGTCGATACGGCAGTGCCTGCCGCTGTTATCCCGATAGTGCCGCTGATCGGCTCGACGTAACCATTGCTCACCGATGTGACCGGCGTGATAGTTGAGCCGTTGCTCGCATTCGTCGCCATTACGCTTGCAGGATTTATCGACACCGACACGCTCGAGCCTATCGGTGTGCCGGAAGCGACCGTACAGGTAAGTTCCATAAGCTCACCGGAACCGGCGGGGACCAGAAATGGCGTATCAAGATTGAACGACGTTACGCCGCCGTTGCTCAAGAGCGTGCCGACCGCATTATTGCCGGTATTGAGCGAAGTGGTGAAGTTGGTCGCACTGTGAAGAGCGCAGTTCGTGAAGTCGCCCTGCGTCGCTCCGCTTTCAGTCAGTGTGAGCGGAATGGATGTGACATTCGTATTCGTGCCCGACCCCGTTCCATCAAGAACAATGATCGCGAGGATCGCATTTTGTGTGCCGGAGTGAACCGACTGTACCGTATTCAACGTCACACCGAGGGTCGGTGCGAGGATCGGCGTACCTGCGACGAACTGGAATGTTGCGCCGGAAAGCACCGTTGAGGCGACGTTGCAGGTGACATTCAATGTCGTCGTCGCACTATTGATTTGCAACGGCGTGTCGAGTGTGAATGTGTTCGTTCCGTTCACAACCGCATTGTCGACATCAGCGCCGGTGGTCAGCGTCTGGCCGTTCGCATTATTTACGAGCTGGCAATTCGAGAGATTGCCCGTCGAGAAACCTGCCGCGGACGTTACGGTAACAGGAAGTGCCGCGACCGCATAGGTGCCGCTCCCATTGCCTGATAGTTCGATCGTCGCGAAATGCATGCCGACCGAATTGGCCGATGCCACCGCAGATGACGACAATGTCGTGACATTGACCGCACCGGGAGGAGCCGCGACCACAACTTGCGCCGCTGCGATGCCTGCAAGTCCCAAGATGCCGATGATAGCGACCGTACTTATAATTCTATATATTTTCATACTTTCAACTAATGATTTTGGTAATATCTCATGAAAACATACGGTGCCTTAAGGCACGATGAAGGACCTCATGTGCGTTCGGGTATCTTCTCACGAGGAGCGGAAGCGGATCCCATATCCGGTTCTGCGGTACGGCCGAGCGGAACCGAGCGCCATGAGCTTCGCTCCGGCTTCGGTAAGCACTTCTTTTAATATAGGCGTTTTTACCTCGAGCTCCCGCTTTTTTTGATCGAGGAAATATCGAATGTGTTTCATAAGATTGGTCGTGGGTGACCGCGACTTCAGGCACTATACCCGCGCATGCATGAAGCTATCGTGAGAGACCGTCTCACCCTATTTTCACCCTCGGGTACGTATAGTGGACGGGTCGAACATCTCGACGATAAGCGGCAATTACCTCTGTCGCGCACATGCACGTGATCCAGTGCTGAATTAGGTTTCAGCCCGCACCACTCCTCCTTTGTTTGTTTTGAATGGCATTCATCGGACGGTCGGAAGTCGGTGTGCTTTTGCATTTTTACCAGCGTGTTCATCGTCTACGATCTCGAACACACCCTTATTACGCAATTACCATAGTTAACATTAGACAGTATGAAAAGAATTTTCGCAGAACAAATTAATAGATCACTTTCCGTGGTCACCGCATTCGCGCTTGTCGTCGGCACGTTCGGCTTCGCGTTGGGGGCGGTCGCTCCTTCCGCATTCGCCGATGCTACTGCACCGACTACTGGTGCAGCAACAAGCATCACGACGACCGATGCGACGCTCAATGGCACGAACGGCGATACAGCGGCAACGGACTCGTCATTCTGGGTCTCGACGAGCACATTCTCGACCGCAGTTCCAGTGCAACCGACCGGCGTCTATTCGACGGTAGGTCTCGGCGCGCAGGCCATTGGGGCGCCATATTCCGCTGCCCTTTCGTCCGCGACAGCTCCCTCAGGACTCCTGCCGATAACGCCGAACACGACCTACTACTATGCGGCATGGACTGAAGTCGGTACAACATGGACTCCCGGTGCGGTCATGAGCTTCACCACAGGTCCGTCAACATTATCGGGCGCACTCGTTGCGCAAGATTTCGGCACGATGGATTTTAGCGGCGTGAACGGATACACCGCAGGATTCGGTGTGACCGGTACGGATTTGACTGGAGCTACATCGATCGTTGTTCAACTCTATTCAGGAACGACATTGCTTCAGACCGACACAGCCACAACTCCGTCTAAGTTCGCCGGTCTAACTCAGTTCTCTTCTCCTTTCGATGTCTATGGCACATTCAACTATGTGACCGATGGTTATTGGACCAACGTGCGCGGCACTGAATACGGACAGACGCTCATTCCTACAAAAGTCATCGCGACCGTTACCTTAGGCAACGGCAAGGTTGTCACCGCAACGAATTCAACGTTGACCGGAACACCGATCGTCGGTCCGTCTGTCACTACGGTGGCTGCGACCGGCATAACATCGACGAACGCAACTCTGAACGGCACCAATGGTACCTCTGCCGCTACCGACTCCTCATTCTGGGTTGCGACAAGCACGTTTACCCCCGTCGCTGGCACAAATCCCACAATGCCGGTCGGCGCCTACTCGACACCGTCCCTTGGCGCACAGACCGCAGGTGCCAATTTCTCTGGTCAACTCTCTTCCATATCGGGTATTCTCCCGATAACTCCGAACACGACCTACTACTATGTGGCATGGACTGAAGTCGGTACAACATGGACTCCCGGTGCGGTCATGAGCTTCACCACTTCGGCAGCCGTGACACCGGTTCAACCGGCCGTCACCCTCGTTGCTCCGGCTACCGGCTCCATCGCGGGCGGCACATCCGTGACACTCACGGGCGTCGGCTTCACCGGTGCGACTAGTGTTCTCTTCGGATCAACTCCGGCGACGGGCGTTGTCGTCAATAGCGACAGCTCGATCACCGCGATCGCTCCTGCAACGTCAACCGCAGGAATTGTCGATGTGACCGTTACGACTCCGATCGGCACGAGCGCGATCGGCACGGCTGATCAGTTCACCTACGCGATCGGCGGCACCGTAACGGGTGGTGTCATCCCCGGCGGTGTCTTGAATGTCGTATCCATCACTCCGGTAAATACTTCCGGCATTGCTGATGGCACGTTCGCGGACGGTTGGAGCTATATCTTCAACATCACCGTTCCGACGACCGAACCGAATCTCTCGATGCAATTCTCCAACTGGCTCGGTGCGAATTCAGCAACGCTTCCTGTTGCCGGAAACATGCAGATCTCTTCCGCGCAGGCGGTAAGTGCGGTCCCGGTCTTGATCAGCGCGGCCAGTACGTACTCAACGCCCGCGCTCGACATGGTCGGTAGCGTCTCCACTTCGACACCGGGACTGCATGTCCAGGTCTTGGTGCAGGTGCAGATCCCGCTCTCAACCGTGAATGGTTCTTACACGACCAATTACGGTGTGCAGACATTGCCGTAATAGTCGCGATAAATCACATCTACTAGTATGACTTACAACATTAGAAATTCGATCGTCAGCGTCGCGATGTTCGCGGCGCTGGCACTCCTCGGAACGTCTGTCGCGAGCGCCTCGCAAGTTACGGGCACGCTCACGAGCGGTTCGACCGGTACGACAGTCACGGGTAGCGGCACAACAGGCAATATCTCTGGTACGGTGACCGGTGCGGGCTCATCCGGCACCGTGACTGGCACGGTGACTGGAGCTGGTTCAAGCGGCTCTATCGCCGGTACCGTCACCGGAGGGTCATCCGGCTCATCCGGTGGCGGCGGAGGCACTAGCGGCGGAGGGGGGGGAGGCGGCGGTGGAGGCAACGGCCCCATCGTCGGCTCACTCGGTAGCGGTACGCCGGCGGGCCAAGTGCTCGGCGCATCGACGGGACCGATCGCGAGCTCCGGAGATGGCAGCGGCACTCCCGGAACCCCTAACACGGGCGCAGGCGGTAACGCGCTTCCCAATGACCTTCTGCTCGCGTTCTCAGGGCTTGTTGCAATTACCGGCATCATGCTCTTGAACAGTCGACGCAGACGATAGCACTGCATGGCCGAAAGGCCGCGTGTGTGCACATGCAGACAATGCCCGCCTTCTGGCGGGTTTTGTCTGTGTGGTATTGGTTAGTGCGAAGCATGCGCTTTCACGCTGTTCTCATGGTGTCTGAGTACGATGTACGCATGGCTGAAATTGCATTGCGCAGAACATACTTTCCGGCGATTTTCGTGGCGCGCGTCGTGAACGCGATCATCGGGATCATCGAATTCGCACTTGCGGTCAGGATCGTCCTCGAATTATTCGGTGCGAGTTCCTCGTCGCAATTCGTCGCCTGGATCTACAGCGTCACTGCGGCGATGATCGGGCCGTTCACAGGGGCATTCCCCGGCTTCGCAATGGGACCCGCCTCTATCATCGATGTCGTCGCTATTCTTGCCATGATCGGATATGCCGTTATAGGCTGGGTCGTCGTCCGATTACTCATGTTTATCTTCACGTCAATGAATATGATTTAGAGAATCGACCGTCGGCAGGAATATTTTTTAAAGAAATTAACAATGATACATATGGAAATTCTAATTTCAGTGGTGGTGGGACTCTGTGTCGGATGGCTTGCCTCGTCCATTTTCTGTCACGTGCATAATGCGCAAAATCCTCAGAAGGCAGCGTAGAGGCTTACCGCGAAGCCCGGATCGGGAACCGCTGTTCGAAAAGTGCGTTGGTACGCATGGTGAATGGCATGCGATAGCGTACCACGCGGATCTCACCGCCTAATGATGGAACAACTGCGTAATCTGCCCAATAGCATCTTCCGTTCCAAGAATCGGATGGTGCACGAAGAAGTAGAACTGCGGGACATGGAGATACGCCCAGCCGAAGGCGATCGCGAGAAACAGCACCATGATCCCGTCAGCCAAACCATCCCATTCGCTATAGATGTACGTATTGTCGGCGTGTGAATATCCGGATCCCCGCATTGGTCCGGTCACCGCATGATAGAGAATGAAAAGCAGGATGATCGCGAGCCAGATCGGCACGCCGGCGGGGATCGCCCATCCGAAGACGGCGCTCTTCGTAATGAGCGAAACGAGCGCGACGATCAGTCCAACAGCGAAGGCGCCGCGGATCAATCCGAGCAGTAAACTGGGACGGCGACGAAACGCAACGTGAGCATCGTGACGATTATGTCGCCATTGTTTACGCTCCCGCTTCATCTCGTGCTTCCACTTATGCCACTCATGTTTGTCGCCGAAGTGCGCGCTCAAATGCGCATATTCCTGCTGTACGCGTGCGACAACTTCCTGTGCGTTGAAGGGATCGCCATGCGCCGCGGCACGCGCCTGCATCGTATCGGCCTCGGGGATAATGAGCTTCATAATGAAATAGACCAGGCAGAATGCGCCGCTGGTGATGACCGCGAGACCGACGAAGATGATGCGCACCAGTGCGACATCAATGCCGAAGAATGCCGCAAGTCCGGTACAGATGCCCCAGATCATTGAACCTTCCTTGATTCGATACAAATGTTTCGGAGATGAATCATTCTGCGCGGCCGCATGTTCAACACCCTCGACCGGGCCCATCTCGTCGATGATCCGCTTGATATCATCGGCTCCGACGACCGTTTTGTATTGGTTCAAGACCTTATCGCATTTCTCGGCGATCGCCTGTTCGAGATCTGCGATGATCTCGGGCTTACCTGGATCGTCTGCAAGGCGCACGCCCGCATCATCGAGGTATGCACGCAGTGAATCGAAGCCGCCCTCCTCGAGTTGATACGCGCGACCGTTGAGATTTATCGTGACTACTTTGTTCATACTTATTTTCCGAGGTTCTTAATGGTCTTGTTAATGTCTTCCCAATACGTTTTCAGATCTTCGAGCCGACGTCGACCTTCGGCTGTGAGCGAATAATATTTACGCGGCGGGCCGGTGCCGGATTCTTGCCATTCGTAATCGAGCAATTGTTCACGGCGCAGGCGCGAAAGCAGGGGATAGAGCGTGCCTTCCTGTGTTGCGAATTCAGTTCCTACAAGCGCCGCCAAAATATCGGCCGCATATACTTTGCTCCCGGCAATGATCTTCAGCACAAGAAATTCCAAGAGTCCGCGGCGGATGGCATCGAATGATGAAATATTTTCCATAGATTGTAACGTTTGGAATTCCCCTCCAGTACCTTGTTATATAAAGGTAGCAGAAGCAAAAAAGGTGTCAAGCAGCCGAATGTGCGCCGCCTGTGGATAGCAACAATATGCCTACAAAACCTTACTACTCGAATCAATGGTAGCCTCGGCGCCAGGTTCAAGTGCATC
Source organism: Candidatus Kaiserbacteria bacterium (assembly GCA_003164215.1). Taxonomy (GTDB): domain Bacteria; phylum Patescibacteriota; class Minisyncoccia; order Phycocordibacterales; family UBA2100; genus UBA10103. The sequence continues at coordinate 33,272 of PLSR01000013.1, read as the reverse complement.
GGTCGTCCGTTTACCTTTCTTCAACCGCCACGCGCCGATCGCAGCGCCCACGAGCGCTGCAACGCCGCCCGTGGCCAACCCCCAGCGTGGGCCCGCATATTGACCGATGAAGCCGATGATCGGGCCGCCGATCGGCGTCGAACCGATGAATGCGACGGCCCATAGTGCCATCACACGGCCGCGCATCCGCGGTTCGCTTTCCATTTGCAGCGTGACGTTGCCCATCGAAAGAAATATGATCGAACAAAAACCAACGAGCATCATCGCGATCGTTGCGAGCAGGAACGTCGGAGCGCCGGCGGCGATGAGCATAGCGACGCCGAAGAAAAATGCGGCGACGGTCAACATCTTCGGCGTTGTCTTTTTCCGACTCGCTGAATAAAGGCCGCCGAGCATCGAACCGAATCCCATCGCGACGGTCAGAGCCGCATAGCCGGACGCCCCGCTATTGAATGTGAACTGCGCAAAGAGCGGCAGGATGACGGTGAATTCGTAGGTCAAGGTGCCGATGATCGCCATCATGACGAGCGTGTCGCGCAGGATCGGTGTGGCCATCACATAGCGAAAACCTGCCATGACCTGGCCTCTTGCCTTCGCGACGATCGCGATCGGGTGCAATTCTTTCGCACTCATTTTGAAAAGTGCGAACAAGACAGCGAGGTATGAGATCGCATTAATGAAAAAAAGCGGGGCGAGACCGACGGTCGCGATCAAGGCACCGCCGATAGCCGGTCCGATGACGCGCGCGAGATTCACCTGCGTGGAATTGAGACTGATCGCGTTGGTCAGATGATCCTGACCGACCATTTCCATAATGAACGTCTGACGGGTCGGATTGTCGATTACATTAATGAGGCCGAAGATGACCGCGATCACATAAACCATCCATAGCTGCACGACGCCGGTCACCACCAAGGTGCCCAAGAGCAGGGCGAGTACGCCTGCCGACGTCTGGGTGAAATACAGAAGTTTTCGCTTGGGGAATCGATCGGCTATGACACCGCCCCAGGGGCCCAAGATCAATATTGGCAAAAATTGTGCGGCAGTGACGAGCCCGAGCTGCACGCCGGAATCCGTGAGCTTCAAGACGAGCCACGCTTGGCCGATGGTCTGCATCCACGTACCGCACAAAGAGATCGCCTGGCCGGAGAAGTAGAGGCGAAAGTTCCTGATAGTGAGCGAGGCAAATGTCTCGCGTCCGTATTTTTTGATCTTTTCGCGCATAGAATCTGCTGAGGATATGGCCCCATAATAACAGCGTACCACGTAGATCTCGCGTCATGATACACTAGCATCTATGGAAAAATCTAAGCAATTGCAGGCGGGGGACCGTGTGCCGGATGTCGTTTTTAAGACGCGTGTCGGCGATGCGCTGGTATGCGGAGACAGCACCGGAAAATGGAAAGACGTGACGAGCACCGATATTTTCGCCGGAAAAAAAGTGATCGTTTTCGCTTTGCCGGGTGCATTCACTCCGACGTGTTCCTCGACGCACCTGCCCGGCTATGAGGCACATTGCAAAGATCTCAAGGCGCTCGGTGTCGATGAGGTCTATTGCATATCCGTGAACGACGCGTTCGTCATGGACAACTGGGCGCGCGATCTCCGATGCCCTGGTGTGAAGCTCCTGCCGGATGGCAATGCGGATTTCACCCGCGGGATGGGAATGCTCGTTGCCAAACGTGATCTCGGATTCGGCGAACGCTCATGGCGCTACTCGATGATCGTCGAAGACAGCATGATCAAGAAGGTCTTTGCGGAGCCGGGCTTCTCCGATGACTGCCCGACCGATCCATTCGAAGTTTCCGATGCCGACACGATGCTCGCGTATTTGCGCGGAGGATCGAAATAATTCGTTAGCGGTATGGCGCAGCAGTCGCAGACAAAAATATTCTTCGAGGGGATCGCGCTCGCGGTCGTCGTGCTTTTTCCGCTTACCGCGGTCATTTGGGTCTTGAATACTCAAAATGGTCCGACATCATCAGCTCCTGTTGTAGTAACTCCGGCCGCCACGGCGCAGCCCGTTTCTACATCCGCATCGGTGAACATATCTCTCGACAACTCGGGCGGATTGCCACAAACAGTCTCGGCAGGGCAGATCGTCCCATTCTCGTTCACGATCGAAAATCTGGGCAACTCTGCGGCTTCGTATTCTTACAAGGTGTACGTCGTGTGGAATTCCGGAGAACAAGATGTCATCGATGAAAATTCCGTCTCGCTTGCCGCAGGCGCGTCGACTGATATTTCCGAATCGCTCAAATTCGAAAGCGCGTCAGCCAAGGGACAGGTCTATATTCAAACGATAAATCCGGCGCAAAGCATCAATTTCACGCTGCCGCGGTAGTGCGCACTTGAAAACCCCGCCCGCCGAAGTATTTTTGGGGCGGAAACTGTTTGAGCGAAGGCCCGTTTTTCCGTAACAAAAATACTTCGGCGGGCGATGAGTCGGGTTTTCAAGTGCTACCTATACGCCGCTGTTGAGCATCGCACGCGTGCCGGGGCCAACATAGCCGAATTGGCTGAGTCCGTGAAGCCCTTGATATTTTTTCACGGCAGCTTGCGTCAGAACGCCATAGTAGCCGGAGATCGGGCCGGTGTAGATGCCTTCGACGGTGAGGCGTTGCTGGAGTTCCGTCACATCAGTACCGGTCGAACCGACGCCCAGGAAGTTCACGAATTTATACGCATAGATCCCCGAAGTATTCGTCGTGGAGGTTGTTGTAATCGGCAATGGCGTGACGTTTGAACCGGTCACGGTGAACGCCGGTACGGTGAGGACGTTACTCGCATAGCCGCCGTAATCCGTTACGGTGATGATGCAATTGCTGTGCGTGCCATTTCCAAGTGCGTTGAAGGTGACGGTATTATCGCCCTGGATCGCCGAGAGTACCGGGCTTGCGCAGTCACCGCCGTAGGTGATACTGCCATCTTGTGACGAGTAGAACGTGAAGATCGGCGTTGCAGTCGTTACGACCGACGGCACGGGTGTTACCATTGTGATCGTGAATGAATTCGTGTTGATCGTCTTTTCGACATCGGTGCCGGAGCCGGGCGCGCTCACATTGCCGGAAGGGTCGACGACCGTGACGCCGGTGATCTGGACCGGATACGACGTCATGGTGTTGCCGGGCTCGACGGTGTAGGTCGCGCTATAGGTCGCGCCGCCGTTACCCGTCGACCACACCAAGGGAACGCCGTCGTACGAGCCTGAGACGGTCGCGTTGGGAACGGGGCTCGCGAGCGTGAGCACGAAGGTGATGGTGTTGCCGTCGCTCAGTGCTCCGGACGTGTTCGCGTTGGAGGTAATAGAAACGATCGACGGGCCGTTGCCGTTGCCGCCCAGCGTCACGGATGCGTGGCCCTGGTTGCCCGAGAGATCGGTAAAGGTCACGATGACCGGCAAGAGCGCCTGGTTATCTCCGCTCTCTACGGTATAGCTTGCGGTGTACGGCCCGGTGCCGGATCCGGAGACCGATACACTGTGATTGGCGATCGTTGCGGCGACGTTCTGTACCTGCTCGTTGGTATAAAAGGTGATGGAGATCGTATCGCCGGTGCCTTGGACCGTTCCGCCAGCATCATTGGACGAGACTGAAAGGGAACTCAAGAGCGGCGATTGACCGTTCAAGACGGTAATAGGGCCGGCGCCGAAGTTATATCCATCACTCACGCTGACCACGGTTGAAGCAATGTTCATACCGCCGGTCGCGCCCGAGGTGAAGGGTGTTCCCGCAAAAGAAAGTGTGATGACACTCGTCCCGGAGCCGGAGACAGAGCTCAAACTTGCTCCGTAGAGCCCGCCGGTGAAGTTGCTGTAATCATTGAGCGACGTGTAGACTGGCTCGGAATACGTGATGACTACCGTATTCGAGTTAGTAACGCGGGCTGACTCGAGGAGCGGTGTCGCGGCCGAGGCAAAGAGCGGCACGGCGAACAACATGATCGACATGATGACTGATAAGGAGAACAGCACAGAACGTTGTGTTTTCATATGAACATAATACAACCGACAAGACCCCGCACTTACATGGTTCGATGCGCATCGTCCGTCGGGGGACCGCCTAATGCAAGTTAGACGGTCGTTTCTTTGCGGGCAAGAAAAGCAATGAGCGCGAGCGCAGCGAAAACGGTGAGCGCCATCCACGGGATGGTGACGAACCCAAATTCGAAGACGAGACGAATAGCGCAATCACCCGTCGCGTCGCAGGGAATGAGCGAGCCGGAAGGCAGGATCTGCAAAAGATGCTGATACAGCGAGATCGCGCCACCCAAGATCGAAAATGCGATCACATAATCCGCGATATCAGAGATCTTTTTGCCTTTCACGAGCGCGATCAGCGCAATGAGCGCGATCGGGTACATGAAGATCCGCTGCCACCAGCACAAGACACAGGGTGCGAGAAGTGCGGCGTATTGCATGAGGAGGGTTCCGGCGATCGATCCGGCGGAAAGGAGGAAGATCGCCAATAGCCCATATTCATTTGCGAACGAGCGAATAATGCCGCGCCATTTCGCGTTGAAAAGCGCAATGATGCAGACGACAAGCGCGATGTCGAGCACAACGATGCCGAGTGCCATCAACATGATGAATGTTTGCATCATAATATGGGATTGAATTAGTGAGCAGTAGTGGTGGCTGTTGAGGCTGCTTGCGGTGAGCTTGTCGAACCCGTCGATGAGGCGAGCGCCGCATCAAGATCTTTCTGGAAATCTGCGAGGCTCTGGGGATTGGGGATCTGGGTATCATTTATGAAGAAGGTCGGTGTGTGATCGATCTGTGCGGCGTTGCCGAGGGTGAGGTCGCTTTGCACACGCGCCTTCACGGCATCGGAATTGATATCGGTGTCGAATTGCGTCACATTGAGGCCGAGCGATTGTGCGTAGCCATTGAAATATTTACTGACGACATCAGCGGGAGAAAGGCTTGCGTTGGTGCTCCATTCGCTCTGCTTACTGTAGAGAAGATCATGCATTTCCCAATACTTGCCCTGGAGATTCGCGGCTTCGGTCGCTTGCGCCGAGATCATCGCAAAGGGATGGATCTGATAAAGCGGAAAATTGCGGAAGACGAACAATACGCGATCACCGTATGATTGATACAACTGCTGTACGAGCGGCTCGTATTCGCCACATGCGGGACATTCGTAATCGCCGTATTCGATCATGGTGACCTTCGCAGTCGCATCGCCACGGGCGTGATCGGTCGAGGTAATCGGGCTTGTCTGCGTCGCCGTGAACCCGGGAGTCGTGGATGCGGTGCTACCGCCGGAAGAGGCGAATGCCGCAATGAGCGTGATAACGATAATAACGGCGATGAATATTCCCGCCACCCATAATTGTGTTCTTTGTTCGCGTGTCATGTCGCACTATGGTAGCCTACTCGGCACGAAATACCAAATCCCCCATACAAAGCTCAGAGCTTTGTAGCAGAATGACCACTCTGTGTATAAGCGGCAAGACCAGGATCTTCCCTTGTTACAATTCGTCCATGAACCGCCCCCGCTCCGCGCTGGTGCTCTCGATCTTCGCGCTTCTCATCATAGTGATCGGGATCGCGGCACTCACGCTTGGTCGGATTGCTCCCGTACCGGTCTCCTCGCAGGAAGCCCCACGACCTGCGCCAACGGCCGCAGTCCTCGCACAGCTCGCGACGTCTCCCGCGTTCCAATACCTGGTCTCATACTCCGATTCAGGATTCGTTCCGCGCACGCTCACGGTGAAGCAGGGGGAAACGATCCGCTTCACCAACAACTCCCACGCTGATCTCTGGCTCGCATCGAGTAGCACCCCGCTCTATCCATCCGTACAAAACGGCTGTGGATCAAGTGCCCTCGACTCCTGCCAGCCGATCCCGCCGGGTGGCTTCTGGGAGTTCACGTTCGATATTAAAGGAACGTGGACATATGCGAATACATTAAGACAAAATGACACCGCGACAGTCGTCGTTAAATGATATGAAAAAATTCCTTCGATTCATCCCCGTCATCGCGTTTATATTACCGGCAATTGCGTTTGCTTCTGGGGGCTTAGGATCATGGGGGACGACAACTCCACTTCCACAAGCAGAGGATCCTGATAGCGGTTCAACGGCGTTCGTCTCTAACGGATACATGTATGTTATCGGTGGCTGGAACGGTGGTTATTTGACCAACCTCAACTACGCCCCGCTCAATGCAGATGGCACGGTCGGTACCTGGAGCACGACGACCGCATTGCCAGCGGCAGTAGTTAACCAATCAACCGTCACCGCGAATGGATATGTTTATTCGCTCGGGGGCTCAAACAGTGGTTCCGCTGCGCTCAATACTGTCTATTATGCTCCACTTAACGCTAACGGTACGGTCGGAGCATGGGGCTCAACAACCGCATTGCCGGTAGCAACGAAGTACCATGCGTCTATCGTGTCGAACGGCTATGTATATGTCTTTGGTGGTAAGAATATTAGCAACACAGCCCTCAAGACAGTTTACTACGCTCCGCTCAATGCCAACGGGACAATCGGCGCCTGGACTGCAACGACTGCAATGCCGGGGCTAATGGGGTACGCTAACGCTGTTATTGCGAACGGGTACGTCTACGTCATCGGGAGTGGCATAGTCTATTACGCCCCGCTCAATGCTGACGGTACAGTCGGAGCATGGACTACGGGGACCGCAATGCCGCTGGCGGTGTATTTCAATTCAATTATTGCAGTGAACGGATATGTATATGTCGCCGGAGGAGAGATCGTTAGTACCCATTACAATACGGTCTACTACGCCCCGCTCAATGCCGACGGTACGGTCGGTGCGTGGAGCACGACGACCGTATTGCCGCAGGCAATGATCTCTCATGCGTCTGTTTTCGCGAATGGAAACATGTATGTAATTGGAGGATACAGTAGTGCGTATCTAAATACTGTCTACTCTTCCCAAGTTCAAGGTCTCATCCCCACCTGCACCGTCACCCTCACGCCCAATCCGTCTCCCTATGCATACACCGGTACGCCGGTCACCGTGACCTGGTCTTCGACTAACGCCACACAGGTACAGATTAACAATGTCGGCCTGGTGGCTCCCTCGGGCTCCTCACAGGTCGCATCGCAAACGAACGGCCTCGACTACTCATGCTACGGATATAATTCAGTGTCAGCACTCACGGGCCCGTGGTACAACTTCTCGCTCGCAGTCACATCACCTCCGGCTCCTCAGGTATCGATCTCCGCAAGTTCGACGAATATCGTCACTGGTTCATCTACTAATATCACCGCTGACTTCGCTGCAGGATCCGGTCAGACTGTCGCTCCTACATCTACCACGATCTACCTCACCTCAGGCTCCACATGGACCGTCCCATCGAACTGGAACTCCTTCAACAACTCCATCGAAGTCATTGCCGCAGGGGGCGGCGGCTATACCTCGACCGCGGGCGGGGGAGGTGGCGGCGGAGCATACAGCAAGGTCTCCAACGTCGCGCTCACGCCCGGCTCGACCGTCACCTTCAACGTCGGCCTTGGCGGTGCAGCGGCAACTGCCGGAGCTGATTCCTACTTCTGCAACGCGATCTTGAACTGCGCCTCGATCGCAGGCACTGCGGTCGTGGTGGGAGCGAAGGGGGGAGGATCTGGCAGCTCAAATACTTCGACGTTTGCTACTGGGTTCAATGGATTAGCAAGCAGCATCACTATCGATTCTTCTGGTAACTTATACATAGCCGATATTAGTTCGATTTACAAAATAGCGTCCAGCGGGTCCGTTGCAACCCTTGCGAGTGATTCTAACAGTGCTAACTCAGTAATCCTCGACTCGTCCGGCAATCTTTACGTTGGAAATCAAGGAAATAATACGGTAACTAAAATTACTTCCGGAGGCACCGCGTCTACGTTCGCAAGTGGTCTAAATGGCCCCATCGGCTTCGCTTTTGACTCTTCTGGAAATCTCTATGTCGGTAACTACTCGGGTAATACTGTATCAAAAATTACGTCGGCAGGATCGGTTTCAACATTCGCGAGCGGTATGAACGGTCCCCAAGCTCTCGCCTTCGATTCCGCTGGCAATCTATATGTTGCGAACGCGAATGGCAATACCATTTCGAAGGTCACACCATCGAAGGTTGTCTCGACGTTCGCCTCCGGAATGAATAGCCCGACGAATCTAGCATTCGATTCGTCAGGCAATCTCTATGTCGCGAACGCTCAAGGAAACACTATTTCAAAAATAACGTCAGGCGGAACGGTTTCGACGTTCGCAAGTGGTCTGAATGAACCATTTGATCTTGTGTTCGACTCTTCAGGTAATTTGTATGCCACAAACGAAAAGGGCAACACGGTTTCGGAGATAACCCCTAGTGGAACTGTTTCGACTTTTGCAAGCAACTTGAATGCACCGGAGGGGCTCGTGTTCGATTCCTTCGGTAATCTGTACGTCGGGAATGCTGGCAATAATACTATCTCAAAAATACCCGCGTCCACTTCTGCTTCCGGCGGCCAATCATCCTCTGGCATTGGCTCCGTCAAATACTCCGGCGGCAACGGCGGAGCTTCAGGTGGCGGCGGGGGAGCCGGCCCCTTGAGCGCCGGTGGCAACGGAGGCACTTTGGGTGGCTCTGCCGGCGGCGGCTCCTGGACCGGCTACGCACCGGGAGCGGGTGGTGCTTCCGGCATCGCCGGCCTCACCTACGGCGGCGGCGGCGGCAACAATAGCGGCGCCGGCGCCCCCGGTCTCATCGTCATCACCTACTACCCGATCACCGCCAACGGCACCGACTCCCTCACCGCCGACAACATCAACGGTGACACGGGCAATCCCTCCGGGTGGACCGGCGGCCTCGGTGCGACCACCAACCCCGATTCGTCCAAGACGATCACGTTCACACCGACATCAACTGGCACCTACACCTTCTACGCCATGGCACAGACCGGCTACTTCTCGAGCTGGACTAACTATGCCCCCCTCACCATCACGGTCGCTCCCGGCCCGAGCTGCACGGTCTCCGCGAACCCCTCAACGATCACTACGTATCAAGGGAGCGCGACGCTGTCGTGGAACTCTTCCAATGCGTCGAGCTTCTCACTTCAGAACTATTCCGGCTCGGTCCCAGTAGTGGACGACACTCCAAATTCCGACACAGTCACACCATCACAAACCACGACCTACTCCGGTACCGCGATCGGTAGCGGCGTCACCACCACTTGCTCAGCGACGCTCACTCTTGCGTGCACCCCCACCTACATATGCTCCGGGCAACAGGTCGAGAGCGTGAACTCGAGCTGCCAGACCACCAACTACGGTTCTCCCTGCACCTCGCCGGGATATTGCGTCGGGGGTGACAGCTATTGCTACTATTCGCAAGCTGATTTTCCACCCGGTAATGGACAGTCGAGTGGCGACCTTACCTTGCGTCCCAGTCTCGTACCCAAGGGCGGCAACATTAAGATCTATTGGAACGTCCTCCCCGACAGCGCCAAGAGTTGTACCGTCACCGGCAGCAACAACGACGGAACGATAACGAGCACCGACACCGCCTCACCCGGCATCTGGAACACCTACACCGGAAGCATGATCTCATCGTCGATCCAACAGCAGACCACCTACACGCTCTCCTGCTTACAGGATGATGGAGCGACCTACAAAACAGAGACCCAGACCGTGAACATCGTGCCGTCGTATCAGGAGCGGTAAAATACAAAGCTCAGAGCTTTGTAGTTATCCACAGAAACTACCAAGCTCCGAGCTTGGTGATTTTGGTGGATAACTCATTTTGCGCGATGGCAGGAGTGTAAGATGTGCGTGTATGGGGTCACTGCGCTTTGGGGTCGGCGTTCTCATTCTTATCTCGGTAATTTTCGCGGGAACATTCTTTGCGATTCCGCATGTTACTGATGCCGCGTACCATTTTTCAAATTTTAAAGGCATACCGCCGATACACGTTTATGCGACGAGCAAAACGCCACTCGGCATGACGCCGGCGCAGATCAAAAAGATCTACGGGTTGCCGGATAACGGCGGCAAGGGAACGATCGTTATCATCGGCGCATATAACGACGCGACGATCGAAGCCGATCTCGCGGTCTTCGACAAAACATTCGGCTTACCCGCCTGCACGACAAGCAATGGTTGCTTCACGAAGCATCTGATGAGCGCGAAAGAAAGCAGCAACAGCGGGTGGGCGCTTGAGACGTCGCTCGACGTGGAATGGGCGCATGCGATCGCACCCGACGCGAAGATCATACTTGTTGCGGCAACGACTCAAAGCGGTGCCAATCTTTTGAAAGCAGTCGATTATGCGGCGTCGTTACCGGGAGTTGTCGCGATATCGATGAGCTGGGGCGGCGCAGAATTTCCCGAAGAGACATCGCTCGACACGCATTTCAAAAGCATCTCGAATGCGACTTTCTTTGCATCTTCGGGAGACAACGGCTCCGGAGCATCATGGCCGGCGTCATCGCCACAGGTAGTAGGCGTTGGCGGCACTACGATCGCATTGAGCGGAAGTGGCACCTTCTCAAAGGAAACCGCCTGGAGCGGCTCAGGCGGCGGGATCTCCGCGTATGAAAAGGAGCCAGTATATCAGAGCACGTATTCGATCCCGAAGGCGAGCGGTATGCGCGCGATACCCGATGTCTCATATGACGCAGATCCAGCGTCCGGATTTCCGATCTACCACACTGGAATATGGCGGGAGGTGGGCGGTACGTCCGCAGGTGCGCCGCAGTGGGCCGCGATCGCGAGCCTCGGGAGCGGCGTCACACTTGCGCGTTTGTACGCTGATAAATCGAGTGGAAACAGCGGTTCGTATTTCCGTGACATCACGAGCGGAGCGAATGGCGATTGCGGGTATCTCTGCAACGCTCGGGCGCACTATGATTACGTTACGGGCTTAGGTTCGCCGCTTACCGATAATTTTTGAGATCGCCCGAGCAAAATCGCTTTTACGAACTTTTTTCTGAGTGGTCATGTGAACCGAACATCTACTGCCGTATGTCGTAGTACACACGACTTTGCTGCGCGAGGTTCTTGAAAGCGATTTTGCTCGGGCGATCTCTCAGTTGCACGGATATTCATTCCCGGTAAATCCGAAAGTCTGCTGTCCGCGAACCTCGCGCAGCAGAATCAAAAATGTAACGACATACAGCAGAAGATGTGACGAAAATAAGGCACTTACGAAAAATTCGCGGACAGCAGACTTACGGATTTACTGCAAATTCGTCTATCCTCGGTTGATGAACATGTGTATATCCTCGAGCGCTTTGACCGCATCTCCTGCGGCGATGTTGTTCTGATGATACAAGCCGTCGGTGCAATCACCGGCAGCCCAAATGCGCGGGTTCGACGTACGTTGCGTCTTCGGATCTACGATGACTTGGTTGATGGGCGTCAGATCGACAGCCGTTCCGAGCCACTCGGTATTCGGCAGAAGTCCGATCTCGATGAAGACACCGGTGATCGGGAGCAGTGTCTCTTCGTTCGTGCCGACGTTTTTGTATCGAAGACCGGTGACGAATTTCTCACCGACGACCTCAGTCGTTTGTGCGTTCTTGATGATCCGAAAATTCGAATGCTTCAATGCCGCAGCGACCGTCACCTCATCGGCGCGTAACTTCTCTGAGCGGTTCAAGAGCGCGACGCTCTTGCAGTAGGCGAGCAATTGAAGCACGGTCTCAAGTGCGGCGTTGCCACCGCCAATGACGACGACATCCTGACCGTCAAAAAGCGGTCCATCGCAGGTCGCGCAGTAAGTGAGACCTTTCTGGTCGTAGGTATCAGCCCCGGGTACTTCGAGCTTTCGGCGTTTTGATCCACTCGCGATGAGGAGCGCTTTCGCCTGATACGTCTCGCCTTTGTTGGTCGTGATCTCCACATGATCATCGTGTGCCGTAAGTGTCGTGGTGAATGCCGGTGCGACCACCGACACGATGTCTGCGGCGTACGTCTCGACATGCCTTTGGAGATTCTTCGCAAGGTCTGCGCCGGAAATGACAGGCGTTCCGATCCAGTTCTGAATTTCGAACGAAACCGTGCTCTGACCGCCCCACTCGGACGTTATGAAAACCGTCTTGAGGCGTTTGCGCGCCGCATAGACCGCTGCCGCGGCACCTGCGGGCCCGCCGCCGACTATTGCAAGGTCATACATGAGAACAATTATAGACTATTGGAAAAGAAAACCAAAAACTCATCCTATTTGCGACGGAGAAAGGAAGGAAGTCCACCCCACGTATCATCATCGTCGGTCTCTCCGGGCGGTACTTCGTGGGGAATGTCATGTCGTGCATCCTTCGCAGCAGGTGTCGCGGGCCTATCTTTTTCAGACTTCTCGGCAACGGCGGAGTCAACGATCTTTTTGGGTTCAGGACGAATGGTTGCGGGCGGCACATCCTGGTCCTTCTTGGCTGTGATGCGTTGCGACCCCAAAAATACGTTACTTGTTGAGGATGTTGTCCCACTCGCAATTGCACGCGAAGTACCCTCAGGGAATCCCGTCGCGACGACCGTGACGCGGATCTGCCCTTTCTTGAGGCTCTCGTCGGTGACCGCGCCGAAGATGACCTTCGCGTCGGGGTCGATCGCCTCAGTGATGACATTGGCAGCATCCTGGATCTCGAGCATGCCGAGGTCGTCTCCACCGGCGACCGAGAACAAGACACCCTTAGCACCGTGGATAGAAACGTCAAGAAGCGGCGAATTGATCGCGGCGCGCGCCGCATTCTCGGCGCGCTTTTCACCGATCGCGATACCGATGCCCATCAAAGCCGAACCTGCGTTCTGCATGATCGTGCGCACATCGGCAAAGTCGACGTTGATGATGCCGGTCGTGGTGATGAGATCGGAGATCCCTTCGACTGCCTGTTTCAAAATATCGTCGCACATCGCGAACGCATTCTTGACGCCCGTGTCGCGACTTACGATCGCGAGAAGTTTGTCGTTGGGGATCATGATGAGCGCATCGACTGCTTTGCGAAGTTCCGTGAGCCCTGCTTCGGCAAGTCGCGAGCGCTGTGCCCCTTCGAAGACGAACGGACGCGTGACGACACCGACGGTGAGGGCGCCGAGTTCGCGCGCGATCTTCGCGATGACGGGTGCCGCGCCGGTCCCGGTGCCGCCGCCCATGCCGCAGGTCACGAAGACCATGTCGGAGCCCTTGATGGCATCTTGGATCTCTTCGCGCGTCTCTTCCGCCGCTTGCTTGCCCATGTCGGGGTTCATGCCGGTGCCGAGGCCGCGCGTCAGGGTCTTACCGATATGGATCTTCTTTTTAGCCTTGGATTTGTGCAGGTCTTGCGCGTCGGTATTGACCGCAATGAACTCGACGCCCTGCACGTGGGTGTCCACCATGTGATTGATCGTGTTGCCGCCGGATCCACCGACACCAACGACTCGAATGCGGGCGAATGATTCTACGTCGGGCTTTACCTGCTTCGTCATACGCAACATGATAGCAGATTTTTCGGAAATCAAACTTGACACGATTGCGTGCGCGTATCGCGCCAACTCATGAAATTAGCGGCGCAAATCAGAAGAGTTCTTCCGGGTACACCGATTTTTCAGCTGAAAAATCGGTCTAATCCTCGACCGTCGTCTGCGGGGCCCCTCCAGAACTCTTCTGATCCGCGCCGCGTGCGTATTTTTCCTATGGCAGTAAAGATCGTCCGATCTGTTTGAACGAATCCCATGCGTTACCGAGCACTTCGGAGAGCGAATGGCCGGTATCTGATGAATCCTGTGCATATGCCCAACGACAGAGACCGTATGCGACGGCCCATGTCGCGTCGACCGATGAGGTCCGCGTCATGAATCCGACGCTTCCGATCTGTGAAGGAAGTTTCAAGACCACGCGCGCGATGTCATTGGCATTCATGATGCCGCTGCCGCCGCCGGTTATGACGATACCAGCGGGCAAGAGTCGTTGACGCCCGATCGATTTGAGATGTGCATCGATGAGCGCGAACATTTCCTTGACCCGTGCAGTGACGATCGCTTCCATTTTCTTCTGCGGGATGTCGCTTCCGGTCACGCCGCCACGCTTCAAGCTCTCGGCTTCCGAGAGCGGGATCTGAAAGGAAAGCGCGATCGAGTTGGTGATATCGGACGAGCCGATGGGGAACATTTTTAGCGAGATCGGAATGTCGTTGTCGAAGACGATTATAGAGAGCGTTTCAGCGCCGATATTGGCCAAGACAACGCCGGCCGTTTTTTGACCTTTGGTCAAGGTAACGAGGCTTGCCGCCAAGGGAGATGCCATCACGTCTTCGACCTCGATGTTCGCTTTTTCGACAGCACTGATGAGGTCATCGTGATGCTGAGTCAAGGTCGCAATGAGCAATGTGTCGACGGAAAGTTTCGTTCCTTGGAGACCTTCGGGGTTACCGAGAACCTTCGTGCCATCGAGCCGATACTCCAACGGGATGACATGGATCACGGTACGATTAGCGAGCTTGGCTGACGCGCGTTTCTCGCTCTCATTCTTTAATTTTGAAAGGATCGTCTCTGTCACGATACCACCAGAGGGTGCGAGAGAGATCTCGCCGGTCGAACGGATCTCATCGAGGGATACGCCGCCGACGGCGACACGCGCGCTCTTGACCTGTACCTTGGCCGCTGCCGATGCGCGTCCGACTGCTTCGCGGATGCTACGTGTCGCTTCGTCCTGGTCGATGATGTAGCCATGCCGCATGCCCTTGCTCGATGCGGTGCCCGTGCCAAGTATTTGCATTGGGACATCGGGCTGTGCGGGTGCGGCGGCGATGACCACTTTCACATGGTAGGTGCCGATATCAATGCCGGTATAGATCTTCTGCATATACATTACCCGCGAAAAATTCGCGAGACTGTTGTGCCTATTGTACGGCAGTCACTTGCATTTCCCTAGAAAAATGCCGTGGATAGCGGGCGGCGCAATTCGCGGCATACCCTTTTCGGGGTCTTTGCAGCGCGACTGGCGCGAAACAGAGGGATTTTCCAGCAGGAAAATCCCGACCCTGAAAAGGGTATGCCGCGAATTGCGCCGCGACTACTAATCTATGATTTAAATCCGAATTTACGCATAATGCGCATTTCTTCGTGTTCCATATGGTCGCTGTGATCGAGACCTTTGAGATGAAAACAACCGTGAATGAAGAGATACGCGAGGCGCTCGCGAGTGGAGATACGACCGAGCTTCGCTTCGCGCTCGGCCTTCCGGACGTTGAGGAATATCTCGCCCTCACTCTTTGAAAGTGGGAAAGAAAGGACGTTCGGTTTATAGGTTTTCTTACGATAGGTGGTGTTCATCTTACGAGCAAGCGTGTCGCCGCAAACGACGAGGGAAAGCTCAAAATAATCGCCGAGGATCGCGCACGCGATCTCACCAAACGGGATCCGCGGCACAGAGCCGCGGATCGTGATTTTGATATCAATGATGGATCGTTCCATCAGAAAGGAATTAGCGAGCGATCGGAGTTGATTCACCGAATCGTGCCGGGCCTGAAGATTGTGATGTTTGCTCACGATTGTAGCTACCGCGCTTCGGGACTTCGATGATCTTGCCCTCCTTCACATTCTGACGGTATTCCTCGCGGCGCTTGATGAGCTTCAAAGCACGCTTCTTTTTGACGATCTTTGAGCCGGGGCGGACGTAGTAGCGATTGGCGCGGACGGTCTTAATAAGGCCGGTGCCCTGGACGCGGCGGCTAAATTTACGAATGGTCGAAAGCGCGTTTTCGCTCCCGCTTTTCTGTACTTCTGCGTTAATCATGTCCAAGAAATGTAACACAAGCCAGAAATATGGGCAAGTCTACGCGATGTCAGGCGTCAAAAATTCACTTTGAAATAGAAGGGCCCCGACAATCGCTTTCGCAACGGTCGGGACCATGGTCAGGACTTCCTTATTCTCAAAAGATGCCTCAGCTTTTTCAGCAGTGTCGGGTCATCCCCGAGCAGCCGCAGAAAATTGTCTGCTGAGACATTCTGGCGTCGCCCGCCAGACTCCCAACGTTTGAGCGTAGCGGTTCCGAAGCCGGTTAGCTCGGCGAACTCTGTCTGGGACAACCCCAGTTTCGTTCGAATTGTCTTGATGGCTTCCGGCGAAAGCAGATTTCTGATCCGCTCTCTCCGTTCGGTCTCGATGATCGCTTCTGCTGTGCCATCGGTGAAGCAGAAGCAGCACGCATCGCATGCGTATACGGGAACTTGAACTTGCAAGTCGGTCGGATCGCCAAACCCGCAGGACTGGTTCTCTTCGACCTCCTTGATCCTCACTGTGAAAGAGCCACACCCGGGGCATTGAACGCCCCAAGCATTCTTGTTCGAGGAAAGCTTCTCGTGAGAAGAAGTGGTCATGTGTGATCTCCTGTCTTTTGACCGGAACGGTCTACGACACGGAGTTGTGGGACATACCGCAACTCCTGAAACGGAGATAGCTTTCCGGTCACCACGATAAACCAAATCGGGAAAATGTCAAGCACTCACTGCCGTCTGCCACGGGGCAATACGGTGACGCTTGAGATAATTGGTGAGCTCGGGGACGGGGATATCCTCCTGGGAATTGGTCGCGACTTCGCGGACGATGACCGTGCCTTCCATGGCCTCCTTATGACCCATAATGAGGATATACGGTGTGGCGAGGTCACGCGCTGCCATCATCTGATCGCCGATGCGTTCGTACCAGAGGCCTTGGTGGACGGGGATCGAGGCACGGCGCAACATTTCGAGGACGCCAAGCGATCGGCGCCGTGCTTCCATGCCGAGGTAGGCGAAGTACATGAGGGGCGCTGCGACGACAGGGCGCTTGTTGAGACTCGTCTTGCCGCGCGATTCCACTGATACAGATACCATTGCGGCTGATGTCGGCGTTTGTGCGAAGCGACTTGCCAAGGGGTCATAGCGTCCACCGAACGCGATCGGCACTGGTGCGCCCGTTTCGTTATCAACGGTAGAAATATCGAAAAGGGAATGAGCCCAACAATCACGACTGCCCAAGATCTGCCCGCTCAATTCATACGGCAATCCGAAGACCTCGAGATATTCGAGCAATTCCCAGAATCGGTGTCGTTCTTCTTCGGTGAGATATTCCATTGCTTGCGGCGCACGTGATACCGCCGGGTGACCGCGTTCGATCAATTGTACGAGCGTGCCCAATGGGTCTTCTGCCGCGCGTGGGCGGAGTGTTGGGCTGATGGATTCGATATGCTTACGCAGATACAAGCCGACATCGCGCACAAAGCGGCCGGAAGAATCAGGGGCACCGACATTGTTGATCGAAAGAACACGCTCAGTGATGCCCGCTTCCTCTGCGATCGCATTTGCAACGATGATGAGCAATGCCTCGGCGATCGTCGATGGTGCGCCCATCACGTGGAGCTCAAGCGATGTGCTCGGGATGCCTGACGTACTGGGGACGGTGCGCCATGCCAAGAGCGTGCCGTGCGGCGGACGCACAACAGTGAGGCATTTGCGCGCAGCAGACGGCAGTGTGCGTTCATCACGGCGTGCGAATGCAATATCTGAATCCTTCGGATTGGTGGTGCTGTTCTTCTTTGCTTCACGCGGCGCCCGTGGGATGGATTCGAGCGGTGCGAATCCGTAATACTCGGCAACGCGGATCGCTGAATCAAGGAAGGCGGCGGTGTTCTGGTAGCGAGTGTCCTTGAGACGTATCATATTCTCTATGAAAACTTACGGGCAAACCTACTAAACGAATCGGTCGAACCTCTTACTGCTGATAACGTTCTTCTGCGGGGAGAATGCCGAGTTGATTGAAGGGATAGAGTCGAAGTAAAACGCGTCCGACGATGTCGGCACGCGGCAAAATGCCCCACGTGCGTGAATCCGCAGAGACTTTTCTGTTGTCGCCCATGACGAAGTACTGATCGGGGCCCAACGTATAGCGCGTATCGGTGATGCCGCCATAGTTATTCGGATCAATGTAGGGCTCGTTCAAAACAAAGCCGTTCGGATGGGCTGCATCGGTGATCGTTATCGTAGGATTTGGGCCCGAAAGCGTCACCGTATCGCCCGGCAAGCCAATAACACGCTTAATGAGCGCACGACTCGTCTGTTGCGGTAGATCGAGTACGATCACATCGCCGCGCTGAGGCGTTTCGAAGTCATACGTGAGGCGATCAACGATCAAATAATCCCAATTATTGAAATTNNACGACAGATATGAAAAGCGCGCGGTCGGAAGATTTTTTCACCGGAGCGTCGGGGGAAATTGAATAAGAAGTATCCGATGATGGTGAGACGTTCATCACAGGATCGGTCATGCGATGCATTCTACTGCCCGCATGCCGTTGACGCAAAGTGTTTTGAGTGGTGCATGCGAAAAAATATATTTCGTGATGAAAAGGAATAAAAAATTCTTTGTGCGGCAGCGCAGAAATAATTTTGCACACACATTTTACCGTCGCTATCTGGGCGTGCTCGCCCAGCGCTCTGTCTCGCGCCCGTCGGCGCTGCGAAGCCGGTAAAATATGTATGCAAAAATTATTTCTGCTACAATGTCTGGCATATGACATGGATCATCGTCGGTTTGGGCAATCCGGGCGAGGAATATACCGGCACGCGGCACAATACCGGTCGTATGGCGGTCGAACAATTCGCCAAAGATAACGATTTCAGTGTTTGGAAGCCTGATTTCAAGTCGAAAGCGACCGTCGCGAAGGGCACCACAGCCAAGAATCTCGTTGCGCTCGTATGTCCAGACACATTCATGAACAAGTCCGGCAGTGCGGTCGTCAAATATGTGAAGAGCGTAAAGGCTGCGGAGAAAATGGTCGTTGTGTATGACGATCTTGATCTCGCCGTCGGCACGATGAAGGTATCTTTCGATCGTGGAAGTGGCGGGCATAAAGGTCTTGAGTCGGTGACGCGTGCGGTGAAGACCAAAAAATTCGCGCGCGTGCGCATCGGTATCTCGCCGACGACTGCTGCTGGCAAGATCAAGAAGCCGTTGGGCGATGGGGAAGTCGCCGAGTTCATCCTCGCGCGATTCAAACAATCGGAACTGCCGACGATCAATCCGATATTCAAAAAAGCCTCGCAAGCGATCGGTTCGATCATCACCGATGGCTACGCAGTGGCGATGAATAAATTTAATTGATCACGCATTCATATGAAATTACTCACCGTCGTTTTTCCGGTCTTTGTCGAAGGGGATACAAATCTCATCTTGATGGGGCGCCAGGCACCGGGCAAACGTATGCCGGGCATCAGGAACGGTTACGGCGGCAAATGTGAAGAAGGAGAGCGGGTGGAAGATTGTGCGGTGCGCGAAGTGAAAGAAGAGATCGGATTGGATCTCCAGAAAGAAGATCTGCACTTTGTCTACAAGATCATTGAAGGGGACAAGCACGTTTATTTTTATACGGTGCGTCTCGATTCTCAAATTTCGATCCCCGATAATACCGAGATGGTCGACAATCGATGGTTTGACGTCGAGCGGCAGGAAGATTACATCAACGAAATGTTGCCGGACAATGAGCGGCCGATGCAAGCGCTCGCGCGCGCGCTGCGATCACCGGATGAATATGAACCATGCACGTTCGATCTGAGCGATAATCAGGAACTGATGGAAGCGACGAAAAATATTTTCGACAAGCCCAACGGAGCGTAGCCAAGAAATCACCCAAAACTACAAAGCTCAGAGCTTGGTAACCAAGCTCTGAGCTTTGTAAGATTGTCTTTTAACGAATTATTGTACCGGCTTCAACGTCATGCGACGTTCTTTCGGTTCGAAGAAAGTGATCGTGAAGGGATACACCTTGCCGAGCTCGAGTTTCGCGCGCAGCTCGTCTTCGCTGCCGAATTCGGAGATGTGGACGAGTCCTGCAACGCCCTCCTCTATTGAAGCGAGCGCGCCATGCTTGTTGTATTTGATGACAACGGCATCCACCCGCTGGTCCTTCTTGTACTTCGCGGCTGCTGCTTTCCACGGATCTTCAAGCAGTGCTTTGATCGAAAGCGAGATCTTTTCGTCTTTGATCTCGATGACCTTGACCTTGACCGCTTCACCCGCCTTGTAACGAGTCTTCGGATTCTCGACGAGCGCCCAATCCATTTCAGAGATATGTACGAGACCTTCGAGCCCCTCTTCGAGCTTCACGAAGACGCCGAATTCGGTCGCGCCCGTAACGATACCATCGAGGACATCGCCAACGTGATACTTCTCGACGAGCGAGGTGCGTTCGGTCGTTGCACCCGCGCCCTTCTCGCTGAAGATAAGCTTCTGTTCCTTCGGACTCGCGGTGATGATCATCACTTCGAGCTTCGTGCCGATCATGCGCTTGAGCTCGACGAAGATCTTGTCCTTGTCGCCGTCAGCAACTCGCGGATAGTGTGCCGGTGAAAGTTGCGATGCCGGGAGGAATCCCTGAATGCCTTTCCAGTTGATGATGAGGCCGCCTTTATTCGCATCCGATACTTCGAGCTCGAACGGCGTCTTCTTCTGAAGCGCAGTCTCCGCTTCACCCCAGGTAAGTGCCTGGCGTGCTTCGCGCAGAGAGAGTTCGATGTAACCATCCGCGTTCTCGATGCCAACGACTTTCGCCGTTACCAAGTCGCCGATGTTCACGTTCTTTAAGGTCTCGCGTGCCGAAAGATATTCGCGGCCGTAGATGATACCGGTGCCGTATGGTGCGAGATCAACGAAGACGCGTGCGCGACCGGTCGCAACGACCGGTCCCTCTACGACGTCTTCAAAGGCCGGCGGTTTGCCCGCGGTCTTCATGAGTTCGGCCATCGGCCCCTCCTTTTCTAAAACCTCCGGCGTACCCTCCTCGCCTTCGAGAAGCTTTTTCTCATCAGTCATAGTTATATATCGCGTCAGGTTCTTCTCGCCATGCAACCGTGCCGAATCGAAGCTCGAAGGGTTAGCCGTCTGCGGTACCTAGTAATGAGTCCGCGTACTATATATAGAATCGCGGCGGAGTGCAAGTCAATTTCTTCATCAAATCTGCTATACTATTGGCATATGATCCTGACATACCACGAAGGCGCATGTATCCGAGCGGCGGCGGGGGATACGACACTGGTCTTGGGGCCGGTCTCCAAATCGTCAAAGAATTTTAAGCCGACGAACTTCGGCGCGGACGTCGCGTTCATCTCATTCGATCATCCCGACATGAACGGTGCCGATGAAGCCGCTCGCGGCGACAAACAACCGTTCGTCATCACGGGCCCGGGCGAATACGAGGTAAAAGACATCAGCGTCGCTGCATTTCCTGCGGGGTCGACCTATGACGGTGAAGGGAAAATAAATACTGTCTACTCGATCCACTTCGACGGACTTTCAGTCTTGTACCTCGGCGCGTTGGGCGACCTCGATCTTCCGTCTGATGTGCTTGAAATGGATGCGCCCGATATTCTCATCATCCCGATCGGCGGCAATGGGGCGCTTTCACCGGCTGAAGCACAGAAGCTTGCCGTGAAGCTCGAAGCGAAGATCATCATCCCGGTCTTGTATGAGGACAAGTCGCTCAAGCAATTCTTGAAGGAGGCTGGTGTTGAAGGCGTGACGCCGATCGACAAACTCACCGTGAAGCCGCGCGACGTCGCCGATAAGGAGAGCGAAGTCGTGATTTTGACCGCATAACGACTATGGTCGTGCAAAGAACTATTGATCGATTGAAACAACGTCCGCATCACGAACGCCGCGCCGTCGCGCTGCTCATTGCGTCGGGAGTTGTCGTAGTGCTTTTTGTGGGATGGGCGTATGCATTTTTCGGCGGGATTCGCGCGAGTGCAGTTGCCGAACAGCAAGTGACGCAGACAGCGGCCGCAAGTGCGAGTTCGCAGGTCGTCACTCCCTCCACAAATTCGACGACGGACTCGAATTCGTACCAGAACGCGGGTTCTCAATAGGGCCGCTCATAGCCATATTTTGGACGAGACAAACGGACGGCTTTTTGCTATACTAGAAGGACAAATATGGCCAAGAAAGAACCTTATAAGTCGAGCCCCGAAGATATTCGGCCGGCCGGTTCGAGCGTCGTTTCGCGTTCGATCTCGACCGAAATGCGCGAGTCGTACCTCGATTATGCGATGACCGTCATCACGGCGCGCGCGCTTCCGGATGTGCGCGACGGCTTGAAACCGGTGCACCGCCGCATTCTCTTTGCGATGCAAGATGCGGGGCTTACGGCAAGTGCGAAGACGCGTAAATCTGCAACGGTCGTCGGCGATGTGCTCGGAAAATATCACCCGCATGGCGATGCCTCCGTCTACGATGCGATGGTGAAAATGGCGCAGGATTTCTCCATGCGCTATCCGTTGATCATCGGCCAAGGCAACTTCGGCTCGATCGATGGCGATGGTGCGGCGGCATACCGCTATACCGAAGCGAAGATGGCACGTCTCGCGGGCGAAATGCTTCGCGACATCGAGAAAGACACGGTCGACTTCCGTGCCAATTATGACAACACACGGCAAGAACCCTCCGTCCTTCCGGCTGCGATCCCGAATCTTCTATTGAACGGGACGCTTGGCATCGCCGTCGGTATGGCCTCGAACATCCCGCCGCACAACCTTCGCGAGGTCTGCTCAGCTGCCATTCATCTTATAGATACACCGGAAGCGACGACCGAAGACCTGCTTGAATTCGTCAAAGGTCCGGATTTCCCGACCGGTTGCATCGCATTCAATCAAAAGGACATCGCGCATGCATATGCGACCGGTCGCGGGGGAGTCGTCGTGCGTGGTGATGCGGAGATCACTGAGAATAAGAAAGGAGACTATCAGATCATCATCACCTCGATCCCGTATCGCGTGGTGAAAGCCGATCTCATCACGAAGATCGCCGATCTCGTCCATGAGAAAAAGCTCGACGGCATCCGCGACGTGCGCGACGAATCGGCCAAAGACATTCGCGTCGTGATCGAGCTCAAGAATAACGCGCACCCGCAGACCGTCCTCAACTATTTGTATAAGCACACACAGCTCGAAGACACCTTCCACTACAACGTCGTCGGCTTGGTCGACGGCGTACCGCAAACGCTCTCACTAAAGGCACTCCTTGAATACTTCATTGCACATCGCCGCGAGGTCGTCACGCGCCGCACGAAATTCGATCTCAACAAGGCACAGGAACGCGAGCATATCTTGCTCGGTCTCAAGAAGGCGCTCGATCATATCGATGCGATCATCAAACTGATCAGAAAGAGCAAGGATGTCGATGAGGCGCGCCTCGGGCTCATGAAGACCTTTAAATTCTCCGAGCGCCAAGCAGTTGCGATCCTCGAAATGCGCCTCCAGCGCTTAGCCGCGCTCGAACGCAAGAAGATCGAGGACGAGCTCGCCGAAGTACAGAAGCTCATCGAAGAATTGACCGCGCTTCTTAAGAGTGCCGCAAAGATGATGGCTCTCATCAAGAAAGAGATCGCCGAGGTCATCGAAAAATACGGCGATGACCGCCGCACCAAGATCGTGAAGCGCGGTGCGACCATCCTTTCCGCCGAGGATCTCGTCGCCGACGAGGACTCCGTGCTCGTTTTGACTTCCGGCGGCTATATCAAGCGCACGAACCCCGGTGAATACCGTCGCCAGAAGCGAGGCGGTGTCGGCGTCGTTGATCTCGATACGAAGGACGAGGATTTTGTCACGCAATTCCTCACGGCTTCAACACATAGCGACATTCTCTTTTTCTCTGATCGTGGCAAAGCATATCAGCTCAAAATGTATGATCTTCCCGAAGGCAAACGCGCAACGAAGGGGAAATCGATCCAAAATTTCCTTTCACTCGAAGCTGGCGAGTGCATCACCTCCGTCCTCTCAATGCCAAAGGAAGTGAAGGCGAGCGAAGGTCTCGCCCTCATGATGGCGACTAAGAACGGCACGGTGAAGAAAACTTCTGCAGCGCAGTTCAAGGAAGTGCGTCGAAGTGGTCTCATCGCGATCACGCTCGACAAGGGCGATTCATTGATCTCTGCACAATTCGTGCGCAAAGGCGACGACGCGGTCGTTGTGACGGCCAAAGGTCAATCTATCCGATTCTCATCCGATGACGTGCGCGAGATGGGACGCCAAGCCGGTGGTGTGCGCGGCATCAAGCTCGGAAGTGGCGATTCGCTCGTCGGCGCCGGCGTCGTACCGAAGGGTATCAAAGACGCGCAGCTTCTTGTGCTTTCTTCGACTGGCTATGGCAAGAAAACGAAACTTTCCGAATACAAGACGCAGGGCCGCGGGGGATCCGGCATAAAGACGATGTCGATCACTGCGAAGACCAAGCAGCTCGTCGGTGCGACCGTCATTTTGAATCAAAACGGGGAGCTCGTCGCGATGTCGCAAAAAAGCCAGGCGATCCGCACCGGTCTCGACGAGATCCCGACACTCAGCCGCGCGACTCAAGGCGTGCGTGTGATGAAATTGCGCGACGGCGATAATCTTGCATCGTTCGTGGTTTTTGAAGCGGCTGAAGAAGAGCAGAAATAGTTTGCCTGATAATTGCCGCGCAAGATTGCAGTGTAAAAAATGACTATTCTCGCGGTGTAGATGATTTGCCAAGGGAGCACAATACGACCCGCTCCGAGGTCATTTTTTTACACTGCAATCTTGCGCGGCCGACGGAGACAATAAGATAGGCGCAAAAANNTTTTTGCGCCTATCTTATTGTCTCCAATTTCTCCACATTGGCGCCAGAACTTATCTGCAACTCGCGGTATACTACTAGTAATGAACGTGCAGACGCACAACCCTTTGCATACGGCGGGATTCGCACATCCGCGCAGCAATGTCGAAGCGCTCGGCATCGAGCCGGGCATGCTTGTCGCGGATTTTGGAGCGGGAAGCGGCGCCTACGCCTTGCATATGGCCGAGGTATTGAAAAAAGCCGGTCGCGTGTACGTTATTGATGTTCAAAAAGACTTGCTGCGGCGCATCCATACCGAAGCGCGCAAGCGCGGCGTTGAAGGCGCGATGGAATTCATTTGGGGTGATCTTGAGGCGCCGGGAGGATCGAAGATCGCCGATCACCGTCTCGATCTTGTGCTTGTCTCCAATTTGTTGTTCCAAGTTCCGGACAAAGTCGCGATCTTTCGCGAGGCATTGCGTATTCTTAAACCGACTGGTCGGCTCGCCATCATCGACTGGAGCGATTCATTCGGCGGCATGGGTCCGCGGCGCGAGGATGTGGTGACCAAAGACGCCGCGCTCGAGCTCGCGACTGGGAGCGGATTCGAGTTGACGCGTGAATTCCACGCCGGAGCGCATCACTATGGCCTTCTTCTGCATCACGTTGCTACGGTGGCCGTAGAGCCTGTTGCCACGGTGAAAGTCGTCGAGAGCGACTCAATGTAACGTATGAAAAAACTTTCCGGATTCCAACTCACCTTGCTCGCCGTCTTCGGTGCCTGCGCGGTCGCCGGTGTTCTCATATTCGCGATCGCCACGAGCTCCGCAAAGAGCTCGAGCGTCGGGCCCGTCGTCATCTGGGGCACAGTCGACGGCCCGACATTCACCCAAATGGTTCAGAATGCTGCAAGCACCTATCCGGCGCTCTCCGGAGTCACCTATGTCCAAAAAGATCCGACGACCTACGCATCTGACCTCACTGCGGCGCTCGCCGCCGGAAGCGGACCGGATCTTTTTCTCATGACCCAAGACCAGGCCGTTCAAGATTCCGGCGAGGTACTGCTTATACCGTATACGAGTGTTTCAGTCACGCAATTTCAGAACGCATTCATCGAGGGCGCCGATCCGTTTCTCATACCGAAAGGGATCGTCGCACTGCCGATCGCCGCAGACCCGCTCGTTCTCTATTGGAATAAAGATCTCTTGGCGACTGCCGGCTATGCGCAGCCGCCGGTCTATTGGGATCAGCTTTTTGATATGGCGACGAAGATCACGCAACGTGATGACGCGGGCAATATCTTGAAAAGTGCCATCGCGCTCGGCGAATATCAGAACATCGACGATGCCAAAGATATTCTCACCGCGCTCATTCTTCAAGCGGGCGGCACGCTGACCTCGTACGATTCGACCGGAAAGCTCGACTCCGCAGTCTCGAAAACGGGCATCACGCCCTCCGAGCCGGCGGTCGAGACCGCGCTGCGCTTCTACACCGAGTTCGCCGATCCGTCGAAGACGGACTATTCATGGAACGGATCATTACCTGAGGCGAGCCAGGAATTCGCTCAAGGAAATCTTGCGCTATATGTCGGCTACGCGAGCGAGGAACCGTTGATCAAGAAAGAGAATCCCAATCTTAATTTTGCCGTCGCGGCCCTTCCGCAGATCCGCGCGGGGACTCACTCGGTCGATGTTGCGCGTGTATATGGTCTTGCGGTGGCGCGGACATCGCAAAATATAGCCGGCGCACAGGCGGTCGCCGCGACCCTGGTCGCCACTGCGAATTCTGCCGCATACGCCTCTGCGTTCGGTCTTTCTTCCGCGCGGCGGGACGTGCTCTCTCAGGTATCGACCGGAGAGCAGACTTTGTTCGATGCCGAGACCATCATTTCGTACGGTTGGACTGACCCCAACCCCGACGAGACGGCTTCGATGTTTCAGGCTATGATTGAGAACACGACGAGCGGCTCGATGCTTATCGGGGATGCGGTCGGCCGAGCGGACGCCCAAATGACCCAGATAATTAGCGGACAATAAATGCTATGAAATCACTCATTCGACAGATCGCCATCTCATTACCGATCCTTTTTGTTCTTTGTATCGTAATCGTGCATGCAGACACATCGCCCTGCACGAACTCCTCGGACTGCTTCCAGAATCCTTCCAAAAATTTAACGTTCGACGGATTCCTTTCGTCCGCGCTCACCGCAATGGTCAAGATCGCGGTCCCGATCATTACGGTATTCCTCGTGTACTCGGGCTTTCTCTTTGTCACCGCGCAAGGCAATCAGGCGAAACTCGAGATCGCAAAACGAAACTTTCTCTACTCCGTTCTCGGGGCATTGTTAATACTTGCCGCCTGGGTGCTTGCCAATATTATCGGGAGCACGGTCTCCCAACTTCTCGGTTAACATATGATACCTACTTATTTCAATCGTAACGCGCTCTCGCTGATATTATTCGTTGCCGTAATGTTCGCCGGTGGGGTGACGATCGTGCATGCCGATAATCCGTCTCAAGGCCCGTATTCCGCTCCCGCTCCCACGACTCTCCAGGCGCTCGCACGCTCCGCCGCGACGATCCTCAACGATGGTGCGGTGCTCTTGATCACCGCAAGTGTCGCTGTTTATTTTTACAGCATTGCGGGCGATATATACAAGATCAGCCAGGGCGAGGCTGACGGCGGCGATCTGAAAAAGACGCTCCTCTGGGGCATGATCGTTATATTCGCGATGGTGTCGATCTGGGGCATCATCCAGATCCTCCAATTCAGCCTCTTCGGTGGCCCACCTCCTTCAGCGACCAATGGCGTCATTATTTACTGAGGTGGCACCTGTTCGATCGATCGTGTTGAAACTCAAAGAATGCTCACTATGCGAACGAAAATATTGTTGCTATCGACAATTTCGGCGATCTTCATACCGGGCGTTGCCGCAGCGCAGACGTTCTCAACGTTCTTAGGGCTCTTCAATATTTGTGCCGGGTTGATGGTGGTCGCCGCTTTTCTCACCTTTGCGGGAGGCTTCATACAGTATCTCGTGCTACTGGGCACAGAGAGGCGCATGGAGGGGTTGAAGCTCATGTTCTGGGGCATCACGATACTCTTCGTGCTCGTGGTATTGCTCGGCATCATCAATATTCTCCAGGGGCCGATCTCCTTCATCATCGGCATCGTTGCCATCTTGTTCGTATGCTTCGTCGTGGTGCTTTCGCTCGGTAAGGGAGTCAAATCGAATCCACCTGCGGAACATTAGCTTATCCACAGCAATGGCCCGATTCGCTTGTGCCCGGCCAGTCTGAAGCTACAATGAAGACAATTATACGAATAAATCGATCGCTCATAAATCAAACTCATATGCGCAAAAGTATTATTTCAGCTCTGTCAGTCGTCGGTGCTTTTGCCCTACCGCTCGTCGCTAGTGCGCAGCAAGGGATCGTTAGTACGACCCCTCAACAAGGCATTATCGGTTTGATCCAATTCGCCAACACCGCCCTCAATGACGTGATGGTGCTTTTCATCACTCTTGCGATCGTCGTCTTCTTCTGGGGCTTGATACAGTACATTATTAAGAGCGGCGAGGAACGTGCGGCCGGTCTCACGACGATCTTCTATTCCATCATTGCAATCTTCATCATGGTCTCGATCTGGGGCGTGATCCATCTCTTACAGGCGACCTTCGGCGTCAACAATAGTAATTCGGCAGAAACTCCCGCGCAGATCCAGATCGGCGGCACTAATTAGGTACTCGAAGTTCCTTTTCGGGTGAAGATTCCGAGAGAAGGATCCTTGTTGTATGCGCTACATTTCAGAAAAAATTATGCGAGTCGTGAGCGCAGCTAGTGTGGGGCTAATCGCGCTGATGAGCAGTAGCGGAACGGCGTATGCCCAATCGACGAATATCGACGATCTCATCACCAAGTTCGGAACATACATCGTCGATCCGATCCTACTGGTCATATTCGCAGCAGGCTTTTTCATGTTCATGTGGGGACTTTTTCAGTTCATGCTCAATATCAGCAGAGGAGAAGATACATCCGACGGTAAGCGACACATGATCTACGGCACGCTCGGCATGCTCATCATGGTCTCGGTCTACGGGATCATCGCGTTCCTCGACAATACCTTCGGTCTGAACGTGTCGAACCCCGACGTCAATACACAAAATGTGAGCGCGCCGACGGTGCAATTCGTCCAGCAGTAATGGTCGGTATATTCACGCGGTGAGCAAGACGCGCCGGATTTCTTTTTTGGCGTCTATACGTTTGCCATTTCATCACTGAAGGGGTTGAATGTCTTCAATCGATTTGAAGTCGCTATGATCATGAGCGCGACAAGAGTGGCAGAGGTGACGATGAACGTATAGAAACCTACCCCGTGGGACGTCTTCAAGAAAACATAATATAGCCACGTACCTGCTCCTCCATACGCGAGCGAAATGAACGTGAAGCAGAGACCGGGAAAAGTCATGCTTACGATATCCGGATCATCTGATTCCGCGTTGGGGAACAGAGCGCCGAGACACAGGGCGAAAGCGGCTATCGCCGCGATCATAGTTGCAAGGAGCAGAAGGAATGTCCCCACCGCAATGAGCGAGATCCCAAGAAGGTATGCATTGGCGATCCCTACGCCGATCCCCACGATCAAGAAAGCGACGGTGTAAAACACGAGTTTCGAAAAGAATATTCGTCGAGGCGCGATCGGAGCGGTGCCCATGATCCATGCCATGCGGCGATCACTACTAAAAGAGGGGAACGCGAAGCGCAACGCGAACGTACTGGTGAAGAAGATCGTGGTAGCCGCTTGCAAGGCTTGAATGAGGGCAATGATATTCGTCGCGCTCGTGCCATACTCCGCACTATTTTTTCGCAAAAAAAGATTGAGCGCGGTCTGCAGGACCCAGAGGCCGAGGATGAAGACGACCCATAGGGAATCGCGGGTGCTGCGGAAATTCACGACCATTTCTTTCTCGAATAAAGTGCCAAGATCGGTCTTAAAAAAACGGGGGAATGCGCGGGGTGGTGCGTGGGCCGCCCCGCTCACCGTGCGCGCCTCAAAATTTCCCTCCTGGACGCGTTGCCACAGTTTCAAAAATGCAAAGGAAAGCAGATAAAGGATGAACCCTACAACAACGACCGCGAGCACGAGCCAGCCGATATATGACCATGCGAGTCCCCAGAAATGATCTTGCAACGCGAGCATCATGAGCGCGACGATGGAAGTGGGGAACCAGTGAAATGCGGCGACGATACCATCGATATTCGCTTCAGTCGCAGTGACCGGTCCGGAGACGAAGAGGGATATTATATCCATCCCGACGATCGCTCGCACAAGCCCATACATGAGCGCGGCCATAAAAAGGCCGGAGAGCACGGCGAGCCACTTCACCTTCAGTGCGTGCCACGTCGCGCTGCGGATGCAATACAGCACGGTCGCAAAAAACAAAATGACGGCCATTGCCGAACCCGACGTGATCAGCGTAAGCAGTATGAGCGCGATGAGCGCTGAAGGAATGGACAGTGCGCCACCACCATAAACGTCGGCGAGCGCAATGACCGCAGGAATGCCGATAATGAGGAGCGTCCCCGTGGCCGAATCAAGGATGCTGAATCCGGCCCGAAGGATCACCGACCTATATCGCGGAGAAGCAACGATCCAATTATTCGCGTCACCGCGAAAGAGCGTAAAAAGGCCCGTTGCGATGGAGCTCGCGAACATTAAATATCCCAAAATAAGAAAAAATGATTCGTAGGTATAAAGCGACAATGTCTGGCTTCCATATGGCTCGTTCTTTATTAACGTGAATTCCGAGCGGACGCCCCAAAACACCGCAGCGGCAATGCCGACCACGATAAGAATAAAAAGGAATACGGTAATGAGCTTAGGAATAGTGCGCGTCGAGAAATAGTGTCGCACTCCTTTTATGCTGAGCTGTACAAAAGATCCGATCATGCGGTCGGGAAAGAATTGCCGGTCAGGGCAAGATAGATATCTTCAAGGGTCGCTTCCTTTTGCAGATGAGCTTTTTCGCGCAGTTCCTCGACCGTACCGCGCGCGATCATATGCCCGTGATCCATAATGCCGACGTGATCAGCGATCTCCTGTGCGAACGAAAGTGTATGCGTCGCGATAAGAATGCTCATGCCCTCTCCTTTTGCGAGTCGCGAAAGGAGATCTTTCACCCGCCGCACGCTCAATGGGTCAAGGCCCACGGTCGGCTCATCGACGAGCAGCAGCCGGGGCTTGTGCAGAAGTGCCGCAAGGATCGAAAACTTTTGCTTATTACCGCGCGAATAGTTCTCAAAATAATTCTTTTCGATGCCCTCGAGCTCAAAGATCGAAAGAAGTTCTTTTATGCGATCCATCCGATCTCGTTCGGGAACGCCAAATAGCGTTCCCACGAAATGCAGAAATTCCTCTCCCGTCAGCCCGGACCATGCGGAGGGATCGTCGGGAATATATCCAATGATCGATTTCGTCGCTTGGGGGAGTGCAACGACATCTTTGCCGTTGACCGATATCGTTCCTTTGTTAGGAGAAAGAAGTCCGACCGTTGTCTTTATGATAGTCGTCTTCCCTGCGCCATTCGGCCCGATAATGCAAAAAATCTCTCCGTCATGAACCTCAAAGGAGACGTCATCAACGGCTTTTAATGCGCCGAACTGTTTCGAAAAATTCTTTATTTGAAGCATGTGATGGTCATTATACAGGTTCCCACACCGGGTGGGAACCAGTTCTGTCTTGCAAAATGTGCTGGGAGCGAGACTCGAACCCTGCCCGACTGTGGGCGGGTCGCAACCCTGATCGGGACCAGACCTGTCTTGAAAAAAGTAATATGGGTGGGCAGAGCGAGACTCGAACTCGCAACCCTTGCGGGACCAGCTCCTAAGGCTGGCGCGTATACCAATTCCGCCATCTGCCCCGAAAACCTGCGTGGACAGGCCAATCGTACCATTTGTGAAAGCGGTGGGGAATCGGGACTTGATTCTTAGGCTAAGGCTCCTACAATGACGGCATATGAAAAACTACATCGGGGCCTTGATCGGTGTCACATTTCTTATAAGTCCGCTCATCGCGTCGGCAGGGGGCTACGGGTATTACGGCACGCCCTATTACGGGCAGCAATATTCGTATCAATATCAGCCGAATTATTCCTACGGTTATCAATACCAGCAATATCAGCCGTATCAGAATTACCAGTCGCAATACTACTGCAGTAACAGTTACGGCTATTATGTGCCGTGCTCGAATTACACGTACTACAACGATGGCTATCAGAACTACAACCACTACCCGTATCAATACCAGTACTCGTACTATACGTACCCCTCATACACGTACTCATACAGCTACCCGATCCAGTACGACACGCCGAGTTACGACTACTCGTACGGCTACAGCTATCCCGGATCGTATCAGTACTACT
This sequence comes from Candidatus Kaiserbacteria bacterium, assembly GCA_003164215.1. GTDB lineage: Bacteria > Patescibacteriota > Minisyncoccia > Phycocordibacterales > UBA2100 > UBA10103. The sequence continues at coordinate 1,336 of PLSR01000013.1, read as the reverse complement.
ATTGATTTTGAGCACACTCGCGGGACGATACGGGGGGATTTGTAAAAAGAATGCCGCCACCTCGAACGAGAGGGGCGGCAGTGGTGTCCAAAATCATTTGTAGTAGTCCGGTCGAATGAACAGGGCCGAACGCAATTCCTCCTCACGGGACTTGATAGTGGTCGTCTGATGAATGTAGAACAGTTCGACAACGTTCGAATCGAAATTGTCAAATCGAGTGCACTCAGTTGGACTGCGAGCGCTTGGAAACCCCACGGTTTTCCCATACCTTCCTCCACGGGAAGACAAATGTTTTCCCGACCCCTTTCTCGTTCGAATCCAACTGGATTCGCCCTCGTTCAAACTCGTTTGTGGTCACACATAATTTCTTGCTAGAAATTTGCGCGACCCCGACTCGCAGCCAAGCTGCTCCGTCTTGCGCAAATCTGCCTGTCGTCGATTTGTGCACCCAGTTGGATTCGAACCAACGACCATTCGCTTAAGAGGCGATTGCTCTACCAACTGAGCTATGGGTGCGAGAGAAGAGTAATGTCCGAACTTGTTCGGATGTTCTCCGAACGATGCACACATATGTATATATAGTGCAATCGCGCCATTCTACAATATTTTAGCGATTTGAGAATAGGGTGCTGTTCGTGTATGCTCACGAAAGCGGAATAATTGGATAGCGGCACAAGGGGGCCAGAATGTCAGAGCAGATCAAATCGCTGGGGCGATGGGACGACTTCATCAAGGCGAGCATGAGCCTGAGCGCTCTGAAATTTACACTTGATGAAAAAGGCGACCGGGAAGATAAAGAAGATACTCGACGCAGCCGTGCACTTGCGGAATACCTGTTCTCAAATCCGCATCGATTCGTGCCCCCGTTCATCATCGACGCCGCATTGTTGGGTCGCAACGATGAGAACTTGTTCAGGCGTGGCACTGAATGGCAGTTGCGTGGCAAGGTACCTGATGCGATCGAACTACCCGTGCTCCTTGAGTTGTGGACACGCTATACCCGCCTCCTCCTAAAACGCCATGAGAAATCGAGTGTCGAGGAGAAGGAGCGTCAGACCTGGTTGCGACACGACGAATTTAGGTGCACGCATTTTTTCAGGGAAGGCAACGGGTCAACTGCACGCTTTTTGCTCAACCATATGCGTGTTCTGCTCGGATTACCCATCCTTGTTCTCGACGAGCATAACGCCGGTGAATATCATCGCCGTCTGGACGAGTATTTCGAGAACGTGTTCATTCCGAGATTGCCAGAATTGCGCGCGCGGGCGGCGAACGTCCGTATCGCCAAATGAGATCGAAGCGCGGCATGTAATGTGCCGCGCGATCCTTTTGTGCC
>PLSR01000001.1:4994-20480 GCA_003164215.1 Candidatus Kaiserbacteria bacterium | reverse complement strand
ATGTGCCGCGCGATCCTTTTGTGCCCCATCCCAGTCTGGGACCTTGCGTGGCAAGGCACCGTAAGGGTTTCTTGGGAGATTTCAGTTTAGCAGACCGAGGCGTCCCAGTCAGGGGTCTGAAAATCAGATTGATATAAAATGTAACATCAAAAGGGCTTTTTAGGCGTGTTGCATTTCGTAGATTCCAGCAAGAAAAATAAGGTAAAATAAAGGGTAATGGAATACGAGATCCCGGATGAGTATCTTGAAGAAGTTGCGGCTACGGCTGAGCATGCCATGGCGATAATCGAGCCGCATCTTTCCACCATTCAAGGGGTGTTTGAATCAGTGGCTGATGCTTCCGCCGCGTTCGGACCGGTGCTCGCGGAGGCAGAGCGCAGCATCCGATCGTATCAAAACACTGAGCGTTTTCGACGAGAGGCTTTTATACCCCTATCATTCCGTGCCGCAGAACGCCGAGGGCAACCTTTGATCGACTACAACTTAATCGCCGACAAGGTGGTTGAACGGCTAAAGCCTCAGCATGCACCTCAAGGTCGCGCATCGTACCCGTTACCGAAAGGTGCCAATCTCGCAAAGCTCAAATTCAAGCAAGTGGACGGCCATACAGTAAAAGTAAAGTACCTGGGTTTACCGACTGGAACTTTCGACTACAAAGATTTTGGGATGGAAAATAAAAAGAGCCACCAACCAGATGCCGTCTGGAAGTGCCTATGTAAGCTCTTCGAGACGAATCGGATTACCGGCTACAATCGTGGCATTACGCGGAACACTAAGTATAAATTGAATGCGTGTCTGAAAGCATTTTTTGAAACAGACGAGGATTTTTTCTATCGATACAACTTCGGAAATCATGAGTGGGTCGCGAAGCCAATGTTCGTAGCTGAGAGCGACCAAATCCCCTTCGAAAGTGAGTAGCGTCTCCTGATCCGACAAAAATCGGGAGACGTCCCGTGCCTCCCGCCAAAAAACCCTGCAAGTCAGGGATTTTTTGATGCCGCAATGCGGCAAGCTAAAAAAGCGTCATAGAAGCCCATGGGGATTATAGAAGGAGAGCAAAATAACCCCTCCTTCTCAAAAATCGTTATGGGCCAAAAATTGGCGTGGCGAACTGTTACCAGAAAGATATCAGATCTCGTCCCGAATATCAAGAGGAACCCGCGCGTGATGTCTCCTAAGCAGATGGAAGATCTCAAGCGCAGCATTAAAAAGTTCGACCTTGTCGAATTGCCGGTGATCGATTCGGACGGGACGGTAATCGCGGGTCACCAGAGATTGCTCGCGTTCAAACTCCTCGGGCGCGAGAACGAGATGATTCCAGTTCGTGTGCCATCGCGCAAGCTCTCGAAAAAAGAATACGACCAGTACCTACTCGGCAGCAATCGCATCCACGGCGACTGGGACTGGGAAAAGCTCGCGGAGAATTTCGACATCGACACGCTCCTCGTAAGTGGCTTCGACGACATCGATCTCTCGCATCTTTTCGACAACCTCGAAGTCGAAAATGACGAATGGGATACCGACAAGGAGATCGAGAAAATAAAGAACGTGACGGTGAAGCCGGGTGATATGTACGCGCTCGGGAATCACAAAATTGTTTGTGGAGATAGCACGGACCCTAAAGTAGTAAAGCGTCTCATGGGTGGCAAAAAAGCGAATACCGTTTTGCAAGATCCTCCGTACAACATCGGCCTCGACTATGACAAGGGCGTAGGCGGCAAGAAACACTACGGCGGCACACACGATGATGCGATGGCGGATAGTGCGTACCGAGCATTTCTCAAAGCTGCTCTCGAGAACGGATTGTCGGTCTGCGAGAAGGACGCGCACGTATTCACGTACTGCGACCAGAAGTACATCTGGCTTTTGCAGACGCTCTACGCCGAACTCGGCATCGCCAACAAGCGCGTGTGCTTGTGGATAAAAAATAACAGCACCCCGACCCCTCATGTCGGGTTCAATAAGCAATACGAGCCCTGCGTATACGGTACTATCGGCAAACCGTATCTCTCCGAAAAAGTCCTCAATCTCTCCGAGGTGCTGAACAAAGAAATCGGCACGGGCAACCGCACACTCGAGGACATTCTTGACGGCATCGATATCTGGCTCGTGAAGCGCATCAACGGCACCGATTATCAGCACCCGACGGAAAAGCCGCCCTCCCTCCACGAGAAGGCGCTCCGGCGCTGCACGCGTCCCGGAGACATCGTGCTCGATTTCTTTTCCGGATCGGCGAGCTTGATGGTCGCGTGTGATCAGTTGAAGCGGGTCGCGTATTTGGTCGAACGCGAACCGATATTCGTTCAGTTAGCGATACACAGATATGAAAAACTCACCGGCAAAAAAGCCCACAAGCTCGCCTAAACTAGGCACGGTCTGGCAGCTCGGCGATCACCGCCTTGCATACGGCGACTGTCGCGATCCGCAACTACTAAAGAAGCTTCTTGGCACAGAAAAGATATCCCTCGTTTGCTGTGATCCTCCGTACGGCGTCGCGGTGGCAGAGTCTAAACGCAACTTCCGCACGCTCGCCAAGGACAAAGACATCGCAGGTGACCAACTGCAGTCGGACGCTCAATATCGCCAGTTCAGCAAGGAGTGGCTTGAAGCGATACTCCCGTACCTCGCCAAGAAAAACAGCGCGTACGTTTTCAACGCCGACAAGATGGTTTGGTCACTACGCGATGCAATGGCGGATACCGGATTCAAGATCGCGCAGCTTTTGGTCTGGGTAAAACAACAGTCTGTCATCGGTCGCCTCGACTACGCGCCGCAGCACGAACTCATCGTGTACGGCTGGTATGGAACGCATCACTTCCGCCGCTCCAAGGACAAGTCGGTCTTGTGCTACCCGAGGCCGAGCAAGAGCAAGTTTCATCCGACAACGAAACCCATCGGGTTAGTGCGTCGCCTCGTTCTCAACAGCACAGAGATTGGCGACACCGTCTTTGACGGCTTCCTCGGGAGCGGCACGACTTTGCTCGCCTGTGAGCAAACGAAGCGGCGGTACTTCGGCGTAGAGGTCGACTACGAGTACTGTCTGACGGCGATTCGCCGCTGGGAGAAAGCGACGGGGCGCAAAGCGACACGCGTATGAAAAAGAGTGACAAGGCCAGAGAAGCGCTGCTGGAACAGCTGCGCAAAACGCCCATCCTTCAGATCGCGTGCGAGAAAGTCGGCATCAGTCGCGTGACGCTATATCGCTGGCGCTCGGAGAGCAAAGAGTTCTCCAAAGCGGTCGACGACGCGATGCTTGAGGGGCGGCTGTTGGTGAACGATCTCGCAGAAAGCCAGTTAATTGGAGCGATTAAGGATCGGAACATCTCGGCAATTCTTGCATGGCTTAAGCACAACCACCCATCGTATAAAACCCGCATCGAGATCGAAGGTGCGCTCAAGGTCATCGAGGATCTGACGCCGGAACAGAAGGAGGTCCGCGAGAAAGTATTACTCATGTTCAGGCCAGGAAAATTAGTCTAATCACAAAAATATATGAACAACACGACAGCAGTAGCAGCAGAGCCCGAGGAAGAGCGCGGCGCGTTCGAGGCGCTCCTCAACGACCGCGTGCTCAGACAGACGGTGACGAAGGAGAGCCACCTGCTCTTCTTCCACATGTATTTCCCTCATTACATAAAATTCCCGATAGCAGACTTCCAGCGCGACATCTTCAGCATCACCGAAGACGAATACAACAAGCTCGCGTGCATCGTTGCTTTTCGCGGATCGGGCAAGTCCACGCTCGTGACGTTCTCGTACTCGCTCTGGGCGACCCTCGGCGAGCAGCAGAAGAAATTCGTGCTCATCATCTGTCAGACACAGGCGCAGGCGAGGCAGCACATGTTCAACCTCAAGTACGAGCTCGAACACAACGAGCTCCTCAAGAGCGACCTTGGGCCCTTTCGCGAGGACGTCGGCAGCGGAGAGTGGGCCGCGTCGTCGCTGGTCTTTCAGAACACCGGCGCACGCATCATGATCGCGTCGGTCGACCAGTCGATCCGCGGCATCCGACACCGCGAGTACCGCCCCGATCTCCTCATCCTCGATGACATCGAGGATTTGCAGTCCGCGAGAACGATGGAAGCCCGCGCGAAGCTCTTCGACTGGTTCACCCGCGAGATCGTACCCTTGGGCGACGTCGGCACCCGCGTCATCATCGTCAGCAACCTCCTTCACGAGGACTCGCTCGTGATGCGGCTCGGTCGCATGATGCGCAAGGGAGAGATCGACGGCCTCTGGCGTTTCTTCCCGCTCCTCGACAAAGTAGGCAACTGCTTGTGGCCTGCCAAGTTCGATACGCCCGCGAAGATCGAGGCGCTGCGCAGGAGCATCCCGAGCGAACTCGCGTGGCGTCAAGAGTACCTGCTTGAGATTGTCTCCGATTCCACTCGCGTCATCCACCCGGAGTGGATACAACGCTACAAAGAGTTGCCCGAGCTCACTCCGAACAATTACTACCGCTGCTCCTTCATCGGCATGGACTTGGCAATCGCTGAACACGAAAAGGCGGACAAGACCGCCATGGTCGTGGCGCGGGTATTCTACTGGAGAGAGCAAACAAAAATCTACATCCTACCGCACCCAGTCAACGAGCACCTCGACTTCCCGACATCCCTGGAACGCGCGAAGGCGCTCTCGTCGCTCTACGCACACAACAACGTGAAAGCGAAGATGTTCATTGAAGACAATGCGTATCAAAAAGCGCTGCCGCAGATGTTGCAGAAAGAGGGTTACCCGGCGGTCGGCGTGCCCTCGCGAGGCGACAAGCGCTCAAGAATCGCGATGATCAGCCACCTCATCAAAGACGGTCATGTGTTATTCCCCGAAACCGGATGCGAGGAGTTGATCGCGCAACTCACCGGCTTCGGGCACGAGAACCACGATGACTTAGCCGACGCTCTTTCGCTACTCGTGATCGAGGTGTGGAATTCAAACGATGGTTATTCGCCGTGGCCGCGCAGTCCAAATGACAAACCTACTCCTCAGGATACCAACGGGTACGTGTCGCCGTACATAGTGGACTCAGAAGAGGACGAGCCGCGAGGATATTATGATCGGGAGTTCGAGTATCGGCCTCTCGGAGACTTGAGACATAAAAAATTCTAACGACGCTTGCGCGAGACGCGGCTGAATAAACTTAGCTGCTGCGGAGGGGGTGGAATCTCAGGTCGTGCATCGACGCGCCATAAAAGCTGCAGAAGCTTAATGAGATAGTGCCAGATCGCGTACGCCTCGCCGAGCGAGATATCGCGGCCGGTCGACTCCTTGATAATCCGCTGAAGCTCTTTGGCGCTCTGTGGCGAGAGGATGCCCATCGAGCCATTCCAGCTTAGAAATGGGTGTTTGCGAAGTACGCTTACCAACAGGCGCGACGAAGGCCGCATTTCTGCGGCCTTCGTAGGGCACCGTCCGGCTCCGGCCATCGTCGACGTTTTGATTAATTGATTCTGTTAACTGCTAAGATAACTACTAAATTACTAATAGAGTTACTACTAAAATTGTACGCGATCCGGAAACACGATCGACAGTTGCGCCATTATTTCATTCCAATTGCGTACTGCGAATTTCGTGCCCTGGGTAATGTCCGCCTGCGCGAGCCAGAGGAGTTTCATCAATGACTCGTCGTGAGGAAAGACCGTCGTGGTCTTCGTCACTTTCCGAAACTGCCGATTGAGATTCTCAATCGTGTTCGTCGTATAGATCATACGACGAATCGCAGCCGGGTAGCTGAAGAAGGGCGCGAGGTCTTCCCAACGATCTTCCCAGTTTTTGAGGTACGCCTTGTACTGCGTCCAACGCTCGCCGACCTCATGCAGCGCTTCGCGACCCGCCTCTTCAGACGGCGCGGTGTAGACGAGCTGCAGATCCTTGCAGAACGCCTCGCGGTCTTTGCTCGGGATGAATTTGACCGTGTGGCGGATCATATGCACGATGCACACCTGCACCTCGGACTGCGGGTAGATCGCCTTGATGGCCTCGGGGAATCCCTTGAGACCGTCGACGCAGGTGATGAAGATGTCATCAACGCCGCGATTCTTCATGTCGTTCAAGACACCCATCCAGAACTTGGCCGATTCGCTATCGCTGATCCAGACGCCCATAACCTCCTTCATGCCGTACTGGTTTACGCCGAGAGCAATGTAGGCGACTTTCGAGACTATCTTGCCGCCGTCGCGCACCTTGAAGTGCAGGCCGTCGAGATACATGACCGGATAGCAAGACGAGAGCGGGCGACTCTGCCACTCCTTCACTAGCGGAAACACTTTGTCGGTGATCGTGGAGACGCCGGGTTGGGAGAGCTGCATGCCATGGTAGATGTTCATGTATGTGGCGATATCGCGAGTCGTGAGGCCTTTCGCGTACAGCGATATGATCATCGCCTCCTTGTCATTCGACGCGACCTCGTACCAGGGACTCGCGGCAGGATTTTGTCTGCTCGCGAGCTCGGGAATGGTAGGGCGACGACCTTGCTTGGTCGCGTGGTTTGGCCGCTCTTCGACCTCGGCCGGTTCCTCGACCTTTTCGACTATCGGCGTGCGAGGCAAGCTCGCAAGGGTGGAAGCGAACATCTCCTGTGCGAACGCCGCCGCATCTTCGGGTGTGCGGAGAGCCTTAAGGCGCTCTTGATATTGTTCGGGGGTCAATACATTACTGTTTTTCATACTATTAGGTGATTAATCGCCGACCAACGGTCGGAGCGCGTTGAACCGATGCCCAACAAAAGTATATATAGTAGATCGACCAGAAATCATGCCAGCGGGTGCCAATATTTCTATCCTTTCCAACGCCTTATTTTCGCGTTATTATCGCGCTACAATTGAATAGCCCTCAGGGCAGACCTAAACCGTTCGGCGTCGCCGGGCGGCATGGTCGAGTAACGGTTCAACGTTGAAAGCTCCTAGTCAGAGCACGTTGAACCGTCATGTCGGGAAACCGGCATGGGCCCGCAAGGGTCGCTGGCTGGGAGTTTTTTGTTTCCTAGCTGGCACAGCATTCAATTGCTTTTTGTGCCAAAACAACACCAAGGAAAAAAGATAACGCTGTTTCTCGTCGACGGAGAGCCGGACGGGATCAAGACGCTGGAACTCGGCGGCTGGAGCGGTATGGGCACGGTATTCCCGCGCAACAAGCTCCGAGAGTACGGAAGCGACGAGAGCGCACGGAAGCCCGGCGTCTATTTTCTGTTCGGGAAGGAAAATGAAGAGAGCTCGATTGCGTCCGCCTATATCGGACACGCCGACAACATCATCGACCGCCTGAATACGCACAATCGCGACGACGCAAAAGAATTTTGGTATCAGACCGTCGTGTTCACGAGTAAGGACGACTCCATTACTCGCGCGCACGCAAAGTACATCGAATCACGCTGCATTCAGCTAGCGTATGAGGCCAAGCACTTCGGCTATCACCTGACCAACGGCAATGAACCGTTACCGGCCAACCTGCCGAAATCCGATATCCCCGTGATGGAAGGATTTTTGGAGAATCTCAATCTGCTCCTTGCCGCCATCGGTTATCCGATCCTGCAAAAAATGGAGTCAAAAAACGAGAGTGACATGAACAACCCGCTGTTTATCTGCAAGAATGCGGACGGCAAAGCGCAGGGCACAGCACGCATGACCAACGAGGGATTCATCGTCTACAAAGGATCGGTCGCGACGGGTCGTTTGACGGAGTCGGTAGCGGAGCGGAATAAGCGTGTGATCGAGAAGCTCGTGTCTGAAGGAATACTCCGTCAAGACGGTGATGTGTATGTGTTCGAGCGTGATTACAACTTCGGGAAGCCGAGTGCTCCTGCCGACCTCATACTCGGGCATTCGGCGAACGGGTGGGATGTGTGGAGGACCGCTGAGGGGAAAACGCTCAGTGAGGTTTATAGGAGACAATAAAGATGAGAATTTTATTGTTCCTGCCAAATTTCCAAAGCCTCGTCTAGATCAAGCCCTGTCTCGTCGGCAAGATCTTGAACCTCCCGCGCCTCATCAAGGCTTAGGTCGTTATCTTTTGCGAGCTCGAAGAGTTCCTCGTCCATACATTTATTTTGCTATTTTACGCCGCCCCCTGTAAGGGCCATGTTTTACCCGCCACGTGCGATAAGCTTTTTGTGCAATTCGTGCGCGAGGATAAAATCTAGACATTTTTGTGTTTGCGCGGACGTGAATTTTTCAGCCTTCGATCTATTCCCATCGGTTTGCCACGTACTCATAAACTCACGTATTTTTTTGAAGTCGGTAGATTGCGTTTGCTGTACAGCGTGGCAGATAGTCGACAATAGCTCCACCCTGAGCGCATCCAGCCTTGTTATTCCCAGCGAAGCGAGCGTCTGCATCCCGGCACGAGCTTTCAGGTAAAGGCCGCTTTTCCTTGCTGTCAAAGCAGTTATGTTACTACCCGCGATAACCATTCCTCCTTTTTTTCTAAACCATGCGTTTTTTCCTAAGCCGGAATAAAGGAGTCGTTTGATTTGACCGTCAAATGGGCCAAAATATCCCTTTTGAAATTCATATGCCAAAGGCACGCCGCAGAGCATCTGCAACATATGATTGTATTTTGCCACTGCGACCTCGGTCGTTTCTCCGCCATCATTCGTAACCTGTTCGATAATGGCGGCATTCACCTGATTTCTGAAAAAAGGAGAGGGTGTGAGCATTTCTATATTTGTCGGTTCGTTAGACGGCTCACTTTTAAACGCCTCATGGAGGATAGATTGCTTGAGCGCCTTGAGATCGGCGGCTTGCGCCATTTGCAGCTCTTGCAAAGCACGGACTTTTCCGGAAAGCGCGTCGAGCTTTTCGACTATGGCTTTCTGCTCGACAAGTGGCGGAAGGGGTATTTTGAACGTCTTGATAATTGTTTGACTCAGATTTGGCTGCGCTCCTCCCCATGCCTGGGCGATAATTTCGTTACGGATATGCGTCAATATGTGGTAAAGAAATTTAGGGGATAGTTTCTCTTCATTACAGATTAAACCTGCGACCGCCTGGTTGGTTGCAGCCGCACGACCCAAAATTCCAAGTTTTCCTGCCGTAGCGCCATACATAGCGAGGAGTATTGTGCCTGCCGGAAATATCTTTGCGCTGGATTCTTGCACAGCCAGCTCAGTTATGTGTTCTTGGGAGTCAACGATATTTGTGTTGTCGTTTAATTCACCGGATTTGAGCCACATAACTTCGCCTCCATAGTATTTTGATTGCCCTCTCGAGGGAGTGCCTCCGCTCGTTATTTTCATTACCCCTTTGTCGCCGATATTTCGTTGCTCCCACCCTCTTGATTCTGCCTGAGAGAAAATCTCATGGAGGGCAGCGGGAAGGAGCTGCGCGGCAGAAGCCTTATTCCCCATACTCAATCGCGCAGCCTCGTCAATCTTCGAAAACCGCTTTTCTATCCTCGCCACAATCTTCCTCTGCTCGGCAAGCGGCGGAAGGGGGATTTCGATTTCATATACGCGATTGCGGTTGATCCCAGGCTTCACGCCGGTTGCAAGGCGCGTGAGATTTGCGTTTCTCAAAAAATAAAAAAGGTAGTCGATATCAACCTTATCATTTCCAAACACGTAATAGGTAACGTCCGACGGCCAGAATTTTCCTGAAACACGCGTCAACTCGCCTGCAGAACCTTTGCGACCAACTATTACTGCTTCGCCCGACTTCAGAGCCTTATTCGTGTGCCCTAAAACACCGTTGGCACCGTAAATCGGAACTTCGCCGCGTTCGTCGCGCTGACTTTTATCAATACCTTTCCCGTATTGAAATTCTATTACCTCGCCGAGTTTTTTTGTTGGCCAAGTCATATCAGATTTCAATGATATATCCCTTGATCCTATTAAAAAGAAGACTGCGCGCTACCAAAACCTTTTGCGCATTTACCGCACCGGTATCAGGCACAATCAGATCAAAGAGAGTACTGGGTTCAACTTCAGGATTTTCCGCCACCCAGCGCGCCAGGTAAGCGAGCAAATCAGCATAAATTACGCCAGGGGAATGGTTGCTGGACTTTACAATAGAAAAAGTCCCGTCCACCAAACAATAGCGGCGCTTGCCTGCCGCCTCTCTTAATTTTTCAGATACTAACGCATGATGAGCGTGCAAATCATTGAAATCATCCAGAAAACAAGACGCCAGATGCTTCCCGTTCTTTTGGTTGGTGGGCTTTTGAATTTTTGTAAACGCCACCGCTAGAAGAGCTAGGTAGTTCTCGATGGAATATCCTTTTTTATTGAAGATAAAAAATAGTTCTGCCCGAGATGATTTTGCAGAAAGCAGACTGCTCGTCAAGTCGCGAGTGAGCACAATCATTTGTTCTGGGGTCTTTCCCGTTTTGGCTGGATCACGCGAAAAAATGTATTTTCCCTTTATCTCTTTTTCGACAGGCCAAGAGTGTTTTTTTAGCGTCTTATAGAACGCCTCGAAGAGTGGATTGTATTTCGTTGCATCCACAACCAGCACACCCACACCAAAAAAATTCAACTCTTTGGAACCATACACTTCATCAACAAACACAAATCTCATGCTAGGTTTCAAAAGATTTCAGAATATTGGTGATTTCTTTTTCCCTCCCCTCAATCTCCCGGATGATCTCCTTTGGTGTCTTGTGCTCCGCTACAGCGGGACCGTTTGGATTTTTGCAATCCAGGCTCCAGTGACGAGTTTTGATGTCCTCCAGCGAGACTTTCCATGCTCGTCCGTTTTCCTTCCGTCCTTTGCGCTCTGCGCCTCCCCACCATTTGCGTACTTCAGTCATGTGTTCGTCGCGAAGCGGCATGGTCTTGGTGAAGCCGTTTTTACCCACGCCCGCCGGGAGCGGCAGTTCATAAAACCATACCTCTTTGGTCGGCTCGCCCTTGGTAAAGAAAAGCAGATTTACCTTTGGCGCAGCATACGGTGTGAATTCGCCACCCGGCATACGCACGATCGTGTGGAGATTGCATTTTGTGAGTAATTCTTCTTTGAGCCGCGCTTCGACGCCGTCGCCAAAGAGAAATCCGTCTGGCAAGACTATGCCTGCTCGTCCATTTTTCTTGAGCATCTGAATGATGAGATAGACGAAGAGATCGGCAGTCTCTTTAGTCTGGAAGGTCTTGGGGAAGTTCTTCTCGGTGCCGTCCTTCTGATGTCCGCCGAAGGGTGGGTTGGTCACGATTACATCGACGCGTTCGTTGTCGCGAATATCTACAGTCGGTCGCGCGAGCGAATCTTTGCGGATCATGTTGGAGGGCGCATCCACGCCATGCAGAAGCATGTTGGTGACGCCGAGGATGTGCGGCAGCGGTTTGGATTCCCATCCAGTGATTGCACGCTGATAGGTTTCAATATCCTTCTTCGTCCCGGTCTGTTTTTTGATGAGATCGAGCGCGTGAATCAGGAAACCACCTGTACCACAGGCGGGATCGAGCACGCTCTCGCCCAACTGTGGCGCAATCATGTCCACAATAAAATTCGTGATCGGACGTGGCGTGTAGTACTCACCCGCGCTCCCCGCGTCTTGAAGCTCTCGGAGGAATTTTTCATATATATCGTTCATCGCGTGGCGATCTTCGATCTTCGTAAGATCGAGTTCGTTGATTCGGTTTACGATTTGACGCAAAAGCACGCCCTCACTCATATAGTTGCGTGTCTCGCTCATCACTTTCTTCACCACCGCGTGCCGGGGGTCGGTCTTTTCATTAACTGGAAGCGCGCTGAGCGTCGGGAAAAGTCTCTTCTCGACAAAATCAATGAGCGAGGGGCCGGTAAGACCGTCTTTGGGCTGCGCCCACGTGCGCCACTTCAACTCCGATGGAATGGGCGAAGAGTATTTCTTCTCGAAAATCTCGAACTCCTTTTCCCGGTCATCGAACACTTTCAGGAAAAGTAGCCATGCGACCTGTTCCATTCGCTGGGCGTCGCCGGAGACGTTGTGATCATTGCGCATGATGTCGCGCAGATTTTTAATGAGTGCATCGCTGACTACCATAAAATTATTCTACCGCCGCAAGGGTCTTTTCGAGATCCTTGAGCGTGTCGGTAAATTTGTCGGTGCCGCCAAACCATCCCAACACCTCGAGCGGCTCGCCGATGTTGGACACTGGCGGCGTTTTGACAGTTTCTATTTCGTCGAGCGCGAGGTACCCGAGGTCGGCGTATTTTTCGAGCAACGCTTCGATGACTTCCCGCGCCTTGCCGTTATATTTGCTGAGGTAGTTGCTGCGGCGTACAGCCTCCGCGCGTTCGCGTTTTTTCATCATCTTCTTGTCGTACGCGACGTGCACGATAAGGTCGAAGAGGTCAAAGTCGGCACCGACGTACTTCTGCAATTCCTCGAGCGGTATGCCAGTCGCATCGAGTTGGTCGATGATTGCCTGGCGGCGTTCGGCCGATTGCCACGCGCTGAAGAAGCTCTCAAGTGTCGGGTAGTGGTCGAGAATGTTTTTGCGCGTGAAATCGGTCAGTGACTCGGTAAGGAGTTTGCCGTCGGGACCGAGATACTGCACCTGCTCTTTGACAACCGCATACGGCACCCCGCTTACCGTGTAGACGGGCGGCCGGTCCACAATAGAGAGCGGATTTTGTTCGATGATGATGCCGACTAAGCCGTCTTCCTTTTCCTTGACCTCTATCGGTTCGCCAGGAGGATCCTCCATCTCAAGGGTGGAGGTGATGTCATCATTTTCACCGATCTCAAATACGCGCTCCGGCACGCCGTCGAAACCTGGATCAGCGAAGAGCTTAGTCGCTCCCTGAAAGTCCATGACGGTAAACCACATTTTGCCTTTGTCTTCGCGTACGCGCGTTCCGCGCCCGATAATCTGCTTAAATTCGGTCATGCTCTCGATGGGTTTGTCGAGTACGACGAGTTTGCAAGTCTGGATATCGACGCCGGTTGAGAGAAGCTGGGAGGTCGTAACGATGGCCGGTGTACGCTCTTCGGGATTGCGGAATGTGTCGATTTGCATCTTGCCCTCCTCGTCATCACCGGTGATGCGCATGACATAGCGCCGGTCTGCTCGCGCCTTTTCGCCAGCCGCATTGACGAGCGCCGAGCGCATGCGCTCGGCGTGTTCAGTGGTGCGACAAAAAACAATTGTCTTTGCATATGGATCGCCAATAGCATCGAGGTATTCGATGATTTTCTTCGCCACCAGCTCGTCTCGCTGTGGGAAGATCACCGCCTTGTTCACGTCCCTGAGCTCATAGACGCGGTCTTCAACTGGATTGCCTTTGTCGTCAAGTGTGCCCGCGACAGGACGCCAGCCAGAGATGTCATTGTCGAGAAATACACGCAAAACTTTGTATGGCGCAAGAAAGCCGTCGTCGATGCCTTGCTTGAGAGAATAGGTATACAGTGCATTGCCAAAATAATGTGTGGTGCTCGTGTCGGTCGTTTCGCGCGGGGTGGCGGTGAGTCCGAGGTGCGCAGCGCCACTGAAATAATCAAGCACCTCATGCCACTCGCTATCGAGCGAGGCGCTGCCGCGATGACACTCGTCGATAATAATGAGATCGAAGAAATTCGAAGGAAGCCTCTTGTAAAGTTTCTCCGCTTCGGTGGCGCCGCTCATCGCCTGGTAAAGCCCAACGAAAATTTCATGGGCCATGAGAGCGCCGGTATCGTTGAAATTCTGGCGGGAGATTTTTGTAAGCGAATTACCGAAGTGCTTAAAGTCGCCACGAGCCTGATCCGCAAGCACATTGCGATCCGCGAGAAATAGGATGCGCCGTGCCGAACCCGCACGCTTTAAGCGCCACATAATCTGCGCGGCAGCGTGCGTCTTGCCGGTGCCAGTTGCCATCACCAAAAGGAGACGTTTCTGTCCTCGTGCAAATGCTTCGACGGCGCGATCGGCGGCGATGCGCTGGTAGTAGCGCGGTGACTTATTCGGATCATCACTGTGATATTCCGTCTCAAGGAGGGTCTCCGTGATTCCGCTTTTCTGCTTCCATTCCGTATAGCGGCGATAGAGCTCGGTGGGTGATGGAAATTGATCCGGCGTGAGTTTCTGCTCGACGACAGTCGACTGTCCCGTTCGATCATGAAAAAGAAAGCCTTCACCATTTGTCGAAAAAACAAAAGGCACGTCGAGTGCCTCTGCATACCCGAGCGCCTGCTGCATACCGTCGCCAAGCGGTTTGCCAATGTGCTTCGCTTCGACTACGGCAACCGGCAGATTGGGGCGGTGTTCAAGCAGAAAATCTACCTTCTTTTTGTCGCCCCGTTTGACGGTCTTTCCGCTTACGTGAATGCGACCCTCTGTGTATGGATACTCTTCGCGTATTTGAATATCAGACCATCCAGCACGCACGAGGGCGGGGCGGATGAGACGAGTTCGCGTTTCTGCTTCGTTTGAAGGTGGCATGTGAATGTGGCCTGATTTTGCCATATTTATGGGCTTTTTCAAGGGACATTCTTACCGGCCACGAGGCATCCCAGCCTCTCTGGACTCCTACCCCCGTTGCGTCATCCCTTGTGGTATATGAGAAATCATTACACAAGGGATCGGGTTTCGGGGCCATTACCAGTCGCAGTTCCATTACCAGTTAAATACTGTCTCTACGCCCGCAAGAGCACCGAAGAAGAGGACAAGCAAGCGCTTTCCATCGAGTCGCAGGTGCGAGAGATGACCGTGCTCGCGGAGCGTGAAGGATTGCATATCGCGGAAATAAAGCGCGAGTCGCACTCATCTAAAGAGGTGGGCCAGCGAGCGGTGTACAACGAATTGCTGCGCGAAATTCGAGAGGGCAAATTCAACGGCATCCTCACATGGGCACCGGATCGGCTCTCGCGCAACGCAGGCGACCTGGGAGCGGTTGTCGATCTCATCGACCAAGGCAAACTCGTCGATATTCGCACCTACTCGCAACGCTTCACGAACAACCCAAACGAGAAATTCATGCTGATGATCCTCGGATCGCAAGCGAAGCTGGAGAATGACCAGAAAGTCATCAACGTGAAGCGCGGACTGCGAGCGCGATGCGAGCTGGGCTGGCGTCCCGGGCCCGCGCCGACCGGCTACCTCAACGAAAATCACCTCGACCGGCGCGGACAGATGCGGATCGACCCGAAGCGGTCGGTGACAGTGCGGCAGATATTCGAGAAAGTCGGCAACGAGAACTGGAGCGGGCGGCAGGTATACCGATGGCTGAAAAAGATCGGCTTCAAGACGAAAAGCGGCAAAGCGCTCGTGCTCGGAAACGTGTACCTCCTGCTGCGCAATCCCTTCTACTACGGCGAATTCGAGTATCCGATGGGAAGCGGCAACTGGTATCAGGGCAAACAGCAGCCGATCATCACTAAGGAGCTGTTCGATCGGGTGCAAGCGTCGATACAGGACCACTACATACCGAAAACGGAGAGCAAAGAATTCGCGTTCACGAAACTGATTCGCTGCGGGTACTGCGAGAGCGGCATAACGGCCGACGAGAAGTTCAAGCGACTCAAGGACGGCGGCACCAACCGGCACGTCTACTATATGTGCACGCGAGGCAAGGGCGTCGAATGCAAGAATCCGCC
>PLSR01000001.1:0-4961 GCA_003164215.1 Candidatus Kaiserbacteria bacterium | reverse complement strand
CTACGCGAAGTACCTGCTGCGCGACGGGACACTCACGGAGAAGCGGGAACTGCTGGCATGCCTCCAGAGCAGGTTGGTGATGAAAGACAGGAAAGTCTCGCTGCTGGACGTTAGCGATGCGCAGCGGTAGCATCTGCCTGATGAATTTCGTGAGCGGCATAGCAATTGCGGTAATCGCAGGGTTGATCCTGTATTACATGTTCGGTATCGGCGGCGGTTCGGTTACCGTCGTTCAAGGCCGCAGAAGCGGCCGAGGATGGCGACGACTCAAAATGATTGGCTGGCTGGTCGTTGCGATTGCAGCTATCCTTTTTGCGGACAACTTTCCGTATGGAGGATTCCAGAATCTTTACGCCGACATGGGCCTTTCGCTTTTCATTATCGGTTTGATTGTGGTCGGCGTCGGGAAAATCGGATATGGATGGTTTCGCGACTGAACATTAATAGGACACATCTTATTATCCGAATCAATATTGAATATTCGGACATACCCCATATACTAGGGGTATGCCTCTCCCAATACCACCTGAGCCAAAAGAGCTCAAAACGTGGATGCGCTCGCTCAAAGACGCACAGGGTGCCAGCGCTGGTGTCGATTGGGACTCATATGTCGTCTGGGCCGGAAATAAACTGCCGAAGTACCTCTGGGACTCGTGGAAGGACCGGCTCAAGCCCACAGGCCTGACGTGGCAGAAGTTCATGCGCCTGCTTCGCTATCGCACCGACGTCGGCGTCATGTGGTACAAGGACGATCTGCCGTGGGAGGATTTCATCTCTCGAGTATCGACTCTTATAACAGGACCGATCGGAAAGAGTCTCAAGACGGACGCGGACGACAAGACAGCGGCTCCGCTGGATGTCGCGCAGTGGCACATTCCCCCGAAGCGCGACTGGGAAACATTCGAGCGCATCTGCTACGATCTGTGGTCGAAAATCTGGAACGATCCTCACGCGCAGCGGCACGGCCGATCGGGACAACGCCAGCATGGCGTCGACATTTCCGGCACGACGCAACCGAGATCGCGAACAGTCGGTATTCAATGCAAGAAAAAGGACAACACCGCCGCCGATGATACTCTCACCGAGCGCGAACTCCAGCAGATCGTTGATGACGCAAAGTCGTTTGAGCCCGCTCTCTCCGAACTTCTGATTGCATATACTGGCAAGCGCGATGCGGCACTCCAGAAAGCGGCCCGCCTCATCACAGAGGAACATCGAAAGACCAGCCTGTTTGACGTGTACGTCTACTCTTGGGATGACATTCTTGAGAGAATCGGAAATCATCGAGAAGTTCTCGATAAGTATTTCCCCGAATTCGCTGGCGTGAACGTGGATCAGAAAGCGCTCGAACGAAAAGTCGAAAAGATTGGTGACCTGGGAAGAGAGACCTTGGCTGTTATTGAAGCGCTCCCGGCTGCGATTGCTACTAAGATCGAGACGACAACCAGAGACGTGGTCAGCGCAACGATGGATACGACTGCTGTTACCGGCGAGCACAATGCGGAGATCGACGTCGCGCGGGATCTCCTCAGCGAGATGAAACCGAAAGAAGCGCTGGACTACCTTCAAAATCTGAAAAAAAGAATCTGGGGCTCGGCAAACGCTTTGAGCCGTTTCCGAATCCTCGCCAACGAAGGCTCTGCACATTCTGCACTAGGAGAAGTAGAAGAAGGAGGCAAGCTATACATCGAGGCATATCAGTACAACCAAGGTGACGAAAAGGCCCTTCTGAATAAAGCCACGGGCCATCTCCTGCTCAAGCAGTATCCGGCCGCAAAGGAGTCCGCGGAGCAGATAATTGCGATGAACCCCACGAATGAGAAGGCATATGCAATCATCGTGCAGTGCGCCGTAGAGTCTGATTCTCTTGAGCAAATCATCGAGAGCGTGCCTGCCGAACTGCGTAAGACGACGGATGTTGCCTACACGTTCGCTCAAGCGGCCCGGAGGCTTGGCGACATTGATACTGCGATTCAATGGCTTGAGACCGCTTTCACCGCATCCAAGAAGAGCAAGTCGAAAAACCCTGATTTGATGGCGACGCTGGCCTCGGCAATTCTCGAGTCGTTCATGCGTAAGCACGAGGTAGTGACCGAAATCCAGCTCGTCCCGGAGGAAAAGAAGCGCATCGAGACCGCCCTCGATCTCCTCACCCAAGCGATCGACGCAGTATCTAGCTCTGAAACCATCAAGTACCGATATGAGTGGTATGCGAATCGAAGCATCGCGTACAAGCTGCTCGGTGATACGGAGAAAGCCGTGCAAGATATGGAAGCGGCATTGCGTCTGAGTCCCGATAACGCCCCTCTCTTGAAGCAAAAAGCGTTCATGCTGCATGCCAAGGGCGACTCAGAAACGGCGGTACAGATTCTACAGAAAGTAGTCGGAAGCCCCGAAGTTCCTGAAGCGGCTTTGATTCTTGCAGGCATTCTGCATAGCTCCGACAAAAACGACGAGGCTGAAAAGGTCATTACCGAGGCACTCACGCACGAGGTTCCTGCACCTATGCGGCTCGAAGAGCAGCGTCTGCTGGTACATATATATGTGAAGAAGAAGGACTACGATGCCGCACGAAAGATCGTAGCGGACGTCCGCGCGTCTGACCCTACCAATTTGCTGAATCTCGTTCTCGCTGCGCGTATCGAGCAGGGAGCAGGCGACGACGCGAAGGCAGCGAGTATTGCTGACGAGGCCCGGGGCTACGTCACCGAAAAGACGCCGGGGTTCGATCTTATCGAGCTCGCCGACTTGCTCTATGCACTCGGTAAATATCCGGATGCGTGGCCGCTGTACGAACGCATCGTCGACACCCGCGTGGACTCTCCTCTTCGGATGAAGCTACTGTACGCATACTATCGAGCGAACGAAACGGATAAAGCGCTGGCGATAACCCGCGCGATTGAACCAAAGAATAAGAGCCGGGCCATGATCGAAATCGAAATTTCGATTTTGGAGCAAATGGGCGACCTGAAGGGCGCGATGGAAGTCGCTGAACAATACCTTGCGACCCGTTCCGACGATCTAGAAATGCGAGTACATCTTGCTACGGTCCAATGCCGACTAGAGGACTTTGAACGCCTTGATGCATTTCTTGCCGAAGAGCTGGATGTGACGAAGTTGCCTGTTGTGACCGGATACCAACTTGTTCGCCTTTACATCGAGCGGAACATGATGGAAAAAGCATTGAAAACCGCATATGAGCTACGGCGTGCCAATTTTGACGACGGCGACGCGCATCTGAAGTACGTAGGCGTATTTTTCGGCGGTGAGCATAAACTCGACGAACTTCTACAGCCTGCTAAGGAAGCTCACGTTGGCATGGCGGTTCATATACAAAACGACGACAGCACGACACGTTGGTATGTTCTCGAAGATCGCACAGACACCAAGATCGCGCTCGATGAGGTAAGCGTAACGAGCGAGATCGGCAAGAGGATACTCGGCAACAAAGCCGGGAACGAGTTCGTTCTTTCTCAGGGCAGTGTTTCCGAAGCGAAAGGCAAAGTGCTCGAGATAAAGAGCCGATATGTCCACGCTCTGCACGAATCGTTGCGCTTGCTATCCGAGCGGTTCACCGAGACGCAGGGCATAGAGCGCATGCTGGTCAAAACCGACACCGAGGCGGAAACGAAGGAGAGCTTCGATAAAATGCTTACTGTCGTTGCAAAGCGGGACGATTTCATTGCTCAAGGCGAGAAGTTCTATCACGACGGCCAACTGACAGTTGGATCATTCGCGCGCCTAATTAAAACGAGTGTCATTGACGTGTGGCACGGGCTCATAGCTACAAAAGAGGGCGTGCGAGTTTGTCTCGGCACGCTTGCGGAACGCGAAGAAGCCATCGAGCAGCTCAAAACACACGAGACTGTCGTGATGGACATCACGACACTTATTACGGCTGCTCAAGCCGATCTGTTCCCAATCTTGGAAAAGGAATTTTCCGAGATCCTGATCTCGCAATCGACGCTTGGCCTGTTGCAGGACGCAATCTCGGAGCACAAAGGAATGAAGGCGCAGGGTTACATGTCGATCTCGAAGCAAAATGGCGAATTCCTGCGGAGAGAGGTTTCTGCCGAGCAGGTCGCAAAAAGCTTGGAGTATCTCGAGCGCATCAAGGACTGGGCGAAAGATCATTGCACCGTTGCACCGGTGAAAAATGCGCCAAAGTTCGCAAAGCGCAAAGATTTCCAAGAGTTGATCGGCGAGCCGTTCTTGGACGCTATGCTGATCGCGCAGGAGCGAGCGTGTCCTCTTTATTCAGATGACTTCGCGACGCGTGCCATAGCAAAAAACGAGGTCGGGGTGTCGGGAGTTTGGACGCAAGTTGTAGCAATGCATGCGGTCGCCAAAGATCTAATTTCTGAAAACGAATACAACAAGATAACTATCAAGTTGGTCACGCTCAACCAGCGTCACATCAGTATCAGCGGGCCGATCCTTCTTGAGGCCTCACGCCAAGCAAACTGGAAAAACGCGGAACCATTCACGACGGTTCTTGAGACGCTTCGTGGCTCTCAAATGGAAGTCCGTTCCGCGACAGCGGTTTTGGTTGACTTCCTCTTTCTGCTTTGGCAAGAATCCATTTTGGATCTACAGCGCGATTCGATCATATTCGCTTGCCTCGAGGTCCTGACAGATAAGCGAGATGATCGCGCCACTCTAAGACTTTTGCGAAGCGCGATACGCATCCGGTTCGGTATGTTGCCGCTCGCGGAAGCGCGAACCCAACAAACAGTAACGGCTTGGGAATCGCTCAGAAGTTCACCGTTCCGAAATATCTGATTGTTTTTTGCCTTGACACGAAGCAATCTGGGCCGTCTGAAGAGCGACGCATCCCAGTCTGTCGACTTAGCATCTGTTTGTGCGGGGAATAAGAATCGAACGCATCCCAGTCGCCCTAGAATCGTAGGGTACGAGTTGGTTGAATTAGCATGCGTTTGTGCCGGGGGAGGGAATCGAAC
>PLSR01000019.1 GCA_003164215.1 Candidatus Kaiserbacteria bacterium | reverse complement strand
TAGGAGATATGATGCCCCCTTTACCGCCTCATCCCGATACATCTAAAGATAAAGAAAACGATCCCGATGAAGCGAAGTACTCCCTTGTGATGCATGGTCTTTGTAAGAAATATGCCGTGAGAAAGCCACTGGAGAGGCATGTATTCTCAATCATCGAGAACATGTCTCGTGGCGGAAGGCTCTGCCTATATCCGCCCGCAAAATTGGTCGCATATTCAGGTGGGGATATATCGGAAGTCGAGACCGCCCTTCACGATCTTGAAAGTCGACAGCTCATTGAGAGGGCTCGGATGAAAAGCACAAATGGTTGGAAGCTCACGGGCCATGTCCGCGAGTCTGCGAAGCACTTCAAGGTGCTAATCGACAGAACGAACAGGCAGCGTTCCCATAATTAATTATAACGAAGTTTATAAACAATTTATTATTAGCTTCGCTATAAAGAATTCCCATCGAGTGTGGAAAACTCGGTTGTGGTTCATCCTCGATGGGACTTAATATCGCAAAACGTATATGGATATCGATTCAAAGAAAACCGCAGTTACATACTGTCGCGTCTCGACTGACGAGCAGGCCAAAGAAGGATTATCAATCGACACACAGGAGAAGGTCTGTAACGAACATTTAGTTAAAGATGGTTATGTGCCGCTCCCGACGCTTAAGGACGAAGGTAAGAGCGGCAAAGACATGAACCGTCCGGCGATGCGCGAACTCATTCGGCTCATCAATGAAAAGAAGATTCAAGCGGTATACGTCGTTCACAGTGATCGCATCGGGCGCAACCTCAAGGATTACCTTGTTTTCAAAGAACTCCTTCGCAAGCAGGACGTTGTTCTCAACTGCATCTACCAACCGATGCTCGATGACTCGGCAACCGGACGCACGATGGACTCCATGATGATGGCTTTCTCGGAAATGCAGCGCCTCATCACATCCGAGAAAGTGCAAGGTGTCATGCGAGAGATTGCAAAAGCAGGATACTTTCCGACGTATCCACCCGCAGGCTATTACAACGCACGGAATCCAAATCCGAGCTTCACGAGAATTGGCAGGAACATACTCGCAATCGATCCTGTCATGGGGCCGCTCATCACGGACTGTTTTCATCGTTACGCACGAGGTGACGTGAATGTGTATGAACTTTCTGACATCATGTACGCGAAAGGCTTACGCAACCAGCAAGGGCATAGAGTGCTCTCAACCTCAATGTACTCGCTGTTGCGCAATCGCATTTACCTCGGCGAGATTCATTGGGGAGGCATACACGTGAAGGAAGGGAAGCACGAAGCACTCATCGACGAGGAAACCTTTGACCGCGTGCAGAAGACGCTTGAAGACAAGAACAAGCGCGGATGCCGTCGTAGGAAATATGACTGGCTTCTCAAGGGGCTCGTGGTCTGCCCAACGCATGGTAATCGGTACTGTGCGGAATGGCACATGGGTAAGAAGAACATAGCCTATTACCATTGCTCGAATCCCAAAGGGTGCGGCAAGTACATCGAACAAACACTCCTTGAAGGCATGGTCGCGGACAAATTCAGAGACCTCAACTTCTCGGACGAGTTCATCTCCATGGTCATAGAGAAGGCGCAGCGGATATTCATGGACAGACGTAAGACCTACGATGCGCGGCGACAAGGATACATCAATCGCCGCTCTGCGCTCGATAACAGACGAAAGACGGCAGAAGACAAGCTCCTCAAAGGGGTTCTATCCGACGAGGATTTCACTCGTATCAGCAGTGATATTCAGAAAGACATCACGCAGATCGACGATGAATTATTGCTGCTTGAAGACCAACGAGGCGTCAGTGTCGATGTCGCACAGGAGGTACTTCTCATCACAAAAGACATCCACAAGGCATACAAAAAAGCATCGCCAGACCTGAAGCGCAAATACCTACTGTTCTTCTGGGATCACTTCGAAGTGCAGAACGGAATTATAATAAGTTCACATCCTGCCCTTCTTTTCGATGCCATTTCGAAGTTCGAAGCGGTGTACTATCGCACCAGTGAAGATGCGAAACCGCAAGATATCGCACAAACAAACGGGAGTATAGTAAGTCCATTCCAGTCCGCCCACCTGGATTCGAACCAGGGACAAACTCCTTAAAAGGGAGCTGCTCTACCAACTGAGCTATGGGCGGCTGTGTCCTCCGAAGCTTTAGCGAAGGGGGATTGCGAGCTACTATAGCATCGCGCGTTTTTCTCGGCGAGTACCGAGGAGGGTTAGAGCGGCAGGTCAAGACCGAATGGACCGGCGCCGGAGATGAGCAATGCGAGGCACATGAGCAAGAGCAATGCATACGTACTGCGCGGAAGCGGGCGCAGTGATTCATATTGTTTCGAGAGCGACATATGTTTGACCGCGATAATGATACCGATAATGGCGGCGAGCTGTGTGCCATAGCCCAGGACGATCGCTACGCCGTCGGCGATAGTGATAACACCGGATACCCACAGCATCCAGAGCGCCGGATGGGCGATGATCGGTAGGCGGATCTTCGTGAAATCATCGCGGTGTACGAACATGAAATAACCGGCATAAATGAACGCTGCCCCGGCGCCGAGGCGCAGGATAGTAGAGGTGAACGGTGCCAGATAGAGTATTCCAGGGAATAGTGAAAGCATGACAGGAGTATACATCAAAGCCCTGTTCTTGTGATAGTGTGCCGGCTATGGCAGAGACAGCAGTGCTGTTGCACAACATCAGGAGCGCACACAATGTCGGTGCGATATTTCGTACGGCGGACGCCGCCGGTGTAAGTAAAATCTATTTGAGCGGGTACACACCGACACCGATCGATCGTTTTGGTCGGCCGCGTCGTGAGATCGGGAAGACCGCGCTCGGTGGGGAACTTTGCGTCGCGTGGGAATATAAGAAAAGCCCATCGTCCGTCATTTCAAGACTGAAAACCGGCGGCTGGCAGATCGTCGGGGTCGAGCAGGATCCGTGCGCGATCGATTATAGAGAATTTAAAATGACCTGTCCGACACTCTTCATCCTCGGCAATGAAGTGCGTGGTATTTCCAAAGGATTACGCGATCAATGTGATGTGCTCGTCGAAATTCCGGTGCATGGAAAGAAAGAATCGCTCAACGTCTCTGTTGCCGCGGGGATCATTCTTTTCAGCACGCTTCAGTAGCCGCTCGGTGCGGACGATCCTGGCTGATAGACCGTCGTCGGACCGATAGATGTGGTCGCGGCTGAATCCGGCATCGAGACCGTCGGATAGGTCGACGGCGTACCGGGGATCTTGAACGTTTCGCCCGTCGTTGAACCGATTTGGAAGAAATAATCGATAATGCTGCTGTATTGGAACGGATTGCGATAGTGACTCACGGCGGCCTTGATATTTTGATAACCACCGCCCAAGACCCAAATGACGATGAGCGCGAGCACGAAGACTATGACGATCGCGATAAATATACGTTTGATCATAGACCTAATATCTTCATTATACCGCCGGCATAACGATCGATCGCTTTGCTAATTCTTCACGCGCCACCCGCGCATCGCTCCACGGCTCTTTGCCGCCACGTGGTCCGCAGATGCACGGATCGGTTCCTTTGCCGGTGATGAGTACCGCATCACCCGCATGCGCCAGTGCCAGGGCATTTGCGATCGCTTCGCGCCTGTCCATGATGATGACCGGTTGCCGCTTCATCCCGCGTGCGAGTCCGTCGACGATCGACCGAGGGTCTTCATCATAGGGGTCTTCATTCGTGAGGATCACGACGTCGCAGCGCGTGTCGGCAATGCCGCCCATGACGGGCCTTTTCCATAAGTCGCGGCCACCGCCGGTCGAACCGAGAACGCAGATTAATTTGCGACCTGCCCCGAGCGTCGTCGAGGGGGAATGCGCGTACGCATCATAGAGCGCCGTGAGCGAATCCGGCGTGTGCGCGTAGTCGACGACGACGGCGAAATTCTGTCCCTCCTCAATGCGTTCGGCGCGGCCCGGTATGCGCGCGAGCTTTTCCAGGGCACGCTTGATCGTTGGGGTAGGAATATTGAACGCACGCGCGAGCGTGGCGGCCGCGATCGCGTTCTTGAGCGAAAATTCTCCAGGCAGATGGATCGCGATGTCGGTATCATCAAAATGAAAATGTCCGCCCGTCTCGGTGGCTTCATAGGGTGTGTTACCGGAAAGCGAGAAGGGAAGCGCCTGCTCGACGGGAAGCGTCAGGTAGCGCGTGCTCTCCGCATCGTCAGCATTGGCGACCATCACACGCGGGCGCTTGCTACTTCGTAGAAGATGGAGGCCGATCTCGTATTTCGCATCGGCATACGCCTGCAGCGATCCATGTGATTCGATGTGTTCGGGAGCGAGGTTGGTGAAGACCAAGGCGTCGAGCGTGATACCGCGATGACGGAACTGTCGCGCTCCTTCGGATGTCATTTCAAGTATCGCGACGGTACATCCCGATCTGCGTGCGCGATCCAGGAATCGTTGAATAAAAAACCTTCCCGGCATCGACATGCGCAACTCATTCGGCCGCGAGTCGCCGCCGGTTTTGAAGCGGATCGAATTCATCATCGCCGTCTTATAGCCGGCCCCCTCGAAGATCGCATTGATCATCTCGGTCGTCGAAGATTTTCCTTTTGTCCCGGTGACCGCGATCACGAGGAGTCCGTTGGAAGGGAATCCATACAGGAAGGTGCCGAGCATGGCTATCGAGAAATGGTAGCTGTTCACTACCGGCGGCGGTGCGAGCCTTCGTAGAGTCGTTTTCAATTTCCAGACGAGCTTCCTCATGAGTCATTTTTGTGTGTCCCGAGAATTCGCAATGCTTCACGCAAACGTTCGCTTGAACCCTCGATTTCGGGCGGAACGTTGCGCAACGCCTTACGACCTTCGTCGGCGGAATAACCCAAGGCGCGCATTGCCTCGAGCGCTTCCATGTCGCCCTTGGGCATCGCGGGGCCGGCGCTTCCACCGGCCTGCACTTTGTCTTTGAGCTCGAGTACGATCTTCTCGGCTGTCTTCTTGCCGATGCCGGAGACATTGGTGAGATATGCGGCGTTGCCCGATGCGATCGCGCTGCGCAAGGTTTCCGAAGACGCGATATCAAGGATTCCGAGTGCCGATTTCGGTCCGATACCCGAGACGGAGAGGAGGAGGGCGAACGAGGCAAGTTCTTCCTCGCCGCGAAATCCGTAGAGATCAAGGACATCTTCGCGCACGGCGAGATGCGTCCAGAAGGCGACTTGTTTTTCCAGCACGAGTCGTGCGAGCGTCTCTTTAGTCGTGAATACTTTGTATCCGACGCCACCGGCGAGAACGATGCAGTGGTTGTCACGAATCGCCCGAACCGTACCCTCAAGATAGCCGATCATGACCGTATCATACCGCACCGCGCATTCCGCGTCCCGCCGCCTACAAAGCTCAGAGCTCTGTAGTTTTCCACAGAAGTCACCAAGCTCTGAGCTTGGTAACCGCGAGAGGCGGCGATTGGGCGGCATTTCTTGCATCTCGCGGCGAAAAAGGGTAGTATCGCGGGAATGGCAAAAACAAGTTCTGCAAAAAAAGCACTTCGCGTTTCCACTCGACGGAAGGTTTTTAATATACGCCGCAAGAAAGTCATGAAGGATGCCGTCAAAGAGACCGGCAAACTCATCACTGGTAAAGATACGAAGGGCGCTGCGGCAAGCATGCCGGCTCTCTACAAAGCGATCGATAAGGCCGCCAAGCACGGCACGATCAAGAAGAACACCGCCGCACGAATGAAGTCTCGCATCGCAAAGCATTTGGGCGCGGCAACGAAATAACGTTCGTGGTATAGTTCGGCTGTTCAATGCTCCCGTCGTTCAACGGATAGGACGCGACCTTGCGGAGGTCGTGATGTAGGTTCGATTCCTGCCGGGAGCACAAAACGAGTAAGCGCAGTTTTGTGCTCGGCGGAGCACGTCGGTGCGAGCCGGGGCCGGCGAAATTTTCAGTAGAAAATTATCTGTGACCATGAGTTGTCTTCAAAATCGGAAGTGGAAGTCCTGCTTTTAATTTCTTTTCCACAAACCCCCCAAAATGCCATTGCAGATGAAGCCATTAGGCGCCATGATTGCGACATGTATGCGTCTGTAGGCGGGAGG
The DNA here is from genome assembly GCA_003164215.1 of Candidatus Kaiserbacteria bacterium. Taxonomy (GTDB): domain Bacteria; phylum Patescibacteriota; class Minisyncoccia; order Phycocordibacterales; family UBA2100; genus UBA10103. The sequence goes on along the minus strand of PLSR01000019.1, from coordinate 44,032 downwards.
AAGAAACGCGGAGCTTCGGTTCTCGCGGCGATCGTACTCATTGCGGTCTTGGGAGCGATCTACGTAACGCTACAATATGCACGTTCGGCGGGCAGTTTCGCCTATGCACCGACAGATCTGACGGCGGCGACCGACGATCGTCTGGAACCTGGTCTCACTACTATGACAGATAATTCTGGGGCAGCTACTCAAAGTAACTCGGGAGCAGGCAAGACCCCTTCCTGCGATTACACGAGCACGACCAATGAAAAGGGATGTCCGTGCACTAGCGACAAAACAACATCGTCCTCCGGTACGATCGATCAGCAATGTTTACCTGGATGTCAATATAGGGTGACCGATAATGCGAGTGCAACAGGCCCCACCGTTGAAGTTGTAGGGACACAAACGATGTCGACTCCTAATGTAGGGAATAACTGGCCAGGAGGAGTAGCCCCGCCGGGTTATGTGCAGTTTTGTGCCCCAGGTTCCGGTGGGTGCTCATCACAAATGAAATGTGTGGCCGGGGGTAGTGTGAACGATAAAAGCCTCCTCACCGCGTCAGTCGCCCAGAACATTCCCGGTTCTGCGGCGGCGTCAATTCCGAATCAGATCAGCCAATTCAAAAGTGAGGGCGGTGACCTTTCCGCACTGAGCTCAGATCTTTCTGCGACTGCGCAAAATACAGATGGCACTGGTGCCGTGAATACGGGTGGGACGGCAAATATCGATACGGCACAGCAACAGATCCAAGCACTTGAGAATACCCCAACGCCAACGACGTGCACCGACGGCAGTACTGGCAATTGTTCAAATTTGGAATCACCCATCTCTACAAATCCCGATCTGACTCCGGGTAATCCTTCTCCTACCTGCGGTGATCTAGAAGCGGGTGGTACCTGCACTTGTCCTGGTGGGTACAGCCTATCGGGTAGCTCCTGTAACCCGACTCCTCCCCCTGAAACACCGGGTCAAAGTCCCGCAAGTCCGGATGCAGCTCAACCGCCAAATTGTGCTAATTCCACGAGCGGTACGTGTACCACCTGCGATTCCGGCTACTCAAACATAGGCGGCACTTGTTCGCCAAATACCCCTGCAGCTCCTCCAAACACTTTCGCTCCGCCAAATTGCCAAACGGCCAATGGTAACCAGTGTGTCACGTGTAATGCCGGTTACTCAAACATAGGCGGCACCTGCTCGCCAAACCAGGCAGCGCCGGCCGCACCGGAACAAAAAACGCCAGCTGCGCCTGCCCAAAATGGTCTCGGCTCCGGCCTCACCTCGTTCCTCACTGGTCTCGCACAGGGACTGGCGCGCGGAATGGCGATGCAACAGATGCAACAAGCTGCACAACAGCAAAACACGAACAACGCTCCCTACGGAACCGGCTCTGATGGCAACGCATGTCCGCAACCACAGCAACAACCGGCCGCTTCGTCATGCAACGTCGGTACATGGCAACAACAGCGTCAGTCGAATGGATGTCCGACTACGTGGTCATGCCAAACCAATACCGCGAACACACCGACCGCGACCCTCTCATGTCAGCCACAGACGGCCAATGTCGGCATGTCGATATCGATCTCATACTCGTGCGGGAATGCGACAGGTTCATCGGGTACCGGGTTTAGTACGAGCAATCAGCTCTCGGGTTCTGCAACAGCGACGGTAACAACACCCGCCTCCGGAGCCACCTCGATTAATTACGCATTGACCTGCACAAATCAAAGCCAGACCGCAAGTGCACAGTGCGCGGTGCAGGTCACACAGCCGTCGATCGTCATCATCGCCAATCCGAACTCGATCGCCGTCGGCGCGTCGTCGACCGTTGGATGGGTGACGACCGGCATGCAATCCTGCGTCATCTCAAGTCCGGACAACGACGCGTTCACGTCCGCGAATGCGAATAATTTGAGTATCAATGGGGTCGTACAAACGCCCGTGCTTACAACCCCGATGACGGCGGTACTGACATGTCAGTCGACGACCGGTACAACAATGCAAGCGATCGCCCCGATCACAGTCAGTGGCGTGACAAGTACTAGTACGATTACTACATCATCCGCTTCGGACTAACGACTAATATCTTGTTAGGCCTCGGTGAGTAAAAATGGCACATGCTTGTGCATACTATAGCCCGAAGAATTCCAGTATTTTGTGCGCCATCGGTTCCTTCATCGGCGTTTCCTCGGCATGTTCCCGAAGGTAGGCACGCACTTCGTGCGGATCGATATGATCGATCGGAATGATGATGTTGGGATGCATGAACTTCACGGTGTCGATGAGCAGTGTCGGACGATCACCATTCTCGTCTTCGACCCAGAATGAAATGATCTCTTCGTAACGGTGGAGACGCCCCGCGACCCTGACGCCACGTTCCGAGATCTCGAATTCCGAGAGTTCAGGCGGATGCACCGCAAGGATCGCGATCGTCACCGCGGCTACGAGGATGAGGACCGCGAAGAGCACATCGTGGAATATGATGCTCACGATCCCGATGGAGACGGCGACGATGCCCAATCCCAAAAACCAATCGCTGCCGCGTTCGATATGCTCGTGCTCGAATGCGCTCCAACGAAGAATCACGTGTGACTGCGGCATAGATGCGATAATTGTATCATTACTCATGTGCGTAAAGTGCCGCGCCATGGTACAAAAGGGGTTCCGGATGGGTGGCCGAGTGGTCTAAGGCAACGGTCTTGAAAACCGTCACACCGCAAGGTGTCGTGAGTTCGAATCTCACCCCATCCGCCGAGATTTTTAAGGAGTGCTAGCGACTATAAAAATCCAAGTGGAGTTGCGTACCCGCAAGCTCCCGCCGAGATTTTCTTCACGGTACTCCGTGCTAGAAAACCCAAGTGGAGTTGCGTACCCGCAAGCTCCCGCAAAATAATGAGCGACACCAGGTGGATCTGTCAGCGATGAAATCCCGCCGTTTTTTCATGCTACGATTATTGACGAAACAGCCCGTTAGTTAATTCGGGCACAAACATGCGTACACGAACCATCGTTGTCTTTGTAGGAATCGTCATTCTCGCCGGGATCGGCGGAGCGCTGTACTATCGCGCCGCGAGCAAGCCGAAGTATCAGCTCGCGACGGTGACACAGAGCAGTATCACGCAGGAAGTTCTCGCAAGCGGCAACGTGCAATCACCGACGACGACCGATCTGCATTTCCAAACGAGCGGCACCATGACCGCCTTGAATGTCTCGGTCAATCAACAGGTGTCCGCGGGTGAAGTACTGGCGCAGCAGGATACGAGTATTCTCGATGCACAGCTTGCCCAGGCGAAAGCGGCGGTCGCGGGAGCGACCGCAACGTTGCAAAAACTTGAATCGGGCGCGACGCCGCAGACGATCGCCGTATCGAATGCCGCGCTCACGACCGCGCAACAAGGACTTCAGAATTCATACGCGACCGTCCCGACTACGCTTGCGGATGCCTATGCAAAAGCGAATGATGCGGTCACGAGCCAGCTCGCGCTGCTGTTCTCCAATGCACAGACCGCCACGCCGCAGCTTACCTTTACCACCAGCGATTCGCAGGTTGAAAGCAACGCTGTCGCCGAGCGCGTTCAAGCGGGGACCGAGCTTGCCGTGTGGCAATCACAGCTCGCCGACGTGCAAAGCTCATTGAACACATCATCGCTTGATCAGATGCTCGCGCAAGCAGACGCACATCTTGCGCCGATACAATCGCTACTTAGTGCCGCGGTGACTGCAGTCACCGACAGTACCGGTCTTTCCAGTGTGAATGCGACCGCGTACCGTGCAAGCGCGTCGTCCGGTTTGACGGAGACCAATGCGGCGATAACCGAAGTGCGTGCGCTCGAGCAGACGATCGCTTCACAAAAGGCCGCGATCGCGCAAGCGCAAGCGCAGCTCACGCTCACCAGCGCAAGTTCAACGGGCAACGACATCGCGGTCGCACAAGCGGGCGTTGCACAGGCACAGGCGAACGTCGCTGTGATCGAGGCGCAGATCAAAGATCTTGAGATCATCGCGCCTTCGGATGGTGTCGTTACGGCGACCAACGGAAATGTCGGCGAAGTCATCACGCCGGATGTTCCGGTCGTCTCGATCATGCCGCAGGGGGTTTTGGAGGTGAAAGTCAACGTTTCTGAAGATAATATCGTCGGCGTTGCACTGGGACAGTTGGCACGGATCGAGCTTGATGCATTCCCAATCGGGACGGAATTTATGGGCGCCGTGAGCGAGATCGACCCTGCACAGACCGTGATCGGCGGGGCGATCTACTATCAAACGACGCTCCTTTTCAGCCAGCAATATCAAGGGGTTAAACCCGGCATGACCGCGAACGTCTGGATCGATACCGGATTCGCGACGAGCACCTTGATCGTCCCGGCAAGCGCACTTTCTCAAAATGGCGCGAGCACATCCGTGCAGGTGTATCAAAACGGTACGATGACGACGGTCCCGGTCACGACCGGTCTCAAAGATCAAAACGGAAATGTCGAGATCACCGACGGTCTCTCGCAGGGCGAGCAAATAGTGACCGGGAGCAATTGAGGCTTTTAAGAGCGCATGAATACCATACAGACCGCATGCTTCATCGCCTACAAGTCGATCGTGCGCGGGCGCAAAGGGACGCTCGCGCTGATGCTCATCATTCTCTCCCTCTCATTCTTCAATATGATGTTCATCCCGGGGGTGTTCTCGGGACTGCTTGATACGATCACCGGGCTTCTTACCAATACATCGACCTCCGACATCGTCGTCACTCCGCAACAATCACCGGTACCGAAGGAGTTCATCGAGAACGAAGCGCAACTGCAGGCGCAAATACGGACGATCCCCGGCGTTCTTGGCACAACGCGCATCTATCTTACTGCCGGATCGATCGCCTATGACAAGAATAAGGACGGTGTCTACAAGACGGTGTCGGCGCAGATCATCGGCATTGATCCGACACAAGTCGATGACGCACTTTCGCTCAAACAATATCTCGTCGCAGGGCAATTTCTCGATGATTCCGACACCGATCAAGTATTGCTTCCCGCTGCGCTCGCGGGCGGGTATGGACTCCCGGTGCCGAGCGACCTGGGCGGCGCTAAGGTCGGCGACAAGGTGAACATGGTCTACGGCAACGGGGTAGAGAGGCAATATACCGTGAAGGGCATCATCAGCATCACCTTCGGCACGGCGCTCTCGAATACGTATGTCACGTCGCACGAAGCCGAGTCGGTGCTCTCAGCTTCCGACCAGGCGTCGGAGATTCTTGTGAAGGTCGATTCGTCAACTCATCCGCTTTCGTACTACAAAGCGCGCATCCAATCGCTCGCGCCGAATTTGAAAGTACAAATGTACACTGAACTTCTCGCCGTTATTCAATCGGTCCTCGACGCGTTCACACTCATCGCGGCGATCGTGAGCGCGATCTCCGTTTTGGTCGCGACCGTCACGCTCTTCGTCATGATCTACATCAACGCGGTGGCGAAGCGGCGACAGATCGGTATCTTGAAGGCGATCGGCATCAAGGAGAATATCATTGTGTATTCGTACGTGCTTCAGGCGCTCTTTTATGTGCTCTGCGGCGTTGCGCTCGGCCTCATGATCGTATTTCTCATTGTCGAACCCCTGCTTCACGCGTACCCCATCGAGCTGCCGTTCGGCCCGCTGTTGCTCACATTCAGTTTCAATCTTGCCGCGGAAAGTGTTGCCGCGTTCTTCATCGCGGGATTCTTCGCCGGGATCATTCCTGCGCGCATCGTCGCGCGCGAAGATATCCTCAAAGCAATTTGGGGCTAATTATATGGATAAAACAGCACCGATCATAGGAGTTGTGGATCTCGCAAAGACCTACCCGGGCGATATTCCGACACTGGCTTTGCGTGGCGTCACCTTTGAAGTCGCACGCGGGGAGTTCGTCGCCATCATGGGCAGAAGTGGCTCCGGCAAATCAACGCTCTTGCACCAGCTCAATCTCATTGATACGCCGACTTCCGGTACCGTTCACATCGACGGACTGGACACCGCCACGCTTTCTGATTCGCACAAGACGCTTTTTCGGCTCGACCATCTTGGCTTCATCTTTCAGGAGTACGCGCTCATTGTTGAGCTCAATGCACTCGAGAACGTTTTCTTGCCGGCGATGGCGCTGGGAACGGACTCCGCACAATATAAAAAACGTGCAGCGGAACTTCTGAACATCGTCGGGCTCGGCGAGCGACTCGAACATTATCCCAACGAACTTTCCGGCGGTGAACAACAGCGCGTCGCGATCGCCCGCGCCCTCATCAATAGCCCGAAGATCGTTTTTGCCGACGAGCCGACCGCGAATCTTGATACCGCTTCTGCGAAGATCGTCCTCGATCTTTTCACCAAGCTCAAGACAGAGTTCGGCCAGACCATCATCATGGTGACGCACGAACCGGACGATAAGCAATATGTTGATCGCGTGATCCGTCTTTCGGACGGGTTGATCGAAGGGATCGAAACGGGAGGGAATTAAGGTGTGAAGATGCTCGCCCCTGTCCAATCTTTTTCAAACGTTTGTTCGATGGAGCCGACCGTCGTCTGATCAGAAGTAATGATGCCGAGCTCGCGATTATTTTGAAGCGAACCGGACGAGAAGTTCTCGCTCCCGACGAATGCGCGCGCATTATCGGCGATGATCATCTTTGCATGGATATACAAAGGAGCATTCGCGGCATAGGTGCGCACCTGCGCCCCGGTTTGCGTGAGCGCAGAGAACGTAGATTTCCATTCGCTCGCGTAGGTCATGTCAACTCGTACAACGACGCCGCGTTGTGCGGCCGCCTCGAGCGCCGACGTGACCTTCGCGTCAGCCATTTCTTCGTTGTAGATGTCGAGCGATGAATGCGCGCCGTTGATAATTGCAAGAAGGGCGTTCTCTGAACCGGGACTCCAGATGAGGTCGTTACCGTTTTGTGCAGCGACATTCTCATCGTTCCAATCATCGGTGAAAGTTGATTCGATCGCCGAGATATCATTCGCATCGGTATCCACGATATTGAACTCGCGGCTCGAAGCGTAATATTGAGGTGTGAGATTCATCGTCATGATGATCGCTGTATTGTCATCAATGATAAGCGTCTTTTGATGCGTGAGTGCGAAATAGGCGGGCGTCCAATGCACGGAGACGTCATGTGCGGTTAGATATTGGTATGCAGCATCATTGGTAGTATTTTCTTTCTTACCGTAATAACCCTCGTTCAAAAGTACACGTACTGCAATACCTCGCGCAGCATCACTGGCGAGCGCCTGCTCGACGTTCGTATCCTCGAGTTCGTACATAACGAGGTCGACGGAGGTTGATGCGTTAGTGATATATGAAAGTATTGGGGCGACCCCAGCATCTGGCTCAATGATGAGCGACACATTGCCCGACACCTGTGGTGTGAGAACGGCAGTAATAGCGGGCGCCGCAGGCGCCCGCATGAATCCATATGCAACGAGCGCAACAAGTGCGATTCCGAGCGAGACCCCGCGACGAAGTGTCATATTCAAGGAATTATACATCGTCCGGTCTATTGGTCGGCCCATCTCTTAAGGACACCGGTTTTTGAAATACTGATATAATCCCAGCCATGATCGAGCGACTAGGAAAGGGTATGTCACGAGCAGCGCGAGAAGATGTGTATATTCCTGAACGGGACGGAAACATTGAAATTGAAGGTGACCCGAAAGTCATTCAAGCGTTGATCCATCAGGCAGAATACGTCGACCAAGGGAAAGAAGACCCCGACACGCGGGTCGCACTTTTTATTTTACCCGGTGGAATTCGCGGCGTGTCGGGCGGCGCTGAAGTCACTGCAATAGATGATGCCGGGCTCACCAACGGTATAAAAGTGGTGATCGGAGGCTCTACCGGAGCCCACATTGGAGGCTGGTTATTAGCGGGTAACCCTCGGCTTGGCACCACGATCTTTTCGGAGGAATGCACGACAGCGGACTTCATACGGAAGAAGCGCATCCTCGATGGCTACGGAATGGATGTTGAATACTTGAGTCAGATCTATCGAGGCGAGGCAGGCCATAAAAAACTTGATACGGAACGCATCAAGCGCGCCAAGCCGGACTTTCTGATCGCTGCCACGGAATACGAAACCGGCAAAGGAGTATTGTTGGATGGAAAGCAGGAACCGATCATCGACAAGATCGAGGCATCATCTGTAGCAGGCCCGCTCTACACGAAGCCGGTTATCATCGATAACGTTCGATACGGAGATGCAAGTGCGGGTGCTTATTTTCCTGTGCAAGAAGTCGTCAATCGTTACAAACCGACGCACATTCTCGTTCTAGCTAACCATCCAAAATCAGCGAAAGTTCCATTTTCGGCTCAAGCCGCAGATTATGCACTGTCGTCCGTATATTTACCGACCGAATATAGAAAAGGATGGCTTGCAAAAGAAGAGAACTACGCACAGGGTCGGCACCTTTTGAAAGAAAGTGGCATTCCATATCTGATGATATATCCGGACGATGCTATTCAAAGCCTGACCCAGGATGCAGAAAAAATTCGTGCGGCGGCGGTCCGCGCGGAAGACCACATGCGCGATCTCATCGATTCTCAGAAGATCAAAAGTAAGTCGGACTTACCGTAGGGAATACAAGGGCCGCCCTCGAACAACAGACTACATGGGCTGCGCATGGTGCCCATGCGCTCGGGAATTACGTGAAATGGTGTCCGACTTCATTTGTCGCTACAATGTGGCAATGCAAACGGTGACCGGAGTCGTTGAGGTCGGAAAAAAGCGCGGGACGGTGCTCGGATATCCCACCGCGAATATTCAGCTTGATAATGCAGCATTATCGGGTATTTATGTAGGCCGCGTGCTCGTGGATAATGATTCCTATACTGCCGCGCTCTATGCCGATCCATCACGGGGCATACTTGAGGCACATCTCTTTGATTTTGCGGGAGACCTGTACGGCAAAACGATCACTGTGGAGATCGGAGAGAAGATCCGCGAAAAAGTGAAATTTAAAGACGATGCTGAGGCGAGCGAGACGATCAAAGATGACATCGCCCGCGTTCGGGAGTATGGTGCACAGCACCAATAACTATGTTCACCGGCATCATACAATCGAAAGCCAAAGTCGTATCGACACAGAAGAAGGGAAGTGTTATTCAAGTTCGCCTGGAGAAACCGCGCGACTGGAAACTCACGATCGGTCAAAGTATTTCCGTCGACGGGATCTGTTCGACGGTCACCCTACTGCCCAAAGGTTTTTTTGAAGTCGAATACATGCCTGAAACACTTTTGAAAACGACGGCTGGCTCATTCGCCAAAGGTTCGGTCGTGAATCTAGAACGCTCGCTCACACTGAACGATTACATAGACGGCCACATCGTACAGGGTCATGTAGATGCTCGTGCTCGCGTCGCCGAAGTCATCGAAGAGGGAACCACCCGACGCATTACGATCGAGATTCCCAAACCATTGCACCGCTATGTCGCCGCGCAGGGATCGATCGCGATCAATGGGGTGAGCCTGACCGTTGCGCGCTTGGAAAAAGGTCGTGCGACCGTTGCCCTCATTCCGCACACACTTACCGTCACGAACCTCGGTGCGCTGAAAAAGGGCGACATGGTGAATATCGAAGCAGATCTCATGGCGCGCTACATCGTTGCCGCTATCGCAGGTGGTGGTAGAGTAGGGCATGCAAAGAAAACACTACAAAAAGAAAGTCGCCAGTCGTGATGCCTCAAAGCTGAAAGTCGGCGTTGTCGTATCGCGATTTAATGAAGATATTACAGGACGAATGCGTGATGGTGCGCTAGAGACCTTGCGTGCCTGGGGTGTGAAGGAAAAGAATATTACGCTCGTTGAAGTACCGGGAAGTTTCGAGCTGCCCTTTGCGTGCGCGAAACTCATCAAGAAAATAAAACCGCATGCAGTCATCGCGCTCGGCTGTGTCATCAAAGGCGACACTGATCACGACAAATATATTGCCGATGCCGTGTCGCACGCCTTAATGCGACTTTCGACCGATCACGCGATCCCGGTCGCATTCGGCGTCATCACGACCAACGATCTCGAACAAGCGGTCATACGTTCGACCGGCAACACCAACAAAGGCCCGGAAGCGGCGATCGCGGCGCTTCAATCTGCGCTTCTCAAATTCTAGACCCCTATGACGAAGATCATGGTCTTCGGTACCTTCGATATGATCCATGCGGGTCACGAGGATCTCTTTCACCAGGCGCGAGCGCTTGCGGACGATCCGTATCTCGTTGTCTCGCTTGCACGCGATGAGTCCGTCGCGCGCATCAAGGGAGCGATACCGAGGCATTCGGAATCAGAACGGCTCGCCGCAATACAGGCACATCCGCTCGTTGATAGAGCACTGCTCGGGGATTCATCCGGCTATATCGATCACATCAAAACGATCGCGCCGGAGATCATTGCGCTCGGGTATGATCAAAACGGCGAGTATGTACAAGATCTTGAACGCGATCTTCGTGCCGTCGGACTCATGACGCGTGTCGTTCGACTCGCCCCATACAAGCCGGAGGAATTCAAGACCTCAAAATTGCTGAGTTAACGTTTGCCCCCGTCTGCGGTATTCTTCTCCCTATGGCCGAAGAAACGGATGAAGCAATAGCACTGCGCGTGCAGGCGGGCGACGGCGAAGCCTTTGGAGAGCTCATTGAGCGCTATCAAGCGAAGCTTTCGCGCTATGCGCACAAATTCCTCTTGGATCCGGATGATGCCGCGGATATCGTGCAAGATATTTTCATCAAATCATACCAAAATATCCAAAGCTTCGACGCGACGCGACGATTCTCGCCATGGATCTATCGCATTGCGCACAATGAATTCGTGAACGCTTTGAAAAAGCGCCAATCGCGCGGCACCGTCTTCACGATCGACTTCGATACGCTCTTTCCGCATCTCACGGCACCCGACACGGCCGACAGTGCGGCCATCGAGCGTGATACCCGCGCGTCGCTCGACCGCTATCTTGACAAGGTCAGTCCGAAATATCGCGAGCCGTTAGTATTGTATTACCTAGAGGAAATGGATTATAAAGAGATCTCGGAGATCCTCCAGATCCCGGTCTCAACGGTCGGTGTGCGGCTCGCGCGCGGCCGAGCCGCGCTCTTTAAGATCGCCGGACCACAGCCACTCTATGAATGACGACACCCGACAGCAGAATACAGAAAAAACACCGGCGATCCGGCGGAGCGTCATGGATGCGATCGTGAAGGGGAGGGTCACGATGCGCCCGCGCTGGCATTTCATACTGATCTCTGCACTGGTGGCGGTCGGAGCGCTCTTCGTGCTCCTGTCGCTCTTTTACATGGTCAGCTTGTCGGTCTTTTTCTTGCATGACAGCGGTGCATGGCTCATCCCGAGCTTCGGCGGCCGAGGATGGTTCTCGTTCCTGCGCTCGATACCGTGGCTCTTAGTATTTTTAATAGTCGTATTCGCCGTGCTGCTTGAGGTATTGGTGCGCCGGTATGCATTCGTCTACCGCAAGTCGCTGTTGCTCTCGGCCGCGATCATCGTCGTTATCATTTTCCTCGGCGGATTCTTGATCGCCGCAACACCGTTCCATCGCCAGATGGCATTTTACGCGGATCATAACGAACTTCCGCCGCCCTTAGCATTCGTCTACGGTGCGTCATTTCGTGCTCCGCCACCGCCCGACGTGTATCACGGCATCATACTGGCGACGACGACCGGCGGCTTCATCATCGTTGATCAAAATGGGGCCGGTACGACGACCGTCCGTATCAACGACCGAACGAGGCTTCCAGATGGCGTCGATTTCTCCGTCGGAACCAATGTCGTGGTCGTGGGTGACCGTGTAGGCAGTAGCACCGTACAGGCGTTCGGTGTGCGTGAATCCGACGAATGAAATATTTTTTTTACCCGGATGTAGTATAGTGTGACTACCCTGCTCCAGACCCCGGAGCAGGGTTTGTCATTGGTAAGCACATATCCCCGCAGGCTATAATTTTGGGTCGGTCGTTTTCTTGCTAGAAAACTCCCTTCGTTCTCGTGCCGACGCACTCGAAATACCCCAAATTATAGCCTGCGGGGATATGTACTCATTTGTAGGATATACTGGCATCAATGAAGTATCTTTGCATAGATTATGGCTCAAAACGTGTCGGTTACGCAGTTTCTGATACTGACGGCACCATCGCCTTTCCCCGCACGACGCTCAATAACGGTGATCAGTTGATAGGGAAGATCGAGGAGATAGTTCGAGACGAGAAAATTGAGGCTATCGTCATCGGGGATACGAAATCCCATGGCGGTGCGCCCAACCCCGTGAGCGTACAAGCCGATGCGTTCGCAGAAAACCTCAAAAAACAGACCGGATTGGCCGTTGAACGCAGTTGGGAAGCATGGAGCTCAATAGAGGTTAGCAAACTCGCGCCTAAAGGCCGCGAACACGACGATGCCGCCGCCGCCGCCTTCATCCTCCAGCGATTTTTGGATATGCGCAAAAGCGCGTAGAATAGGACCATGCTTGAAATTTCATACGAGGACTTCGCGAAGCTTGATATCCGCATCGGAACCGTTCTTTCGGTCGAGCCGGTTCCGGAGACCGACAAACTTCTCAAGTGCACGATCGATCTCGGCGAGATCGGGATTCGCACGATCGTTTCCGGTATTGCACAATGGAAAAAACCCGAAGAACTCATCGGAAAACAACTACCGTACGTCGTGAACCTTGCTCCAAAAATGTTGCGCGGCGTAGAGAGCCAGGGAATGTTGCTCGCCGCGAGCGATGATGATGGTGTCGCGCTCTTACATCCTGAGCGCGCATTACTACCAGGCACAAAACTTCGATAGTCGCATCAGATGATGTGCTGATGGTGGTCTCGTTCGCAACGGCGGATGATATACTTCTCGTATGAGTGAGCGCTCTGCGACAGCGGCGGATGATCAGGCGCGACCATCCGCGGACATTATCACGCGTGCATTCCCGACGCCGCAATTTCTCGTACCACCCGCCGCCGGGATCGATGTTTCTGATACGTCGATCAAATGGCTTGCGCTCGAATCTGATCCGCACGGGTGCCGCATTCATTCTTATGGCGACCAGAAACTCCCCGATGGGATCGTGGTTCACGGCATCATCCAAAATGCCGATGCGTTCGTATCCGCTCTTTCTGAACTAAAAAAGCGTCTTGTCGGCATCGTGAGCGTTCATGCCGCGCTCCCGGAAGAAGCTGCCTACGTATTCAGTATGCAAGTGCCCCATGGTACGTCGCGAGAACAAACGCTCCGCCTGATCGAATTTGAGTTCGAGGGGCGTGTACCGATCCCGCCATCCGCTGCTGTATATGATTTTGATGCGATCGGTGAGAACAACGAGGACAACAACCAGGAGATCGGTGTCACTGTATTCCCACGTGATCTCTGCGAGAGCTACGCATCGGCGTTCACCCGTGCAGGATTCGCATTGCTGTCGCTTGAAGTTGAAGCGAGCTCGATCGGGCGCGCGGTATCGACCGGACGTCCGGATGAACCGGTGGAGCTCGTCGTCGATTTCGGACGTGCGCGCTCGGGGTTCGCGGTCCTTAAACGCGGGGTGCCGATCTTCACGTCGACCGTCGAGATCGGCGGTGATGCGATCACGCGCGCCGTCGAGAAGGGATTAGGACTTTCCGGCGCGGACATTGAGATATTTAAAAATGAGCAGGGTCTCATGGCACCGACCAACGGAAAAACTACCGGCGTCGAGGCGATCATCGGGACCGCTTCTGCGCTCGCGGACGAGATCTTGCGTCACTATAACTACTGGGACACGCGACGGAACGAACACGGCGAACGCGTCACGCCGGTCGGTCGCGTGGTTTTGGTCGGTGGCAGTTCAAATCTCTACGGACTCGCGGATTATGTCGCGGGGCGGGTCCAGGCGAACGTGGTCCTGGGTGACATCTGGCACCGCATGTTCTCGTTCGATGAATACATTCCGCCAATCGACAGTCATCTTTCGCTCGAATACGCGACCGCCGCAGGGCTCGCCCTGCGCGGCCTTTGATACGAAATTATGGCAAATGTGATCCCAACTGAAATGCGACGCGATATAGAACGTTATGAACGTGCGCGATACATTCTCGCCGGCGCCCTCGTCGCCTTGGTCTGTGCAGGCATCACATTCGTACTTCTCGTGCCCAGTTATCTTGCAACGCTTCTGGACGCGCAACATGCGGCACTTGGCCTCACGCCGATCACACCTGCGCAACAGACGAGCGACAGCGCTGCGATCGCCCATGCGAATGCGCTCATTGCGGTACTGGCACCGATCGCTCAAGCGAGCTCAACGCCCACCGATGTGATAACAGACGCGCTCTCCCTGCGGCCATCGGGAGTTCGTATCGATCAGATCATCTATCAAGCGGGGACACCATCGTCCCTCATACTCTCCGGATCGGCGGACACCAATAGCGAAATTAACGCGTACCAGCGGGCATTGTCGAACGACCCTCGCTTCGCGTCGGTCACGATCCCGGTCGGTGCTCTCGTTGGCACCGACGGCGGACGCTTCAGTGTCACCCTTTTGGGAACATTTTGAGATCGATATGTCACGCAATACGATAAACTTTGCATGGTTCCTGGCGGTAATCGCCGTCCTCGCATGGGCGGGCGTCGGATTTTTTGCCTATCAGATCGGCGCACTTGAGAACGCACGTGCCGCCGATATGCGGTCCTCGCAGCAACGTTCGCAGCAATCCGTGCAAGCATCGTACCTTCACGGGATCGTTTCAAGTAGCGCTACCGATCGCGCACAACTCGACACGCTGATCTCCGTCGACCCTGCGTCGCTCGCCGACATGATCGATTCCGCGGGAACGCAAGCCGGCGTCAGTCTCACGATCAGCAACGCATCGGCGGAGAATATATCGTCCGTGGACGGCAAGACGACGGCGCAAGGCTTCAGTTTTCTTGCGACCTCGCAGGGGGAATTCGCGTCCGCCATGCAAGCCGCCGCGCTTCTTGAGTCGCTCCCGATACCATCTTCGGTACAAGCGATACGGCTCTCACACACACAGACCTCGCCGGGCACGACCGGCGCGGGTGCTGTATGGCAAATGAATGCACAAGTGCAAATATTATCAGCCTCAAACGTATCATCATGATCTCGTTCGACAAAAGCACGCTCATGCATTTTCGCGCGACCTTCGAACATCGGTACGATCCGGAATACGTGCGGGCGTTCGCGGATCTCTATTGGCGCTCGCTCCTGTTGGCTGCATGTGTCGTCGTCGCCGGGGCGGCGATATATGGTGCGATCTTTTTTTTCGACGCGCTACCGTCGTCGAATACTGATACATCTGCGACGGCGCCCATTATTTCTGGTGGATCAAATCTCGATCGCGCACAACTCGACGCGACGCTTAATGGTTTTGCGGCGCGGCAAGAGAAGTTCAAGAGCTTGCAGACGGGCGCCATTCCGCCGGAACCTGACCCGTCGCAGTGAGATCGATTGACCACATCGCCGCGCACGGCTACTCTGGTGAAGTGTTTTGTGAAAGAGGTGAGGGAGACTGAACGCCTTCGTAGTTCAATGGATAGAACAGGGCTCTTCTAAGGCCTTAATGTAGGTTCGATTCCTACCGAAGGCACAAATCGTGCGGGGCACGATTTGTGGGGCGCAGGCCGACGGGCCGAGCCAGGTGAATAGAAATTCATGTCGGGAGACTTCGCGGAATTTTCCAGCAGGAAAATATCCGTGACCAAATGTGCGAGGCACGATTTGTGAGTTGAATAAATGCATCCTTAGCTCAGTTGGTAGAGCAACCCCTTTACACGGGGAAGGTCGTAGGTTCGAGTCCTACAGGATGCACAAAATGTGCGGGGCACATTTTGTGAGCCGGAGCCTGACGAGGCGAGCCGGCAAATAGAGATTCGTGCCGGGAGACTTCGCGGCGATTTTTCAGCAGAAAAATACGCCTGACCAAAATGTGTTGTTTATGATACAAATCATAGATATGGAACATCTGTACTGCCGCATCTATGGTCGCGTTCAAATGGTGATGTTCCGTGATTTCACAACGCGCAAGGCGCGCCGATGCCGTATCGTCGGCTACGTGCGCAATCTCGCCGATGATTCCGTCGAGGCATACGGCGAAGGGACGAAGGAAGATCTCGAACGCTGGCTCGCATATGTGCATCGCGGACCGTTGCTTGCACATGTTGAACGTGTTGATGCGCAGTGGAATGTCGCTCCGCCTTCGGATATGACACAAAAAACGTTTGACTCGTTCGAGATTGTCTTCTAACTTGTCTAGATGTCAGCACCTGAATGCATCGGTATCATTCTCGACGGTAATCGTCGCTGGGCGAAGCGCGAAGGTCTTCCGTCGCTCGAAGGTCATCGCCGCGGTGCCGATCGTTTGATCGAGTGTGTGCGGTGGGTCCGCGATCGCGAGATCAAACATCTCGTCGTCTACGCATTCTCGACCGAGAACTGGAATCGCATGGAGGAAGAGGTTTCGTACCTCATGGATCTTTTTCGTGAGACTGCCGAACGGACGCTCAAAGAGCTTGCCAAAGATAACGTGCGCGTGCGTTTCATCGGCAAGCTCGATATGTTGCCGGAAGATCTTCAAAGGACGATCAAACGGCTTGAGGAGACGAGTGCCACGAACACAGGCATTACACTATGGATATGTATGTCGTATGGAAGTCGCGCTGAGATCGCCGCCGCGGCAACTGCCGCGGCTCACGCGGGAGAGACGGTGACCGAAGAGAATTTCTCGAAGTATCTCTGGAGCGCCGATATGCCCGATCCCGCACTCATCATTCGCACGAGCGGCCGGCATCGACTTTCAAATTTCCTTCTCTGGCAAGCGGCATATAGCGAACTTTTTTTCCTCGACACGCTGTGGCCGGATTTCTCCGAAGCTGACCTTGATCGCGTGCTTGCGGAATTCGCAGAGACCGAGCGAACATTTGGTGTATGAAAAAATTAACTACTGCAGAATCCGACGTGATATTGCGAAAGGCGAGCGCCGCCATTGATATGGAGATCGCCCATTCCTTCGCCGGACGCGCAAAAGGTCCGACCGCGCGCATGTACGGCATGCTCGGTTATTTCATGGGATATGTGGACGAGCACCTCAAACCGGTCAGGCGGCATTCCGGAAAACGATTCCGTTCCGGCATGTGTCTCATCATCGCCGATGCGTATAAAGCGCGCGCGCGCGCATTCGACGCAGCTGTCGCGATCGAACTCTTCCATAATTTTACGCTGATACATGACGATGTGGAGGATCGCGACGAAACGCGCCGCGGCAAGCCAACGGTCTGGAAACTGTGGGGCATCAACGACGCGATCAACTCGGGCGACGCACAGAATCTGCTTGTCGCCGAGCGTATTGCGCGCGCGGCATTAGTGCCCAAGGTCGGTGCGAAACTTTCGAAGGCGCTCACTGACACCTTCATCGAAGTCATTGAAGGCCAACATTTAGATTTTGAAATGGCGACCGCGCCCATCGGCTCAAGGCTCGTCTCCGAGGAGCGATATATCCTCATGACAGGGAAGAAGACCGGCGCCTTAGTTCGAATCGCGGCAGAGGCCGCTGGAATCGCAGCGGGGAAGAACGCGAAAGAACTCACGAATTTGCGCCGCTTCAGCAACTCACTCGGCACGGCGTTCCAAATGGCCGATGACTATCACTCAGTATGGAGCACGACGGCGGAGACCGGCAAGGATCCACAGAGCGACATTCGTGAGCACAAGCGCACGTTGCCGTTCTTGTATGCATACGCGCATGTGAGTGGCAAAAAGAAGTCGCGACTGAAGGAATTGTATTCACTGCCGGACCAGCTGACTGCGGCACAAATACAGGAAGCTCTCGACATCATTAACTCGACCGATGCTCGTGCGTATGTGCTCGATCACATTACAACGTATATTTCCGATGCCCGAAAAGTCGCACAAAAGCTAACTGTTCCCGATAAGACCAAAGCATTCCTTCTGGGGCTCATTGATCTGCTTGTTCCCGAAGTAAACGCGTAAATGTAGCGCAAATGAAGCACCGGATTTGCCCATCGAACGAAGCAATGCTATAGTGCCCGCCACGTATGACAAACAAGGTTACAACTTCACCGATCGACATGGAAGCCCGCAAAGGGCTTGATCTGCGCGCCGGCGACTCCGTCCGTGTGTGGCAGAAGATCGAGGAAAAGGGCAAATACCGCCTCCAAGCATTTGAAGGACTCGTTTTGGCCCGCAAGCACGGCACCGAGGCCGGTGGCACCTTTACGGTACGCCGCGTCGCTTCCGGTGTGGGCGTTGAGAAGATCTTCCCGTTGTATTCACCGATGATCGACAGTATCGAGATCATAAAGCGTAGCCGCGTCCGCCGCGCCAAGCTCTACTACATTCGTGAGAAGGTCGCGCGCGAGGCGCGCCGCATGCTCCGCCGTACACGCACCGTGCACGCATCGGCGGATGCTGCCGTCGAGGAAACTCCTACTGAAGAAGTTGTTTCAGAAGAGGCAGTTGCCTAAAGCTAGAAACGAATAGTCCTGCCGCGGAATGATATAATTATCCGCGATGGGGGTCAGGGGTCCAAAACCTAAAGGGAGAGTGAATATTCAGTGGTCGCCGAATTTCGCGTATGCGGTCGGCCTTATTGTTTCTGATGGGAACCTTTCTCCAGACGGTCGGCATATCAACTTCACTTCGAAAGATCTAGAGATGATCCGGCTGTTCCAAAAGTCTCTCGATATCGTCATCCATATTGGCAAAAAAGCGAATAATTTCTCAAAAACGAAGCATTATTTTGTGTCGCAATTCAGCGACGTTCTCTTCTATCGATTCCTTGAGCTAATTGGTTTAATGTCCAACAAATCGAAACTCATAGGAAAGGTAAATATCCCAGCTGAGTACTTCTTTGATTTTCTTCGGGGTTCTTTTGATGGAGACGGTTCAACCTACTCATATTTTGATCCCCGATGGCGATCGAGTTTTATGTTCTACACCGCGTTTGTTTCTGCCAGTGAAGCGCATATTCTTTGGTTGCGAAGGGAAATTTATGCGCGACTCAAAATACGATGACATATCACGCGGAGCGGAAAAGCCAGCGTGTTCTTTCAACTCAAATACGCGAAAGCTGATTCATTGAAACTACTGCGAAAGATGTACCACACGCGGAAAGTGCCCTGTCTCTCGCGCAAACGATTGAAAATAGAGGAAATGTTGCGTATAGTAGGGGAGCGTCTCTAGCTGCAATTTTTATAGCTCTTGACAAAAGTATGCCCGGGTGTTGAAATTGGTAGACATTATTCCTTGAGGTGGAATAGCCCGTAAGGGCGTGGAGGTTCGAGTCCTCTCCCGGGCACAACAGAGAAGAGTCATGGCCCTAGGTTTTAGTTTCTCAGGGGCGGTTTCTTATCCCAACCCGCGAGTAGTAATTTTCTTTGTGCCATTATAGAGTTGTTTTCATGAAAACCCTTAAGGTTATTTCGCGGGTGCTACTAGTAATATTGCTATTAGTTGTTGGTATCGTGGTCGTGCTCGTGTTCACTGTAAAGTCGTCGAACTCATCGCAACCGAAGCAAATAAATGAAACGCTGTATGCATCCTCGTGCGGAGTATCGCTTGTACTCAACGTTAACCCGAATTGGCTCGAGGGGGATGCGATGTCTTTTGATTTCAACTACAATGGGCGTCTTTTGTCGAACTATATTATTCCAAATTATCCGACTTCGTCTCAGCCAGAGACTCCTATCGAAACTGTGCCGGTGGGCAATGGGCCCTTTGAAATCGATGTTCTTGCTCGCACGACTTCTCGAGATGATTTTGAAAATGTCGCTCACTGCATTGCAAGCAATGTCACTCAATTCAATGAAGCATTAGCTACACTTGGTACTCATTTGTCAGCGAAAGATAGAAATTTCTATACTCCTTACGCAATTAAATCTATTGTCTACGTTCCATAGCGGTTTTGAAGAAGTATTCAAAGCGAGAGATTCAAACTTTATTTGCGAGATTGTACAAAAACGGTCAGACCGAAAGCATGTCTCTCGATCTGTTCTGTTATTAAGGCCGCATCTTCATAAACAACTGCTATTATTCACCCATGGCCCGCAAGTACTTTCCCAAAAGTGTTGAGGAAATGGTGCTGTGGTATCAGCACTACGTCTCGCCGCTCTCGCTCGTCGCGGGATTTCTTTCAGACAATCTTTTTTTGACGAAGCGCGTCGATCTCTTGCGCACTAATCTGCTCCTCTTATTTTATTTGCTCATCTGCGCCTTTGGCATCGTTGCCATCAATCTCATCATGGCAGGGCGCGTAAAAAATCTCAAGATAGTACGCTTTGCCCCCGTGATATCGATCTTCATGCAGTTCGCGTTCGGCGGCCTCTTTAGCGGCTATCTTTCGCTCTATAGCCGTAGCGCGTCTCTGGCGACGAGCTGGATCTTCGTCATTGCGCTCGCGGCGCTCCTCTTGGGCAATGAACGCTTCATGCGTTTCTATTCGCATTTTCCGTTCCAGATCTCGCTCTACTTTGGCTCGCTCTTTTCGTTCCTCATCTTCTACCTGCCGGTCGCCTTTCACCAGATCGGTCCGCAGATGTTCCTCATCAGCGGCGGGGTCAGTTTGGCTGTCATCACCATATTATTGATGGGGCTCTATCGGCTCGTGCCTGAGATCGTGAAGAAGAATCGCACGCGCGTCGCACGCTCTATAGCGATCATTTACATCGTGTTCAACGTGCTCTACTTCGGCAATCTCATTCCGCCGCTGCCGCTCGCGATCAAAGATGCGGGCGTCTACCACAGCGTGATCCATCAATCCGACGGCACCTATCAGCTCACGGGTGAAGTTCTCCCGTGGTACGAGGCATACCTGAACTATAACGACGTCTTCCATCAGGTGCCGGGGGACCCAGTCTACGTGTACACCGCGATCTTCGCGCCGAATGATCTCTCGACGACGATCGAGTATCAATGGCAACAAAATGAAAGCGGCAAGTGGGTGACGACCGATACGCTGACTTTCCCTATCCTCGGTGGTCGCGGCGCGGGGTATGAAGGATATACGGTGAAGGACAATGTGACGGCAGGGGATTGGCGGGTCAACGTCATCACACAATACGGCCAGCTCATCGGACGCGTCACTTTCAGTGTGGTCGAGGTATCGACGGAGCCGACACTCGTCGTCACGAGCAAGTGAAAAGTTCTCGCGTAGGAGCTGCTTATTTGTTATAAAGCACAGGTCAGCAGTATGGCGATCGTGGTGTAACGGTTAACACTGGAGCTTGTGGAGCTCTCGATCAGGGTTCGATTCCCTGCGACCGCCCAGAACGAAGTGAAGAAGAGCGCGAGCGGCGTGCCTACGCACGCCGCGAGAAGGAGACGATCACGTTCATAGCTCAGGGGAAGATCCCGGCGTAGTGCAGGAGTAGGAGGAACAGCCCGCAGGCGATGAGCCAAAAGCCCAACCCTGTTGGCGTGCCCCATGAGTACCAATTCTTCATGGATTCATCATAGCAAGGTTGATATGATGTTCTCATGAACAAACTCCCACTGTATGTATACGTGATCGGAGTTGCTGTTGTATGGGCGATCATTCTCGGTCTTTCATGGTTCGGGATCATCTGGACACCCTTTGATAAAGTCGTCTCAGTATGTGGAGGTTTCGCCCTCGGAATGCTCGCGATGTACATCGCCGTGCACCTGTATCGATGGAAATAAATTATGGCCCGTATGCTCAAGACATGACAAATATCCTCGCATGGCTTTCATCCTCCGGCGTTGTGCAGGGGATCATTATCGGCGCCGTGTTGGCGTTCATCACGTTCCAAGTTCTCGCGCGTACCAAAGTAACGAAGATCAATGGCTGGCGCACCATGTACGGATTCGGCGTGCCCGGCAACGGCATATTGCTGCGAGCTGCAAGCTACCGACTGTTTCCCGGCCCCATAAACGTACCGGAAGAGGCGATGTATTGGACGACGAGCGTCGCAGGTGCGGGCAACTACATTATGCACTTCCCGTCGGGTGGTCTGCCGCCCAACGATGCATTCTGGTCGCTGACGATGAGTGATGCAAAAAATGACTTCGTAGAGAATCCGATCGATCGATACTTCGTCGGCGACCGCTCCGGCCTCGTGCAAAATCCCGACGGCTCGACTGACATTTACCTCCAAAGATCCGCTCCGGCAGGTCATGAATCCAACTGGCTGCCCACTCCCTCCGGCAGATTCATACTCTGGCTACGCGTGTATATACCCGGTGCGGCAATCCTCAACGGCTTGTACCAAGTGCCGCCGGTCGTCAAAGTAAATTGATATGAACAAACTTATTCTGAAATATGCATACCCGCTTACATTCGCCCTTCTGATGCTCCTCGCCTGGGTGGTCTATCAACACCTATCTACCGGGATCATGCCGCTCGCTGTGGCGGCAGTCATCGTATGGCCGACGGCCACATTTCTCTTTATCTACTTTTGGCCGCGCCTCATTTTGGGCGTGTACAAGAAAGCGGCGCTCGTTAAAGGTTTTGGCGACGGCCCCATTCAGATCAATACACTTTATACACAGCCGCAAGCGCTCTTTGCCGACCCGCTCCATGTAACACTGCCGCCCGGAAGTTCACCGCTCATGAGCTATGGCACAAATCTCGACACGCTCTATACCGTCGGTTGTCTCGACCTCTCCAAAGGATCACAGGTCCTGCATGTGCCGGACATGGCCGGCCGATATTACGCAGTGCAGTTCACCGACCCATCCGACGGCACTAATTTCGCCTACGTCGGAAAACGCACCACGGGAACCAAAGCCGGCGACTACCTCATCAGTGGCCCCGGCTCGAAAGGAACCGTGCCGCAGGGAATGAAACAGATCTCTTCGCCGAACAATTCAGTGCTCGTTATAGGACGAGTGTTCGTGAGTGACGACAGCGATCTTCCTAATGCCTACGATCTTGCCAGGCAGATACAACTCGCGCCGCCGAGCCCGAGCCGATCGAGTTAGTAGTCAAGTGCTACCATTACGGTATGAAGAACCCCAAGACAAAAATGTGGTTGCAGTTCGTCGCGACTTTTATCCCGATAGCTCTCGCGCTGTTCCTCTCTGCAGGGACGATCGACTATTGGCAGGCGTGGGTGTATTTCGTGGTCGGCATCCTGACGAGCGTTCCTCTCGTGCTGTACATAGCGAAAGACCCGATCCTTCTTGAGAGCAGGAGTAAGATCGGACCGACTGTAGAACAGCGGCCATTCCAAAAATTCATCGTATGGTGCTTGATGATTCCTGTCATCACCATGTTCATTCTCCCGGGGCTCGACCATCGTTTTGGCTGGTCGAGCGTACCGCTGTGGCTCAGCATATTCGGAGACATCCTGATCCTCTTCAGCATGTGGATGGTCTATCGTGTCTTTAGAGCGAACTCATTCGGTTCGGCGACCGTGGAGGTCATAAAAGAACAAAAAGTGATTTCCACCGGCCCCTACGCAATCGTACGGAACCCGATGTACACCGGGGCTTCGATGTATTTCATCGGCATGGCTTTGGCGCTCGGTTCCTTTTGGGCGCTCATCCCTGCGGTGCTTATCATGCTAGGATTCGTCGTGCGATTGTTCGACGAAGAAAAGTTACTCGCTCGAGATTTGGTTGGCTATACAGAATACCAAAAGAAAGTTACGTATCACTTGGTGCCGTTCGTGTGGTAAGTCATTTTATGGATACATCAAATCAAAGTCGTCCGTGGGGAATTACGCTTGTCGCGATACTGATGATCATTTTTGGCCTGGCAGAGGTAGCGACAGGATTCACGCATAATTTTCTGGGTCTCGTTTCTACCAACACTGTCGCACGTGCCACCTATGGAGCTGCGGCGGTGGGCGGACTCTACGCTATCGGCGGGCTGCTTCTTTTCACTAGGAAGAAGTGGGCGGCAAAGCTTTCAATGGCATGCCTCATCCTTGTTATCATCGGCCGTATCGCTTTGGTCTTGACCGGACTTTATCCGCTCACTTCATACCTCCAGGATATTTCCATCATCATCGGCACCGCGCTCGCGATCATCTTTGCGATTTATATTGGATTGAAATGGAGGTCTTTTAAATAATATGCAAATCCTACTACTGTGCGGTGCGATTGCAGGCCCATTGTTTATAATCATTTTTCTTATCGAAGGATTCCTACGGCCCGGATATGATGCAATGCGCCAACCCGTGAGCGCGCTTGCGATCGGTTCGCGCGGCTGGATACAGCGGGCGAATTTTCTCATAACCGGCGTGCTCATGTTTGCGTGCGCGTTCGGTTTGCGTTTGGCACTCGTCGCGTATGGTGGTTCCTTCTGGTTCCCGGTACTCATCGGTATATATGCGCTCGGTCTCATTGGCGCAGGCTTTTTCACTACTGACGTAACGGGGCTACCTAAAGAAAAAGGGGTGATCGTCAAACGCACAAAGAGCGGGATCTTCCACGACCTCTCTTCCTTGCCGGTCTTTCTCGCACTCTTCATAGCATTCTTCGTCTTCGCGCATCTCGTTATCGGATCGGGGCAATGGGGGTGGGCGCTCTATTCGATACTCTCCGGTCTCGCGTTCGCTCTGTGCTTTGTGCTTGCCGGCATCGGCTTCGGCGGCAGACCGAGATTCGGCGCATACGGCGGCTTGTGGCAGCGGCTCTGCATTGCGATCGGCTGGATATGGATCGCGCTCGTTGCTGCGCACCTGCTCTAAACGATGACTATCAACTTCTGGTTTGAATTCAGCATACTGTTCGTTGCCTGCATGATCGGCAGTACGGCAGTTCTGCCATATAGTTTGCGACTACTGAAAGGGTCCGGCAAACCGCTCAAGGCGTCTCTTCAAAAGCTGGTACTCCTGTCGATGCTTCAGAATGCCGTTCTTTTTGCGGTCGTCACCGGAGTAGGGCTCTGGGCGGCACATTCGATCGGACTCGGCGCTCCATACATCGAAGCGATGCTCATGGGCACTGCGCCGGCGCAACCGCTCGTATCCATGAGTGAAATTGCGACCGTGCTCGGCATGCTCGCGGGTGCTGCTCTCTTGATCGTGTACCACGTCTTTGGAACCATCGTGCTCCGACGCAAGATCGAGGCGAGAGCCTAGCTAGTAGCGCCGGCACTCACTCTTCTTTCACAATTCGATGATACGATTTAGCCATGCTTGAAATGCCTGCGAAACGGCCGCTCTGGGTTTACGTGACGGCGGTTATCATTGCGTGGATCATCATACTTGGCGGAACGTGGTTCTGGGACATCGCTCGCTTCGACATCTTCGCGATATTTTGCGGAGGATTTTTCATCGGCATGATCACGATGTATATCGCGGCGCACATCTACCAGTGGCATTAAGCGCGTCACAATATTTCACCTATGTTTAGCTACGCTGCACTTACCGGATATTGCTGGATCGTATTTCTACTCGTATGGTTCGTATCCGCCTTTACGGCAAAAAAGAGCGTCCGCAACACGCGGTTACAGCGGAGCCTCGCTATCCGTTACTTGATCGTCGCAATTTTCATCTTTATATATTTCCGTTTTTATGCAGGGGAACACGTACTGAACGGTGTCGGTCACTATGGATCGACCACGTCGGGCCCATTCATTCTCACGTTCGGCCTCATTCTATGCGCTGCGGGCATTGCACTCGCCATCTGGGCGCGCGTATACCTTGGCAGGAATTGGGGAATGCCGATGACACAGCGAGAGCATCCGGAGCTCGTGACCACAGGGCCGTATGCATACATTCGCCATCCGATCTACGCGGGCGTCATTCTCGCGGCGATCGGATCGACCATAACGATCGACGTGCTCTGGTTCATCCCGCTCCTCATCTACTGTGCGTACTTTTTCTATAGCGCTCCGATCGAAGAGAGACATATGGCGGAACGATTTCCGAACGAATATCCCGCATACAAAAGCCGCACGAAGATGTTGATCCCGTTCGTGTTGTGATTGCTCTACATCCCGCCGTGCGGGATCTCCATGACGTCCACGTACGATGTCGGGATCTGCATATGCGGATTTTTTGCGATGACCTTCGCCGCCTCGTCGTGCGAATCCGCTTTGATCAACATGTAGTAATTGAGGTCGTTGCGTGAATCTTTGATGCCGTCTTTGGTGACGGTCTTCGTCTTGCCTAAGGGTGAACCTTTATCAACGATCGCGTCTTTATATTTTTCCATCCACAACGGCCACGCTTGCATGAAGACGTCTGATTGCTTCTTGCGTTCTTCCGGCGTGACATTTTTCATCCACGCATCGACGCTCTCCGTCGGGATCCTAAATAGCACAAAATAGGTATTCATATTTTTTATCATTAATTACTTTGTAATGAATGCAGCGAGCTTATCAAGCTGTTGATTGAAACCATATTCCATACCTTGGACGGCCATTCCGGCCATCGGACCGGTAGAAAGTATGGCCGCTTTGACCTCGACTTTCGTTTTGCCGTTCTCCTCCGCGAATGTTATCTCGGTGGTCTGATCGATCATGGTGTCCTCTTTCGATGCCCCTTCGGTCCATGCTTTGGCGTGATAGGCGAGCTTCGTATGAGGCTCGACCACAGTAAATTCTGCCCGCATTGGCCACTTCGTCCCTTTGTATTGACCCATTGCTTCTCCGGCTTCCATCACGATGTAAAACATTCCGCCGACGCGCAGGTCAACTTCGCACTCCGGGATCGAGACATCATTCGGCCCCCACCACTGCATTAATTTTTTTGGTTCCGTCCACGCCTGCCAGACTTTTTCGATCGGGGCATCGTATGTGCGAGTTAGCGTTAATTCTTTTTCGCTCATATGTTAATTGCTAATTAATAAGACTACCCGTAAGTCGGTCGAGAGATTGTGACCACCCTTCTTTGTATTGATCGATCTGATGCGCCGCAGAAGTCATACCTTCGTGAATGACCGTGAGCTCGGTTCGAGCGCCCGAATCTTCGAAGAGCAGCGTGATCATTGATACTGGCATATCTGCGGTATCGACGATGTTTCCGTTCTCGTCCGAAAGGTGACTTTCAAGTATGAGCTTCTGTCCGTCAACGATTTCTCGATAGATGCTTTTGAACCAGAGCGAAGTTCCGTCTGGTAGATCAACTTTGAAGTGAAATGATCCTCCAACACACAGATCGACTTCGACGACCGGCATCGAGGCACCTTTTGGCAGGCCCCACCATTTCGCGAGCGTCGAGGGCTCGGTGCATGCGCGCCATACCCGATCACGCGAGGCAGCGAGTGTGCGATGTATGGTCAATACATTCTCGTCATCCATATTATTTTTTTGCTAAAAGATCTTGTAAACGATCCAAACGCTCTTCCCACACTTCCTGATAATGGCGTAAGAATTGTGAAGCCTGCTTGAAGGCGGGCGGGGAGATCGCTATGAAGTGTTGCTTGCCGGCGCGACGCTTACTGATGAGTTTCGCGTGTTCCAGCACCATCAGGTGCTTGGAGATCGCGGCGAGCGTGAGGTCGTAGGGAGCGGCGACCTCATTGATGGAGAGCTCGTGACGACTCACGCGTCGCAGAATGTCGCGGCGCGTCGGATCAGCGAGCGAACTAAATATCGAATCGAGTGGCGAACAATGTTCAACCATATAGTTGAATGATATATGCTGCCAGCTATCGCGTCAAGAGGGGAGATGGGGATGGTGTGCCGGCGTATCCCATAGGTATGTATTCGTCGGGGTCGGGATTTTCCTACTGGAAAATCCCTCTGTTTCGCGCCAGTCGCGCTGCAAAGACCCCGTCGAACACATACCTATGGGATACGCCCCAGTGCCGCCGCCTTCGTTACATATTCGCCTCCGCGTCTTCGGACTCGATTTGATCCGCGATATGTAGCGCGACTTCTTCAGGAGTATCAACCGTCATGCCGGGGCGACCGGCCGACGATGAGTATTTTTCTCCGCGCGAGTTCTTGCCGAAATCGGTCGCGGTCATTTTGGGATGGAAGACGCTCACGATTATTTTGTCGTCGGCGAGCTCCTGGCGCGCGGTGAGCGAAATGGAATTCAGGGCGAATTTGGTGGATGAATACGCGGCAAGCAGGGGATAGTAATTCTTCGATACCATTGAGCTGATGTTCAATATCATGCCGCTGCCTTGTGCGCGCATCGTCGGTATGACAGCCTGCATCGCCTCGACGATGCCAAAGACATTGAGCTCCATGATCGCCCGATAATCGTCCATCTTGATGTCCTCGACGGCCGATCGCATGCCTTGCCCTGCGTTATTGACGAGAAGATCGACGCGTCCGAATTTCTTTTGCGTTTGTGCGATGAGATTCTGTATATCGGCAAGCTTCGTCATATCGGTCGGTACCGCAAATGATCCCGGCAGTTCCGCCGAGAGCGCGGAAAGTGTATCGCTGGAGCGCGCCGCAAGTACGACGGTCGCGCCGCGCTTGGTAAGCTCATGTGAGAGCGCACGACCGATGCCGGAGGATGCGCCCGTCACGATCGCGATCTTGTTTTTTATTTCCATACGCCCACGATACCACGACCATCATGAAGTTTGTATGTGGCTTACCCCTTGTGCGGGAGTATACTGACCCTGTATGCCACCGGCAGGCGTTGGTAGCTCGATACGCCCGGAGAAGACCGGTATTTTTGCATTGCTGAGACGCCGTTATCATGCCGCGTACGCCGAGCCCCGCTACCTCCTGTCAGTTTTTCTGTCATTGGGCGCGTTCCTCCTGAGTCTTGTCATAAGTTCATACGCGATCGTGTTCGCGACTGATCGCGCGAGCAATCCAGTTACCGATCTCATTCTTTCCAATACACCGGCCTTCGATGTCGACGGGATCTATGTGTACGGCGCGATCTGCCTCATCGTGTTCATTGCGATCATCATCCTCGCATATCCGAAACGCATCCCGTTCACGCTCTATTCGCTCGCGCTCTTCTTCGTCATCCGTGCCGCGTTCGTCACTATGACGCACCTTGGTCCCTTCACTCCGCAGACGGGGATAGATTTCGGTGCGACCGTGCAACGCATGTTCTTCGGCGATGATTACTTCTTCTCGGGCCACACGGGCTCGCCCTTCCTGATGGCCCTCGTCTACTGGCGCGAGAAATATCTCCGATACATTTTTCTCGCCTGGTCGGTATTTTTCGGTGTCGTCGTGCTTCTGGGGCACCTCCACTACTCGATCGACGTCTTCGCGGCGTTCTTCATCACGTTCGCGATCTATCATATAGCGCTCTATCTCTTTCCGCGATCACATGCTCGATTCTCGATGGACGAGCCCATCTCCCTCAGATCGCACAAGTTTAGGGCATGATACAATTACATTATTAAAGGGTAAAAGGTCCCGGACGGGTCAAATTTTAAAGAAAATCATATGGACGATCAATCATCAGTGCAGAAGATTATCAACGCCTCGCGCAGTGTGCGCAAAATGGGCGCGCTCGCCTTGGGCATGCTCGCGCTCTTTCTCCTGGTGGGCACGATCAGTGAGCTTCGCTCGTACAACTACATCGGGGCGGGCATTCAGCCGGCCGATACGATTACCGTGACTGGCGAGGGCAAGGTGACTGCGATTCCCGACACTGCGACCTTCACCTTCACGGTTGACGAGACCGCAGCTGACGTCGCAACGGCCCAAACGAAGGCGACGACCGCCGGCAACGCGGTCATCGATTATCTAAAATCCCAGGGCATCGCCGATACCGACATTCAGACGACCGACTACAACGTCAATCCGCAGTATGAATACAGTTCACAGATCTGTGCCAATAATGGTTACTGCCCGCCGCAGAAGCAGACCATCAGCGGCTATGAGGTCACGCAGACGGTGAGCGTAAAAGTGACCGACATCACCAAGGCAGGCGATCTGCTCGCGGGAGTCGGATCACGCGGCGTCTCAGATGTAAGCGGCCTTACCTTCACCGTCGCGAGTCAGGATGCGCTTGATGCGCAGGCGCGCGACAAGGCGATTGCAGATGCGCAATCGAAAGCGAAGGAACTCGCGGGGGCTTTAGGAGTTTCGCTCATTCGCGTCACTGGCTTCAGCGAAAATTCGGGTGGCGTCGTACCGATGCCGATGTACGCGGCGGAAAGCGGCGGCGCCGAGAGTGCGGCTGCCGTCGCGCCGCAGATCCCGGTTGGCCAGAACACGATCACCTCGGACGTTTCGGTGACGTACGAAATTCGATAGTGAATGTGAGTGCGGCACCCGCCCCAGGGGCGGGTGCCGCGCCCTTGACTTCCTCCGAAATTGGATTACTATTTCTTTAAGCCCCGCGAGGGGTTTTAAAAATGCCTAAATTGGCGCTAAAATAAAAGAAACATTATGGGAGGCCTCATGCAATATTTGAAGGACACGCGCGCCGAATTACGGCACGTCGCGTGGCCGACGCAGACGCAGACGATCGTCTACACGCTCTTGGTCGCCGGCATTTCACTCGGCACCGCCGCTTACCTGGGGTTCTTCGACTTTCTTTTCACCACAGGACTTTCGCAGTTGGTGACGAATCTTCCGGTCTCCGCTCCGAGCGCACAAACGATTCCGGTCACCCCGGCGCAACAGGCGCAGACCACGCCGACGCCGGCCACTACGAATACCGCGCCGACCTTGCCGTTCACCACACAGGTCACACCGACCACACCGACGCCCGTTAAGACCCCCACAAAATAATATGGCAAAACAAACACACGGAGGGGAGCGCAAGTGGTACGCGATCCACACCTACTCGGGCTATGAGGACGCGGTCGCCCGCAACTTGAAGACGCGCATCGAATCGTTCGGTATGAGCGAGCAGATCTTCAACGTCGTCGTCCCGACCGAAAAGAAGATCAAGATCAAGAACGGCCGCCGTACCGAAATGAAGGAAAAGACCTTCCCGGGCTACGTCCTCGTCGACATGATCGCGACCGATGACGCCTGGAGCGTCGTCCGCAACACACCGCAGGTCACCGGCTTCGTCGGTACGGCCAATCAGGCGGTTCCGCTTGAACAGGACGAAGTGGACAAGATCTTGAAGCGCGTCGGCGGCGACGTCGTACGCCACGCTATCGATCTCGCTTTGGACGATGCAGTCATCATCATCGACGGACCGTTTAAGGATCTCGAAGGCAAGGTAGGGGAGATCGACGAAGAGCGCGGCAAGGTCAAAGTGCTCGTACCGATGTTCGGCCGCGAGACGCCGGTCGAGCTCGAAGCCGATCAGGTCCAGCGCGTATAAATTTAAAATAAATCGTACAAAGGTCGGTTCTTTGTTTCGTACAAAGGACCGACCTTTGTTTATTCTCATGCTACGATATCCCGCATGGTAGGACTTGGCGGGGCGATCGCGGCACTCCTGGCGTCGGGCGTTTTCCAAGCGCTCGGCGAATATCTTTCGAAACTCTGGGGACTCGCACCGACGTGGACGATGGCTGCTTTAGCCGTTCTCGCGTACGCCGTCTCATCGCTCATCTGGCTTCCGGCACTTTTGTACCGCGATCAACTCTCAACGATCGGCATCGCCTGGGATCTTGTCGCCGTTTCGACGACGCTCTTCCTCGGCCTTGTCGTTTTCCACGAAGTGCTTTCGCCTCGGCAGATCATCGGTATTGTGCTCGCGATCTTCGCGCTCTGGCTGCTGCTTTCGTAGCCGCCGGCTCTCGCGAAAGGTTCCCTGGACCGCCAAATGGCGCGGAGCTTGAATTCTGGCGAGTAAAAGGGTATAGTCTCCCCACATGGCTAAACAAGTAACAAAGATCATCAAATTGCAGATCGAAGCCGGCAAAGCGACGCCAGCTCCGCCGGTGGGCACTGCGCTGGGCCCTGCGGGCGTGAATATCGGCGAATTCGTCAATCAATTCAACAACCAGACGCGCCCCTTGATGGGCTCGATCCTGCCGGTCGTTATGAAGGTCTACTCCGACCGCACCTTCGATTTCATCGTCAAGAAGCCGCCGGCCTCTC
The DNA here is from genome assembly GCA_003164215.1 of Candidatus Kaiserbacteria bacterium. Lineage (GTDB taxonomy): Bacteria > Patescibacteriota > Minisyncoccia > Phycocordibacterales > UBA2100 > UBA10103. Next base: position 12,192 of record PLSR01000019.1, on the reverse strand, counting down.
GCCTCATTCTCAAAGCCGTCGGCAAGGAGAAGGGTTCCGAGAAGGCGCAGAACAAAGTCGCCAAAATGACCAAGGCCCAGCTTGAGAATGTCGCCAAAGAAAAGATGGAGGACCTCAACGCCAACGACCTCGATCACGCCAAGCGCATCATTGCGGGTACGGCAAGATCGATGGGGATAGATACGGAATAATTTCCAAACGCAAACAAAAAAGAAAAGACGCCCATCGGGCGCTTTTTGTTTTAATCCAAATGGAAAAGGGCTTACTAAATTCATCAAAGATGAATTTAGTAAGCCCCAGTACATCGACGCTTAGTCGATGTAAATGGACAGAAGACGCAATGCCTTCGTTCCTACTCCCACCATACGCCCGTATCCCGCACCGTCAAGCCACAAGCAAAGGGGATAACTCCCTGCTACAATGCCGTTCATGGATGTACGGGGATGCATTGAAAAAGCCGTCGAACGGGCGCTTACTGAGCTGGGCGTCACGTCAGGCACCATAACGCTCGAACACTCGGCCGAGCTCTCACATGGTGACTACGCGACCGGCGTCGCCTTGAAATTCGCGAAGCAATCGGGCAAGAATCCCCGTGAGCTTGCAGAAGCGATCGTTGCCTCGCTCGGTGTGATCGAAGGTGTTGAGAAGGTCGACATCGCCGGCCCGGGTTTCATCAATTTCAAATTATCTCCCGCCGCGATCGTGGAGCGGCTCGACCATGCCCGCACGGATGAAAAGTGGGGAACGGGCGATGCGCTCGTCGGGAAGACCATCATGGTCGAATACACCGACCCAAATCCCTTCAAGCAATTTCATATCGGTCACCTCATGAGCAACGCGATCGGCGAATCGATCACGCGTCTGCTCGAACACTCGGGTGCCTCCGTCCTGCGCGCCAACTACCAGGGCGATGTCGGCCAGCACGTTGCGAAGGCGCTCTATGTGCTTCTTGAGCGCGGCACGACCGAGCCCACGATCGAAGAAATATCCTCCGCATATGTCGAAGGTTCGACGCGCTACGAAGCCGATGGCCAGATCGCGGTTGCGATCAACGAGATCAACAAGAAGGTCTACGATCGCTCCGATCCTGAGGTTAATGAGATGTACGCCAAAGGCCGCGAGATCACACTCGCACATTTCGAAGATATCTATACGGTCCTCGGCACAAAATTCGATTATTACTTCTTCGAGAGCGAGACGGCGCCTATCGGCATGGAGATCGTCCGCGCACACCCGGAAGTATTTACGCCAAGCGAAGGCGCCATTATATTCGTCGGCGAGAAGTACGGCCTCCATACGCGCGTTTTCGTCACGGGCCTGGGATTGCCCACGTATGAGACGAAAGACCTCGGCCTCGCCAAGCTCAAGGCCGACACTGCCACCTTCGACACTTCTATAACGGTCACTGCGAGCGAGCAGATGGATTATTTTAAGGTCATCAAGAAGGTGATGGAATTCGTCATGCCCGATATCGCACCGAAGATCGAACACGTTACGCACGGCATGATGCGTTTCGCGCAAGGGAAGATGTCGAGCCGTAAGGGCAACGTCGTGACCGGGGAATCCTTGCTCACCGAGCTCACCGAAGCGGCGAAGGCGCGCGCCGCCGAGAGCCGGGCCAAGGATCACGAGAAGTTGGCACAAGAGATCGCCGTTGCTGCGATCAAATATCAGATTCTGAAGCAAGCGGCAGGCAAGGACATCATCTTCGATCCGGCACGCGCGCTTTCGATGGAAGGCGATTCAGGACCCTATCTGCAATACACCTTTGCGCGCACACATGCGATCCTCGATAGGGTACACGTCGCCAATATCAAACCCGCTTTCGATGCAGGAACGGAGCCGACGGACCTCATGCGCCTGCTCGCCCGATTCCCGGAGATCGTCGCCCGCGCCGCACGCGAATATGAGCCGCACCATCTCGCCACCTACTTGATCGAGGTCGCGAGCGCATTCAACAGCTGGTACGGACAAGTTCAAATCCTCGATCAGTCCAAAGACGAACCGCACAAGGTCGCGATCGTCGAGGCCCTCTCGCATACCCTCAAAAACGGCCTTTCCATCCTCGCCATCCCCGCACCAGAAAGAATGTAATAACGACAGTGTTACAATAGTGCGATGACGGGGGTCACTACCGGGGTCGGTAATTTCGCCTTTATCGATGGGCAAAATTTGTATATGGGTACGGCGAAGCGGGATCTTAATCCCTGGGAGATCGACCTCTACCGATTCAGAATCTACTTGAAGGAGAAATACTCTGTTAGTAAAGCGTTCTATCATTTGGGATACGTTCAAGATACCGATAGCGCCGAGAAATTATATGAGAAGATCCAGAATGCGGGTTTTATTCTGGTATTCAGACAACATAGCGAACCGATGATCGGTAATAAAAAGGGGAATGTCGATTCAGACATTATCTTTTCGGTAATGAAACGGTTATATAAACGAGAAGCGTTCGGGAAGATCGTTCTCGTGTCGGGTGATGGTGATTACAAAAATCTAGTCGATTTTCTTATTGAAGAAGGGCGGTTCAAGAAGCTGTTATTTCCCGACAGGAAGCGGGCATCTTCTTTGTATAAGAAAATCGGCTCAGAATATTTCGATAATCTGGAGAATCTCAGAACTTACATAGGGGCCATAAATGAAAAAGGCTCCTAAGGCACCAACACCTTTCGGATCCTTTTCCGTCGTAATACCAGAATTGTAGCAGGCTGGGAGTGACTGTCAACCGGGGGTGATAAAAGAAAAGGCCTCCTTAGGTAGTTAGCCGTTCGGAGCCCTTTTCGTCGTAGTACGTACATTCTAGCGTACCCACGATGAAAATTACAAGAACCCAATGCTATACTGGCGGCATGAAATTCTTTGATCGGCCCCTCGTCGCTCCGGCCGTACTTCTCGGAGTCGCATTATTCGCGGGTCTTGCGTTCGTCGGGTGGGGGATATCAGCCCGCGGACAAGGAAATACGATCTCGGTCACAGGCTCGGCATCGACTGCCGCGACCGCCGACACCGCTTCGTGGACCATTGATATCAACGAGAACGCTTACCCAGGCGAGGTCGCCTCGGTCTCGGCACGAGTCGTGAGCGATGCGAACATCATCGCGAAATACCTGGCCAACCAAAAGCTCGCCTCGACCAGTATCACGAGCGCGACGGTTTCCTCATCAGGCAACTATTCTTCCAAAGACGGCACCATCTCCGGCTATTCGGTGAACGACTCGGTCACGATCTCCACGAGCGACGTGCACAAGATCGACACGCTTTCGCACGACATCACCGCGCTCGATGCCCTTCTCTCGGACGGTGCGAACCTTTCTCCCGAGCAGCCGCAATATTACATCTCGACGCTTCCGCAACTGCGCGTGTCGTTACTCGGTGCCGCGATCAAAGACGCCAAAGCACGCGCCAGCGCGATCGCACAGAGCGGGGGATCCACGGTCGGCGCCTTGGAGACTGCCTCTTCCGGCGTCGTGCAAGTGCTCGCGCCCAATTCCACCAACGTCGAAGACTACGGCCAATACGATACGTCGAGCATAGACAAACAAGTGACCGTCACCGTCCGCGCGAATTTCTACGTGCAGTAGAGCGTTCGCTGCATCGGATTGATACTTTTGTACCCGTACGCCGGGGAGATTTTCAAACATGAAGATTTGTGGGATGATTCGGCTTAATGCCTAAGCCGGTCGGAACTTTCATAGCCAAGGTCATTGAAACCCATGCGAGTGGCCATGCGCGAGAACATTCGTACCGCCCTGCTCTAAAGGAACTGTTTGAAGGCATCACTGGACTCATCGTAATCAACGAACCGAAGCGCAGTGAATACGGAGCGCCCGATTTCGTATTTCTCAAAGGGAAAGTTGTCATCGCCTATGCCGAAGCAAAGGATGTGAATGTCGTGCTCGACGATATAGAAAAAAGCGAACAGATGGATAGGTACTATGGCTACTCAAATATTATTCTCACCAACGGTCTTGAATTTCGGTTCTATCGGAACACCGCGCCGTACGCCGACCCGATAGTCATTGGGAAACTTCAGGGAGACACGATCGCGACATTTGAATCGTCATTCCAACTCCTTGAAGACACCGTCAAGGATTTCATCAAAGAATCCAAAGAACCGATCAAATCAGGCACAGTCTTGGCAAAGGTGATGGCGGGCAAAGCACGCCGCATCCGCGACAACATCAAGAAATTTCTCGCAGACGAAAACAACGCAAAAAATGAGAATCTCTTGGCTGTCTATGAAGTGATCAAGAAACTCCTGCTCGCCGATCTCGACAAAGCAAAATTTGCCGATATGTATGCACAGACGCTCGTCTATGGGCTTTTCGCGGCTCGTTATTATGACGAAAAGTCCGATGATACGTTCTCACGCCAAAAGGCGCGCGATCTCGTGCCCGCATCTAACCCATTTCTACGGCATTTTTTCGACCACATCGCGGGGCCGTCGTTCGATTCGCGCATCGAGATGATCGTCAACGAATTATGCGAAGAATTCACACACGCTGATGTGCAGGCAATCGTCCACAATTACTACAAAGTGGAACGTGACAGCAGTCGCGACCCAATCATCCATTTCTACGAAGACTTCCTGCAGGCATATGATTCTGTCGAGCGTAAGAAGATGGGCGTTTTCTATACGCCGCTACCCGTTGTGCATTTTATCGTCCGCGCAGTCGATGACATCCTTAAAAAAGAGTTCGATCTTCCGCAAGGTCTTGCCGATGCATCCAAGATTGAGATAACGAGAGAAGAACAGGGGAAGAAAAAGAAAGAGCAGGTGCATAAAGTGCAAATTCTTGACCCCGCAACGGGCACCGGCACATTTCTCAACGAAGTAATACTCCATATTCGCAAAACGTTTGAGAGCCAAGAGGGCCGCTGGAGCCAATATGTTAATAGCGACCTTTTGCCGCGATTGCATGGCTTCGAGCTGATGATGGCTTCATACACCATCGCCCATCTCAAACTCTCGTCGACAATTCAAGAGTCGGGGGCAAAGATCGAAAATGCGCGGCTTGGAATTTATCTCACAAATTCACTCGAAAAAGGAGAGGAAGAACAAAAAACACTGTTCGATATCGGCTTTGGAAAGGCGATTACGGAGGAATCTAATCAGGCAAATAAAGTCAAAAACGAACTACCCATCATGGTTATCATGGGTAACCCACCATATGCTGGAGTAAGTAGTAATGACTCCGAATATGCAAATTCTCTTGTTAATAAATATCGCTATGAACCTGGGGGAGTATTGCCGCTAAAAGAAAGAAAAATATGGCTGAAAAATGATTATGTGAAATTCATAGCGCTAGCTGAGGATATGATAGAAAAAAATGGCTCAGGAGTCATTGCTATGATTACGGACCATAGTTATCTGGATGGACCAACATTTAGGGGAATGCGATGGCATTTGGCCAAGACGTTCGACAAAATTTTCATTTTAGATTTACATGGCAATGCAAAGAGGCAGGAAACATCGTTAAATGGATCTAAAGACGAAAATATTTTCGATATCATGCAGGGGGTCGCAATATTACTCGCAATAAAGACAGGGGAGAAGAAAGCCTCGGATCTTGCCATGGTGTCACACTCAGATTTATACGGGAGCAGAATTTCAAAATTCAGTGCACTAGATGCTTCAAATATTACTTGGGTGCCACTTAAACTTGATAAGAAACAAATATTTTTTGATCTTAAGGACCAGACTGGTTATTCAGATTATGAACGCGGATTCCTGATCAAGGAACTATTTCTCGAAAACTCACTGGGTTTTATGACAGGTCGTGATGCGTTTGCGACCGATCTGCTCCACGATGAGTTATCAGGACGAATAAAGAGATTTTATGATCCAAATACCTCAGTCGATGAGGTTAAAAAAGTTTTTTCGATTAAAGATTTTAGGAAGTTTGTAATTAAGGAATTTAAAGAAAGGTTCACTTATCAATCAGATCTCATCAATAATTTCCTTGCAAGGCCATTTGATAATCGCCAAGTTTATTATCAGCAATATCTTGTGCAGGAATGGCAAAATAGAGTGATGCGACACATGGTAAGGGGAGATAATGTCGCTCTAATTATTGGACGTCAATCAGTTGCTGCTGGAGGACCAAATTGGGATGTTTTGTTCATTTCCAAAAGTCTCGTCGATCTAAATATATTTCGGAGAGGAGGTGGGGTTGTTTTTCCATTGTATTGTTTTAACGAGGATGGAACTCGCACATTGAATCTCAGGCAATCGATCGTCGAAAGTATTCAAGAAATTGTTGGAAAAGTTAATGCGGAGGACATTCTTTATTATATTTATGCTTTCCTACATTCTCCTGAATATCGGGAGAAGTACAAAGAGTTTTTGCGTGTAGATTTTCCGCGCGTTCCATATCCAACTGATAAGACGCAGTTTGAGAGGTTCGTCACACTCGGCCGGGAATTACGTACTCTACATCTTCTCGAATCACCAAAGGTTAATCAGTTCATCACGACTTATCCGATCGACGGCTCCAATATGGTAGAAAAAATCGAATACAAAGACGGAAATGTCTATATCAACAAAGAACAATTTTTCGGCAACGTGCCTGCCATTGCATACAATTTTTATATCGGTGGCTATCAACCAGCACAGAAGTGGCTTAAAGATCGAAAGGGGAGGACACTTTCCAATGAAGATATAGAACACTATCAAAAAATGATCGTCGCACTATCCGAAACGGTTCGCATAATGAAAGAAATTGATGAAACTACCACCTTTTAGAGCGACTTTTGATAAGCACATACTTATCCACAGTTCATTGAAATTTAACCCTAAATGGCCTATACTTCGGTTATCTCATTTACCTAGTGTAAAAAGAGTTCTTGAAACCGCCTATCTTGGCGGTTTCTTGCCTTTTGGCTATGATCCTTGGATTTTTCTATACTCCTCGTAAGCCTTTAAGTGCTTTCTTTTCTGATTAGGATTGTCGACGTAGATTGCCGTTATCATAAAGTGTCCGCTCTTTTTCTCTTCAATAATTACCAAAAAATTGTCACACTCTAGAAAGAAGTAGAGTCGGTTGGCTTTTCTTTGTGGAGCAAAGTGTTCCTTCTCCCAAAAAAGAATAGCAGGATCATTGACGTGTTCGATGATTGCCTTTATCCAACCGATACGTTCGCATCTTCGCAGTGATAGTACTCTATCGCCGGTCGCCCTGTCCTCCTCAGTAGTGATGTGTGTGAACGTTCTTGGTTTTCCGCTTTCAATTATACGGTCGAACAACACCGGGGCATCCTTAAACTGTGGCCTGGTAGTAATAAAATCCCTCACGAATAGAGTATAGAGGTGTTCTATATATGCCTTCGGGTCTCCGTCAAAATCTGTAAGGCACACAAGAGGATCAAGCCAATCCGGGAGGGGGGAACTCATAAACATTACGCATGGTTATATACTCCCCAGTAAAAAATGTTTGTCTTTGGTTCCCGCACGAGAGTAGACTTTGAGAGATCATAACCGGATCGTGCCTTCATTCTTTCGACTATTGTTTTTTTAGCTTCGCTTTTAACGTCTGATCGATTTAAGAATTGCATCGCGCCTATAAGCAGATCGGTGAGTTGCAAAATCTCAATTTCATTCGACCGTACCTGCTGAATTCGTTTGATGATATTTCCGCCGAAGTCATACATGTTATTACTCAGCACGTCTCTCAGTTTTTTTACTTTCCGACTCCCTCGTGTGTCTTTTATATCAAGATAAATGTAATACTTCTGTTGAGGATCAAGAATCTTGCTTAGAAGCTCGAAGTACATTTTGTAGTAAAACTCATCGTGCGTTTGGTTATATTTTTCATGATCAAGATTGTCTTTGTTTACGATCAATGCTCGAAAGTGAAGGTCGTCATTATCAAAGAAATAGTCGATTACATCGAGATAAAAAGCTATCTTGTTAGGTGCAACTTTTGTCCATTTCACTTCAGTGGTTGGGCCGATTTTGTGCTTTTCCTTTATTTCCCGTATGCGCTTATTTGCGGCCTTAATCTTTTCAGAAGGTCCATATACAGCCCCTAAAACCATAGCAGATATACCATCCCTTTCCAGATGATTGCTTTCGTCGCAGTAGATGCTGAAATCACTCATGGGCACATTATAGCCGCAACCTCCGTGATAAGGAATCAAATTGTAATATTACCGTATGAACAAAAATCATTACGCTGAAAATATGTTGAACGGGAGGATGGCGGGAAGGGGAAAATCGTGCTATACTATAAGAGTAGTTCTTTGATTACTTACCACTGAGTTCGCCAGTCTGCGAACCGTTTATCTCTCCCGAAAGGGTAGGCAACTTGGGAAATCTGCGAGGAGCCACATGAGATAGATGACTGACCACTAAAGCGGTTGGGAGATTTCGTTCAGCGATCGAGCTGGACTAATTCTCTTAGCCGCTTTTGTTTGTTGTAGTCGCAACGGCACGTCTAAGAGTCGTTAAAAGATTAAACAGACAATGCAATATGACAACGAATAAGAAGTATAGGGTCTTTGTAGACGATAACTATCACTACATGGACGAGAGTGAACGCTACGAGGGGGGTTCGTATGAAAGCTTGCCGGAAGCGATCGAGGCGTGCAAACGGATAACGCGAAATAGCCTAAAGGAGATGTATGGACCGGATATAACGCCCGAAAAGCTTAGTGCGCTATGGTCGATGTTCGGTGAAGATCCGTTCACAGAAGGTGATGGGGAAGTGCCGTTTTCTGCGAGAAAGTACATTACCGATGAGCTGTGCGCCGAGATCATTGCTGAATGTATGAATGAGACCGCAGTCGGCTACAATGGACCCAACGGTATGATCTATTCAATCGCGATTCAGAAGGCCGTACGATTCTCGATGAAGACGCACGAGGTGTATCAGAAACAGAAGCGAAAAGGTAAAGACATCCCGTACATCACGCATCCACTGACTGTCGGCCTCATTCTGGCTCGGGCGGGGGCGGATGAAGATACCATTGTTGCTGGAATACTGCACGATACGATGGAGGATAGTATTCCGGCGAAAAAGGTCACGCGGGAAATGATAGAAGAACGTTTTGGCGCGGAGGTCGCGCTGCTCGTCGGAAGTGTCACCGAGACGAAAAGGGATCTCCCCTGGGCGGACCGCAAGCAAGAAGCTCTTGAACATATCAAGACATTCTCGAATAACTCAGTTCTCCTGAAATCCGCTGATGTCATCAGTAACACGTCTGAAATTCTCACTGATTTTGAGACGAACGGGGAAGAGATATTCACGCGATTCAATGCCCCAAAAAAGGATCTCCTCGGGAACTACATACGCACGATGACTGCGCTTATCGAGAAGTGGCCCAAGAGCCCGCTGGTAGGGGATTTGGAGTTGATACGCGAAAAGCTTAATGCACTTCTGGTATAGCTACACAATTACAAAGCTCGGAGCTTGGTAGGTTCTGGGGATAAGTCGGGATGGTACTATAGATGCATATGCAGGAGAACCATCCATTCACCTCGCCCCGTCCCTTCCGTCCGTCCTTCCTTTCCTAATTTCTCTATAGTCTAATTCGCGCGAATAGGCGAATAGTATGTAAGGGCACTTCCCATTTCTAAGATCACGTCGTGATCGAGAAATGTAGGTCGCGCGCGATAAGCGAATAGTACCAGTCGGTCTCGTACTTTCTTGTCCCTATTTTTTCTGAGGTCTAATTCGCGCGAATAAGCGAATAGGCGAATAGTTGAACACACGAATGGTATGCAGGCCGCGTGCATGCCGCGCGGTGGTAGAATAGTGAGGCATGAATGGGGTCATGTACGGGGTCAATAGTGCGAAAGATCTCTCCGCGACGGAGCGGATATTCAAGGCGCTCGCCAACAGGCGCCGGATCGCGATCGTGCGATTTCTGAAAGGGCACAAGGAAGCGTCGGTGGGGGATATCGCACACGAGATCAAACTTTCCTTCAGGGCGACCTCAAAACATCTCACGATCCTCACATCGGCCGCTATTCTCGAGCGAGATCAGCGCAGCCTCAATATGTTCTACCGGATCTCCGGCTCCATCTCCCTCCCCAAACTGACTCGCTCTCTCCTGTCTCTTCTCTAATTCTCTATAGTCTAATTCGCGCGAATAGGCGAATAGCGGCGGTTCATTGCAGGCCCACACAGACTTTGTTACGATTCTTCGTATGGAACTCAAGACATCTCTTTCCGTCAATATTTCGAAGCATGGCAAGCGCTACGTTGCCTATACGCCCGCGCTTGATCTTTCGACGAGCGGTAAGAACATGGCCGAAGTGAAGCGCCGCTTTAGCGAGGTCGTCGAACTTTTTTTCGAAGAATTACAAGAAGCAGGCACGCTCACCGAGGTGCTTACCGAATTAGGTTGGAAGCGTCGCACTGCCTAAATACAAAGCTCAGAGCTTGGTACTACCTGGGGAATACTACGTCGCATCCACGAGGGCGATCTGTTTGCCGAGGGCGCTTGCGACTTTGCCGAGGGTTGCGATGGAGGCGCTGTGCTCGCCGCTTTCGAGCCGCGCGATGACCGATTGCGGCATCGATGCTTTGTCGGCGACGTTCTTTTGCGTCATTCGTTTGGCCTTGCGGATGTCATAGAGCTGCTTTGCTAGTTTGATACGCTGTAGGGCTTGGGTATATTCGCGTCGGAATTCCGGACTTTTCATCGACTCTTTTATGACATCCTCGAAGCGATACAAAACCATGTCCTCTTTTTTGAATGGAATGCTTCTCCATGTTTTCTTTTGTTTCTTTTTCATACCGTTTGCTTTACCATTTTGTAAACGTTCTCCGCGTATTCGATCTCCGCTGGTGGCGTCTTTCTGCTCTGCTTTCTGAATCCTCGGACGAAATACAAGGTGTCGAAGATTTTGAAGTAGGTGAGTCGATGATCGCCGACGATAAGTTCTCGGATCTGACCTTTCAGTTGTTTCGTCCGCACCGCTCTGTCGTCAGTGACAGCGAGCAGATGCATGTCTTCCATTACCTGTGAACGCGCCGAGTCCTGAAGGGAATTAAGGTATTCCCTTGTGTCGGCGAACATATATAGCTGCATATGACCCCAATATGCGATTGAAGCTTGTAATCCGACCTCTTTGTAGTATAGCAGTATTGCTATATCGCGCAAGCCAGTTACCAAGCTCAGAGCTTGGTAACTTCTGGGGATAAGTCGGGATGGTACTATGGGGATATGCAGGAACAAAACTGGGCGGAGAATATGTTGAAGGGGAGGATGGCGGAGACGCTGGTGGATGAGATGCTCAAACGGTCGGGGAATATGGTGTATCGCTTTGGGTATGAGGCGGTCTTGCAGAACCTCACGCAGATCGAGGGAGCTTTTGATCGCACGAGCGAAGTGGGAGAGCGTCTGCGGGCCATTCCGGATTTCGTGGTCATTGATACGGCGGGGACGCCGTCCTTGGTGGAGGTGAAATTCCGCCGCGATCCGACTGATTCGCCGCATGATGAGACGATCGAACGGCTCGAGCGCGTCGAGCAGTATTGGAATGCGCTCATTGTGTTCATCAATTCCGTCGAGAAGCCGTACTTCCGCATCTGCCGACCGCCCTACTTCAAGAACTTCAGCCAGCCCAAGCGCGGACTCGTCTTCGAACCCTTGATGTCGTTAGCAGAGTGGAATATATCGCCCGAGGTGTATGAGGAATACGAGGCGCTCGTCGAGAAATATTTTCCAGTTTTAGAGCGAGAGGATTGATATGAAAGCACATCCTGAAACGACGATCGGCCATGTGCATCTCACGGTCGCGGACCTTGAGCGCTCGCTCGCGTTCTACCGCGACATCCTCGGCTTCGAGGTCACGGCGCGCTACGGAGATTCGGCGGTGTTCCTTTCCGCCGGCGGGTATCATCATCACATCGGTCTCAATACCTGGGCGGGGAAGGGCGCGACGCCTCCGGCGCAGGGGCATTCGGGCTTGTATCACTTCGCGATACTTTTCCCGACGCGCAAAGAATTGGCGCTCGTCTTGAAGCGGCTCATTGATGCCGGGTATCCGCTCACGGGCACGGCAGACCATGGCGTATCGGAGGCGATCTATCTCAATGATCCGGATTCGATCGGCGTCGAGCTCTATGCGGACCGGCCGCGCGATACGTGGAAAGTCGGCAACGACGGCATGGTCGAAATGATCACGGCACCCTTGGATCTCGAAGATCTCCTCACCGAGCTGACTTAGCTCCCAACTAC
>PLSR01000012.1 GCA_003164215.1 Candidatus Kaiserbacteria bacterium | reverse complement strand
TTCGTGTACGGGACTATTACCCTCTGGGGTCGCACTTCCCAGTGCGTTCCACTAACTAAGCAATTTTTGACTCTACCTATTACTAGCGCTGTAGTCTTATGACCCCCATCCCCAATATCTATACATGAACTTGCGTTCACATATATATATTGTGGCTGAGTTTGGGCTGATCCCGTTTCGCTCGCCGCTACTAAGGGAATAACTATTGTTCTCTTTTCCTCCTGGTACTGAGATGTTTCACTTCCCAGGGTAAGCTCCTCTCTGCGTTTAAGAGAGAGGTCACGAAAGTTCGTTCCGTGGGGTTTCCCCATTCAGAAATCTCCGGATCAAAGGTTGCTAAGCACCTCCCCGAAGCATATCGCCGCTATGCCGCGTCTTTCATCGCCTTCTTCAGTCAAGGCATCCACCATACGCCCTTATTCAGAACTCCCGCTAGGAATTCTGAGAACCGCGTATTTACCCCGTTGATCACGTTCGTGATTTCGCGGGGCACCCGACCCTGTCTAAGGGGTCGAGTTATTTTCTACATCATCGTGTCACTTCGATCCGACACCGCTGTCTTCGCGAAGCGAGGAACGACGATTTGTTATTTGTTTTCAAGCACCGTACAAATTTCTTTGCACGATGTTCCTTTTTCTCATTCGGTAGACGATACCAAAATGAGAAGTTTTTGATTCAGTAGAATCACCTACTTGGTGATTCTTGTTTTTAGAACTTTCGTAGTCGACGAAAACCGCCGATTTCGGAAGTTCTGTGTGTCGTTATTCAGTTATCAACGAGCATGTATACAAGGTACGAAAAAAGCCGCTTGGAAGCGGCCCTGGATGCGGCTCGAAAGCCAGCTACCATTGCCACCTTTTTCGCGCTAATTTGATTCCCATATACGCTCGGGAGTATAGACGAGACGCTCTATTGTGTCAAATCGCCGCCCCGGAATATACAAAGGTCGGATCTTGGTAACTTCTGGGGATACCAACAAAGCTCTGAGCTTTGTAGTTTTGCCCAGAATAGGGCTTAAAATCGAACGCCCCGCAGTCTTGCCGCGGGACGTTTGAGGGCTTTCAAGTGGCCAGTCTTTGCCGCCGATGAAGGAGCATGGTTATAATTTTCCGTTCGTGCGGTGGCAGTTTCAATTGCAAGGCTTCATCGAGGGTGAACAGACGCATATCCTGTCCCTCTTTCAGATGGAATCGTCGCCATGACTCAACTTCGATATAGTATGTGTCGTCGTTTACACGGACAAATCCGCGTCCGCACTTCTTCACATGCCGCGAGGAGTCGATCAGTCGGTGGACCGGAAAGACCCGGCTCCCGATCTCCTCCCCTAATTCACGGCTAAGTCCTTGGTATGAGGATTCCCTGCGTTCAACTCCGCCTCCAAAGAACGCCCAGGAGCCTCCGTAGATCCATGCATCCTTCGAGCGAAGGTGCAGAAGGATTTTACCGTCCGCCATAACAAGTAAAGCGCATGCTCCGCGCCGAATCCGGCTTCCATACGGGCTGATGTGTCGCATCGTTGCCTCCCGCCTCTGGATGCGATTGTGCAAAAAAATGAACTGTCGGTCAAATCACCAAGCTCTGAGCTTTGTATTTTTGGCCAAAAATCGGAGCCGAAAATGGGAGACAAGTTATTTCCTATCCCGCGCGTTGATCGCGGCATCGGCGCGGACCAAATCATACGGGTCGGTGATCTGGATCCAAAAGGTCGACTTGATCGCCAAGAAAGGAATGTCCGCTGTTTTTGATGCGGCGAGGGCAGTTTGTGGTAAACCGAATTCGTCTGATCCCGCAGTTTTGGGCACCATTGGATATTGGAATATGCGCGTATCGAGAACGAACAAGCCCGTATTGGCGAGTCCCGCCTGCCCCTTATGATCTCCCTCTTCGATGTTTACGATGATACCGGTGTCATCCACTATGATGCGACCACCGGCACTCATCTGAGCAGTCTCTTCCACAAGCATGACCCAATCGGGCATCGCGATACCTCGCACAATGTCATCGCTTGCGTAGAGATCATCCCCCATCATGACGAGAAAGCGATCAGTGAGAATGCCTTTGACTCGAGAAAGTGCGCCCATGGTGCCGTCGAGCACTTCTTGTTCGACATAGAGGATGCGCTTGCCGTTATAACTGCCGCCGAAGCGTTCTTGGATCTTTCCGCCGAGGTATCCGACGACGAGGACAACCTCATCGACCTCTTCCGGCAGGGCATCGAACTTGTGTTCGAGGAGCGTCTTGCCTGCAACCTCAAGCAAGGGCTTCGGGATGTTGTCGGTAAGGACGCCCATTCGCGTACCGCGACCAGCGGCGAGGATGACTGCTTGCATGGTTTCATTATATAGCAAATGAGGGCAAAAAGCGGGGCCCGACCTTCGGTCGGGCCCCGTCCCCAAAATACGTAATAGGAATAAAGGGGGGAACAAATACAGACTTTGGGAGTACCCAAGGTCTGTATTTGTACATTACTGGTCGTGCGACATTTCACTACGAATATGTTCGATCGTACGTGCGGCGGCGTCTTTGCCGCCGAGACCAAAGGCCAGACCGAATGCGATTGAAAGTGCGATAATGAATCCAGTGAAGAGCGTGTTGACGAAATCAGCGCCGATGCCAAGCTGGGTCATGACCGTCATGATCGCAAAGATCCATATCGCCCACTTGGCGATCGTGCCCGCGAAGTTGCCGTGGCGGCTTCCTGCTGCGCGCGCCGAGCCCGCAACAAGTTTCTTCACGATCTCCGCGACGACCGCCGCGAGGATCAGAATGAGGACCGCAATGATCACGTGCGGCAAGTAGAGAAGGACGACCTGCTCGAGAACGATGGTCACTGTTGTGAGTCCGAGTATCTGAAGCGATGCCCCCAAGAATCCCAGGATGACGAACCACATAACGAGCGTCCCGAGAAAGCGTCCGGTGTTGAGCTTGAAGCCGAGATCTTTGGCTGCTTCATCAAGACCCGCCGACTTCATCACGTCGTCAATGCGTAAGACCTTCACGAGCTCGACAATGACGCGATAGAGAATGACGCCGATGATCCATCCGACGATGAGCACAATGATCGCGGCGATGATCATCGGCACGTATTGGAGGACAACGAACCAGAGATCGCTCAGAGATCCCTGTACCGCGCCCGCTGATTGAGAAACTATCATAAAATAAATAATGAGTGATTAAAGGTTCGCGACCTCTTATATACTCAAAATGATAACACCTCGACGAGCATCTTCTCCATGCTCGTTACCTTGCTGTGGATAGGTTCAGAGCAAGCGCGTTCTGTCTAAGAGAACAAGGTGCGGAAAATCCAACGTGTCGCGGATGAGACGGTCCTGCACCGTGAGGCGATAGCGGAATTCCGGGGTCGTGAATGCGGCATAGCGGATCTCACGCCCGAATGTTTGTTCAAGACCTTTGAGCGCTGTTTCGAGACGTTGTTTGCTGAGGCCGTCGGCGGCAAGCAAAAGATCGGCCGGCCGCGTCGGATCACCCATAAAATTCCCCGAGAGCACGACGACCCCGAGTCTGCCGGTGCGTCGCAAGGCAGTAGTGATCGTCTCGTACCGTGCCGGCGAAGCCTCATGCACAAAATTTGATACGGCACGAAAATGCTCAAAGTCGGTATTCACGGTCCACGATGGTTCAGCTCTGTGCGCGGAAATTTTCTTCACAAGCTTTCCGTTCTGCAAGACCGGCATCGGCAATTGCTTACCTTTCGTGATGACCCCTAAATGCTCGAGCTCACGCAATGCATGAATCGCTGCTTGCGGCGTGATGCCGGCACGTTTGGCCGCCAACGAAAGCGTAAGGGATTCAGTATCATTAAAAATAAAGATCCGGAGGAGACGCGCACGCGGCTGGTCGCCAATAAAGTCACTCAGGAAATCCTTGCTTTTCATAAGCGGATAATATCACGTGTCGGACGTCAATAGAAACCGCCCCGACGCGGGTGCATCGGGGCGATCTCTGTGGATATCTACAAAGCTCTGAGCTTTGTATTTTTGGCTTATTTGACCGCGATTTTCCTCCAGGCCGGACGCTACTGCGTCCGGCACGTTAATGAGCATTGGACCTGTTACGGCACTTTTCTCATCATCGCTCGTTGGATTATTTCAACGTCACTTTACCACCAGCCTCTTCTATTTTCTTCTTCCAAATTTCGGCGTCCTCCTTCTTGACCGCTTGTTTGAGCATAGCCGGAGCTGATTCGACGAGCGTCTTTGCTTCGGCAAGGCCGAGCGCCAAGATCTCCTTCACGACTTTGATGACGGCGATCTTCTGTTCGCCCATCGCGGTGAGTTCAACATCGAATTCCGCCTTCTCATCAGCATCTGCCGCACCTGCAGCAGCCGGTCCGGCGACCGCGACCGCGGCTGCGGAGACTCCCCACTTCTTCTCAAGCAACTTCACGAGTTCATTCGCCTCCAAGATCGTGAGCTTCTCCATTCCCTCGACGAGGGCCTTGAAGTGCGAAGGGACAACGACGTCCGCCTCTGCTCCTTCTACCGTTATTGTTTCGTCTGACATAAGATTAATTAGCTTCTAGTGATTAGCTTCTAGCTTATAGGAAAGCCAAAAGCTCTTTTATAATTAGGAACTCATCTTTTGCGCGTGCTGGTCGAACACCATCGCGAGCCGGCTCAGCGGCGAGTTGATGAGGTTCACCAACTTGCCCCGCAAGACCATGAGCGACGGGATCGTCGCGATCTCCTGCATAGCGGCCGCATCGACGAACTTGCCGTCGAAAATGCCGCCCAAGATGACGAGCTTCTCCGGACCCCATTCTTTACCGAAGCTGTGAATGCGGTTGGCTGGAAGCGTCGGATCATTGCTCCCCATGTTGTATGCGACAGCGACTTCCCCATCCATCGGCACGTTCTGATGTTCGTGGCCGAGGTTGTCGAGTGCGCGGCGCATCAAGGTCTTCTTCGCGACGGTATACCCAAGGCCGTCGGCGCGGAATGCGCGGCGCAGTTTCGATTCCTGCGCGACCGTCACTCCTTTGAAGTGGACGAAGACCGACGAAGCGGCACCTTTGATGGCACCTTCGATCTTTTCCACTATCTCCTTCTTCTGCTCTCTCGTTTTTGCCATATATGCACAATGAACAAACGGAAACACTTTTAATCTGCAAAGGCTTCGAGAGACGCAGGATCAAATCCTGGATCGTTCGACCTCAAGCAAGTCTGACTCCCACCGGGAAGCTCGCTTTCTCTGGCCTTATGCGGGGCATAGTACAGTTTTGTGAGGATACGTCAATTTGACATTATCAATCAATATGATAAAGTATTTCGCGGCTAACGAATGCCGCGATCTGGAGAGAACCAATGGGACACAGGGCCGTGGACGATGTCATCCGCGCCTTCAGGTGTGAGGCGTGGAGGGGTCTAAACCCGAAGACGATTTTCGACCTATGGGAAAGGTCGAGGGCCGACCCGAAGACCATCGAGCAAGAGCGGCAAGAGGCATATGAACTGGCGCTGCCGGAAATTGTCTTTTGCAAAGATGTCCGGCGACGATTCGGTGGGCACGTCGAGGCTGCGGTCGTTAACGTGCTCGCGGGCGATGAGAAGGAATTCATCCTTCCGAACGTCCCCGCAGAATTCATCGATCCTGCCATCGTCTCGGACATGCGAGAGATCGCGACCGCCTATGGTGTCACGATCTGACACTCACAGAGCGCCGGGATCCCGAAGGATTCCGGCGCTCGAACTTTTATACTATTTCAACATGAGCGCGATCGCCGCGGCGGCGGCTTGCTGGGAACCTTGGGTCTTGGTGTAACTACTGACGGCGAGCGTGAGGCCGAAGCTCAACACGAGAAACGTGACGAACCCGAACGTAAATTTAAGAAACGATCCCGTCGGCGACTGTTGCATGTTCCCCTATTGTATACCGTAATGCGTATTGGAAAAGCGGGCTATCCGCGCTGTGCCGGTTTTGTTTTTGGGATACGTGACAGTCGCCAGTATTTCCAGAGAATGACGATGATACTTACGATAACGAACACGTAAACCATTAAGTGGGTCATGGCCGTTCGATCGGGCCAAAGCTGTATCCATCCATGATATTCATATGGTGTAGAGATGATGATAAACAGAAGCAGAATTGAAAGCGGGGTGATAATTTTCCACCATGTACTAAATACTTCTTTACGCACGAATATCAGGGTAAAAAAAATGAGAGGAAGTATACGAATACTGAGATAGAGAGGGTAACCTATCCCAAAATTTAACGAATCATCTAGGCAGTAAGAATCTATAGGACACAATCCTATCAACCATGGACTAAGAAGAAAATAGCCAAATAAAATTGCGAGGAGAGATAGTGCAAATAGAATTACTGCGACTACTTTGTGATTCATAACTTTGCATTTACCAATGTCTTCAACTCTTCAATCATATCAAGAATTTGAGTTCCCTGTGCGAGAGATATTTGTTCTGCCTTCAGGAGCTTCGGTTTTGGTTTGGTAACTTCATTCTCAACATATGTTTCGATCAGATTCAGTTTTCTTAAAACGCGAACTTTTAAAATGTCTTTGGTATTCGTATCTTTTGCGTCCCCATCGTCGTTGTCCCACAGAGTACTTCGTGCGATAAGATAGCCAGCATTCACGATCTTCGCTTCGAGTGGGATCTTTACGATCGGCCCGATATCCATTCCAAGGATGCTCGTGAACATAATCTTTGTATATGCAAGCGGATCGGCAGCTTGTGTCGACGACGCGATCGTTATGTCGGTCTTACCATCTCCATTCTCATCGACGACGAGTGAGGTCGATGCAGGATTCGCACCATTCACATTTATAGCAACTGTGCTCGAGGCCGTTACCGGAATCCCGCTAAAACTTATTGGGGTACCTGCGGTATCTTCCGAGACTGGTGTAATTTCAAAAGTAAATGTCCCCGTCCCAGTGCCATGCAGTTTTACGTTATAGGTACCACTCGCTGGAAGCCCGATATATTGTCCTTCGCCGTATCGCTGGTAATAGCTTCCTGGGATCTGCTCGTCCACTACAAGAACTTCCGCATTCGGATTTTGCCCCGGCACAATGCCAGTGTGGTTTCCTGAGCTGTCGAAAGCATCTAATGTCACCGGCGAAAGAACTCGGAGCCGAAGACTTTCCTCATTTGAGGATGCAACGGGTTCGATCGATGTAACGTAAGTTGGTAATACCTCTGGAGAACTTGAGGCGAGTAGTAATTGTAGGAGATTTTGAACGTTTGGTATCTCCGTTATATCGGCGTGACTAAAATTAGTCTTAAATGCATCGTTGTAAGATCTGAGATCTACATAATATGATTGCCAGCTAGTAGTTGCCACGGCACTCGGTGTTACCACTGTGCCATCTCCATCTTCGGTAAGGCTCACCATATGGCGCGTGGTGGTCGCTGTCGTGCAGGTGATGGCATAGGTGCAGTCCGGCTCATTGGATTCCGTATAGACGACGCCGGAGGCCGTGTCAACGCCCCAACCAGCGATTTGGATGACTTGTACGCCCGCAGGCGGCTGCCACGAGTCAAGGTCGTTGTGGAGCGAGGTTGCCCCCGCAAGGATCGTTTTTGAGAGCACTTCCGGTATTTCGACATTAGATGGATCAGGCTGCGTGCGACCGCCGGCACCGGTCAGAAACTTTTGCAGGTTGCCAATGTTCATAATGGTCTTGCTTGCGAATCCTGCCGTCGAGCGAAGCCCTGGTGCATTCGTGAGATCAACGACCGGCGTTGATACTCGCGAGAAATAGGCCGCCGACGGAAGAAGGTCATAGGCATCGGGCATGTATTGCCCCAGACCGCGGGCGGTCGCTTGCGACACAACGTATGGTGGGATGCCGGTCTGATCACCATGGAGAAGTACCGAGATTGCTGCCGGCGTACCATCTTGTGGCACAGCAACAAGGATTATCTTATCAACCAAATTCCCCTTGCCTTCTTGTACAAGCTTGTTCATCAACGCCTTTGCAACGAGCCCGCCGTTGGAGTGTGCGACGATAGTGACCTTGCCGGTTCGTGATGTCGCGGCAAGTGCGACGAGCTCAGTATCGAGATGATGTATGCCGTCATCATAAGCAGTACCGTTATTGACGACGTCTTCCGGGCTCATGCGCCAGTCGTATGGGAAGACGAGATAATCGGCGATCGTGCTGCTCGCTTTCAACTGCGCGAGTTGCTGGAGGAACGTCTTATAAATATCTTCAGTCACGAACGGAATAGATATGCCCCATGGCCCTTGGGCGATCGTATCGAGTGCGCCGTTCGCTTTGGTATATGTCGGCGTGATGCTCGTACCATCGGGATTAAGGTCGAGCGCTTCCACGCCGGGTTGACCGAGGAGCGCCGGCTCCCAAATCTTTTGTTCTCCTGATGTAGTGTTTTGGTAGAGTCGGCTCGATTCAGTGCCGGGAATGAAAAGTACATTCGATTCTTTCGGCACCATGTTCTCATCAACGATCGTAAAGCGGATCGTCTGGTAGGGCGGATCTGCGACCTGGGCATAGGCGGGCATCCCGACAAAGAAATGCACGATGCCTTCCCAATATGGCACATTGTCCCCAACTGAAAATTGTATTTTATAGACATCAAGTTCGTACGTGCCAGGCTTCTCCCATGCAAGTGTGCTGGTTCCACTATAGCCACCAATGTTTGTTATCAAATCACGTTCTGTAGAATGTGCTGGATCCGGCAAGAAATAGAGCGGACCATACCCCGCACTCGGATATTGACTGACCTCACCATTTTGTATGTTTTGGATCTGCACAAGTGCACCTTTCGATACACCGATCGGCACCGCATAGGTGCCGCCGTCTTGCATACTTATTTGATCACTTGAGAGCAGATCTCCCGTGAAGTAATCATACGTCGCGTCGCCCCATGTGAGCTGACTCTGACCATCTTGCGCATGCGCGAAAACCGGATTGATGAAGAATGCGAGAAGCACAATGAGCGACGCGGCGACGAAGGTCGCCGCGTCTGCTCTGCGCACATTTGAAATCGAAATGCCTGACCCCAAGGCATTTACATCTACGCTTGACCCCAAAGCGTTGTTCATATGTGACCCGGATTATCCCACCGTCACACGCGCCTTCATGAAGTTATCCCCATAAGTTACCAAGCTCTGAGCTTTGTATTTTCTGGGGATAAAAGGTTGCAAATCTTTTTTCCCGCCGTTGCTCGGACGAAATGAAAACGAATTTTCATTTCGCTCCTCGCTCGGTGTGACAACTACAAAGCTCAGAGCTTGGCGAATTTTTCGTAAGACTGGTGGACTCGCTCTGATTCACATTTTATGAGATCACGTATATCGTCTTTCGAACTGAAGAAGTCGGGGAGTTCATCTGCTAAGATCGCGCCTTCCGGACGTTTGTCCATATGATCCTTGAAGCTCGAAAATCGATAATCAGTCAGGAACGAACTCGCCTTCTTGGCGCATCGAATACCCGCCTTCTTCCAGTCGGATTGCAGAAGATCGAGCGGGTTGAGATGAACGTATGCGAACAGGTAGCGAAAATATGGTTCGCTATCGACAAGCTTGGCATGATACCTCCCCTGAAATAAAGTGCCCGTGTGATCGTATTTTGCGTTGAAATACATCGAGTACGCACCGCAGACTTTTTGAAGAAATTGTTGGATCCCATTGTCTTCTTTGGGACGCAAGACTAGATGAAAATGATTGGGCATCAGCGCATATGCAAGGATATCGACCAGTGATTTGTCACTGTGTTCGTGCTTGAAAATTTCTACAAATCCGTGGCCCTTGAATCGCTTCGCGGAATACTTGGAGAGGACATCACGCATCACGACGTGATCGTGCGTGTTGTATAGATAGAGCAGGAGCAAAAAACGCTCGTGATCTTCGTCCGAGGTGAATATCGGCTGCTTGTGAGCACCGCGATTGTACACATGATAATTCTCGCCTTCCGCGAGCACCTGACCCCGAAGTTGCATGCGCAGATTATACGCGCGGTATGGCCATCAGAAACTGGTACCTGGGGAAAAATACAAAGCTCAGAGCTTGGTAACTTCTGTGGATAAATGGTTGCAAATCATTTTTCCCGCCATCGTTCGGACGAAATGAAAACGTGTTTTCATTTCGGTCCTCTCTCGGCGTGATAACCACAAAGCTCGGAGCTTTGTAGGGCTACTGATATTTGGCGAGGTCGGCTTTGAGCTCGGCTGCGTTTGGGTTGGCGGCGAGACCTTGTTTCAAGAGGGCGACGATGGTGGCAGTCGGTTGTGGATATTGGTTCGTGTAGAGCTGGAAAAGATCATCGTACAGATACACCTGGGTCGGATCGTTCGCGATCGCGGCTTTGTATGCCGCGGCGGCTTGCGGATATTCGTGGAGATAATTCGTATAAAGATCCGCGAGGTTGGCGTTGGAAACGACATTGCTCGAATAGAGCGCCGAGACGTATTGCCAGTCGGCCGCAGCGCCCGTATAGTCCCCCGCTTCCTTGCGCAGATCACCGAGCTCGATCCACGAGTTGAAATCCTGATCATTCGCGGCAAGCGTGGTTTGCACCTGCGCGAATTGCGCTTGCATCGATACTTGCTCATCCGCGGTCACACTCGGATCGGAAAACGTGAGCGGTGTCTTAAAGCTCGGTGCGACCGGAGCTTTGCCTGCAGTGATGAGATGGATCGTATAACCAGAACTTGAAGATGCGGAGGTCACGGTGATCGACGACGCCGAGGACGATGAGGTCGTATTAATGGGGGTGCTCGACGCGGTATTTGAAGGCGTAGTTGGAGTCGATAACGATTTTGAGAAGAAATACGCGATGCCGATGAGGATAATGGCTCCGATGATGATGATCGCGATGATCTCGTTTCGCTTGTCTTGTCGTGGTTCCATATCGGCCCAGAATACCACAGCTGAAATATTGAGCAAAAGCATCCTACAAAGCTCTGAGCTCTGTAGTTATCCACAGAAGTTACCAAGCTCTGAGCTTTGTATCTTATTGCGGATAATGCTTTTGGATGGCCTGGTACGCGATCTGCGAAATGCCAGCTATGGTAGCCTCAAGTACGGGAATACTTGAGCCCTTGGTCATCACGCACAGTATGTAAGGATGATCCGGATAGTACACGATGCCGCAATTTTGGAGCTCCGCACCCTCCTGCTCTCCCTGTGCATTTGGTATGCGCGCGTCGCCGAACTTTTGCGCGATGAGAACGCCATCGGGAACGCCCGCTCTGATCCCCTGGACAAAGTCGCTCTGCGTCAGAAGCGACAGTAATTGTTCTGAATAATCACGATCGAGGTAGGTCGAGTTATAGAGCACGCGCAGAAAGAGCGAGTAGGAGCCGACTGTGGTATCGTCGGGAACATTCGGATCATTCTTGATGCCGAAGTCATTGAACAGCGTCGAGAGCACGCTCAAATGTCCGATCGCCGAAAGGTGGTCGGCGAGCAATTGCTCCGCATTGTTATCTGAATATTTGATCATATGCTCGATCAGCTCCTCGACCGTATAACTTCGCCCGGGCAAAAGCTGGGTCGATGATTCGACCTGTTCATTCGCATCGAGATCGGGCGCGCCACTATAGACGACCGACTGCGAAAGCACAGACTGGTCGTATTCTGCGAGCGCGTAATATGCCATCGCAAGCGGGATCTTGGTGAGACTTGCCGGATCATACAAAAGCATGGAGTTAATATTGAACCCGTCGGCATTGTCGATATCGCGGAAATTGACAGAGGCCGTCATCAGGCCATTCTTCTCTTGCGCCGTAATATATGAATTTATCTTTTGGTAGGTCGCAGTGTATTCCGGCGCGGGGCTGCCATCCGACGGATTCGCGCTCACACTGATCAAGGGGTCCGTGAGCGTATAGGCAGAGCTGGAAGCGATATCGCTTTGGCGCACCACGCGAAAACTAACCGACGTTCGCGTATCGAGATAATGCACGACCAGTCCGGCACCTATCGCGCCGACAACGAACGCCGCGATGAGGTATCGCGCGCCGGCAGATAGTATTCGATACTCTTTCATTTTCTGCATGAAATCTCGACCCGTTACAAAAGTATACGGGAAAACTGCAAACTCATCTACAACATACAAAGCTCTGAGCTTGGTGGCGATGGTGCCCATGGGCATTTTGCGACAACATAAAACCCACGGGTCGCTTGATGGTCATGCTTCGCATGCATCAAGCGCTCGTGGGCACGCCTCGCCGCCCGCGCGCATAGCGCACGGGGCCCCGGCTCCGGCCGGTTTTGTGTTTTTGTGCAACTCACCCGAGCATGCTCGGGCATCGTACAAAAACACAAAACCCCCTCCGGTTAGGGAGGGGGTTTTGCTTTTTACCCAGGGAATCGCGGTTAGACGATTGCCCTAGATGCTTACGTTGTCGCCGTAAGATTGAGCCGTTACGAAGTATTAGTTCGTTCGGTTCTCTACGATACCACTCTGAGACAAGCCACTGACACCGAAGCCGTTCGTCCAGTCGTTCGTGGTCACGAGCGCGGTTGTAGTCGCGTTCGGAGACCAGACAAACTTGGATGCCGGAATCGTTGATGTCGAGTACATGATCGGAGCGAGGTTCGTGGCATCACCCAACAACGTCGTTGCGATGTTGTAGGAGTTGCTTGATCCAGACGGAGACACTGTAGCCTTCAAGATGAAGTATTCAGTGGTTCCTGCTGCGATTTCAAGCGGCGTCGGTGACATATATGTCACTGCCGTGTTAGCCGAACCGTTGTAGTTCGTGAAGCCAGCGATGCCACCGACCGTACCTCCCGCAGCCTGCGAGAAGCCGGAGTCAGTGTAGGCCCAGAGGTTCAGGCCCGACAACGTACTGATCGACGAAGTCGAGATACTGAAGTTCAACTGGTTGATACCGATCGGGCCGTTGCTACCAGCCGTGATAGTGAAGGCGATCAAGCGACCGTCTGCAATACCATTGCTCGGCAAGTAACTGCTGAGCGCGACTGTCGGAACCGAGCGGAAGATCGCAACGCCTGACTGGGCGACTGAGAGCATGCCGGATTGCACCGAGGTGCCCGATGAAGCGCCCACACCCTGCGCGTCCGCGACGTTGATCAAGATCTCATGACCATCCGTACCGGCTTGACCCGCACCGATCTGACTGATGTCAGCCTTGATCGTGAGGACAGTTTGCTGGTTTTGCGGAAGGTTAAGAGATGCGATCGAAGAAGTCGCGTAGTACATGGTAGTCGTCGCGAGTCCGCCATGCGTATTCGTGACCGGTGCCCCTGTGAAGAGCACCGAGCCGACCTGCGTCGCACCATTGAAGATGTACGCGCGCATCACGTCAGACGAAGACGCCATGTTGCTGTTGAGCGAGAGGCCAATGTTTTGGAGATTGACCGAGTCACTCGACGGCTGAAGCGTGAACGTACCGACCGTGACACCCGTCGTACCACCCGCGACTTGCGCGAATGACAACGGAGATGGGTTGGTGATCACGAGCGAAGCGGAGCCGACCGTCATGGTGCCAGAGGCACTGGTCTGAACGCTCGCCAAGATCGGATTACCGGACTGGACACCCGTCGGAGACGGCTGCGAACCAGCCGTGCTACTCACACCGGTCGAGAACGCATCAGTACCCGGAAGCGAGCTCGAGATGTTGCACTCAAGAGCGAGCGTCACAACTGTGCCCTTCGGAATCGTTAATGCATTCGTGAAGATGAAGTTCGCTGTCATCGGATTACCAGTTGTACTCCAATTTGCCCCGCCGATCGACTGGCTATTGAGCGCAGTCGCACCGTTGTAGAGCTGACAGTTGGTGAGATCGTTCGCTATCGTCGCCTCGGTTCCCGTGACAATATTCACGACAATCGGGAGTGACGAGATGCGGACATCTTCGCCGGACTGCGAGGCATCAAGGTTGATGTTCGCAAGGACGAAGTTGTTCGCACCCGCCGCGACGTTAGTCGAAGCAGGGGTCGATGCCGCCGAGACGACAAGCGATCCAGCTTGGACCGTCATCGTGCTCATCGTTATCACCGTGTTCGGAAGCGAGACCGTAGAGCCAGAAGTCTGACCCTGCGGGCTGCCCCATGACGGGTAACCTGTGCTACCACCTGGATTCATTGAGAGCTGGTAGGTCTCACCCTGTGTGGCTCCAGAGCTGACGGTACCCTTGAGGGTATACGTCATCGGGCCGATCGGGAAGGTTACCGAGCTATTGAATGACAATTGTCCATTCACTTCATTGACAGGTCCGGCAACAGTGTTGCCGTTTCCATCAACGAGAGAGACATTCTGGAGCGCGTCGCTACTGGATGTTGCGATCGAGGCGGATTGCGTGACGTTAAACGTCAAGCTCTGTACCTGGACTGCTTCGCCAGTGAAGTTCGTCGTGAATCCGCCCAAAGGCTGATTCGGGACGTTGACTGCGATGTTCTGAGAGCCCACAGAGCCGGCAGAGCCGACCGTCGAGAGCGTGCCCGCCGTGACAGCGGTCAACGAACCCTCGAGGAACGGTGTGCCCGTTGTGAGGCGAGTCACATCGGTAGTCGTTGTCTGCGCCGCATAAGAGGTCGGCGAGTTCGGAGTCGGTGTGACGCCGTAGCCGTATGTTTGGCCAACGAGATACACATCGGACGAACGGTAGATGTCGAACTCGATGGAACGACCCGCAGCATCATTGCCCACGATGTCGCCCTGGATGTACGCATCAACCGAGTTGCCCTCCGGAATCAAGATTCCGCCGGGGAACGTTGCTGTGAAGTACTTGCCTGTCGAATCAGCAGTGACCGGGTAACTCGTACCATTGACCATGGTCACGAGATTCGCGAGGTCAGTTGATCCGATGGAACCTGTCTGGTTCCACGTGATCGAGAAGAGTTTTTCAGGTTCAGCAGAACCCGTAGTGATACGGATGCCGGAGAAGATCAACCCCGTCGTGCCGATCGGTTCAGTGCGGTAACTATTCGGGTCAAACGACGATACGTTGGTATTCGCCGTGCCGATAGTTAGAGATGAGTTGATCGTCTGGGATGCACCCGTGATCGGGAGCGAGCCGGAAACCGGCACCGAGGTGTCGATACCGACGACCGCGATCGAAGCGACCTGACCTGCATATGCAGATTCAACTGTTTGAGTCTGCATGTTAGCCGCAACTGTATAGGTCGCGGACTGACCCGGATTCAACGTCCACGGCGTACCGAGGATTGCCTGGTCGCTCGAGTTGAACGTGCGCGACGTGCCAATCTGGATGCCGTTCTGGTCGATGATCTCGACGCCAGCGAACGCAGCATCAGCTGCGAGGCCAGTGCGCTGAACCGTGACACCGGTGATCGTCACCGCTGCCGAAGTGTTGTTCGTCAGTGTGAAGGTCGTGAACGGAACGCGGTTAGCGAGAGCCGGAGCGAGCGAGTTGGCAGGTTGAGTACCAGCCGTAACGGTGATACCAGGACCTGACGCGACTGTCGTACCGCCACCAGTGGTGGTAGTGGTCGTCGAGCCTGAGCAGAGGCTGTTCGCCTGTGCACGAGTTCCCGAGTACCAGTTACCGTTACCGCTAGTGAGACCGACCGGAGTCAAGATCGCAGACGCGTAGGCGTTCTGGAACGCGATGACGGCGGCCTTCGTGGCTGCACCGAAGTAACTCGTTTCGTTACCTGGTGAACCAGCGCCGGAAGCGGCGATCGTGAAGCCGTGCTTGTTAAGGAATTGCTGAACTTCCATGACTTGACCGCCGCTCTTACCCTTACTGAGGTTTTGAGTGAAGGTGAAGCAGCTGCCGGTACTCGACGTTGTTGTTGTCATCGTCGAACCCTGCAAGGCTTGGATCTGTGCGAGCAATGCTTGGACCTGAGCTTGAAGAGAGGAGATCGTATCTGCCTTCGCCGGAGCGGCGAACGCGAATGAAACTCCAATCGTCAAAGCAACGGCCGCGAGCACTGCCACAACATTCTTTGTTGCTAATGCTTTTACCATAATTTTTTTTGACCTTTGCACTCCGTAGAAAAAAATCTACGGAGCCGCATGCGCCTTCCTTCGACAAGAATGCGCAATGCGTGATGTGTGTCTTCTAATAACTAACTGATAACTGAAGACCACTAATAATTGTGCCTACCCAGAACCGGAAGCGCACTTCGGTAGTTCGAGGGCATGGCGAAACTTGCTAGCCCACCCGATCATGCTCACCTATCTATTCTATTAGATAGACGAACAGTGCCGCGTGAGGTTAGCAGTGAGATGGAATGGGTCGTACAGATTTGCGATCGTAACCGGATGATCAGATATGCGGAATCGAACACATGCGAGAAATCGCATGTGTTTTATGGTGTGTTTGTTTCCTTATGAAAGTGTCAAAGAACGCGAAGAACTTCTGCAATGTTTTCATCATCATCTGATGACCTGTATTGCATGACGCCTCTATGAAGAGAGGTGTCCACGCAATTATATACTGGGTCTTAACAGAATCGATGCAATGCGACTCCTCGCTTTGTGGATAACTTGTGAACTAATGAGGCCAAAGATACGGCTCCAATCGCTACACAAGCCAGTGACAGAATACCCGACCCCACCACGGGAGTCAATCATAGAGACGCGCGAACGGTGCGTATCTTTCAACGAGATCAGGCGACAGAACCGGGCACAGACGGCGACCCAACAGGGACGATCGACGGAATGGTTCCAGGTAGCGCAAGCGCATACTTGCTCCAGCGCCTGAAGCCGACCTTCGTCACCCTTCCGAGGGTTATAAGATCGGCTAATTCGCGTTGGATCATCTTCTCACTGTACTCCGGCAAGTTGACGGCGATCTCCTTGATCCCCAAGGTAGCACCGCCACGCAATACCTCCATTATTGCCTCCATTCTGCGATTGATTCCACTGTCCTTTTGATCGCGGACATGTATTGGTTCGCTTGCTGTGTCTTTTACATTCTCCGTGTCCTTTATATTTCGCATGTCCTTTATAGACTCGCGGACATCCATAAGATCTTCACGCGAAAATCTGACGCTTTCCGATAGGACAGAACGCCGCGAAGTGTCCATGAACGATCCGAGGTCATCGAGTGCATCGGTCAAGATATCCGCATTCTCGAATGACACGAACCCAGACACAGCGAGTATCCGGACGAGCGATATAAGCTGTCGAATTGATGCCGCAATCGAATAGTTCTTCTGCGATCCGACTGTACGCAGTTCATCACGGATCTCTAGCACTTCGGAAAGTAGTACGGCCGATCGCTCACGAATGATCCGACGTATCGGCTCATCCGGCTCGATGTGGTTGGTGAGGAGATAGATCGCGGCAACAAGTCGTTCGGATCGACGATACGCGCGTTCCCCCATCTTATTGTCTCCAAACGCCTGCGTCTTGATCGTCTGTTTGTCGACAAAGTGGGATACGTTCTCTGTCTTTTGTATGTCCTTTTTCGTATCCATGTTGTGTTACATCGCGTACGTTATGCGTCTCATACAAAATCTACTTTTCCAGTATAGACCTTCCATGCACCGAATCAATGGTCTTTCGCTGATTTCGTTGTCCGATATGATGACTCACATTGCCTATTCCGCGTGTGAAATCCTATGTAAATCAAGTTATTTTTTAGATTCGCGTGCTATTATGGTGCGCATGAAGAAGGAAGGACGCAGACGAAGACACCGACCACGGGACGATGATCAACATGAGGCTGATGTTTCGGTTGATCACTCATCCGTGAGCGGCGAGGCCTTACGTGGTGTCGCCGCAATATTTTCGATCGCCATCGCGATATTCCTCATCGTCGCGGAAGCGGGAGGCGGCGGTTTCGTCGGAGCCGATGTATATAGCGGTCTCTCGTGGCTCTTCGGTATCGGGTACACGCTCCTTCCGATATCACTTTTTCTTTTGTCCGTCGTTATATTCAGATCATTTGAAAAACATTTCGGTTGGATACACACTGCAAGCCTTATCGTCT
Organism: Candidatus Kaiserbacteria bacterium; assembly: GCA_003164215.1. Taxonomy (GTDB): domain Bacteria; phylum Patescibacteriota; class Minisyncoccia; order Phycocordibacterales; family UBA2100; genus UBA10103. The sequence continues at coordinate 25,354 of PLSR01000012.1, read as the reverse complement.
TTCTCGTCTCGAGTATGGGACTCGTGAACGTCGCATTCCGCGGACGCGGCGGCGTACTTGGCGCGGCAGTTTCCAATCCCCTCCTCTCTTCTATTGATACGACCGCGACCGTTGTCTTCTTGCTCGCGTTCATCATCGCGGCACTGGTCATCGCCTTCGACGTACATCTCGGAGCTGTTGCGACTGCACTGCGCGCGCGCTTCACCGCGATGCGTGCCGGATCACCCGATGATGGTCTTGCGATGCTCGATGATATCGCGGTGACCGGACTTCCTGCTGAGGATTCCGAAGATGCGACACGCGAACAAACGTCGTCAGGGGCACCGAGCGAAACGGAAACGTCGACCAGAAAGAACGCTGGCGCGATCGCATCATTTTTCAAGGGAGATACGCCGGTCGACGGCTTCCCCATCGTGGCTGCCTTGGGTGCGGAGTATGTGCCGCCGCCGGTTTCGATCCTTTCGAAGAACAGGGGCAAGCCTGAGGTGGGCGACGTGAAAGCCAACATGAACATCATCAAGCGCACGCTTCAGAATTTCGGCATTCAAGTCGAGATGGACGAAGCGTCGATCGGTCCGACTGTGACACGCTATTCGATGAAGCCCGCTGAGGGCGTGCGACTCTCGAAGATCCTCACCCTGCAGAGCAACCTCGAGCTCGCGTTGGCCGTCTCCCCCGTGCGTATCGAAGCACCCATCCCGGGCAAGTCGCTCGTCGGCATCGAGGTGCCCAACATCTCGCGCACGATGCTCGGGCTCGCACCACTGGTGACCGATGAAAAATTCACGAGCTCCGACAAGCCACTCTTGATGTCGCTCGGTCGAAGCATCACCGGCACACCGGAGTTCGTCGATCTCGCGAAGATGCCGCACATACTCGTCGCGGGCACGACCGGCGCCGGCAAGTCGGTCACGATGCATAATTTCATCGTCTCCTTGTTGTATCGATGTGGACCGGAACGACTCCGCTTCATCATGGTCGACCCGAAGCGCGTCGAGCTCACGCTCTACAATTCGATCCCCCACCTCCTCACACCGGTCATCACAGATGCGAAGAAAGCGATCCTCGCACTGAAATGGCTCGCGAAAGAAATGGATCGACGCTACAACATCCTCGAAGCAGAGCACGTCCGAGACATTTCTTCGTACCATGAGAATATCGTCGCTCCCGCGATCGCGAAGGCCGAAGCCGGCGAAGAGCCCGAGGAGAAGTTGCCCGAGGCAATGCCCTACATCGTCGTCATCGTCGACGAGCTTGCCGACATCATGCAGGCATATCCGCGCGAGCTCGAAAGCGGAATCGTCCGCTTGGCACAGATGAGCCGCGCCGTCGGTATTCACCTGATACTCTCGACCCAGCGCCCGTCGGTCAAAGTCATCACCGGTCTCATCAAAGCGAACATCCCCGCCCGCCTCGCCATGCAGGTCGCTTCGCAGATCGATTCGCGTACCATTCTCGATATGGGCGGTGCGGAAAAGTTGCTCGGCGCCGGCGACATGCTCTTTCTTTCCGGTGAGATGAACAAGCCGCGCCGCATCCAGGCGGCATATATTTCCGAGACCGAAGTGAAGAAGGTGGTCATCTATCTTGCCAAGCAATCCGAGGGGTCTTTGCCGAGCGAGATCGATTTCACCGACAATACCCGCAACGCCGGTGGTACCGACGCGATATTCTCGTCGATGATCGGCGGTGATATGGAAAACGAGGAGGATGACGAGCTCTATGGCGAGGCGAAAAAGACTGTGATCGAAGCCGGCAAAGCGTCGACCTCATACCTCCAGCGCAAGCTCGGTGTCGGCTACGCGCGGGCAGCTCGACTCATGGATATTCTCGAAGACCGCGGTGTCATTGGCCCTTCAGACGGCGCTAAGCCGCGTACCGTTATCGGCGATGGTAACGCTGATGAGCTCGCCCGCGAACCGAATGTCGAAGAGGAAAATCCCGAGACCCTAGATTCCTAACGCTATGCTTCCCTATCGTGACAGCCGTCTCTCAAGGATCGCGCTCGTTATCTTCTTTGTCGCAGTCATCGCCTATGCTCTCTACGAAGCGCATGGACTTCTCTTTGGACCCACGATCGACATCCCGTCGCAAACTATGACGGCGACCGACAGTCCGTACATCCTGATCCAGGGAAAAGCAGATCGAATCTCTTCTTTGGCGGTCGACGGCAATCCGATCCAAGTGACCGAGGCGGGTGCCTTCCAGGAACCCTACGTACTCGCTCCGGGCGTCAATCGCATCGTTTTCGACGCGAAGGACAAGTACGGCAACGCGACGCAGAAGATCATCGAGATCGTCTACACGTCCACCACGACTGTACCAATTGTCCGTACCGCAACTACTACAAGTAGTACGCAACAAACGACACCAAACGCGTCAACAACTCCACTAATAGCTCCTGGTCAGTGATTTGATACAATAGTAGAGACCTCGTTATTCATATAAACATTCAGGGGTATGGCAGGATTTACGAAGAAAGAAAAGAAGGTGCCCAAGGAGACGGGCACCGGCACTGATAGAGACATCGACCGCGCGCTCGCCGAGATCAAGACGAAATTCGGCGACGAGGCGATCATGAAATTAGGAGACACACCCAAGGTGGACGTCGACGCGATCCCGACGGGGTCGATCGGCATCGATTGGGCCTTGGGCATCGGCGGCTTGCCGCGCGGACGCATCATCGAAATATTCGGACCGGAGTCGTCCGGCAAGACAACGCTCTCCTTACATGTGATCGCCGAAGCGCAGAAGAAAGGCGGCATCTGCGCCTTCATCGATGCGGAGCACGCCGTCGATCCGGAATATGCGAAGAAGATCGGCGTCGATATCAATTCCCTGCTCATCTCGCAGCCGGACACCGGCGAACAGGCGCTTGAGATCGTCGAGAGCCTCGTGCGATCGGGCAAGATCGACGTCATCGTCATCGACTCAGTCGCTGCACTCACGCCCAAAGACGAGATCGAGGGCGACATGGGTCAAAGCCACGTCGGCAAACAGGCACGGCTCATGTCGCAAGCGCTTCGCAAGCTCACCGCGATCGTCAGTAAGACGAAGACGGTCGTCATCTTCATCAACCAGATCCGCATGCAGATCGGAGTTATGTTCGGAAATCCTGAGACGACTCCGGGAGGCAAAGCGCTGAAATTCTACACATCAGTGCGCATCGACATCCGCCGCATCGCGCAGATCAAGAAGGGCGACGAGACGATGGGCGGCCGTCATCGCGTGAAGATCGTGAAGAACAAAGTCGCGGCACCGTTTCGCCAGACCGAATTCGATCTCATGTACAACGAAGGCATCAGTAAGGAGGGTGAATCACTCGCCCTGGGCGAGAAGCTCGGCCTCGTGCAGAAATCATCAGGCGGCTCATACACGATCGGTGAGGAAAAGCTCGGCCGCGGCTACGATGCCGCGCGCACATATCTCCGCGAGCACAAGGCGGTTCTCAATCAACTCTTGAAAGACATCCGCAAAGGCCTCAACGATGGCAGCTTTGCATCGAAAGCGCCCGCGGGAAGTGACGCAGGAGAGGAATAATGAAAGAGGCTGGCCGCTCGGCCAGCCTCACCCGATCATTTGTTTGATCGCGCTCTCGAAACGGTTGCTCCACCAGACGGGCATCTTCTTCGGGAACATCCGCAGTGCGCGGCGCATCACGGCGAGATCGTCAGATTCCCAGATGATCTGGAGGCATGCTTCGTTCGTACAACCAGCTGCATCCATGAACGCAAGCGCCTCGCACTGTCTGAATGTGTCGATGAACAACATTCCCTTCTCGTATGACATGGACATCCTCCCTGCTTCATTAGCTATAGCAAAGTATCCGAATAAATCAAAGATCGATCGTTGTCGCGGTCCGATAAAAAGAGTGGGCCCGCCGTTTCAAGCGAGCCCACGCTGTCGTATTTATGCGGCGATACGCTCGGACGAGTCGTAGAGAAGCCCGCGTCGCACCGCCTGCGACTCCTTCGGTATGCCGAGCAAGACATCTCGAAAGTGCGCACGCATTCGTCGGTATTCCTTCCGATCATTGTCTTTCGTGCATGAAATATGGATCGGGGTGATGTCCCCTCTCCAAATTCCGTCGACGAGATCGAACCGGAGTGAGAAGCCACGGCGTTTGTATTGGGCGAACCGATATCCGGAGCGTTCGAGGGATCTCCACAGCTCCTGTGCCGCGAGCTCGCGAGCCGTATAGCGGCCGTTCCCGTGGATATCGAAGATCGCCACCGTTGACCTGATCGCTTCCCGCCAGAAGATCCTGCTTTTGCGGAATTGTGGCGTCAGTAGTTCGTTACGTTTGAGCGAGATCGGCGACGGCACAAATGCGCGGTCGACAGCAGACCTCTTTTGCTGATCCGATTTCTTCGCGGCCCGCTCGATACGTTTCTTTTCGAGTCGCTGTCGTTTTGCGCGGAGCCAGTCTTCGCGCTTGCGCCGAGCCTTGTATGAGTAACGCTTTCGCGCCACGTTCCACCAACTTGGCAGCGACGGACGCAGAAGTTTGTTCACGCGTTCGACCGCCGATTCGGCTTGTGGGCCGAGACAATAGAGCCTGAAAACGCCTTCTGAGAACCATCCGTGAATGGTCACCTGGTGATCGTCCACATCGAAGACCTTGCGAACGAAACCCCAGGTCAAGGTAGCTTCGCCGGTCTGGCGCGCCGTTCGCAAAAAACGGTCGTGCCGACCGCTACGTCGTAGTTGTCTGCGCATCACCTTATGCACGAATGCGCCGACTTCGAGCGGATTCAGCTCTTCCCCATTTCCGGAGAGGATCTGCCCGCTTTCAGATCTTTTAAAGAACATGCGCACCTCCTCATCCTATGGGCGAGCATAGCAATAATAGATATAGTGGACAACCGCCAGAATATGGCTATAATGGGCCTCTATGTCGATGCTTGCATATAATGAAGTCCTGCCGAAGCGGTTGGTCATCATGGATGGCGAGCCGTACGAAGTCGTTTCAGCCTGGGTTTTCCGCAAACAACAGCGCAAACCAGTCAATCAGATCAAGCTCCGCAATCTCCGCTCCGGCTCAATGATGGAGCATACGCTCCACGTCTCCGACAAAGTTGAAGAGGCCGAAGTCGAGACCAAGCCCGCGAAATTCATCTATCACCGCAATGGCGAGTGGTTCTTCCACGAGGCAAATAACCCCTCCAAACGATTCACCTTGACCGACGAGATCATGGGCGATGCCGGTAAATATCTCATCGGCAATACCGACGTCGAAATGCGCTGGTTCGATGGTGAACCGATCCAAGTGAAGATCCCGATCAAAGTCGAGCTCAAAGTGACCGATGCCCCGCCGAATACTCGTGGCAATACCGCCCAAGGCGGCGACAAAGTCGTCACTGTCGAGACGGGTGCCACCTTCACCGTACCGATGTTCGTCGAGACCGGCGATACGATCCGCATCAATACTGAAACGGGAGATTACGTGGAGCGGGTATAACTTGAAACTTTAAAAAAACGGAAGCCCGGCAACTTGTGCGCCGGGCTTTTTTGTTGTCGAGGCTCATTTCTTGACCTCGGGGTTCGAATACGGGTGGCGGTCCCTGAATAACCACGCGACTCCAATCAGTACGAACGGGGTTGCCGGGTAAGCGAGCCACACTATCCAAGACATGATCGTCTCCTTCGAGTGCTTCGCTGATACCAAGTATCCTCTAAAAAGAAGAGACGTCAATCGACGTCTGTTCTTAACTTCGGTATTGTTTGGATTTATTTCTGCACGTACGGAAGCAATCCCATGAATCGTGCGCGCTTCACGGCGGCCTCGACGGCGCGCTGCTGCTTGGCGGTGAGACCGCCTCGCTTGCGGCTGACCATGCGGCCGTGCGGATTGATGAACTGTTTCAAGAGATCAACGTCCTTGTAGTCGACGTGCTGAATGTCATTTTGAGTAAGAATGTTGGCCATAAGATCGTTACTTATTTTTAAAACGGAATGTCATCCGGATTGATGTCTTCCTTCGGATAATCAATGCCCGGTCCCGCTGAGTGACCACCGGAGGTATCTTCATCCATCGACGGCATCTCGCCACCCTGCCCTCCGCCATTCGAATGGGCGCCCGAACCTGAGCCCGATCCACGCGGACCGAATTGCACGCGATCAGCGATGACTTCAGTACGATATTTCTTCTCGCCGGTCTTTTTGTCATCCCAGCTGCGCGTTTGCATGCGTCCTTCGACGAATACCGAACTCCCCTTCTTGAGATATTGATTCACCGTGTCAGCCTGGCGACCGAAGACGACGACGTTGTGAAAGTCGGTTTGTTCCTGATTCTTGCCATCGCGATCCTTGAAGACGCGATTGGTCGCAACGGAAAAATTCACGACGTTCATGCCCGACGGAAGCGCGCGCAATTCCGGATCGCGCGTGAGATTGCCGAAGAGCATTGCCTTGTTGATGTACATACTTAGTCAGTCGTCAGTGTTTCGATAGCCTTGTCGAGATCGACTTCAGATACGGGGATCGAGGTGTCTTCGACGTGATGCGGTGCCGGTTTGATCGCATCGGTGCGGCGGACTTCGCGCAAGGTCGGGATCTTCATGCGGGCGCGGGTCTCTTCGCGGACGGTGCGGAAGATGATGTGACGGAGGATGTTGCGATCGGCTTTGAGCGTCTCATTCAAGGTTTCAGATGCCTCAACGGACGATTCAAATTTGATCCAGCCGAAATAACCCCGGTCGTAGTCGACATTTTTGTCGCCTTCGCGGGCGGTCATGGCATATGAGAGCTTCATCAGGGCCGGTGCGCCTTCGGCGATGAATGAACCACCGGCTTTCTCGATCACCGTGCGGATCGAAGCGACAACGCTCTCAATATCCTCTTCTTTGACCGTCGGTATGACGTGGTAGCCGACTTCGTATATACGAAGTCCGAGCTCCTCGGAGCCTTCATCTTTTGAAACTACTTTCGTGTCTTCAGCCATATGTAGCGCGCACTCTAGCACAGTGGTGCCGCGTCTGCAAGGGCTGTATTACAGGCCAAAAACACGCTGCGCATTCAAGAGTAACTGCAGGCGGACCGCTTTCGGATCAGCGGCGCGGATCTCCGCGATCGCGCGAACGGTCTCCACGACATACGCAGGCTCGTTGCGCTTGCCGCGATACGGTACCGGCGTGACGTACGGAGCGTCCGTTTCCGAAAGGATCATATCTAAAGGCGCATTTCGCACGATCTCATCATAATCGTGAGTGAATGTGATTACACCGGTGAATGAAAGAGTGAATCCGAGATCGAGGAATTGCTGCGCAATATCCCAATCCCCTGCGAAAAAGTGGACATCTCCCTGGATCTTCGCATGCGCTTTCAAAAGTTCGACCGTATCGAGATACGCATTCGCGCTCGCGTCGGTGCCATTTCTGACGTGAAGCATCAATGGTTTCTTAAGATCATTCGCGAGCTCGATCTGCTGGACAAATACCTCTCGCTGAACATTTTTTGTATCGGCATCGAGCCGATAGTAGTCGAGGCCGCACTCGCCGACCGCTATGACCTTCGGATTCTTCCCGAGCGCCTCGTACGCTGCTTTGTCGAACACTTCTCCGCGCGACGTGAATTCCTTTCCGCCCACGCCGAGCTCTTTGGCGTCATGAAATGACTTTGATGTATGGACCGGGTGCAGACCGATGGTCGCCCAGACACCGTCATGTGCTTCTGCGAGCGCGACCGCCGACCGCGACGTGTCTAATTGCGTACCTACTACATTCATTCCTGCGCCTGCATCCTTCGCACGCGCGATGACATCCTCGCGATCTTCGTCATATGCGACGAAATTCGTATGCGTATGTGCATCGAAATAATTCATGGCTATTCTTTGCGCAGAAAGAGATTTTCCGGTTTTTTGTTCTCGACGACCGCTGTTTTGATCTTCTCCGCAGTCTCTGGCATGAAAGGTGCGAGAAGCTCGGCGATGTGGTAGAGATCCTGCGTCAGTTTGAAAATGAGTTCACGCCCCGCTTTCGGATCGGTCTTCACGACTTTGAATGGCGCCGATTCGGTGATCATGCGATCGAGGAATTGGACCTCGCCCCAGACGAACACGAGTGCGTCGTTGTATCGATATACATCGAGCGCTTCGGTGTACGCCGAGGGAAAATCGTGCAGCGCCGGTCGCGTCCCCTTTTCGAGATGTGTCTCGGAAAGCCGCATGATGCGTGCGATCAAGTTACCAAGGCCGTTGGCAAGATCCGCGTTGTAGACCTCCTTGAACTTTTCTATCGTGAAATCGGAATCCTCGGTCGGATGAATATGCCGCAGCAAGAAATACCGAAGTGCATCAGTGCCATATGCTTCTACGAGCGCTGTCGGCTCGATGACATTGCCGAGCGACTTCGACATCTTCTCCCCGCTCGATGTTATGAATCCGTGAATGAGGATCTGCCCTGTGGGCGGGAGTTCGGCCGACATGAGTATTGCCTGCCACATCGCCGCTTGCTGGCGCACCTGATCCTTTCCGGCGAGTTGGATGCAATCTTTCGTGCCATTCCAAAAGTGCGAGAACTTCGCCGCATCTTCCGGCCAACCCAAGGTCGAGATGTAGTTGACCAGCGCGTCGAACCAGACGTACATGACGTGCTCCGGATCATCCGGGACCTCGACGCCCCACGACATTTTTGCTTTCAATCGAGAGATGGAAAAATCCTCGAATCCCTTTTTGTCGGCAAAAGAACGCATTTCGTTGAGGCGGTGATCGGGCACTACGAAATCGGTCCGCTCATACAGCTGCCTCAACCGGTCCTGATATTTCGATATGCGGAAGAAATAATTCTCTTCGATACGGATCTCGAGCTCGAGATTCGGATGCAGCGGGCACTTACCGTTCACCAATTCTGAATCCACTTTCTCAAGCTCACATCCGACGCAATACTTTATCTCATAGTTCTTCTTATAGATATCACCCGCCGCTTTGCAGCGCCGCCACATTTCCTGCGCTGCGGCTTTGTGGTGCGGATCGGTCGTGCGAACGAACGCGTCATAGGTCAGATTCAACTGTTCCTTCAGTGCCGAGAACTTCGCCGCGTATTCATCGACATATTCCTGCGGCGTCTGTCGACTCTCATTCGCCTTTTGCCAGATCTTCTGTCCGTGCTCATCGGAACCGAAATTAAAGAAAACGTCGTATCCCCTGAGGCGCTTGTAGCGCGCAATCGTATCAGCCTGCACGATCTCTAACGCGAATCCAATATGCGGTGCCGCGTTCACATACGGGATCGTTGTCGTCAGATAGAACGGCTTTTTTTCTTCCATATCGGTAAGTAGATCAGGACTTATGGCGCGACGGCAAACGACCGCGCTCGATATCACGGACGAATTCCTGGACGGTCGCGGCGAGCGGGACCGACAGAATGATGCCGAGGAACCCTGCGAATTCCCCCCCGACGATAAGGGCAAGGATCACGAGAAGCGGCGGCACGCCGACGACACGCGTCACGACCAAGGGATAGATGAGATAATTCTCGAATTGCTGGGCAATAATATAGAGCGCGATCGTGAGAATGCCCAAGGAAACGCCGCCACTTCCGAATGCGATCGCGATCGCAGGCACCGCAGAAAGCGTCGGGCCGAAGACCGGAATGATCTCGAAGCATCCGGCGATCGTCGCCAAAACAAGCGCGTCGGGCACGCCGAGGATCGTGAGTCCGAGGAATACGAGGACGCCCATAATGACCGCGAGAAGGAGTTGACCCTGCATCCACAGGCCGATCTTGTGCTGTGAGCGGCGCCAGAGACCGAGAATATAATCCTGATGGCTCTTCGGTACGATGATGCGCAGGAAATCATCCACGCCAGTTTCGAGCACCGCGAAGTAGAACGAGAAGATGATGATGAGGATGAACGAGAACACACCACCAAAGATACGGGTCGCGGTGCTGAAGCCGTCGTTCAGGACCCCTATATTCAGGGCGGCATGAATATTAGCCACGATACTCGCCGATGAAATGCTCGAAAGCGCCGGAAGACCGAGCAGATTGGTGTATTGATCCAAAGCGCCCGTCGCATTGAACGTTTGGATATAGCTCGGCAACGCATTGATGAAATTTGCGATATCACCGAAGAGAGACGGCAGGAAGAAGTAGAAAATGACGAAAAATACCGAGAAGAGGAAAAGATACAAGAGGATGACCGCGAGCGTGCGCGGGATCTTACGCCGGTGTAGAAGCGCGACACCCGGTTCAAGCGCCGAGGCGATAACGATCGCGGTAAGCACGTCGAGCACGATGCCACGCATGGCAAAAATGAACCCGACGAGAAGCAACAAGAGGATGGTCTTCACCACCGTCCCGCTCGTTATGGAAATGTTCACATGTCGGTCTTCCATGGCGCCATCGTATCACGATTCAGCCATCAGACTAGCCATGGTAAACGTGCGGGAATTCAAATCCGAGAGGCAAGATCGCCGATAGCGATTCGCTCCTGGCCACCGGTGTCACGGTCACGGATGGTGACGGTGTCTTTTAGTTCCGACTTCGCTTGCCCTGAGGGATTCGAAGGGTCACCCAACGTGTTGAAGTCGATCGTGATGCAGACCGGTGTGCCGATCTCGTCTTGGCGTCGATAACGCTTGCCGATATTGCCGTTATCGTCCCACATGATCTGCGGGACTTGTTTCTTGAGCATGAGATATACCTCGCGCGCCTTCGCGACGAGATCGGGCTTGTTCTTCAGAAGCGGGAAAACGGCTGCCTTGATGGGGGCGACCGTCTTATTGAATTTGAGGTAGGTGCGTGGTTCACTCCCTAGCGTGTCTTCGGTATATGCGTTCGCAAGAATCGCGAGGATCGTGCGGTCAACACCGAAAGACGGCTCGATGACATGCGGCACCACTTTCTCTCCCGTTTGATCGTCGGTGATGATCGAAAGTTCCTGGCCGGAACCTTTGGCGTGGGCCGAGAGGTCGAAGTCGCCGCGATATGCGAGCCCGTAAAGCTCTTTGCGTCCAAACGGAAAATCGAATTCGAAGTCGATCGTGCGCTTGCTGTAATGTGCGCGATCGCCATCACCGACTTCAAGCTCATGTACAGAACTTTCTGCGAGACCGATCGCGTCGGTCCATGTATGGACAGCCCGTCGCCATTCCTCGAATGAGCTTTCCCATGCAGAAGGATTTACAAAGTATTCGATCTCCATCTGCTCGAACTCGCGACTTCTGAAGACGAAGTCACGCGGTGCGATCTCGTTTCTGAACGCCTTGCCGATCTGTGCGATACCGAATGGCAACTTCGGATGGAAGCTGTCGATGACATTTTTGAAATTGACGAAAATACCGCCGGCGGTCTCTGGGCGGAGATATGAAACAGAGGAGGCATCTTCATTGGCGCCGATCTGCGTCTTGAACATCATATTGAATTGACGTACCTCGCCGAATTCTCCGCCGCACTCCGGGCACTTATCGCCGACGTGATCGACACGGAATCGCCGCTTACACTTTTTACATTCGACAAGCGGGTCGGAGAAACCGCTCACATGCCCACTCGCCTCCCACACTTTCGGGTTCATAAGGATCGCCGCATCGACACCGCACATATCATCGCGGTCCTGAACGAACATCCGCCACCAGAGTTGCTTCACATTATTTTTCAATTCGACGCCCAACGGGCCGTAGTCGAAGGTACCGGCAAGGCCGCCGTAGATCTCCGATCCTGGATAGATAAAACCGCGGCGTTTACATAGGGAAACAATCTTTTCCATCAGGTTGTCCTCGGCCATATCATGAGAGTGTACCGCAGAATGGGTGCGGGCGAAAATGGCTCCGCCATTTTCGCCCGCCATTCAAACCTATCGTGTTTCTGCTCAGGGAGTCGTCGGCGCGACGACCGTTGCATTTATCGAATTGAATCCCGTATCGCCGAGGAGGTTCGTCGTCACGTCGGGCGTTGTTAAGGTGACCGGTTGGCCCGTCGAATCATCCGTTCCGGTGAGTTGGATGTTTTGCAGCAAGATAGGCGTCTGTCCGATCTGGCTCGTGGATGGCGTGAAGCCGACCTCGAATGCGACTTGCCGCGGCTGGATACCGTTGGTCCCGACATCCGGCGCGACGGTACCGACATTCCAGGTCACCGTCCCGGTATCGAGATTGAATTTCAGATCCTCACTGCTTGGGCTTTGCTTGCCTGTCGAGCGCACATAGGGCGGCAAGGTCGCGGTGACGACCGCGTTGTCGATCTGATTGGTCGTATTGGTCAAGGTCAACACCATCGCGTACGTTGTTTCAACTCCCGCTTGCGGCGGCAACGGCCCGACGCTTCCGTACGGGCTCGAATAGTAAAGGCCGTTGGCAGTCAGTGCGACATTGCTTGCGATCGCGATCTTTGCCGTCGCCGCTGATTCGAGATTCTGCGGCACACCGGACTCGTCGACACGATCGCCCGCGGCGTTGATCGAAATACCGATCGAAGGATTCGAGGTATTCTTCAGCACATCTGACGACGGTGCCGTGAAGCTGAAGGTGAGTTGACCCGATGCCCCGGGCGCGAGAAGTGCAAGACCGCCATTGGTCGTTGTGTTATTCCATAAGACTGTATTGTCGTTCGAACGGTAGAATCCGTCCGACGACGAGACGGTCGAGCCGTCGATCTCAAATCCGGAGAGCTTCGCGACGATGACCGCGTTGGTGATCGATGTCGAAAGATTGTTCTGGTATGTGATCGTAACGGTCACTTTCTGACCCGGCGTGATGACCGCCGGCGTCGTTGAAGAATTGTTGACCAAGATCGAGAGCCCCATGAACGGTTGAGATATGGAAACACTGAATGGGCTCGCACCGAGCGGTACGTCGATCGACGACGAGGCATTACTGGTCCGCGTACCCGTTGTGAAATTAAAGACGCGATCATCTCCGGTGTTGCCGGTCAAAACGCCGGTGACCATCACACTTTGCTTCTGCCCGGGGTTCAACGTGCCGAGCTTCCACAGACCCGGCGCAATGACATTCGGTACCGACGACGTCATCTGAAAACCGAACGGGAAGGCCGCGCTCAAGAGGACATCATTGATCGGTTCGGTCGCGTTCGAGGCGATCGTCACCGTCATGGAGAGCGGTTGCCCCGAGATCGCCTGCGAATCCCCGGTGACTGCGATCGATAGCGGTGATGAGCTGAAGGTGAATCCATAATCCGATGTCGCCGTGAAGATCGCGTTGCTACCGCCCAAGTGATAATCGAGCTCGGCCTTTACGTCGGATTGTTCGCCTTCAGTGCCCGAGAGCACGGCTTTGACCGTGCCCTCTTTCGTCTCGCCCGGCTGTATCGTGCCGAGATCGATCGGGTAGGTGAGCTGCGGCGTCCTGAAGTCGCTCGGCGAACGCGTGCCCGGCGGATACGAAACGGTCAGCGTAGCGAGCGAAAGCGGCACGCTGTTCTTGTTGGTAATGGCGATCTGAAGCTCGGTCACTTCCCCGCCGGCGATCGATGCAGGACCGGTGATAACAATATCGATATTGGATGCGGATGCACCGGAACTTCCGGCACCGAACGTAAAGAAATAAATGAAGAATGCGACCGCACCAATGAAGAAAATGACCGCCAGTGCGAGCAACCACCACAGCGCGCGGCGAATGACGTTGATCGTTCGCGGCGCGGACGTGACCGGCTCGAGCTTCGGCTCGTCGCGCTTCCAGTCGTCACCGATAACTTCCTCGCGGGCGTTCAGTGTCCGACGTTCATGCTCTTGCAATCGCGGCGAAAGCTCGCGCGAATACATCGCACGACGCAAGCGTTCTATCTTCTCGTCCTCATGCGAAGGGTCACGACTTGGAGGCATGCCTCAATTCTATCATCTCGTGTCAGGCTTATCTTTCGGCTTAGTATCACGTATGAATAACAAATCGTCCGGCAATCGGAAAAGGCCTTCGTCATTGCGCTTTTGCTCCATAAAATGAGCGATGAAACCGACGGTGCGCGGGATGACGAAGAGTGCATTGAAGAACTCGATATCGAGCAATTCCTGCAGTTGTTCTGCGGTGAATCCATCGACCTCAACGAAGATGTCGATGAGGACCGCTGCGATAACGCCGTCGACGTTCAGGATGAGCGAGCCGTTCTTACCGGTCGTTACTTCCTCGACCGACCGTGCGAAATCATAGTGCGGATGCTTTTTAAGCAAGGTCGCGAATTGCGCGAGCGTTGCTACACGCGGATCGGGAATGCCTATACGATACTTGCGATGGCCGATGCCCGAGAGGACAGCGCCTCCTTTCGTACGTGCTTCTACGAACGCGGCCGCGTGCATGCCCGACGATACGCCATCGATCCACGTGCGAGCCGCTTCAGTGACCGCTCCGCCAAATCGCGGACCGATCGTAAGAATTCCTGACGCGAGCGAAGAAACGAGGTCGCGTCCCGCACGGGCCGTGATCATCGTGTTGACCGCGCCGGAAACATTACCGCCATGATCAATGAGGAGCTCGAACACCGCCTCGACGAATGCAGACGCGGTTGCCGACACTTCTCTGCCGAGGAGCGCCTTGAGCGACATTGATGCGAACATCGCGGAACTTCGCGGCACGATCGCGCCGTCCTTCACGAATGCCGGCGCGTCTGAAAGGTCGAGAATAGTGCGGGTCGAGAGAATACTTTTGTGCCGGTCCATAAGCGGTGCTGTATCGAATACCGTATCATGAAAATCAGTGCTTGGCAGGGATCGCATTGCTTCAAGGAATTGCGGGAATGTCTCGGGTGCCTGCGCACCGGCCGCCAATAGCGCATCACGCTTTGCACGTGCACTTTCGTCGGCGCGCGCGACCAGGGCTTTCGCATGGCCGAATTGCATATGCTCGTCAAAGGCCTCGTCGATGATGCCCGCGATATATGCCAGGACCGGCTTCGTGAGCTGTTTGCTCTTTATGAGCTCGACGATCTCATACTCGTCGGATCCGCCGAGCTCGCCGAAGTACACGATCGTCGCCGTCGCCGGATCGCTCTCTGCCAGCTTCAGCACATCGGTGAGCGAAGTCACCGGGAAACGGTCACCGCCGATCGAGATCGAAAAAGAAAGCCGCTTGCCGGCGGACGCGACCGCACGAATCAGCTCATTGGTCATGCCGCCCGAAGTCGAGACGACGGCGATAGATCCGGCTGTCCCCAATCGGCTCGCCGAAAGTTGTACCGGATCTGTCCCGCCGATCGCGCCGAGTTTCAGATACCCGGGAACGACGAGCCCGACGCCGGAGGGTCCTGCGATGAGCTTTTCAGCGCCAAAACGGCGTATCAATTCCGTCGCATGGCGCTCGGGGACGTTTTCTGCAAAAAGATGTGCGCCGAGTGCTTGTGGAAACGCCGCAAAGAACGCGACGGTCGAATCAAAGGTGCGGCGCCCCGATTGTAGATTCAAGAGCCACGCAATTCGTGATGCATGTTCGGCCGGTATTTGTTCAAAACCCTTGTAACAAGGCAGCAGGATCTCACGTGGGCCGAAGAAAAATTTCTGCGCCTTTCGATTGCCGCTTACGAGCCCGACGATCGATGGTTCTTTTTTGCCGGAAAGAAAATCGAAGTCGAGGATCGATTGTACGATCTTCTCATGATTGCCGGCGATGAGTATGCCTGTTCTTCCGCTTCGTATCTGTTCTATCGTATTCATATCTGTATGAAATGGATCGCATCGTCGACCGCTTTTGTAATGATGGAGTCCGATCCGTCGATCGAGCCGAGTAGCGATTCTTTTTCCAAAAATTCCCGCATGATCTTGAGTCCGGCCGCTTCGTTGGGCCCCCCGCGGCGCACAAATACTTTGATCCCCGCGGCGCGCATTATCTGCGCCACCTCTGTGAGAGCATCAATGATGCCGGAGAAGGTCGACTTCATGTCGGTGAAATTCGCGATGCCGCCGGCGATCACGAGTGCCTTCTTCGCCGCCTTCGATGCGAGCATGACGCCGATCACTTCTTTGGCATAGAGATAGGTCTCCTCTCGCGTCGGACCGCCGCTGTATTCGCCGTAATTACCGATCATTGAGCCCGCACCCTTAAGCTGCGCCTCATCCGCGATCACTATTGAACCGCCGCCACCTGAAAGCAGGGAGAACAGCGCGCCATCGGGGTTGATGACAGAAAGTTTCAATGACGCAGGCGTCGTCGAAGCGAGCGCCTCGACGCGCGCCTCGGCAGGATGTCGCGTTTTCGACCGCACCAGATCATCCTCGCCCCATACATCCGTAAAAAATGCACCCGCATCATCCACCAATACCGCAGCATCTAAGAGATGCGCCTGTCCGTCCACGATAACGAGTGGATTGATCTCAAGGAACGCCAGAAAATTCTTATCGAACACATCAATGCAATTCTGCAGGAATGCATGCGGCATCCCTGATGTCGCCGCGACCGCGGGCACATCGGCCGCCGAAGTGATGAGATAGTGTTTGACCGCCTCCGGATGTGCTTCGATGTCCACCCCACCATCCTTCGCATGCAATATGCGGATGCCCTCGCGCACACGTTCCATCGAAAAGTATTGCTCCTCTTTCATGTTGTGCGAGAAGAACGGCTCCAGAATGAATTGTGAAAAGCCTTTCGATCTCCAGCCGTCGATCACCGCATTCAATTCGGCCGCCGACTTATCAACCACGACAAGTCCTTGTTTGAAGCGCTTTTTTACGCCTTGATCGACTTTGGCGACCCATCGCCCATCTTTCGGCAACGTATCGCCGCCCTCGGTGCGGATCGAGAGTCCGGCGTAGTCATTGCCAAGCAGCATTTTCTTCGCACGGTACTCGCTCAATTTGACGCGGGACATATCGCTGTAGCGTATACTGTACCGTAACGACGCACAACTGGAAACCGATCCACAACTTCGGAATGACTGGTGGTATACTGGCCCGCGATATATCCCACCGATGAACCTATGACAGACTCCAAAAAGATGAAGATCATATTCCCTGAGACCGAAGATCCGCGTGTGACCGATGCGATCGCGATCATCAACAGCGCAGACTTCTGTGATGCGTGCACCATTGAAGATCTGGAGGGCGCGGCAACGACCGACGCGCTCGCCCAACACTATCTTGATAAGCGCATCGCGCGCGGCAAAACGATCACCTTCGACGAAGCAAAGGAAAAGATGAGTTCTCGATTGTATCGGGCGGCGACCCTGGTCGACATGGGCTATGCCGATGCGAGCATCGCGGGAAGCATATCGCCTTCCGAGGAGATCATACGTGCGGGCATTCAGGCAGTCGGCATCGCGGAAGGCGTCGAGATCGTTTCAAGCTGGTTCTTGATGGAATACGAAGATAGAGCGATCGCGTTCGCTGATTGCGGTGTGGTCCAGAATCCGACCGTGACTCAACTCGCCGAGATCGCGATCGCAACAGCAGCAAATTATGAGCGCTATACCTCGAACGTGCCGCGGATAGCGATGCTTTCATATTCAACGCACGGTTCCGGCGGTGGCGATGCAGTGGCAAAGGTACGCGCAGCGACCGCGATCGTACAAGAAAAGATCACGGTGGCGTGCGGGCGAGGGGAAGAGATGGGCACGTGGCTTCTCGACGGTGAGATCCAATTCGATGCCGCATTCGATCCGGGTGTGGCACATATCAAGACTCCCGACGGCCCGCTTAACGGCGCCGCGAATGTCTTCGTCTTCCCCGATCTTTCATCCGGCAACATCGCTTACAAGATCGCGGAACGTATGGGAGGTGCAACAGCGATCGGCCCGTTGATCCAGGGCACGAGAAAACCCTTCATGGATCTCAGCCGTGGCTGTAAAGTTGCCGACATCGTGAAAATGGCGAAGATCGTCGCGAATGTCCACGACTGATCACACTTCTTCCCACACCATCACCGTCTCGTGCGACGTCGCATCGGAGAGGTCTTCGCGCATTTTGAATCCGAGCTTTTCGACGAGTCCGAGGCTCGCGGGATTTTCCGCATAAATACCGGCCCATATCTTAGAGCGCGGATATGCGGTGCGATACGCATCCATCGTGAACTTCACGAACGCTTTCATGAGACCCTTCCCGCGATAGGGACCGTACGCACGATAGACGACCGTATGCCAATCACCGGAATCCAGCGTCCGCTCGTCTTGCCTGCGTTCTTCAACCGAAAGATGTTTGAGCGATTTTCTACCCAAGGGCTTCGGTCCGAACCACGTGATCGCGGCGAGTGTACCGGTCTCATCATGTACGAGCGCGAACGGCACGCGGCCTTTGGCATACCACTGCTCATATGAACCTTCGCCAAAACGTTGTCGGTCGGATGTGTTCTTTTGAATTTCTTCGTCGCTCTTATCGAGCGAGTACGCACGCAACTGCGCGACCTGATCTATTTCAAGCCCGGCATACATGGTGAACATTTCGCCGTCACGACTGCGCATGGTGCCCATGCGCACTGATGTATAGATCGGGATCGGCGATGTCGGCATCGTACCTTCGGCTTTTATTTCGGTGTCTGACATAAGTGTAAAGATAGTGCTGTAGGTGTAAGAACACAATGGGAATTATAAATGTGTCTGCGAGAGCGCTCTATTGATAGATAGTAGCAGCTCCTCTTGGATGACTTCCGCTTCGCGCAGATGCGGCTCGGCATACGCGGTGTGCGTGAACAATGCAGTCTCAAGTGCTTCTGCTGAAAGATAGCCGAGCGCAAAGAGGATGCGCGCGACCGCAACGATCTCGATCGTCGCGACCGATTCCACGTGACTCCGCATCAGTGCCGTGTGAGCTTCCGCAAGTGCATCAAAAAGATATTCGTTATGGTCTTCACCGGCGACGAGCTTCGTGACGAGCTCGCTGATGCGCGCGAACGCACTGATACCGGTGCCATCTTTACCGACAGTCGTCGTCGAGGCCGATGCTCCCGCGGTGCGCCAGCCACTCTTGCCACGCACCAAGGCGACATTCGCCCGCGCATACGTTTGCAGCGCATAGCGCATCTTCGACTTTTCACTGCGAACCGACGTCGCTCGCGCACGCACGAGACCGAAATCACGCGTATAGAGAGCCAGCGACTTATCCGCTTCCCCGCTCTCGCGCGAGCCTATGACGATCGCATCAGTTTGGTATTTTTGGTACATGACTACACTTTGGTGACAGCGATCGCGAGCGCGTATCCGCCGATGTTCAGCATATCGTTCGTCACATCGCCAAATGAGATCGAGGTCGCTTTCACCGCAGAAACGATATCTGTTTCGTTCTTTTCGATCATCGCCCGCACATCATCCGGCGCAGAGATCATAAGCGAAATAGTGTCATGTGGATTGAGGCCTGCATTCTTGCGCTCTCCCTGCACTGCGCGCACGAGATCGCGGACGAATCCTTCTTCCTTAAGCTCAGGTGTGATCGACGTATCAAGCTCGACCGTACCTGCAGCGAGACCTTTGACGATCTCGATCGTCTTCACGTTGATCTCTTCGGCGATGATCGCAAGCAATGCGTCGACATCGGGAAGCGCAGCAAAAGAGATTTGCGGAATGCGTGTCACCGAAAGCGGCTGGCGAACCTTGATATTCGCCTTCTCGCGCTGTTCCAAGGCAAGCGTGACGACGCGACGCGATTCTGCCATCGCGTTCACCAGAGCCGCATCGAATCGTGTCGCAGCATCCCCTTCCGGCCACGTCGCAAGGTGCACGCTCTCTTCGTCTTCTGATTCGCGAACGGCTTGGAACAAATATTCGGCATAAAAAGGCATCGTTGGTGCCATTACACGCGAGACGGTATGTAAGACGTACCGTAGCGTCGCGAGCGCGGCAGTTTTGTCGTCGCCGTCGGTCTTGAATCGATCGCGGCTTCGGCGCAAATACCACACCGAAAGATCGTCGATGAATCCGGTGAGTGGTCGTGCGGCGACATCGAGTTGGTAGCTCTCGAAACCTTTCGTCGCTTCCTCGACGAGCTGATCGAGCCGCGAAATGATCCAGCGATCGAGCACGTTGGTACTTTGCCAATCGCGCGGCGTGCCATCTTTGTACAGTTCATAGAACGCGAGCACGTTATTCAATCGTCCGATATTTTTCTTCACGATCTCGTCGACACCTTTCTCTGCGAAGCTGAGATTCTCCGCCTGCATCACGGGCGACGAAAGCAGGTAAAAACGCAGAGCATCCGCGCCATATTGGTCAACTACTTCCATCGGGTCGGGATAATTCTTCAGCTTCTTCGCCATTTTCTTCCCGTCTTCTGCGAGAATGATGCCGTTGACGATCACGTTCTGGAACGCGTTCTTCTCGAATATCGCGCCAGCCAAGACGTGCAGGTAGTAGAACCACGCGCGCGTTTGATCGAGTCCTTCCGCAATGAATTGCGCAGGAAACACCGCGTCGAATTTCTCCTTGTTCTCAAAGGGATAGTGCCGTTCACCATACGGCATCGAACCGGAATCGAACCAGGTATCCAAGACATCCGGAATTCTTTTCATCGTGCCACCGCAATCACACGGCACCGCGATCTCATCGACAATGTGCTTGTGCAGATCATCTATTTTCTTGCCACTTGCCTTTTCGAGCTCCGTCGCAGAGCCGAATACGCGCATCTCTTTGCATTTTTCGCACACCCAGATCGGAATGACGCTCGCCCAGAATCGTTGGCGGCTGATCGACCAATCGCGCGCACCCTCGAGCCATTTGCCCCAGCGTCCTTCTTTGATGTGCTCCGGCGACCAGTTGATATTTTTTGCATTCTCAAGCAGATTATCTTTGATCTGTGTAACGGCAACGAACCACGATGACGTCGCGTAATTCAGAAGCGGCGTGTCGCAGCGCCAGCAGTGCGGATATGAGTGCGTGATATTTTCTTTCGAGAAAAAAGTACCGTGGTCTTGGAGATATTTGAGGACTGCGATGTCGGTGCCGAGCCGCACTTTGTCATCATCGCTGTTCGGCTTCACTTCCATTCCGGCAAAATCGGTGACTTCCGGCTTCATCGTACCGTCGTAATTAACGTGCTGCACGAACGGCAAATGCACTTGTTTTGAAAGTTCCCAGTCGTCTGCGCCGAAAGCCGGCGCTTCGTGCGCGATGCCGGTGCCGCTCTCTGCCGTTACGAAATCAGCGGCGTATACTTTCCAACCGTTCTCGCGATTCTTGAGTGTTTGATCTTTGATGTAGTAATCGAAAGGCGGTTCGTATTCGAGACCAATTAAGTCTTCCGCTCCACAAACATAAATGATCTCCGAATCTTGTTTCCCAAGTGTTTTGAAATATCGAGCTGAAGCTAACACGATCGAATCTCCTTCCTTCCATGCAACATAGCGCTCGACTTTCTTTAGTGGATCTTTCGGGTCTAAAACAGCTAATGCGACATTCCCTGGCAGCGTCCACGGTGTCGTCGTCCAAGCTAAGAAATATGTATTCTCTGGAAACCCATGTTTTGCTGGATCTTTCATCCTAAACTTCACCGTCACCGAGATATCTTTCACATCCTTATACCCCTCAGAAACTTCCTGCTGACTAAGCGTTGTCTCGCAACGCGGACAAATATGCATCGAACGATAATCTTCGTACACGAGTCCTTTGTCGAAAAGTTGCTTGAAGACCCACCAAACGGATTCCATGAACGACTTATCCATCGTTCGATACGAATGCTCCATGTCTACCCAGCGACCGATGCGCGGGATGATCTTTTCCCACTCGTGCGCGTAGGTCAGCACCTGTTCGCGGCAACGCTCATTGAACTTCGCGATGCCGTACGCCTTGATGTCTTTCTTGTGCTTGAAGCCGAGCTCCTTTTCGACGATGTTCTCTATAGGCAATCCGTGGCAATCCCAACCCCAAATGCGTGGGACGCGATAGCCGCGCATGGTCTGGTAACGAGGAACGACATCTTTGATCACCGATGCGACGATGTGGCCGTAGTGCGGAAGACCGGTCGCGAACGGCGGCCCATCATAGAAAACATACTCGCCTTTCGTCGGCTCCTTATCGACTGATTTTTTGAAAATATCGTGCTCGTTCCAGAATTTGAGGATCTCTTCTTCACGTAACGCGACTTCACTCTTTTTTACTTCCTTCTCCGCAGACATACGAGCCATCGTAACAAAAGACGAGCCCGCCGCATAGCTCAGCTGTGCGGCGGACATCAGGATGAACAGTCACATAAGAGACGGATTTTGGGGGTCGTAAAAGTAGGCGCGACCACCAAATTCGGAACCGAGTCGCCGAATCCGCTCTTCGAACTCTTCGGACGATACGCGAGAGAGACCATTGAGTTCGATCCTTCCTCCCCACAAGTCGAGAAAAATGACTTTGTCGGGGCGAAAACGCGCGAATTCGTTGGCTATGACTGTCGATTGTCCGGGACCGCCCTCACACCACGAGACGGCGGCGTTTAAGAGCCCTGCTTCTCCAGTGACCACGACCCGCATTGTGACAATCCCCCTATATTCGCGAAGGTCGATCCTTTGCGCTCTATTGACAATACATTGAAAACGGGTCTTGCGCAAGAACGATCGCAACCGCCCTATTCATGCTTCTTGTGATATCCCTTCCACGTATTCTCGATAAGACCGAGGTGTTCGAGACGCGCGGTGATCGCGGAAACTTTGCGACCGAAGTGTTTCCCCATTTCCTTGTTCGACTTTTTGTCTTTGAACATTTCTGTAAGCAACACATCGTCTTCCTTGGGCCATGGTTTGCCCATGTTGGGATATTTTTCACGTGCCTGGTCCAGTTTGGAAGAACCATCGGCAGGTGCCGCAGATTCTGACCGAGGACTGTTTGAGCGAAGCGAGTTCCGCAGGGCGGAATGTGCGGCACCTGCCGACGGTTCTTGAGGTATCCGCATCGAGGGTTCGTGAGCGCCGATCGCCTTCAGGAAATTCTTTTGCATGTGTTCCTTCTCGCTCTCGGGCAACGATTTGAATTTCTTGCGTGCCGCGTCGGAGTATGCGCGAAAATACCGATCCTGTGCGACGACATCCGGATGCATTTGAAGCGCACGCTCGTTGAAGCCTTCGAGGAAAAGCCCGGCAAGTGTGCGCACGCGCGAGATCGCGACGTACCCTTGTCCGAATTCGAATGCCGCGCCGAGATCGATGATCGCCGCATCGAGGCTCATTCCCTGGCTCTTATGCACCGTTATAGCCCAGGCCAGCCGCAATGGTATTTGATTGATACGCGCCAAGATCTTGTTGCCATCCTGTATCGCCCACTCCGCCGGTTCGACGGTGAGCGTTATTCCCGAACGCGTCTTCACAATCGGCGCACCCAACGGCGAAAATCCGATGACATCTGCCAATGTACCGTTGACGTATCCTTCGTCGAAGTTGTTGCGCGTGAACATCACCGCTGCGCCTTCTTTCAAGACGAGTGTTTCCGGCGAGAGACAGTTCTTCTTCAATGCCTCGACGAGGTTCGAAGCACCGCGCGAAGTCATTTGAAAGACATGCGTGTTGCCTTTGATCTTTTCCAAGGCATCGGTATTCATGCGGTCAACGTCGGCGTTGTGCGTGTAGAGCTTCGTTGCAACGATCGCGCCCTGCGAAAGTCCGATGCGCCCGGCGAGGATGTCGCGGTGCTTCCGTTCAAACGTGCCCTGCCGCATTGCGCTCAAGAGATCGAGAAATTCGCCATCGTCTTGTCGATGTTGTTCATTGAGATAACACGCGACCGGCCGCGCTTCGCGCCACGCGTCCGAGGCGAAAGCGAATTGCATGTCGCCGTCCCGCGAGACCGGCGGTAGCTGGAAAAAGTCGCCGACGAAGATCACCTGCAATCCGCCGAACGGTTCCTCCGGCATCATCGGCTTGTGCCGCAAAGTGCGCAGGACGCGGTCAACGCTATCGAGCGTCGTCGCGTCGAGCATCGAGATCTCGTCGATCACCAAGACCTTCGCGTCGAGGATCCTGCGTGCAGTCTTTTCCTTGCTCATAATGAGCTCGATCTCGTAATCGGAAACGTTGCGCTTCACCCCGATGCCGCTCCACGAGTGGATCGTCATACCGCCGACATGTGTCGCTGCAATGCCGGTCGAAGCGGTCACTGCCACGTCCACACCGCGCGCATTGAGCCAGCGAATGTAGTCATTGATCGTGTGCGTCTTGCCGGAGCCCGGCTCACCGGTGAGGAATACGTTCACTCCAGTTTTTAGTATCTCTAAAGCCTCGTTTTGCGTCATGAGAGGTCAGTGTATCATCTGCTGTTGGCCCACCTAAAAATACAAAGCTCTGAGCTTTGTAGTTATCCACAGAAGTTGCCGAGCTCCGAGCTTTGTAGTTATTAACGTTCAAAGCGCCCGGCGGAGATTCCCGCCGAGCGATGTGTTTTATCGCGTCAATGATTGCGATGGGGGCAAGGTGATCTGGTACATCCAGCGATCGCCGCTCCGTGTAAAGATCCGGAACAGGAGAAGTTGGTGGTCACCGTGATGAAAAACGTCGGTCAGTACAACGCCCGGTGGCTTGATCGCGACAGCGCGATACCAACACCGCCCTGAAAATTCCGACTCCATTTCTGGGACTGTGAAGTCGCCGTTATGATCCACGTCATAGATGCCCGCATCTTCCGCATCGGAGACGCTCTCGCAAATGAGCCCCGCGACCTTATCCGCCTCCGGTGGTGACGGTAGTGGAATATTCTCTTCGAACGACGCCAATGTTACGTATGTTGCGACAAATGCGACTAAGAACATGGCCTCCTCCCGCCTAAGCCTAAGTCTGCGTGGTAGCGTATACCTTCCCTGCAGGAGCGCAATAACATCACTCACCGAGCTCCGAGCTTTGTAGTCAGCGGTGGGCGGTGCAAAGAAGATGGGCGCCCTCGAAATGCAGACTTGATTGTTCGCCACAGACCGCGCAGCGGCCTTGGCCGTCGCGCCATATCGACGCTTTGACTGATGCCGGCAACGTTCGTTCTGCCCATGCGACGCGCCCATCTGGTGCGAGCGCGGCATCGGCTGGGGTGAGATAGAACCGCGCGACCTTGCGCGTATCGCCATCGGCTTTGCCGTAGGTCGCGTCGACGAGATTGAAGATACCTTTATCGAAGTACACGCCGGGGTCGAGCTTTTCGTATATCTGCACCTGCAAGGGCTCGGCGCGCATGCCGTCCTTGTATGCGTTCGCCGCTTTGTAGAACTTCCCGTTCTCTGTCGGCTTCCCGCTCGCATACATCAAGAGTTGATCGTCCGTGCGCCCTGCCGCACCTTCAGCGACCGAATCATGGCCCTCGTAGCTGTAGTGCATCTGTGCTTCATCCCACGTGTCGGTATATCCCCCGTCGCGCGGTAACACCAAGAATACCGACAGCTGTTCGCCGCCGTCTCTGAAATTCATCCCCTTCTGCAAATTCATCCCCTCGCGCACTTGAAGTTCGCTCGCGGAGGTTATGAGTGAGCGGCCACCTGCATCGTCGGTTAGAAAATCCATACCAAGTTCCGGCCTTTGTAGTTGGGAGCTAAGTCAGCTCGG
>PLSR01000002.1 GCA_003164215.1 Candidatus Kaiserbacteria bacterium | reverse complement strand
AGCTTCATTGCAAAATGGCTCATAGTCTGTATAATCTCGAAATATGGTAGTCCGAATGCGCCGCAATCATTCCCAAACGGCTAAACGCCGTAGCCACCACGCCATTGCCGGCGTGCGGCTTTCGAAGTGCGAATGCGGTGCTCTGCGCGTCTCTCACCGCGCATGCCCCAACTGCGGCAAGTACAACGGCAAGATCGTCATCGACGTTGTTGCTCGCGCTAAACGCGATGCGCGTCGCACCAAACGAAAGCAGACCGATCTACGAGAAAGCGGTCACGATACCAGCCAAAAAGAAACTGAACCGGCAACCGCAACAAAATCATAAAAAGCCTTACGTTCCCTTGATCTTTTTTGAAACATGGCAAACAGACACTTAGCTCGCTCAGTCGTCCTCCAAGTGCTCTTCGAGCGGGATTCTTCGGGTGGTGTCATGAGCACCGATGAATGCTTCGGTCGCCTTGCTGATTACGGCAAGGAATTCGGCGCGCGCGAGAGCGACATGCCGTTTATGAAGCAACTCCTCCAAACGTCGATCGCGAAGCAAAAAGAGATCGATGAGGTCATTGTGCGTGCGGCGCCCGAGTGGCCCTTGAATAAGATCTCGGCGATCGACCGCAACATCCTGCGCCTCGGTCTTACTGAGCTTCTCTTTGCCGACCGTACACAGGTTCCCGCGAAAGTCGCCATCAACGAAGCGATCGAACTCGCGAAGAGCTTCGGAAGTGCGAGTTCGGGACGGTTTGTGAACGGCGTCTTGGGGGCTGTCTACATCGAACTCGGCGAGCCCGGCAAAACGGAAGGTAATGCGCGTAAAAGCGACGCGCAAAAATCGCCCGGCAAGATGCCGGTCGAAGAGTTAGTCGGAGCGGTCGTGTATGCGCGCGATGGCGGGGAAGTCTACCTCGCGCTCGTGCATGACATCTTCGGTCACTGGACGCTTTCCAAAGGCAAACTTCTTCCCGATGAAGCAGAGGCCGACGGTGTGCGGCGCAAGGCCAAAGAAGAAATGGGTCTTGAGGTGAAGCTCGAAGAGCAACTTGGCGAGAATGAATATGTCGCCAACGACAGCAATGCTTCCGGCGGCAAGAAGCGCCGGCACGCACGCTATTTCCTCGCGGCGGCCCCTTTCACCGATCTCACGCTCAAGCGTGAAGGCGGCCTCGACGATGCGCAGTGGTTCCCGCTCGCGTCGGTCGGCGATCTCAATTTTTACGATGACATCTTGCCGGTCGTAACGCGCGCGATCAACCTGCTCGCACAGAAAGATCGGGTGTAAGCCTTCAGTATGGATTTCTCCGCATTTGAAAAAAGAGTCGGCTACACGTTCCGCAATGCAACGCTTCTCGAGACGGCATTCACGCACCGATCGTATTTGAATGAGAATCGTGCGCCGGGCCGCGAGCACAACGAGCGTTTGGAATTCCTCGGCGATGCTGTCCTCGAACTTGTCGTCACGGAATTCCTTTTCGCAAAATATCCGGACAAGCCAGAAGGGGATCTCACCGCGTATCGTGCGGCACTGGTCAACACCGTTTCGATCTCTGATGCGGCGACCAAGCTCGACATGAATGAATATCTGCTCTTAAGCCGCGGCGAATCACGCGACACTGGCCGCGCGCGCGCGATCATACTCGCCAACGCGTTCGAAGCATTGATCGGTGCGTTGTATCTCGACCAAGGATATCTCAACGCGAAGGATTTCATCGGCAAACAGCTTTTCCATAAGACGGACGAAGTCGTCGAGAAACGCCTTTGGCAAGATGCAAAGAGCAAATTGCAGGAGATCGCGCAGGAAAAAGCCGGAGTGACGCCGACCTACGAGCTCGCCGGCCAAACCGGGCCGGATCACGACAAACATTTCACGATCGCCGTCCTCATCGCGAGCGAACGTGCGGCACTCGGGGAAGGCCGTTCCAAACAAGAAGCAGAGCAAGACGCGGCGCAAAAGGCGCTTGCGGCGAAGGGGTGGTAATCCGGTGAGGTTAAACCTCATCACATGAGTAATCGCAATTTCTAGAATGGAAGCATCTCATATGCACGCGCATCTCGAAGCATCTGACGTATTGAGGGTATCTTATCAAAGAGTTCAAAAATTGACCTATCAATAAGTGCTTTTTGTGGACGGTCCTGGCCGGTAAATTCTAGAAGGCTTGAGTAGGGATATTGCAACAGATTCCGCTCCATTTCTATGACATCACCGACACCGTCTTTCCACTTTGGCTCGAAGAGCTCGGATGGATTCATATGCACATACGATAGTAAATGTTTGAAATACTCATCATTTGCAACATGTTTGGACTTATACGATCCTCCGAAAAGCGCGCCTGTGCGATCGTTTTTCTGATTAAAGTACATTGTGTAGCCGGTAAAGACCTTTTGCATAAAAAGTGCGATCCCACCTTCCTGAATTTCTTTTAGTACAAAATGAAAGTGATTGGGCATAAGAGAATACGCTCCAATTTGAACAATCGGCTTATGCTCGCCCGTTTCGATGAGAATCGTTTTCAGGCGCGCATTTCTGATACTGAATAGGCGAACGGGCATGTCATTCTTTGCAAGATACATCAGGATCAACATTCGCTCGTAGTCTCGTGCACTGAGAAAGACCTTTCGTTTGTCCACACCGCGATTGAAGCAGTGATACCATTCACCGACCTCGATAGGTTTTCGATTGGCCATATAGATAATCGTAACACACTAGCGATGAGGTTAAACCTCATCGTACATTGCGTGATCGCGGGCGAACGAGCAGCGCTCGGGGAAGGCCGTTCCAAACAAGAGGCGGAACAAGACGCGGCGCAGAAGGCGCTTGCGTCGAAGGGGTGGTAAGGCGGCAGTTAGAAAGTTTTTTAAAGCACGCTGGAAGCTTGACTTTTATTATATTATAGTTTATAATGCTACCTAGACTCGAACATGGGAGCGCGCGCATGTTGCCGTCATTCAAAAAAGAACTCCTAAAACTCTGGGAGCCCTGGAGGTGGAGGAATTTTCGCAAGGTCCTCGCGTTCTACGCTCCGGTGTTCGTCTTGGGAGGATCGGCCTTGGCGTTTCTCGCCAACTACCTCCGATGAACCCGCTCATACTGTGCCCCGAACAATTTAGTTCGGGGCTCGCTGTTTTTTGATACAATAGTAATCAATGATCCTCAGCCTCAAATCTATCGAGCTTTCGGGTTTCAAATCATTCGGCAAAAAGTCCGAGCTCGTTTTCACATCGCCGATCGCCAGTATCGTCGGGCCCAACGGCTCCGGAAAGAGCAATGTCGCAGAGGCGTTCCGTTTCGTTCTTGGAGAACAATCAATGAAAAGCATGCGAAGTCGACGCGGCGAAGATCTGATCTGGGGTGGTTCGCCCGCGATGTCTCGTGCCAATCGTGCCAGCGTGAAGGTAACTTTTGATAATACGCATCGCCTGCTCGACATAGATTTCAAAGAAGTTGTCATCGAGCGCGTCGTGTATCGCGACGGACAGAACGAATATCTATTGAATGGTTCACAGGTGCGCCTCAAAGACGTGATCCGATTGCTTGCGGGTGCCAACATCGGCGGTTCAGGTTACCAGATCATTTCGCAAGGCGAAGCCGACCGCATCCTCAATGCTTCCGCACGCGAGCGCCGCGAGATGGTCGAGGATGCACTCGGCCTGAAGCTGTATCAGCACAAAAAGGCCGAGAGCGAGAAAAAGCTTGAAGAGACCGGTGTGAATATTGATAAAACGAAATCACTTCGCCGCGAGATCGCGCCGCATCTTAATTTCCTTCGCGCGCAAGTCGAGAAGATCGAAAAGGCACGCGAGATGAAAGAAGAACTTGCCGCGAAAATGCATGAATATCTCGCACGCGAAAATGCATACATTACGCAGGAAGACGCGCGGCTCTTGGAAGAAGCTCGCGCTCATGACGCGGATGCTCGCGCGCTCGCGACTCGAGCTGATGAAATGCGCCAGAAGCGCGGAGGTACCGCCCCCGGTGCAAGCGAAGTTGAAGTAAATGCGCTCGAGAGCAAACTTTCGCACGCGAGGCAGGAATCCGCGCGATTGGAACGCGAACTCGGCCGTGCCGAGGGTGCCTTGGAAGCCAATACCGTGACCGTCGAGCAGATCGTTCCAGTGCCGCACGTGCGGCAATTCGTTCGCGAGATCGAAGTGGAGATCGGTCAAGCGGAACAAAGCGATGACATCGGCAACGTGCGTGGCGTACTCTCGTCCGTGCGGGGCAAGATAAAATCATTTATCGAAGGATTGACCGGCAGTGCGCCGGAAACGAGCGAAGAGGCGCGTTTGCATGTGGAATCACTTACACATCAGCTTAAAGCCGCACAAGAGCACGAGCATTCAATCGTCGCAGAATTAGAGACCGCCCGTGCGAAGATCGCGGCGGCGCGCGATGCGACATTCGCCGCTGAGCGCGAAGTCATCGAGACCGAAGGGAAGTTGCGGGAAGCGCGTTCACGGCTCGCTGCCGTACAGAATGCGCGCGATCAGATTGCGGCGTTGCGCGAACGATTCGAAGAAGAGATTCGCGAAGGGATCACCTTGATCGGCGCTGCTATTCATGGCTGGGACAAATCGGAAATACCGCAGGGTGCGCTTTCGGAGGACCGAAGCACGCAAGAAAAACGTCGCCGCGAGATCGAACGTCTGAAGATCAAGATCGAGGAATCGGGTATCGGTAACGGTGACGCGGTCATGCGAGAATTCAACAACACGAAGGAACGCGACGAGTTCCTCGCGAAGGAACTCATTGATCTCGAACAATCTGCCGCATCTTTGCAAAACATCATCGCCGAATTGGAAGAGACTATCGACGCGCGCTTCACCGAAGGGCTCAAGCTGATCAATGTTGCGCTGCATGAATTCTTCGCGAAACTTTTTGGCGGCGGGGAAGCGAAGCTCTTCGTCGAGAAGCCGAAGCATTCCGCCAAGCGTGATCTTGATGAGGACGGGGACGAAATAGAGGAAGTACCCGATGAAGATGAACTGTATGCCGGGCTCGCGATCTCCGTCACGCTGCCACGCAAGAAAATGCACGGCCTCGAAGTGCTCTCCGGCGGCGAACGCGCGCTGACCTCTATAGCGCTCATCTTTTCGATGAGCCAAGTGAATCCCCCGCCATTTCTTATTCTCGACGAGACCGATGCTGCCCTTGATGAAGCCAATAGCAAGCGCTACGCCGACATGATCCGCGAGCTCGGTGCCAAAAGCCAGCTTATCGTCATTACTCACAACAGAGCGACCATGGCCGCCGCAGGCGAGCTTTACGGCGTCACCATGGGCTCCGACGGGGT
The DNA here is from genome assembly GCA_003164215.1 of Candidatus Kaiserbacteria bacterium. Lineage (GTDB taxonomy): Bacteria > Patescibacteriota > Minisyncoccia > Phycocordibacterales > UBA2100 > UBA10103. The sequence goes on along the minus strand of PLSR01000002.1, from coordinate 6,544 downwards.
ATCGAAGCTCCTTTCGGTCAAATTTGAGGAGGCGACGAAGGTGGCGAAATAGGGAAATATTGACCCAGGTTTCGATTTCTGCTACAGTGCCGTCACTATGTTAAAGATCCGAATGCAACGCACGGGGCGCATCAATAGCCCTTCCTACCGCATTATCGTGGCTGAACACACCCGCAGTCCTAAGACGGGCAACTTTGTCGAGCTGGTCGGGACCTATGACCCAAAGACGAAAGTGCGCTCGCTCAATGCTGACCGCATCAAGTATTGGATCTCTGTCGGCGCACAGCCTTCCGCTACCATGCACAATATGCTCATCTCTGCAGGTATCACGACAGGCAAAAAGATCAATGTATTGCCGACCTTCGTCGCCGCGCCAGTCGTTGCCGAAGAGGCTCCGGTTGCTCCCGCTCCCGAAGAAACTCCTGCCGCTGCAGAGACACCTGTTGAGGAAGTCGCTGCCGCAATCGAATAGTTTGCTATACTGAAGGGGCTGAACTCTTTACGAGTTAATTTACTGAAATCTATGGAACGCGATCAGCAATTTTTGGAATATGTAGTGAAGGCGCTCGCCGATAGCCCGGACGATGTGAAGATCCGTCGCACCGTCGATGAAATGGGCGTCCTTCTCACGCTCTCCGTCAACAAAGACGACATGGGTAAGGTCATCGGCCGCTCCGGTGCGACCGCCAAAGCGATCCGCACGATCCTGCGCGTTGTCGGCATGAAGAATGATGCACGTGTGAACCTCAAGATCGAAGAGCCGGAAGGCAGCACGGGAGGCGATCATGAAGAAGATGCCGCACCAGTGAGCAACGAGCCGTACGTCCGCGACACGACCGTTGACGACGTCATCAAGGATTTGAAGGGGGAGCAGTAGGGGTGGTGGCGCTGGTGCGAGGCATTAGGTATTTTGCCGTCGCTATCTGCGGCTACTGCCGCAGCGCTCTGTCTCGGCGCCGTCGCGCCTGCGAAGCCGGCAAAATACCTAATGCCTCGCACCAGCTCCGTTTTTTGATTTTAGTATGATCCATTTTCATATCATCACGCTTTTTCCTGAATCGATCGAACCGTATCTGAAGGCTTCGATCATTGGTAAGGCGCAAGACAGGAAGAAGATAAAGGTCTCCTTTTACGATCCCAAGAAGTATACGCACACCTCGACCAAGCTCGGGACAGGCGGCCGACGCATTCAAGATGAACGCGTTGACCGGCGGCCGTATGGAGGCGGTCCGGGAATGGTCTTGCGACCGGAACCGATTCTTCGTGCGGTTGCAGCAGCGATCGGAAAGAAGAAAGGTGTCGAGGTCGTTTTCTTCTCGCCCGCAGGAGCTCAATTCGATGAATCGATAGCCAAAGACTATTCGACTGCAAAAAATATTGTATTTATTTGTGGGCATTACGAGGGGATCGATGCGCGCGTCGAAAAAATATTGAAAGCAAAATCCGTATCGGTCGGGCCGTATGTATTGACCGGCGGGGAATTGCCGGCGGCGACGATGATCGATGCGATCTCACGCTTCATCCCCGGCGTTTTGGGCAAAGCGGAATCACTCGAGAATTCTCGCGTCTCGAGCTCCGAGGTCTATACGCGTCCGGACGTTTTGAAATGGAAAGGGAAAAAATATTCGGTACCCGAAGTCCTCAAGAGCGGTCATCATGCGAAGATCGAGGAATGGAAGAAATCCACAAAGCTTGCGTAATATAGATAGATGTGATTTAATATTTCCGGACCGCTCGGAGGTGGCGGTAGATGCGGAGAAGAGGCTCGATGAATGGCAATCATGAAGCGTGTTCCGGAACGGGGCCATGTCTACCTCTCCCGGACAACGTTATAGCCGCTATTAAGATCGGCGGCGAAAAGCAAATGAGCATTCAGGACAAGGAGGCGATCGTGTCGCAATATTTGTCGGACATGTTGGGTGGGCGTCGTGCGCCGATCAGGCTCATGTCGGCCAGAGTCGAAGACCACGGAACGGCGGTCGCCGTAACCGTCGAGGGGGCCGAAGCGCTCGAACGTGCGCGGCGTAAGCGTCTCGCCGAGAGCGACGATAAGGTCGGCAATCAAGTCGTCGCTGATCTCGCATCGAGAAGCAGGGCTGATGCTGTCCGCAGAGCGGAGAACAGCCAACGGTACGGGCGTCCGTAACAGGGCGAATCGACCACCAAATATCAGACCCTGGGCCAATTAGCCCGGGGTCGCTCTTTTTTCTTGACTTTCAATAATAGTGCGCTACAATCCTCCGATATTTGCTCGCAAGCCGATTGCGTTACGGATGCGCTTTAGAGTAAAGGATACGTGGGGAAGGAATCTTTTATTTATCACGTCGAGCGAGGAGCGAAATGAGAACTTGTTTTCATTTCGTCCGAGCGAAGGCGGGAAAAAAGCTTAGTCTTTTACTAGGGGGCGCATAACTAAATAGAGACCGCATTTCGGAGATATCTCCGTGTGCGAAAACGCATTATGGCAAAAACAAATGCCGCGGTTCGACCGCAGAAGTACTTCGGGCGTTTCAATGAACCGCTCGTGAAGTTGCCGAGTCTCGTAGAGTCGCAGATCAAGTCCTTCACGGATTTCGTGGAGGGCGGCGCGGAGCGCGTGTTCCGTGAGTTCTCGCCGATCAGCGACCACTCGGGGAAAAAGTTCGAGCTCAATCTCGTGAAGTTCACCTTCGGTGAATTGCGCTGGGACGAGCAGTACGCGAAGCGCGCGAACAAGACCTATGAAGCACCGCTTTCGATGACGGTGTCTTTGAAGAACAAGACGACCGGTGACACGAAGGAGCAGGAGATCTTCCTCGCCGACCTTCCGTGGATGACCGCGCACGGCACCTTCATCATCAACGGCGTCGAGCGCATCATCGTCCCGCAGCTCGCCCGTTCATACGGCGTCTTCTTCGAGGCAATTCCCTACAAGGCGAAGAATTATTTCGCCGCGAAGATCATCCCGAGCCGCGGCGTGTGGATCGAGATCGAATCTGATCCGGATGGCGCGATCTACGTGAAAGTCGACCGCAAGCGCCGCTTCCCGGTGACCACGCTCTTGCGCGTCTTGGGCCTCACGACCGACGAAGACATCAAGGCAAAGTTCGAAAAGACCGCCGCCAAAGATACCGTTGCGATGACGCTCGTGCACGATCACGCAAAGACCGTCGACGAAGCATTCGTCGAAGTCTACCGCCGCCTTCGCGACGGTGATATCGCTACCTCTGACTCTGCGCGCGATCATGTCGCCGCGATCCTTTCCGCCGACCGCTATGATTTCTCGCGCGTCGGCCGTTTCCATTTCAACCGTCGCTTCGGATTGCCGACCGACGAGAAGCACCTCCAGAATGGCACCTTAAATCTCGAAGATGTCATCCGCATCGTTGTCCATATCGCGACCTTGAACGCCGATCCTGCGGCACAGGCTGACGACATCGACCACCTCGGTTTCCGCCGCGTCCGCTTTGCCGGAGAATTGCTCGAACAGCGTATGCGCGTCGGACTTTCCCGCATGAAGCGCAATATTCAGGATCGTATGGCGATGGTCGATCCCGAGACCTCGACCCCGGTCTCATTCGTCAACCCCAGACCGTTTCAAGCTGCGATCCGTGAATTCTTCACGACCGATCAACTCTCACAGTTGATGCAGCAATACAATACGCTCGACGAGATCGAACACCTCCGTACGCTCTCGACGCTCGGCCGCGGGGGACTCACCAGCGAGCGCGCCGGACTTGAAGTGCGCGACGTGCACTCCTCTCACTACGGCCGTGTCTGTCCGATCCACACACCTGAAGGTAAGAATATCGGTCTCGTTTTGCACATGTCGCTTTACGCTCGCCCGAACGAATTCGGCATCATCGAAACACCGTATGCGAAGGTGGAGAAGGGCACCATCACCAAAGAGATCGTCTACATGAACGCGCTCGAAGAAGAGCAGTATGCGATCGCTCACGCAGCAGTTCCGCGCGACGAGAAAGGCCGCATCACCGATGATTTCGTCGAAGTTCGCAAGAACGGCAATCCGACGATCGTCGCCCGCGCCAATGTCGACTACATGGAAGTTGCGACCAACCAGCCATTCTCGGTTGCGACCTCGCTCATTCCGTTCGTCGAGAACGATGACGCCAACCGTGCCTTGATGGGTTCTAACATGATGAAGCAGGCAGTTCCCTTGGTCGTGCCCGTCGCACCATTCGTCGCGACCGGTATCGAAGGCATCGCTGCACATGATTCCGGCCGTCTCGTCATCGCCGAAGAGGCGGGCGAAGTCACGGTCTGCGACGCGAAGAAGATCAGCGTCAAGAATTCCGCAGGCAAGACGAAGGATTACAGCCTCGTGAATTTCATGCGCACGAACGGCTTCACGACCTTCCATCAGCGACCGGTCGTTGCCGTCGGCGACACCGTCAAGAAAGGTGACTTGCTCGCGGACACCTCGACTTCGGTCGGCGGTCAGACTGCGATCGGACAGAACCTGCGCGTGGCATTCCTCCCGTGGTTCGGNNTCGATCCACCAGGAAGAGTTCGTCTGCGTCGTTCGCGACACGAAGCTCGGACCCGAAGTGACGACACACGACATTCCTAACGTTTCAGAATTCAAACTCCGCAATCTCGATGAGGACGGCATCGTTCGCATCGGCGCGGAAGTCCGTTCGGGCGACATTCTCGTCGGCAAGGTCACACCGAAGGGCGAGACCCAGCTCACACCGGAAGAGCGCCTCTTGCACGCGATCTTCGGCGAAAAGGCGAAGGACGTGAAAGATACATCGCTACGCATGGAAGGAGGCAAGCGCGGCCGCATCATCGGCGTCAAAGTATTCTCACGCGAGACCGGCGATCAGCTCGAGAGCGGCGTCATCAAGCGCGTGCACATCGAAGTCGCACAGCTGCGCACCATCTCCGTCGGCGACAAGCTTGCCGGACGTCACGGCAACAAAGGCGTCATCTCGCGCATTCTCCCTGAAGAAGATATGCCGTTCGATGAGCAAGGGAATCCTGTTGACATCATCTTGACCCCGCTCGGTGTCCCAAGCCGTATGAACCTCGGACAAATTCTTGAACTGCACCTCGGACTTGCCGCAGACATGCTCGGCTATCAAGCCGTCGTGCCGTCATTTGCAGGCGCGACTGAAGCGGAAATTCGCGACGAACTCACCAAGGCCGGCGTCGATCCTTCCGGCAAGCGCATTCTCTTTGACGGTCGCACCGGCGAAGCATTCGCACAACCGGTCTCCGTCGGCGTCATGTACATGTTGAAACTTCACCACATGGTCGAGGATAAGATCCATATGCGCTCTATAGGACCCTACAGCCTCACAACCCAGCAACCGCTCGGTGGCAAGGCGCAGAATGGCGGACAGCGTGTCGGCGAAATGGAAGTCTGGGCCTTCTTGGGCTACGGCGCCGCATATTCATTGCGTGAAATTCTCACCATCAAATCTGACGATATCCTCGGCCGCTCCGCCGCATTCGACGCGATCGTCTCCGGTAATCGTATCGAAGAAAGTAACACACCGGCGACCTTCAACGTGCTCGTTCGTCACCTGCGCGGCCTCGGGATCGATATCGAATTCCGTGAACGTGGTTCTCAAGCTTAATGCAACTTTATTAAACTGGCTCTCTAACCATCAAACATATGTCAACACCAAAAAAGAAAGATACGATCCCGATGGATTTCGACGCGGTGACGATGCGACTCGCATCGCCGGAGCGCGTGCATGAATGGTCGAGCGGCGAGATAACGAAGCCTGAGACCATCAACTACCGCACCCAGCGTCCCGAGAAGAACGGTCTCTTCGACGAGCGCGTCTTCGGACCCGAAAAAGATTACGAATGTTACTGCGGTAAATATCGTGGTATCCGCTTCCGCGGCATTATCTGCGAGAAGTGCGGCGTCGAGATCACACGCGCAATAGTCCGCCGCGAGCGCATGGGCCACATCGACCTCGCGACCCCGGTCGCGCACATCTGGTTCTTGCGCGGCATTCCTTCCCGTATCGCTCTCATGCTCGGACTCTCTGCGGCTGAAGTGGAGAAAGTTGTGTACTTCGCCGGTTACATCGTCACTTCGGTCAATGAAGGCGAGCGCTCGCGCCTTCTCAAGGATCTCGAACAAGAATTCGCGATCAAGACGAAGTCCGCGGCGAATGCCGACGTGAAGACCGAGCTCAAAGACAAAGCGACGAAAGCGAAGAAGGAGATCGAATCGATCCAGCAAGGCGTCGTCTTCGATGAAGCCTCGTATCATCTTTATGCGGTCAAGTATGGTGCGATGTTCCGCGCCGCGATCGGTGCCGAAGCCTTGTACAACATCCTCAAAGCAATTGATATCAATGCATTCATCAAAAAGGTAAAGGAAGATCAGGAGAAATCCGGTGCCGCCGACCGCGACAAGCTTCGCAAGCGCCTTGCCTTGGCCGAAAGTTTGCAGCGTGCAGGCGTGCGTCCGGAGTGGATGTTCATGACCAGTCTTCCCGTCGTTCCGCCGGCATTGCGCCCGATGGTCGCCTTGGAAGGCGGCCGCCACGCATCGTCCGACCTCAACGACCTCTACCGTCGC
>PLSR01000004.1:27493-42736 GCA_003164215.1 Candidatus Kaiserbacteria bacterium | reverse complement strand
ACCTATAGCTCGAACATGTCGGATTCCGGCAGTTTCGTCATTACCAACGTGAGCGGTACGACCCAAACCGTCACGATCACGGCATATCCGAAAGATTCGTCGGGAAACGATTATGATGCCGGGGCAAAAAGCACGACGTTCATAGTAACGTCGTCGCCCGCTCCGATCACGAATTTCACGCTCTCTGCTACGGCGGTCAATTCCGGCATGCCGCTCACCCTCGCATGGACAGGCGTCGATGCGCCGGGTGTCAATATTGAATTCGACTGCAACGCCAATGTTCATATTTCAACGGCAACGACTACGGGAATGGAAAGCCTTCCCTGCGGCACGGCAGCATTCTCGCCCGATCTCGCGCTTTCGGGAACGACAACGGTGATCATGCGAAACACGTCGTCTCAGCCGGTAACGATCCTCCTCCATGCGGTCCCGCAGATCGCAGTGGGCGCCTACGACATGACGCACGCTCGTTCTGCATCGCTCACGATCGATCCCACATCCTTACAGACACAGCCCACGGCGACAAGTTTAACGAGCGCTCCCGCGAGCATCGTCTCCGGGGTTCCGTTCACCCTTTCGTGGACGACACAGAACGCAGCCGGCGCGAACATTGAGCTCACTTGCAGCAACAGTGCGGTAACGGCAACATACCTGGTCGGAACAACATCCGTGTCCATGCCGTGCAACACGCCCGCTTTCGCATCGGTACTGCCGGCGAACGGTAATACAACGATCCAGCTTGTTCAAGCTGTTCTCGGCAGTAGTGCGACGTTCGAACTCCTCCCCGAGGGGGCCGACGGTACGTACTATGCGACGAGTGCTCGCACACTTACGATCCCATTCGCTTCGTCCGGTACTGTTGCGACGTCCGTCATTCAACCGACCGCGACGACGACTGCGCCGTTTTCCACGAGTATGGTACCTGCATCGTGGCAGCACTATACTTTCACCCGCGCGCTGCAACGCGGATCACAGAACGCCGACGTGACGGCATTACAGTCGTATCTTGCGCTCGACCCGAGTATCTATCCTTTGGGGCTCGTCACCGGATACTTCGGTGCGGCGACTCTGCAAGCGGTCGAGCTCTTCCAATTGAAATACCAGATCGCGGCGCCGGGGAATAGCGGCTATGGCCTCGTCGGTCCAAAAACACGCGCCGAGTTGAACATGCTCCAGTGATCACTCCTCGTCATACAGACAACACAATAAAAGCATAGTATCGTAGGGTGATGGATACGTTGCGCGCGTTACGCGAAAAGTACATCTACCGCCTGTTCCGCACCGGGATCATCCTCAAGGGCGCGCTTTCGGCGACCGAAATATTCATCGGTATCGTTGCCCTCTTCATCGCACCTGCGACGATCGGCAACGCGATCGTTGTCGCAAGCCAGAACGAGCTGGTGGAGGAACCGGGTAATTTCATAGCGGCGCACGCGCTCACGCTCGCACAACAATTTTCGCTTACACCACAGGTATTTCTTGCGATTTATCTCCTGAGTCGCGGGCTCATTAAACTCGCGCTGGTGATCGCATTGCTTAAAAACCACCTCTGGGCGTATCCGGCGTCGCTCGTCGTCCTCGGTCTCTTCATGCTCTACCAGATATATCAGATCGTGCTCGGTCACTCGGCTCTCCTCATCGCGCTGACCCTCTTCGACATCATCATCATGTGGCTCATCTGGCATGAGTACCGACTCGCGAGCCATCATATTGATCCCTCTGTGATATCCTAAGTTCGATATGCTCACTATCTTCCAGGCGATCATTCTCGGACTCCTGCAAGGAGTGTCCGAGCTCTTCCCGATATCGAGCCTCGGACACATAGCGCTCCTGCCCGCCTTATTGCACTGGAACATCGATCAATCAAGTGATGCATTTCTTTCGTTCGTCGTCTTGACCCATCTCGCGACCGCGACCGCGCTCCTCATATTCTTCTGGCGCGATTGGGTGCGTATCATCCGCGACATGATCCGTTCGATCATTAATCGGCGTATGGAAACGGCATATGCCCGTATCGGATTTCTCATCGTAGTGAGTTCGATCCCGGTCGGCATCCTCGGCCTTCTTTTACAGACGAAAATTCAAGCACTTTTCGCATCACCGCGCCTTGTCGCGATCATGCTCATCGGCAACGGTCTTGTCTTGTTCCTTGCGGAATTCTTAGCGCGGGGTGCCGTAGGTGGCACGGATGACCGCAAGCTTGCACGCATGACATGGATGCAATCGTTCGCGATCGGCCTCGCACAGTGCCTTGCGCTCATTCCCGGACTCTCGCGCACCGGTGTCACCATGACGGCAGGCATCGGCAGTGGCTTCTCGCGCGACAATGCCGCGCGCTACGCGTTCCTCTTGGCGACACCCGTCATTTTCGCCGCCGCGATCTTAAAAGTCCCGCACATCATCGCACATCATGGTGAGTGGTCGCCTGCGATCGCGGGATTCCTGTGTGCCGCAATAGGTGCTTACCTATCGGTGCGCTACCTGACGAAATATTTCCAGACGAGAACGCTCAAGCCTTTTGCGACATACTGCATTCTTGCCGGCATTATTTCGCTGGTATTACTTGCGATCTAAAGTAAGCCGCTGCTGTTCGGAAGTCCATGGTGGCGAGCTGAAAATAAGCAGTGTGGTATTTTCCTTCGGAAACCAAAAGTATTTCTCACCCTTTTTGATCAAAGCGACGGCACCTTTGTTCAATGTTTTCTTCGCTCCCCGATCGAGCATGATCTTACCCTCCAGTATGTAGACGACCATCTCCGATTTTGTATTCATTGCATAGCCGATCTCCGGATATCTCCCTGAAAGTTCTATCGCCGACAGGTTCGATCTATCGGTGTCGATTGAAAAATCTTTAGCATGAAACCCGTTCTTCGTACGCGACGACATGAAAACGTTTCTACCCCGAAATACTGACCGTAACGTAATCCGTCGCAGGATTCTGCTGTGAATCAAGGCACGAGATGGTGAATGTGGTCGCCTCCGTGAGCGGGACCGTTGCCGCACCGCCGGAGAGCGAGGTCTGACTGAAGCTTCCATCAGGCGAGGTCTCGGTGCAGTTTGTCACATTCTCTGTGTTCCAAAAGATCGTCGTGCGTGCGCCCAGTGGGACCGTCGCGGGCACCGCCCAGATATCAACACGTGCAGGAATTATCTGCGTCGTCGGGAGCGTTGTTTGTTGTACGGGGGCAGTTTGTTGCACCGGAGTTTGTGACAGTGTGACATTCGACTGGTTCGACGTAGCCGCCGCCGCCGGCGTCGGTGTGCCGACGGTGAATCCACCGCTCGAGCAAAGTCCATCGAAGAATGATGGCGGAATGATCGAAGCAATGAAGCCGCCAGCCCATGGGCGCGCCTCGCACCAGCCGCCAATGAGCGTATTCACGAAGCCGCCGATCGTATCCCCACCAAAGAACGCGGATGTTTCCGTGTTGTCCTGGACATTATTGGCAACGAAGGTCGCGCCGGTGCCCGTCGTTTGAATACCGCCGGAAAGACCGGGGGTCGTCGTGCCGGTCTGTGAATTCGGCGCCTGGAACGTGCCGGTCACATTGGCTGTTGTCGTGAGGTTGTTGTTGAGGTCAACGCCCGATGTATCGATCGTGTTGGATCCCGTTTCTCCAAGGGCGTTCAAAAGATCTTGGCTCGATGTGTCGACAGTGCTTGTGGGCACCGTCGAAGGTACGTAGTACGCGCAAGGGTCGGATGTCTGGACGGAGCTCTGGTAATACGTACCAGTACAGGTGTTGCTGTTCCCCGCGCTCGATCCGCTTCCGGAGCCGCTTCCAGAGCCACCGCTCATAAGCTGACCAAGAAGCTGGCCGGCGGCCTGAAGCAACGAACTCATCGAGCCCGCGCCGGCAGCACCCGTGCCGCCACCAAGAGCACTAAAGGAGACGGCAAAACAGCCAGCCATCATACAATAACCAGTTGCGGTTCCGCCACTCATTGGACTTGAACATGCCATTTTGGTCTGACCAGGATCAGGGGGACAAGCTAATGCTGGATTTGGGGGTTGTGCAGCGTTAGCTCTCGCTTGAGCTTGTGCACATAACACCTTACATTGCGCGTCAGTAGCCCCAGTAGTATTTGAGATACCATTTGCAGAAAGGAGTTGGGAGGCTAAAGCACCGGCTGTAAAACCGACGGCTACGGCCGCGCCAGTACTCAATGCATCAGTGCTCATTGGCATAATACCGACGACCAGCACACATACAAAGAGAACGCCGAGTAGCGAGCGCATCTGTGGGAACGAACGTGAGCACAGTAAGCTCATATGAATAGATAAATAATATCACACCCCGGAGAGCACAAATCGTTCAAGTGCATATTCGAGGTCTTCCCCGCGGCGGCGCGCCTCATGCGGGAGTTCGGCGAGATTCGCAATGAGTTTTTTGGCACGAATTTTTTCGCCGTCGCTTCGTGATTTCAAGAACATGTCTTTCGCCGCCCAAAAAAGTACGCCGTGGATCGCTTCCGGTGCGGCATCGTTCAAAAGCTCGCGCTGATAGCCGACCCACAATGTTTTTTTATTCCCTGCACGAAGCGCATTCGCAAGTGCGAATATTGTCGTTCCCCCATCGACTTTCTTCGCCGCATCGAACCGTTCGAATTTTTCGGCGTGCTTCTCTACCAATTTCCTCGTCGCGGCGTCGGGTTTTTCATCAAGCATGAAAAAGTGATCGGTCGATGATTTGAGCGTCGGTAACTCGGCGGTGAGTATCTCCCGCATCTCGTCGTTACCCAATATGCCTTCCAAAATGACGGTCCGCGCTGTTGCGAACATTCCGCCGGAGTGCAGCGCCGCACGCAGATCATCGACACTATTCGCATCGCTGATGCGCAGGGGCACCATCCCCCGTTTTTCTAACAATGCCACGCTCGCATTCATTGCTGCGCGTGCCTTCGTTCGATCCGATCCGCTATAAAAGTACAACATATTAATCGCGTGTTATTTTTTTCGTTTCACCCCAATTCGGACCGACCGATGCTTCGGCGATGATCGGCACATTCGATAATTTTTCGACAGGCGCCGCCTGTTCCATTACGGTGCGCAGGGTACGGGCGATTTCTTCTGCTCCTTTCTGCGGGATCTCATAGACCAATTCGTCATGCACCTGCAAGACGAGCCGCACATCCTTTCTCCATCCGTTCTTTTCGATGAGCGCGTCGGCATCGATCATCGCGCGCTTAATGATGTCTGCCTGGGTTCCCTGGATCGGTGCGTTGACCGCCATTCGCTCGGCTTGTGCGATGATCCCGGGCAACGACGATTTGAAGCCGGGGAAATACCGACGACGACCAAATAGGGTCTCTGTATAGCCATTCTTTGCGGCTTCGAATTTTGTCTTGTCGATCCATTCGCGAAGTCCCGAGAAATTCTTGAAGTAATCCGAGAGGTACTGCGCCGCTTCGTCACGCGACACTCCCGCACCGAGATTCGCACGCAAGGCGTTCACGCCCATGCCGTAGAGAATGCCGAAGTTGATGACCTTCGCACGGCGGCGCATCTCGCGATCAACTTTCTCCGGTGGCACACCGAAAACTTCAGATGCGACCGCGGTGTGAATGTCGCCTCCCTCTTTAAAGACGCTCAGCAATTTTGTATCGCCCGAAAGCCCGGCCGCGATACGCAGCTCGATCTGCGAATAATCGATCGCGACGAGGACGTTCCCGTTTTCCGCCGCGAATGCTTCGCGTATACGGCGTCCATAATCAGTTTTAATCGGAATATTCTGCAAATTTGGCGACTCGCTCGCCATACGCCCGGTCGTCGTTCCCGCCTGCAAAAACTGTGCATGCAAACGACCGTCTGCCGCGATCAGTGCCGGTATCTTTTCGATGTAGGTCGAAAGCAATTTTTGCAATTCACGATATGCGAGTATGTCGGCGACGATCGGATTCTTGTCGGCTAATTTTAGAAGCTCTTCTTCACGGGTTGTGCGTGCACCGGTCGCGGTCTTCTTCTGTTTTTCGGGAACGATCTTGAGCTCGTCATAGAGAACGACGCCGAGTTGTTTGGGGGAGTTGATGTTGAATTCATGTCCCGCCGCCGCAAATATCCGCCCCGCAATATGCCCGAGCTCCGCGCTGTATTCTTTTGCAAGTTTTTTAAGTGCCGTCGCATCCACAAAGACACCGTCCTCGTGCATCCCCCGCGCAATAGGGATCAACGGTTTCTCTATCTGCGTATAAACTTCCTCGAGTCGTCCTGTCTTTTTCAAATCTCCAAATATCTTCGTGCGCGCCTCCTCGAAATCAGAAGTGTTCTCGACGGCGAGAATGTCTTCAAGACTCGGATTCGATGTATCTGAATGCAAAAGCCACAATGCGACCGAGGTTTCCGCGAGCACATGTTCATCTACATCCAGCAGCGTTCGCTCAACTTCTTCAACTTCATTGTCCGTTGCCGACGCGATTTTTGAGCCTCCAGCCGCCATCCGGATCCGCTCCTTCAGTGATTTGAATTCGAGCTCATCGCACAATGTATTGATCGTCTCAAGGTGATCCGCGAGCCGCCATTCTTTCGCCGGCACAGTGAATTTGATCGGCGCATCCACACTGATCGTGGCGAGCACTTTCGACAGCTGCGCATCTGCACGATGTTCTTTCAAGAGCTCGATGATCCGCGGCTTGATACCTGCTTTTTTGAGCGACTCCGGTTCGGCGTCGAGCGCAACATAAAGATTCTCGAGTGTGCCGAATTGCTGGAGCAATTCCGTCGCAGTCTTCTCGCCAATACCCTTCACACCAGGGATGTTGTCGGAAGGATCGCCGCGCAGGGCTTTGTAATCAACGACACTCTCCGGCCCGAATCCGTATCGCTCGCGCACGCGGTCTTCGTCGTAGAGGATCGTATCGTTGAGCCCCTTGCGCATCGTGTAGACGGAGACCGTTGGTGAGACGAGCTGCAAGGTGTCCATGTCGCCCGATGCGATCGTCGTCTCGATGTCAGGGCGATTCTTTAATTCATGCACGATGGTTCCCAAGCAATCGTCAGCCTCAAACCCCGGCGCTTGATACACCGGAATGCCAAATGCCTCAAAAACATCCGGTGCGCGCTTAAGCTGTGCGATGAGATCGTCTTCCGCTTGCACGCGCGTGCCTTTGTACGCTTCAAAAAGTTCGTGGCGATGCGTTCCGCCCGGCAGATCGCGCGTCGCGATGACATAATCCGGTTTGAGGTCGGCCACGATATGCAACAGCATCGTGATCAGGCCGTACAGCGCTCCTGTCGGCTCGCCTTTCGTCGATGAAAAGTCCGGCAGCGCGTGATATGCGCGATGTAATATCGCGTGCGAATCGAGGAGGACGAGATACTTGCAGTGAGAATTCTTGTTAGCCATACAATTTCACTTCACGGGAGTCACCTACCCCTTCAAGAGTAACGCGGATCGCACGAGCAGGAATAAGGGTCGCGATATGCTCCGGCCATTCGACGACTATGAGATTTGACGGGTCGAAAACGATCTCGTTCCATCCAAGCACTTCGAGCTCTCTCGCGTCTTTAAGACGATATGCATCGATGTGGATGAGGTGTAGCCACTTTTGATGCTCTAGTTCGTATATCTTTTCGAGGACGAACGTCGGGCTTGTCACGTTTTCTTCGATACCAAGCCCGCGGGCAATCCCTTGTGTGAACGTGGTCTTCCCCGCACCAAGGTCACCGGAGAGCACGACAACGGTCGCGCCATCTTCGTTTCGAGCGAGCGTCGCGACGAAATGCACCGCCTCCGCATACATTGCTTCCAGACCACGTACTTCCATGGCGGAATTGTACCATTTGGGTATTACGGGCGCAGATGCGCTACAATAGGGCCATGACGACGCAGTTCAACGAGAAAAAATCAGAGGAGCGTTTAGAAGAGTTGCGCAGTCGCGAGGAGGAGCAGCTCGCTGAGATGCTCGCGACAAAATATGGCGTTGAGTACGTCGATCTCACGAGCAAATCGATCGATACTGATGCACTGCGCCTCGTCTCCGAGGCGGAGGCACGCGCATCAGAGCTTGCGGTCTTCCACCGCGTCAACAAAAGTCTTTTCGTCGCGATGCGTGCGCCGGAGCGGACGGACTCATTGACGACGGTCGCCAATCTCGAACATATGGGGTACGCGGTCCGGCGATATATTGTGTCTCACGCGTCGCTCGAACATGCATGGGATCGCTACCACGACATTTCCTACGCGACCGAAACGGAGGCAGGCATCCTCACCCTCTCGAATGACACAATCGTTCAGATGCTGCAGCGGCTCCGCACCATGGATGACGTCCGCGCCGAGATCAACGCGCACGCGGGCAGTAAGGATACGCACCGCATCTCACGCGTTCTGGAGATCGTCATGGCAGGAGCATTATCGCTCGGCGCGTCCGACGTCCACATGGAACCGGAAGAAAAGAACGTGCGCATGCGGTACCGTCTCGACGGTGTTCTCGTTGAGGTCCTCACCTTCGATGTTCCCACCTATGTCTTGATCTCATCGCGTCTCAAATTACTTTCCGGACTGAAGCTCAATATTAAGAATGCGGCGCAGGACGGACGCTTCTCCATCGTGGTCAACCAGAAAGAGATCGAGATCCGTACTTCGGTATTGCCCGGCGCGTATGCCGAAACGATCGTGATGCGCGTTCTTGATCCGACGACGATCGCCTTGCCGATGGAGGCACTCGGTTTCGACAAATACCTGATGGCGCTCTTTCAGCACGAGATCGCCAAACCCAATGGCATGATCCTCAACACCGGACCGACCGGGAGCGGAAAGACGACGACGCTGTACGCCTTTCTTCGACAAGTCTCGACGTCAGATATTAAAGTGGTCACTATTGAAGACCCGATCGAATACCACCTGCCCGGCGTAGTGCAGACGCAGGTATCGAAAGATTACACATTCGCGCTCGGCCTTCGCTCCACACTGCGTCAAGACCCGGATGTGATCATGGTCGGCGAGATCCGCGACGCCGAAGTGGCGTCGACCGCCGTGCAAGCATCTCTGACAGGCCACCTCGTCTTCTCAACGCTTCACACCAACGATGCCGCCGGTACCTTCCCTCGCCTCATCGACATGGGCATCAGCGCCGATATTCTCGCGGCATCCTTGACCGTCGCGATGGCACAACGTCTCGTTCGCCGACTCTGTCCGAATTGCCGCATTCCAACGCCTATAATCGGCGAGGAACGAAAGACGATGGATCTACTGTTAAAAAATATTCCGCACGCTGATGAGCTCCCACAGAATACCGATACGATGTGGTTGCCGAAGGGCTGTGAAAAATGCGGCGGCCTCGGCTATAAGGGACGCATCGCGGTCGTCGAGGTCATCACGATGGACCACGCGATCGAGGACGCCATCCGTTCGACATCGAGCGAGCGCGAGATATGGAAAGCTGCACGTGCGCAGAATATTCGTCGCATGTCACAAGATGGTGCGGTGAAAATATTACAGGGTGTCACATCCTTCGAAGAACTCTCGCGCGTTGTCGATCTGCAGGATGAAACAATGCTTGATGGGATAAACGGGTAGGGCGAAATCCGCTGCGTAGGATTTTGCCCGCAACGATAGTCAATATTGATGTGAATGACAACTCGTCGCAAAGTATACGCAACACTATTCACAGGGGGGACAGTTTGCAATTCACTTGCGGGTGCTACGCTAACGAGAGGAGTCATGCCGAGGCATGAAAAAAGACGGAGCCAGAATTCTCTTAGCAACACTTTCATGGAAAGGTGCACCGGGATCTAAGGATAGGAGCAGTTAATACGGGCAAGCCCGTACACCGCAACCGTCCTCGAAAAAGGTACGTTTGCTAAGAGAATTCCGCCTCCGTCTCCCGCCCAATGCGAGCACGTATGTGGTATTCAGATGAGTTTTTTGAACCGCGGGGAGTATAGCATATAGGATTGAAAAGTCAATAGCCCGCCCGTTGCCCCGTCCCCCGCGCTCATCGCGGCAGATGAGCCGACCACCTATGACACAAACTGAAAAACAAGCGATAGAAAAGAGTCCGCGCTCCTTGGATCAGGCCCTGCGGCCGGATTCGTGGGAGCAATACGTCGGTCAGCCGACGATCAAAGAGAATTTACGCATCCTTTTGACCGCTGCACGTGGCCGAAATCACCAGGCAGAGCATATTTTATTGTATGGACCGCCGGGGTTGGGTAAAACCACGCTCGCCCACCTCATTACCAAAGAGATCGGCTCTTCGCTTCGCGCAACATCGGGCCCTGCAATCGAACGTGTCGGTGATCTCGCGTCCATTCTCACCAATCTTTCCCCTGGTGATGTTCTTTTCATTGACGAGATCCATCGCTTGAACCGCACGATCGAAGAGGTTCTCTACCCGGCCATGGAAGCGGGCGTTCTCGATATCGTGATCGGCAAGGGACCCGCCGCACGCACGGTGCAGTTGGAATTGCCGCCCTTCACCTTGATCGCCGCGACGACGCGTATCTCGATGCTCTCCGCACCGCTGCGAAGCCGTTTCTCCGGCGGCACCTTCCGCCTGCAATATTATTCGGAAGATGAGATCGTTGAGATCCTCCGACGTTCAGCGAAGATCCTCAACATTAAGATCGAGAATGATTCACTCCACGAGATCGCGCGACGGAGCCGCGCGACACCGCGCACCGCCAATTACTTAGTGAAGCGCGCGCGCGATTTCGCCGAAGTGAACGAGGAGGCGCTCGACGTGAAAACGGTCAAGAAAGCGCTCGCGCTTCTTGAGATCGACGAACTCG
This sequence comes from Candidatus Kaiserbacteria bacterium, assembly GCA_003164215.1. Taxonomy (GTDB): domain Bacteria; phylum Patescibacteriota; class Minisyncoccia; order Phycocordibacterales; family UBA2100; genus UBA10103. The sequence continues at coordinate 32,007 of PLSR01000004.1, read as the reverse complement.
GTCTCAACCAAACCGACCGCGACATTCTCTCCGTCATCGCCGAAAAATTTCACGGAGGCCCGGTCGGCCTCAAAACGATCGCCGCCGCGCTCTCCGAGGAGGAGGCTACCGTTGAGGAAGTGAACGAACCCTATCTCATGCAGGCGGGACTTCTCGAGCGCACGCCGCGTGGCCGCGTCATCACGCCGCGCGGCTATGAACATATCGGGCTTGAGGTGCCGAGGGCACCAATGCTTAATCTTTAAACGACAAAGTTTGTATAGATCCCCGCCGGAATGACGCGGCCGGAATTGGATTCTTTTATATTGAGATCACCGTAACTACCATTCACGTCACCGAAAATACTTTCGATCAGTTGTGCGAAAGATCGTGCGCTGTAACCGGCGGCATAACCATTCAATAAATAGAACGAGCCGGGCTTTTCTGAAAGTAATTCCTTGGTCGTTGTAATGAGTTTTTGCAGATCCTCCTCGATCTTCCACACTTCCCCTTTCGCACCGCGGCCGAACGCGGGCGGGTCGAGAATGATGCCATCGTATGTATTTCCACGCCGCACTTCACGCTCGGCGAAACGTACCGCATCCTCAAAAAGGTACTTGATCTGGCCTTCGGTAATGCCGGTGAGCCGCGCGTTGTCATGCGCCCAATCGAGCGATTGTTTCGAAGCGTCAACGTGTGTGACTGAAGCGCCCGCATTCGCGGCAACAACGCTTGCGATGCCGGTATAACCGAAGAGATTGAGTATTTTGAGCAAGGTTTCGCCTTGCTCATTTTTAATGGCCATATCAAGCCATTCCCAGTTAGGGGCTTGTTCGGGGAATATTCCGGTGTGCTTGAAGGCAGTAAGACGCGCGATGAATTTCACGTCGTGCCAATGCATCGGCCACGATTCCGGCACTTGGGAGTTCGACTTCCAAGTGCTCTTCCCGTCCTTCCATTCAAATGTCGCCTGCGCTTTTGCCCAAAGCTCGGGACGGAGCGGTTTCCAAATCGCCTGCGTCTCCGGGCGCGAGACGATGACATCTCCGTAACGTTCGAGCTTCATCCCATCACCGGAATCGAGAAGCTCGTAGTCTTGCCAGCCGCTTGTGGTGAGGTCTTTGTGTTCCATAGGATTAAAAGGTCGGTGCGAGCACGGCAGTATTTGTTCGGCGAACCTCGCGCAGCAAATAAAACATTAGTGATTCATACGGCAGTAGATATAACCAGTACATGGGCACTCGGTTAAAGTTCGCAGATGCATACTGCCGTGTTCGCACAATCATATTTTCAACGCGTCGCGATGCTGGAGCGACCACGAGTATAAGACGATCGCCGCCGATACGGCGGCGTTCAATGATTCGGTGCGTGGGTGCATCGGGATCGAGAGTGTGACGTCACAAAGCTCGAGTGTGCGCTTGTGTATTCCCTCACCTTCGTTGCCGACGACAAAGACCGCCGGTGCATCAAATTTCTCCTGTGTCAACTCTTTGCTCCCTTCCATCGCCAAACCGTATGCCCAGAAATGTCGCTCTTTCAAGATGCCGAGTGTCTGATTCACATTACCGATCGAGACCAGCGGCACGCGAAACGCCATGCCGGCGGATGTCTTCACCACCGCACCGGTGATCTGTGCCTGGTTATTCTGAGGGATCAAGACGCCCGCGATGCCGAAGGCCGCGGCGCTCCGGATGATCGCACCGACGTTGTGCGGATCCTGTACCTCATCGAGTAAGACAAGTGCGGGGTTCTTCGACATATCGAGCAAGCCGAGAAATGTCTTCAGATCTTGTAAAAGGTCGGTCGGGTCGATCGTTACGATGACCCCTTGATGAGATGCGTCTTTGCTCACATTCTGTGCCTCGCCCTTCAGGGGAGAAAGAGGAATATTCTTTTCTTTCAACTTTCGAACAACATCCGTATCAAGCGCGTGTTCAGCCGCGAATACTTTCTTAATGATGTGCGGCGTATTAGTGAGCGCTTCGGAGAGCGCATGTTTGCCGTAGATGTAGACTTTTTCACGTTGCATGACGACATCCTGCACTAATCACGCATAAACCGCCAGTCTTACTGCGCTGGGCTTGCTTGCCCCGAGCTTGTCGAGGGGGTCGCGGTTGTGGTAGTGCTTGTTATTGCGGCCATCTGATCAATCGGCGCTGGTGTAACAGAGATATCAGCGCTCGCCGCCTGCGATCGAGCATCTATTGCCGGCGCACCGACCGGCACGCTCACCGAGGCGAACGGGGTGGCGGGGTTGGTGGCAACGGAGAGCGTCCACGCGCCGAGGTTCACGCCGAGTACGATCACCAGAACCGTCCCGATGAAATTCGTGCGCATCATCACACTATAATACCGCATTTTGCGCATACGTCGGCAAGGATTACTATGTCTATATGTCAGGACACAACAAATGGTCACAGATCAAGCATCAGAAGGGCGCCGCCGACGCGGCCAAGAGCGACATCTGGGGCAAGCTTTCGCGACGCATCACCGTTGAATCGAAGGCCGCTCATGGCGACGTTAATTCCCCGGCTCTTCGTTCCTTCATCGAAAAGGCGCACAAGGCCAACATGCCGAAGGATAAGATCGAGAAAGCAGTCGCCAAGGGCACGAGTAGCGAGGCCGGTGAGATGGAATCCATCACCTATGAATCATACGGCCCGGGCGGTGCGGCCATCATCATTGAATGCTTGACCGACAACCGCAATCGCACGGCGCAGGAGGTCAAACACATTCTTACCAAGAACGGGCTCGCGCTTGCCGCTCCCGGCTCCGCCGCATGGGCATTCGAAAAAACGCACGAAGGCTACATAGCAAAGACGACCGTCCCCCTTTCCGAGGACGACCACGCATCGCTCATGCGGATCCTCGAGGAGATCGACGCGCACGAGGATGCCGAAGGAGTCTATACGAATGCAGAATAACTACGTACGCATTACATACATATCCTGTTTGAAAGCGCCTACCCCGATACATTCGGCGCGCGGATCTTTCGCACGGATCAATTCATAATCCCGGCAGTGAATACAGCCGGCATCGCCCTTCGGGCACAGGAATTCGTTCCGTACGCGTGCTGCTTTCACGCGCAGTGCGATGTCGAGCACGTCACGAAAGGCGCTCTGCGCATCGGGTAATTCTTTTTCGACGACTTTGTCGCTTTCGAGATACCAATAGCTGGCTTTCGTAACGGCACGTTTCTGGAGCGCATTACAAAGTAATAGATATATCGGCAATTGAAGCGACGCTTCCTGTTCTTCACGCTTGCCCGTCTTAAAATCAACGATGTGCAAGGAATCGGTCGCGGGCAGATATTCGATCCAATCGATGAGGCCGTTCAGAATTATGTTCTCGTCGTCGCTCAAATAAAAATTCGGGTTCATCGTCTCGCGCGGTAATTTTATACGCTTATTCAAAAGGAACCGCGGGTCACGTTCAACATTTTTCAACATCGCGACACCGCGCTTTTTGAATTCCGTTTCTTCCGCTTCATTCGCAAATCCCCCCTTCTTCCCCGATACCCCGCGCCACTCCTTTTCGAATAGCCCGACAAGATCTCGACTCATACGCTCCGGCGCCGGATGATCACCGAGCCCTTCCAATACACCGTGTACCGCTATACCAAGCGACATATGAGGTGTGACGATGCTTACTTTGTGCCCCGTCGCGAGATCTTTGTAGACGTTGTGCAAATAGTAGAGCCGCGGACACTTGAGAAAATCCTGCATCGAGGAGTGCGAGACCCATACGGCACTGTATTTATCCTGCATGGTGACGCTCATTATATATTGCTATGATGTCTCGTACGATATGATCACCATATGAGAGTGCTTGGAATAGATCCGGGATACGGTAGGTGCGGCATGGCCATAGTCGAGCGAGGCGAGGCCGGGAAAGACATACTTATCTTCTCAGAATGCGTCGAGACATCCGCGAAAGTCGACTTCACCGAGCGATTAGCGGCGGTCGCCGATGAATGTAGCCGATTGATCGAGAAATTCGCGCCGGATGCCATGGCCATTGAGAAGCTTTTTTTCAGCGGCAATCAAAAGACGGCGATGCACGTCGCCGAGGTTCGCGGCGCGTTGATCCAATCTGCGACGTCATGCGGTATTTCAGTCGCCGAATATACGCCCGCGCAGATCAAAAATGCCGCCGGCGGGTGGGGTGGCGCCGACAAACAGCAGGTCATTACCATGCTCGGCATGCTCATGAAGATCGATAAGGCGATCAAATATGATGACGAGTACGACGCGATCGCGGTCGGCATCACACATCTTGCATTCGTCGGCTCACGCACTGCAAGTCGCTAGATACGTCGACTGTAAAAAGTTACAATGAACAGTGCTTCATATGGCAGATAATGAACAATTCCATAGTCGACGTGGCCGACGGCCCCGCCGATTCTTCAAGCGATTCAGTATACCGCAATGGCTTGAGCTTTTCGCACTCGCGCTTTTTGCGATCGTCCTCTTTGGGCTTGGCGGGGTCATCATCTGGGCATCTTTGGTGCCGATACCATCGATCAACAATTTTGA
>PLSR01000004.1:0-27470 GCA_003164215.1 Candidatus Kaiserbacteria bacterium | reverse complement strand
TATGAGCAAGGCGGGTCGACGATCACCCAACAGGTCGTGAAGAACGCACTACTCACCCAGAGCAAAACGATCCCCCGTAAGATCGAGGAACTAGTGCTCGCCCTGCGCCTTACAAAGGCATATAGCAAAGATCAGATCCTCAATACCTACCTCAACGAGTCGCCCTATGGTGGTACGATCTACGGTGTCCAGGCGGCCGCACAATTCTTCTTCGGAGTTGATGCGGACAAGGTCGATCTCGCACAGGCAGCGTACATCGCAGCCCTGCCGCAATCCCCGACCTATCTTTCGCCGTATGGTAACAACCGCGCGGCTCTCGATGCGCGTAAAAATCTCGTCCTCGCACAGATGAAAGCGCAGGACTACATCACTGCCGATGAATACGATCAAGCGATCGCCGAGAATGTGCAGTTCAAGACCGAAAGCGAGGGCGGAGTCCTCGCCCCGCACTTCGTATTCTATGTATTGCAATATCTGGAGCAGAAATATGGCGTCGATGCAGTGGATAACGGCGGCTTGAAGGTCATCACCACGTTGGATTACGATCTCCAACAGCATGCACAATCGATCGTGACGGCTGATTCCCCCGGCCTTCTTACGAATTTCAACGCATCAAATACCGGCGTTGTCGCTATCGACCCGAAGACCGGACAGATCCTCGCGATGATCGGGTCAGAAGACTATTTTAATAACGCAATAGACGGTCAGGTCAACGTGACGACCGCGAACCGCCAGCCGGGGTCTTCGTTCAAACCGTTCATCTATGCGACTGCGTTCGAGAAAGGATACACGCCCGATACTGTTCTCTTCGACCTTCAGACACAGTTCTCCACCGCATGTTCGCCGCAGGATACGACCAACAGCACGCCGCCCTGCTACGCGCCGGTCAATTACAGCGGAACATTCCTTGGGCCGATGACACTGCGTAAGGCGCTGGGAAATTCGGAGAACGTGCCGTCCGTGAAGCTCCTCTACCTCGCGGGCATACAGCCTTCCATCGACACCGCAGTATCGATGGGTATCACAACGTTGGGCAATCCCTCGCAGTATGGGCTCACACTCGTACTCGGCGGGGGTGAGGTCAATCTGCTTGAGATGACGGGGGCGTATGGGGTCTTTGCCAACGATGGTGTGAAAAATCCGCCGACCGGCATTCTCGAAGTCGACGACGCCTCGGGAAACGTGATGGAGCAATATCAGAGTCAGGCGACCCGCGTGCTCGACCCGCAGATCGCGCGCGAGATGAATGATGTGCTTTCTGACGATTCCGCGCGACAACCGGAATTTGCCGCGAACAGCCAGATGGTCATCCCGGGATATGACGTCGCCGACAAGACCGGCACCACGAACGACTCTCGTGATGCGTGGATCATCGGCTATTCCCCTTCGATCGTCGTCGGTGAGTGGGCCGGTAATGATGACAACACACCGATGGTGAAGAATATCGCCGCCTTGATCGTGGTACCGACATGGCACAAGATCATGCAGTATGCGCTCTCAAAATATTCGTCGCCGACCGATACCTTCCCGCCGCCGGCACCGAACCCTAACGAAGCGACGCTCCCACAGGTCTTACAAGGAAACTGGAACACCGATCCATCCCAAGGTATTCACGATATCCTTTATTGGGTACAAAAAGATAATCCGCTCGCCGGACCGCCGAGCAATCCGTGGGCCGACCCGCAGGCGGCATACTGGGATTATCCGGTGCAGCTCTGGCTCGCGCAGGACGGTGCAGCATCGTCCACGCCCGGTGTCGGCGGCACGTCGTCGGTCGGACCAACCACCGGTGCAACCGTTTCGGACTTCCAGATAGTATCTCCGCAGTCTGGGACCACAGTCTCCTCGGCGGCCGCATTAACGGTCACTTCTGCTGACCCAAACTCACAAAATGTGGTAAGCGTCACCTACTTCCTCAATGGCGCAACATTAGGCACCGCGATAACACCGCCCTATTCGATCTCGTTCTTACCCTCCTCGCGAGGACCCTCCGTTCTTCAGGCGGTCGCCAAATACACCGATGGCACAACAAGAATGGCGACATCTAATTTCACGATCCAATAGTAAATAACAGGGGGTTGCACAACCTCCCTTGTGCGACCCATGTATGCAGGAGCCGATGAAATAAGGATTTTTAACGGTTCAGCGGCATCACGAGATAGGTGAAGCTTGCGTCAGAGACGCCGCGAATGACGACGGCGCGTCCCGTGCCGGAGAAGCCGAGCACAATAGAGTCTGAAGCGACCGATGTGAGACAGTCGCCCAGGTAGCCGATATGGAAATTGATATCGAGATCATCGCCCGATATCGCAGCATCGATCGAATCAGACATCTCGCCAACGTCCGAGGATTGTGCGGTCGCACTGAATATCTTGCGCTTCGGATAGAGATGCAAGCCGACATGCTGATCGTTGCCGGAGAATACGCGCGCCTTGCGAAGCATTTCGGCGAAGTCGTTCTTTAAGACGGTCGCTTCGGTGGTGAAATTCTTCGGAATGATCTCTTTGTAGTTCGGAAATTGGCCGTCAACGACGCGCGATATATAGCGGACCTGCCCGAGTTTCGTGCCCGTCCCTGAAACCGTCATTTCAGAATCACTTAGATCTATCTCTACCATCTCGCTGTCGATATATTCGAGCACGTGGACGAGTTCGAGAGCGTGTTTCAACGGGACCAGGAGCTCCTGTTCACCTTTCATCGTGGTGCCTGAGATAATTTTTTCGGCGAGCCGGAAGGAGTCCGTGGCAGCGGTCACCATGCTTGAGGCGTTCACAGAAATATACACGCTACCGAGTTCCGGCCTGATCATTGATGGTGATGCTGCATACACCACAGATTGTATACCGTTCATAAGCAGCGCCCGTGACACTGATATTCCTTTCGACCCCTTCGATGAAAGTGTCGGAAATTCATTATGCGGCACAGCCTTGATCAACGTCTTCGTACCACGGGATTCAATGAGAAGATTTGATTCATCAAGATGAAGATCGATCTTCTCGGCCGATACGGCGCGGATCGTTTGTGAGAGCACATGTGCACTGACTGCAACGATACCCGTCTCATGTATCTCTGCGGGAACGCGGATCTCGACCCCCGCTTCGAGATTCGTCGCACGAATGATCAACTCTTTATTCGCCTCTATGAGAATACATGAGAGCACCGGCAATGACTCCTTCTTCCCGACGATACGTTCTGCGAGAAGTATTGCTTGGAGAAATCGTTCCTTGGTTGTTCCTATCTTCATACCAACTTAATTAAAAAACTACTATTACTATTAGGGGTGTTGATACCGTGGATAAGTGCTAATTGTGGCTTCATTTCATGATAATTCCATGAAGTCTCGCTGTTGAAAACATTCTTATAAGTCGGTGAATTACTGGGGAGAATTTGCCCCGCAGAGGAGTTGTCCCATTCCCCATTTTCTTTTCCGCAGGTTGTCCTATTCATATCCACAGGTTATGCATGTATCAGCGCACGGATATGTTCGATCTCGGCCTCGAGTGAATTGTTATTTTTGATCTCCTGTTTGATCTTCTCACATGAGTGGATTACGGTGGTGTGATCGCGACCACCGAGCTTCTCCCCTATTGAGGGATAAGATACGTTGAACTCCTCACGCAGGATATACATGATGATCTGGCGCGGCTTCACCACCTCCTTCTTGCGCGTCTTTTCATAGATGCTTTTCTCGGCGATCTCGTAGTATCCGGCGACACGATGCACGACCTCCTCGACCGAAACACCCTTATTCGGCTTTAAATTATGCTTCACCAGTGCGCGTACATCAGCTTGTGAGACCGCTTTCCCTTTGAGCTGCGACTTACAGACGATCATATTTAAAACCCCTTCGAGCTCGCGAATATTACCGCGGACGCTCTCGGCGATGAACTGAATGATATCTTCCGGTATCGAAAATCCGTGGCTCTCAAGCTTGGCTTTTATGATCGCGGTGCGTGATTCAAGATCAGGTTCGGGAATTTCGGCGATCATGCCGCCCGCGAAGCGCCCCTTGAGACGATCTTCGAATCCCGGCAAGAGCATCGGGTGCTTATCAGAGGAGAAGACGATCTGTTTATTGTTGTCGCGTAGCGCATTGAAGAGGTGGAAAAGCTCTTCTTGCGTCTTCTCGGTGTTCGCGATGAACTGCACGTCGTCCATAATGAGGACGTCGTACTGTCGGTACTGGTTCTTGAAGTTGTTGGCGTTCCCGGCGCGCACGGAGTTGATGTAATCAACGGCGAATTTCTCGCTCGTCACGTAGAGCACTTTCTTGCTCGCGTGGCTTTTCTTGAAATGATTCCCGATCGCCTGTATAAGGTGCGTTTTGCCGTGGCCGGTCGAACCGTAGATGAAAAGCGGATTGTATGTCGCTCCGGGATGATCCAAGACCGCTTTGGCAGCAGCGTGCGCGAGCTGATTGAACGGCCCGACGACGAAGGTGTCGAACGTGTAGCGCGGATTGAGGTTGTCGCGCTTATCGATATAGAGCGATTGAAGGTCGAACGACGCGTTCTCGGGGGATGCCGGTGCGCGCGGCTGCTTGCGCTCCACGGGCACGACGGGCGCCCGGTGGACACTGTACTCGACGTTCCGTATCGTATTGTCGATCGTCCGAAGCGTGGAGAGGATCAATTTGTGATGTTTCTCCATCAACCACTCTTTTACGATCTTCGACGGCACCGCGACCTGCACTGTGCTCGCGTCGCGATGCACGATGTCGGTATTCCGAAACCATGTACGAAAACTTGTCTCCGATGTTCCCAACTCGATCTGCACCAAAGTGTTCTGCCACAATTCCCTGTTCGTCATACGCTCATTATCAACGGGACTTACCATAGAAAAATAAAAAAATGTGCGGCGGCCGGGAATTTAGTGCCCCATACTCCAAGCCAGGTCATTATACTCGCCGCGACCGAATGCGGAAGCTCAGGCTTTCCGCGGAGACAGTTCTCTTGGTGTGGATAAGGTGGGGATAAGTGTTGTGGGGGTGGCAGAGGTGAGGGTGTTGTGGGGTGTCTCGCAGGACGACGGTCCGAGAGGCAACGCTCCGCGAGCACGCAGAGACAGAGACCACACAACACCCTCACCTCTGCCACCCCCCAGCGGTTCGGAGGTTGAATATTGAGAAAATACAGGTTATAGTGGCGCCTATGAAACGAACATATCAGCCAAAGAGGCGCAAGCGATCAAGGACCCATGGTTTTTTGGTGCGGAGCGCCACGAGAACAGGCACCGCCATGTTGCGCCGCCGCCGCCAGAAGGGCCGCAAGGTTCTCTCTGCCTAAATGCCCAAAAAACAGCGCCTTTCTCGCGTCGATCTCTCTACAATAAATGTCGCACGGTCGCGACGTTTTTTTGGTACATACTTTACGATGTCGATCTCGCCTCGAAAGGTAGAAAGCTCAAAAAATGAGCCGAAATTTGCCTGTGTCGTCTCAAAAAAGATCGCCGCCCATGCCGCTGATCGCAATAGAATTCGGCGACTATGCCGGGAAGCTTTCAGATCGGCAGCCGGCGCGGCACATAAGGCACAGGCGCACATCTTTTATGCAAAAAAGGAATCTAAGACCGCCACGTTCCACGATGTGACGGCCGATGTGAAAAGCTTACTCTCGCAGATCAAATAGCTTTCGGGGAATGCGTTTGCAGGCTACAATACGCGGCAATGATCGGCAGTATCTTTACGGCAATTATTTACAACCCGCTCTACAACGGACTCGTCTACCTAGTGGGCATTATTCCGACCCACGATGTCGGCATTGCGGTCATTCTTCTTACCGTCGTCGTTCGTGTCATCGTCTACCCCCTTTCCCGCCGTGCTGTGCAGGCACAACTAGACATGAAGGAAGTAGCGCCGGAGGTGACCGAGATCCGCAATAAATACAAGAATGACAAGCAGGGCGAGAGTAAGGCGATCTTCGCGCTCTACAAGGAACGCAATATCCACCCGTTCGCGAGTTTTCTTCTCGTGCTGGTGCAGTTCCCCGTTCTCATTGGTCTTTATTGGGTATTCTCCCGTGGCGGCTTACCGGTCATCAGTGTCGCCCGCCTCTACTCCTTTGTGCACGCCCCCGCCGCGATCAATATGGAGTTTCTCGGAATACAGAATATGGCGGGACATAGCATTGTGCTCGCCGTGCTCGCCGCAGCGACGCAGTTCATATATACGCGGCTCTCAATGGGACCGCGCGGTGTGAAGACTGCAACGGAGGCGTCATTTTCCGATGACATGGCTAAAAGTATGGATGTTCAGGCTCGATTTGTTCTCCCGGCGGTCATCGGGGGCATTGCATACACCGTTGTAGCTGCCGCGCCGCTCTATTGGGTCACCAGCAACTCGTTCATGATCCTGCAGGAATATCTCGCGGGCCGCCGATTCAAGCCCGAAAAGAGCACCAAAAAATAAGGCTCAAAATGTCAGTTGCACCGCCCGAGGCTCAGCCTCGGGCGGCGATTCGCATTTATGGATGAACTGTCGTATAGTGCAAACCATGGAACCCGTCATCGAGGACATCCTCAAAGAGCTCTTGGATGCAGCCGGCATCCCCTACACCAAGATCGTTCGTTCGGAGCTTGCCGGACAAGTCATTTTCTCGATCGAAACATCCGACAATGGCCGCGCGCTCTTAGGAAATCACGCCGACACGGTGCATGCGCTTGATCACCTCGTGAAGAAGATCGCAGAGACGCGCTTGCCGCCGCGTGAGGCCACAACGTTGCCGGAAAATACTCATGATCACTTGATGTTTCTCGTTGACGTAAACGATCATCGGGCCAAACAGATCCGCGATCTCCAGACCAAGGCGGTCATGATGGCCGAACGCGCGCGCAGTTTTCAATATGACGTAGAGCTCACACCGATGTCCGCGTACGAGCGTTTGATCATCCACACGACGCTGCAGGATTCACCGAACGTAAAAACAGAATCACAGGGAGAAGGGAGAAATCGCCGCGTGGTGATCAAATACGCTGCATAAGAACCGTCGTCGGACCTAGTAACCTACCGCCGTGCCGCTTAAAGTGTGCCGTTCGTGCCGCTTAAAGATGAATTATTGAATTGCTGTGCTGCCTGATCCGGGCTCGATACGGGTTGGGAACTATTTGTTGTAGCGCCTCCCGTTTGTGTCGTCGTTGCCGGAACCTTCTGTATATCATTCAAAACATTCAAATTTAAAAGGTTCGGATTGATCTGATTAAGAATGAGATAGATTGCAAAGAGAAGCAGGAGCCCAATGATCGCGTCCCCGATGGTCTCTTTAGCCTGCTGTATATTGCCCCACATATCGGCGCTTCCCATGTACAAGTAGCCGCCGTAGGCGATACGTAGTACGGCGAGTATCGCGCCGATGCTCAAGACGATCGTGAAGACGCTGTTTATATACCCCGGAAGGCCGTTTTGGTTATTGAATGCGGCCGTGATTGCCGGTGAACTCGAATAACAGGCGAGCGGTATGAAACCGCTGCTGTACGTTTGATTGCAATTAGTCGCTGAGGCTGTTTGTGCGAACGATGCGTGCGGCGCAGTGCAGCAAATGATCGCGCACATGCCAGTCAGAAAGAGGACGATTTTCGTACGAGACATCATACTCATTGTGCCACACGCAGGACCCAGAGCGATTGATCGGTTGCGTTTATAAAAGCGATATAGTTGCCGCTCTGATCGATCATCGGGTTCTCGACATCGAGTGAAAGATTGTTAGCGCTTGGTGAATAGATGCGCTGTGTCGTTCCGGTCGACAGGTCTATTTTCCACCAATCGTCCGAGAGGTGCACCGAACCACGGTACCAGTTATTGAGAAAATTGGGCGGGATGGCTCCGTTTGGGACCGCACAGTAGGCGATCTCACTGTTGCCGGGGAGCCAGACACATTTATCGGCGACCGTCGCGAGCGGGATCGTTTGCGGCGAGCTCGAGGCGATACCAAAAAGACCAAGGCTGGTTCCCGATGAAGCCCCGTACAATAATAGTGGTGAGGATGTTTTAGGTAGGACCGTCAGACCGAGAACGCCGCGCACAAGCGGCGCAAGGACGCCCTTTGAATTCAGGGTGTATGCATAGCCGGGCATGCCATCGGCGGGACTCTCGAGAAGAACGACGGTGCCATCGTCCATGATCGATGGGTTCCAACTGCCAACGATCGACGAGAATACGTTCTGTTTTTTTGTACCGTTCCACTGCATTGAGATCCCGTCGACCCCGCCGTGCGGACCTCCGATGAGATAGAAGAGCGCACGAGATGAGCGATCGAGTGCGATAGACCGTATATTCGTATCAAGAAAAACGCCGACAACGCTCTCAAATGGTGACGAACTAACACTTGTGCTCTGTGCCGTCGTTGAGGATGCATTCACTCCGCCGCCGGTCGATGGAGACGAGGTCGACAGCGCACCGAGGAACGTCGTTATGTTGCCTCCACTGTCGAGCGCTTGCTCGACAAAACTTCCGTCGTCGGCGAACTGCGCCCCGTAGATCTTCGGCATGAGCGTGTCGGTGAGTCGTGCGACGGCGCTATCTGAAGGATGCGCACTAAAAACATACCCATTGGCACGTTCGATGTAATAGAGATGCTCGTCAGTCTCAGTATCAATGAATCCCATTCCCGCGACCGGCGCCGAATCGACTTCCCATAGGACCGAAGAAGATGCCGTCCCCGATGGAGTATAGGTGTTCGTCCCGAACGATTGTGTCGCGATCGCTTGATCGGCCTGTGTGCTACCTGTTGGTGATCCGAACGATGGCGCGGCGACACCGAGGTCCCTGCCGACATTGACCGTATTGATCGCGGCACCTTGTGAGCGCAGGTAGAAATACCAGCCCGCGAGCCCGCCGAGCATGAGAATGACGACTGCCGCAATGAGGACGCGTACCGTTGAAGGAAGTTGGAAATTTCTCATAGCATTATTGAGTTTGCCCCGTGAACGGATTCTTCACGTCGCCGCCCGCCGTGAAGGCGTCCGACGCGGCGGTGCCCAAGGTGAGCTGCCACGTGCCTGTCGAGTTCAAGAAAATGTTATCGGAACGCGAGAGCGAAAGCCCGATCGTCGCAACACCGGTCGAATTCGTCGCGTTGAGCGTGATCTCGCTCGGGTCTTGCGGATCGGGCGATATGCTCGATCCGTTCACCGTCCACGCATAGGTAAATTGCGGATCGTTCAGACTTTGTGCCTGTGCGAAATAAGGAACGACGGCGAAGGTCATCTCAGTATCGGCGATCGCCATGTCCCCGCTCATTGCTCGATAGTAAGTGATGCCCAAAAGCGGGTTGTCTTCATACAGCGTGAGCGGCGGTACGATCGACGGGACACTGACGGTCGCCGTACCGAAGCTCGCATTGTCGGCGGATTGTGCGTCGACCTCTATGTCAGTTGTTCCGTAGAGCAGTGCGGCAGGCAGTATGACCGACGCCTCTCCAAGGCCGGAGACATTTCCAACAACGCGGTCGTCTTGTTTCCAGGTGAAGATTATATCCGATGTCGGCACACTTGATCCGTCGGCGCTTTTGAAGTATGGAATGGCCTGCAGGCGGATAGTGGTTCCCGCCGATGGCAGGGCTCGCCCGCGATAAAAAGGCGGTACATATGAATCCGAATCAACAAGAATGTCGATCGGTGACGGCGCGGCGACGACGTTTTGCGATGTCGGCCCTGCGCCGGTGTCTATGAAGGACGATAGATCGATTTGTGCGTGCGTGACCGCGATCGAGCACAGTAGGGCGGAAAGCGTCATGCCGATGATCCGAACGGAGCGCCTCATATTTCTTTCAGTGAGCCGCTGTTGAGCGAAGCACCCTGCGGAGCGGTATCAGAGCCCGGGGCATGCGCCTCGACGGAAGGATTTTTTATCGGTGGTTGGTCGGAAAGTGCCGCGGCACCTTCCGGGCCGCCTTCGGAAACGGTTTCCAATTCCTGTTTCGCCTTTTTGATCGCAAGGATCTGAGATGGGTCCGAAGTGATGATCTGGTCTTCCGTATAACTTGCGATGACCTTCAATGCGACGTGCTTCAAGCCGGCAAAGAAGATCCCTTCCCCCACATCGGATTCGAGCAATAGATATTTTTCCTCATCGGAGAGCTTGAAGGTCGACTGCACAAGATCCACTGACGTCGGACTTTGGCGCAGGAGCAATTGGATCGATGAGTTCGTGATCATTGGAATGCCATACGGCGAATTCAAGAAATCGGAAACGTCCTGTGTGATCGTCGAGATGCCGAGATAGTATTTACGTCCACGCTTGGCAATACCGAAGAGGAACGATGCGGTATCTTCGGAGCGCATCATCCACCACGCCTCATCGATGACGAGCAAGCGCTTGCGTAGTTCTTTTCGCACCTGATTCCAAATGTGGTGCGTGATGATATACATGGCGACCGGCTTCAGATCGTCTTCCATGTCGCGCACGGAGAACACGACGAGCTTCTTGTTCATGTCGACATTGGTCGGACGGTTCATAAATCCCGACCATGTGCCCTTCGTATATTTTGTGAGTCGTTGTACCAATGATTCCGACCCTTCCATCCCCGAGAGCACGAGCTCAAAGTCCGAGAGAAGTGGCGGTTCGATCAACGCGAAATTCGCTTCCGCAGTGATGTCTTTCAGGGCGTACGTCTCGGTGATCGCGCGATCGATGATCGCATCCTCTTCCGGCGTCAACCCGGAGAGCATGATGCGGAAGAGGCCGACCAAGGTGATGATGTTGTTGCGCAAGACATCCGCGGGGTTCTCGTCCTCACGCGGGATCGCAAGATCGAACGGGTTGATGTGGTGTTCGGATGAGAGGGAGATGTTGAAATAGCGTCCGCCGACGGTCTCTGCGAGATATTCATATTCGCGTTCCGGGTCGATGACGATGACCTCCGTATCGAACATGAGAGAGCGCAGTATCTCGAGCTTGGTCATGTAGGATTTGCCCGCGCCGGATTTCGCGAAGGTCACCGAGTTGTAGTTCTCAAGTGAAAATCGATCGAAGAGGATCAAGGACGAGTTGTGACGGTTGATGCCATAGAGAATACCGCGATCCGATGTGAGGTCGAATGAGATGAACGGAAAGATCGAGGAAAGCGGCGCCGAATTGAGCTTGGTGTGCACGTCGAGCTCATCGGTGCACAGCGGCAATACCGAGCGGAAACCCTGTTCTTGTTGGAACAATGCGGGGCGGATGTACACGAGGCGCGATTCGAGAATGCCGCGGATCTCGGTCTCGATCTTGTCGATATCCTCGCGCGAATTGCCGTAGATCGTGAGATAGAGACCGACCTCGAAGATACGCTCCTGCGCTTGCTGCAATGAATCGCGCAACTGCTCGAGGTCGGAGTATGCGGTATCGAGCATCGGGTCGCGCACCATCCCCTTCTCTTCACGTGTTGAGATTTGACTCTGCACTTCGGCGACCTTCTTCTGAAATTTGCGGAGCATCTCGTTGGTGTCCATCGGATGGATGAAGATTGAAATATCCAGGACCTTGTCCATATTGATGATCGGTGCGAACCAGCCGGTCGTGAGGAAGCGCGGATATGAAATGACGAAGAACGTGCGGGCGATCTTCTCGCCGAGGTCGAGCTCACGCGAGCTCACCTTCAGGGCATGCGGTGCGATGACGTCTTGCAGATCGAGAACACCGGTCTGGTAGATCTCCTCCGGCAGGACCGGCAGAATGTTCGGCCCCTCCTCGTCGGACTTCTTTCTGAAATTGAGATTTAAGAGATCAGTGAGTGCCATAGGATTAGGTGCTAGGGGTTAGCTTCTAGGTGTTAGGTAAGAAAGGTCGTTCATGGTTTTTGTATTTTACTAGAAGCTAGCACCTAGCTGCTAGAAGCTGCCTCCAAAGGCATCGGCTTGCCTTCTTCGCCGGGGTTGAACATTTTATACAAAAGCTCGATCGCTTCTTCGGTCCCCAACTGCACCGTGCGTACGCCGGTACGAATAAGACCTTGCTGTACGATCGAGATGCGCTGTTCGAGTTGAGAAACCTGCTCCTCAAAGGTTTTATTAATATCGGCGGCGCTCTCGTCCTTCTTGCCGAACGGATTGAGATTCGCCATACCGCCCTTGGTCACGGCGACCGTCGGCGAATACGGTATGACGACGAAGAAGTTCTTCGTCATGATGTTGGCCGCCTCAGTGAAACTTTTGATGAACTCGATGTACTCGCGTATCTGGACGCGCATGAGGTCGTCGAGCTGTTCCTTGTATTGCGCTTCCAAGGTCGCGATGTAGGGCCGGATGTCGAGCATGCGCGACTGGACGAATATTTGGCACGAGAAATCGAGTGAATTGAGAAAATTCTGGAATTGAACGATGAACGCCGTCTGCTCGTCATCCGATTTGAGCGCGAAGTTGATCGAGGAAGCGAGCAGGATCGCCCGCAAGTCGCCATTCTTCAATACGATGACACCGTCGCGCACCGCCGAGATGGGGACGAATTCCTGCGTCGTTCTGCTACTTGAACGTGGTGTGGTTTTGTTCGGCATAGCGGGATGACTACTGGCGTGGAAGCGCGTCACGCGCCGTCATGATCGGTCGCATCGCATCGTATCGAGCGCGATCTTCGTTATCGGCGGATCCCTCCGCAATACGTTCCTTAATATCGAGGCTCCACGCCAGCTCGTGAAGTTTGCTTTCGGAGAGCTTCGGGATGTAGACGTCGGGGCCCTTTGAGCCCGGTGCTGCGGTCTTGAGCTGCCGAGCGATCGGTTTACGTTCATTGTTCCAGAGGTAGAGCCGCGGATGCAGTATGAAGTAAAAAGCGTTCTCCACGGCGAGTATGAACGGGCGGCCGTTGAATTGCATGAACGCAAGCGCTGCCGCCAGCCCGAGAACCCCCATGACGAGTGGAAGCGCGAGAAGCAGCGGAAGCACACGGTAGAGAATGTACGAAAGTCCGACACCACCGCCGATATAGATGAATTGTCGGAACGTGAGCGGCCCAAAGATCTTGTCCTCGACCTCAATGAACTGCGGGACCTGAAATTGCATAGATTAGTTGCTAGGGACTAGCTGCTAGCTTCTAGGAAACAAAAACGCTAGCCCACTGTCTCTAGTTTCTCAATCATAGCACGTAACATTTTACTGACTTCCACCAGTAGTGCATTTGTTGATGTATATGCACAGGCATCATAAAACAACAATTGTCTTGCGATGAGCAATTGGGTCTCTAGCTCCGATGTTGAACCGTACGCAATATGCAAGAAATGCAGAAAATCTTTTCTGGTACGCCGCCCCTTCCCTTCCGCGATATTGGAGGGAATAGAGACAGTTGCGCGACGCATTTGGGATGAGAGCCCATATACCTCTCGAGGTGGAAAGTTGTTTGTCAGTTTATATACGTCAAGCGAAAGTGTGACCGCCTTTTGCCATACGACTAGATCTTTGTGAGATTTGACCCCGGTATTCATACCTAGAAGCTAGTCCCTAGTAACTATGGCGTCTCGCGATACGGGTCGTTATGCACATCCTTGCGCTCGGTGCTCGCCTCGCCCGTCTTGTATACCTCCGATAGCGGCGTGCGAACAACTTTCGTCTCCGGGGCAGTTGGCGGCGGCACCAGAGGAGCAGGCGTCGGAGCCGATACCGTGGCAGTGACTGCTACGGGATCGACGACTGGAGGGGCGCTCACTCCTTCTGAATCGGCCTGTTGCTCATCCGAAAGTGCCTGGGCCGCCATGGTCTCGACACCAGTCTCGGTCTTCGCCTGCGCATTAGGATGTTCAAGCTGGCGCTCCAGCTCCTCGCGGATCGGCTCGAATACGATGCGGGAGATGTCGGCGGCGAGTGCAGTAGCGATCTCATCGGAGACCCCGACCTCGTCTTTGATATTTTTCGCGAGGTCATCCGGCTCCTGGAATGCGAGCAACGTGAGCATCACCTCGTTTTGGAGCACCTGCCACTGATCAAGGTGCAATTTATACGACTCAGACAGTTCCCGCAGATGTTTTTCGGTATCCGCAGAATTGATGGCATCTTGAACGACCTTCGGCAACTGTGCCATTCTCGCGTGGATGTCTTTTTTGATATCTTCGTCCATATGAATTGCGATATGAGTAATGACCTATAATCTTACCGTATTAATGTGATGCGCCCTCTTCTTCCTTTAATATCTTTGCGAGATCGGAGAGGTTTTCCTTTTTATCATGTGATTTGATCGCACTGAGCACACGTTTTCCGACGGGGTCATTCTCCGGGGTGCCGATCAATCCATAGAGGGTGCCCAAACGTCGGTGTGCGATCGCTGCTGCGGTCCTCACTTTCAGCTCAGACGCCATTTTGCCCGCACCATTAATTTCTTTCTCGATGGTCTTAACCTGCTCTTTCGCTTCTTTTACTGTTTCGCCCACAACCGCATCAGCCGCCGCCTCGGCTTCTTCGTTGAGGTCTTTCAGTTTCTTTTCCAGCGGCTTCATGGTGGCAGTACGCGCGGTCATTCTCGCATCGATCGCGCCTATATCTGTCATACGCCTCGACTCGAGGTCTTTCAGTTTTTGCTGCTCCACTGATCGCTGTGCGTTCCCCGCTGCCTTCTCAATGCGCTCTTTGACCTGCGTCATCTCTCTCTCATACTTGCCTGTCGTCGCCCGACGCTCCTCGAGGTCTTTATTTTGCGAATCCTGGTGGCCCTTCAAATCTTTTTCGGTATCGGTACGTTGAGCGCCCTGATTTGCGCGGTGCGAGCTGATGATATCGCTTCGTTCCGCCTCGGCTCGAGTGAGATTACCATCCGCGGCCTTTTTCTTTTCCCCCAGCGCCTTTTCGAGCGCCTCCTTCGACACAGCAATGCCCTGTGCTCGACTCGCGGCTGCCGCGGCCTGGCGCTTCAAGACTCCCTCACGCCCACCCTTGCCAGCATCCTTGAGGAGGCTCCCGCCCGGCGCGCCCTTTGTTAATGATGCGCCAAGCTTGGTCTTGGTAGGATCGAACGTGCTAGTTCCGACCGCCTTATATGCTTCCAACCGGCGGGTTTCCCATCGGGTCGGCACATAATCTTCGCCGCGTTTCTGCGCCTCGATCTGCTTTGTGGCGATCTTTTGGTTCAGGCCCTCAAGCCGATTCGTCCCTAAATATTTACCGATAGTATTTCGTCCTACTAGCCCCGTGACGCCGCCCGTCGCAAGCGCGAGGCCGCCCGCGGCCATACCCGCCAAGCTAATCCCGCTCGCCATACTTGCGAATTGGCTCGAGATCTTGAGGGAAACGTAGAGCAGGCCGACGGTGATGATGTAGGTGATGATGATCGTCCATCCTGCGCTGCTCGGACTTGAAGCACTTGCGGCACTTTTAACGAGATCCCCCAGGGTGTTCCCCGTGGGTTTTGTTGCGCCATTAACGATGACTAGAGAAAGAGACAAGAACAACATCAAGAGTGGCGCGAAGACCGCACAGTTGATGAGCGCTTCCCACCATCCCTTCCATCCGTATTTACTTTCCGCGAACTTCGGCAGGAGATAGGTGGCGAATGCCACCGCCGACGTGAGCATGAGCACGACGATCATCACCGCACGTGTGCCGATGAGTATCACTCCGTAGAACAGCACTGCAGCGATCGCAACAAGCATTATTCCGCCGACGAATCCAGCGAGAAATGCCTGTACACCGCTTCCCGTTGTATTGCCGACCTGCTTGGTTAAATTTCCGGTGTCCCATATGCTTGTTATACCTAATGGGGAGAGAAATGCCGCCGCCGTATCGAACGTAAGGGCATTGTTAGTTCCAGCCTGCGGATTCTGCTGGCCCGACATTTGGCTGTAGAATTGATAGGCGGTGAAGTTGGAAGCATCAATGATCAACTCGGTGAACAGTAGACTGAAGTTCATCAAAACCGCGATGATGATGACGCGCGCGACCAGTTTCTTATAGCCGTACTCCTTGCTTCCGAGAATGGTGCTGATGGCGATAAAGGTGAACATGCCGATAATGAGTATGTTCGCGAGATCGCGGAATGCATCCCACCCCGTCGTGATCGCCGCTATTACCCCGAGATCACCAAGCGTTTTTCCGAAACCTATAATGACCGAGCTGATGAGTGCGTCGAACAACAGACCCGAAAGTTTCAGTAACGCCGCCCCCATCGTAAGGAACCATGAGCCGAGCCAGCCCATGAGCGGGACCCAGATACATTTTGTGAAGAAGTCACTCGGAGAAAATAGACTACAATCACTGCCTCCGACAATCTTGCCTTGGTTGTTGACCTGAGTGCCGTTCGTTGCAGCCGCAGCACCGTTGGCAAGCGTGGTGGGCTGGCCGTTCTGATCCAGGTACGTCGTTGAAACGATGGCTTGAGCGTTGTCGCCGCCGAAAGTCGGCAAAGCTGTAACATTGCAAGCGTATGCGTTTGATTGTCCAGAAACCGGTACTACTTCAGAGAAAGACCCGCCTGCTTCTGTCGTACAGGCATTTGTTACGGCAGTCGGAACTGTCTGTGCATGGGCAATACTTACGCTTAAAATATGTTCACCCGAAAGTATTGAAAAAGGAGCGAGATTCAACAATAAAAATAAACCAATACCCAGTATAAGTCGGAACGATGGCGAGTTGGATTCTAAGATGGAAATTTTCATATGGTAACTTCCATTATTTCTTCCACAAACTCTCCCACGCGAGTAGCGTGCCGGGGTCGTTGTAATCGCACCAGCCGACCGTAGTCGCGCTGACGGTGCCGTCCCATGGTGCGGGGATCGGATTGCCGTACGCATCAGTCGAACCACTATTGTTGCCTTCCCAATTCTGCACCGTTGTACTGACGAGGGTCTGCATAGAGGAACTGATGCTCGATGCTTGCTGGCTCGCGTTGGCCATGTCAGTCGGTGAAGGGAAGCTGTTACTCGACGTGAGTTGATCGAGTTGTTGAAGCGCCGCGTTCTGCGCCGCTTGCGATGTCGAATTGGTCACACCGGCAATGAGCGTATTGATCTCGTTGACCATGCCCTGCACGGAGTTTATGTCCGTAATGGTTTGGGTCGCCAAGGGGGCGATGTCCGCCGTGATGACCGCTTGGGAGAATGCGGTCGATGTCGCGATCGTGAGGATGACCGATGATGAACTCGTCGCAGTTCCGGCGATACGGGCTTCGGTGCAGGTCGGTTTACCGGTCGAATAGCTCACACTGCCCGCGCAGACATTCTGAATGATACTGTTCCAGCACTGTGCTTCGTCGCCGCGCAATGTATCAATGGCAGATTTGAGCGTGTTGGCGATCGTGTTGAGGGAATTTTGGTAACTCGTGACGGTCGTCAAGACGCCATTGAGGACGGTGATCGCGGTATTGACCGCGTTAGTTACGACATTTTGTGATGCGGATGAGGCTACCTGGTCGATGTACGAGGACACACCATTTCCCGATTGGGTGAGACCTGCCAGTCCCTGTGCACTCGAGACCGCTTGTGCGCCGATGCCCGCGAAGAGCGAACTTACCATTTGTCCGATGTCGTTGGCATTCTGCGTCTTAGTGAATCCTGCCTGGAGCGCTTGCTCGGCTTGATTGAGAATGACGGCGGCGGGCGTAACGACATTCACATTACCATTGGCATCGGTCGTCGTGAGCGGATACGTGCCTCTACCCCACTGGAGCTGGGTCATGTTGTTCTGCACGGCGTTCGCGACGTCGCCACTGATGAGGTTATCGGCGAGCAAATATGCGCCGTCGGGGTTACAGGCGGGATCTTCGAGCGCGCCCAGGCCGTCCCAACTGAATGTCTGGCCATTGAGAAGTGAGGTGAGATTTCCGGTGTACGGGCAATTAAGGATCGCGTTCGGTTGTTGGATGTCCGCACTAAAATTCTGGACGAGTCTTGTCTGCACGGTATTTCTGATACCGGAATTGATCGGATTGAGCGCGCCACCCTGCACATCATTCAGAAAACGATTCACGGCCACGTTCTTGTTCTCGTTGTTTATATTCTGTGAGAACTGGGGCCCTCCGTTATTGCCCGTGTTGTACGCGGTCAATGTTTGTTTGATCAATCCCGCGGTCGCGCTCTGGCTCAACGCGTCCACCAGCGGACGCAGTGAGCACTCGAGATATACCAGGTAGCCGGTGTTGAGTTCGACCGCCGCATCGGAAACCGGTACATACGCGCCGCTGGCGGCGAATGCGGCGACGCTCGATGCGGCCGCACCGGTCTTGTTACAGCCATAGATGCCGTTGGATTGATATTCATAGGGGGTCGATGAAGCATCCATGTTCGTTGTCTGCGCGCTTGCCATGAACGGGATCAATATGCCGAGCATTGCCAGGACCGCTATGTAAGAAATTTTTTTCATTGTTGCTTGCTCTTGTAGTATCCGTAGAGATCGTTGAAAGAAGTGAACATATCGGATTGCGCCTGCATATAGGTGTTGATGAGCGTTGCCTCGGTGAACGGATCATTTGCGCTTGTCGCCATCTGGTTCAAAGTGGCCGCGAACTCTTGCATCGCATTCAAAATGCCGAGCTGTACCGTGACGGCATCCGCCGGTACAACGATCTGTGCGCTTGCCGCGGCCGCGAGCGAGTAGTTATCGGCCGCCTGACGCAATTGGGTGAGATAGGTGGGATCATTCGTCTGTACATACGAGGTCAACATGTCGATCTCAGGGGTGGTATTCGCGAGAAGTGGTTTGAGCGCTGTTTGTAAGCTTGCGCGATATCCGAGCATGGCGGCATATGACGTGTCGGAGCTCGTCGGAATGTCCGTCGCGCTGTATGTCTTATACGAGACGCTGGCCTTCAGATTTTCGCCGAGCGCTTCGGCAGTCTGCGCGGCGGTCGTCGTTGAATATGTTCCGCCTGCCTGTAAGAGCGCGTAATCGCTCGCGAGCGCCGACGCGACGTTATCGCCGATCTGCGATGGGTCGTACGGGTCGGTCGAAGTGCCAGCGATATCAGACCCCGACCCGTAATCGGTCGTCTGATCATTATCGGGGATCGCACTATGCCCTGCCGCCGCGGCACTCGCAACGACGGTAAGCGAATCATTCTTATTCTGGAATGTCTGGTCGATCTTCCAACCAATAGCTCCGACGAGGACGAGAAGCGAAAGCACAGCGCTCATGCTGATAGCCGAAAAGCCGCTTTTGTTCGAGCGTTCGTTCTCCACGAGAAAAGTATACCATCCGAAATTAGCTTCTAGGGGCTCGTTGCCAGGGAATATGGGGTATGATTTTTCTAGAAGCAAGCCACTAGCCGCTCGTAGTTACAGCGCGCTTGGACTGAAAGTAAATACGCTTCCCGGGTCACCGGAACTAAAATTCACACTGTATGAGGAGAAGAGATTCGCTAGTGCGACATACGTCTCATTGAACGAATTAACTGCAGTGTCGTATGTTTTTATGGCCGCTACGAGCGCGGGGTCCTGGAGCGGCTCTGCTTTGCCTACCGCGACGAGCTTCTCGCCGACATCGATGTAGCTTTTGGAAAGTGCGTCATTATCGGCCTGTGCCGTAGCGGGGGCGTCCGTGATCTCCGCAATCCCCTGACCGACGGTCTCGAGATCCTGCCCGATCCTTTCCACCGCCGCTTGTTTCGCGGCGTTCTGCCGATCGTTGTTCGCGTTGCTCAATATCTGTGACTGATCCGTGTGCGCCGCGTCGTAGCCCATGATGAGCGATCCGACCTCATTGCCGTATTGATAGAGGGATTGTTGAACTGGTGATCGGCCGGAGGACGCGTTTTGGATGCTGATGAGTCCGGAGGGGATGTAATCCCACGCATTGATCGCGCTCGTCCCCGTTGTCGTCGTGGTGTTGGCCGCGGACTTCAGTGCGGGGTTCGATAATTCGGCGGCGAGCGCGTTGAAGTCGTAGGTGTTGCCGTTGCTCATCTCGACGGTCCCTTGGGAATCCATGACGGGAGCGTTTTGTGCGTACGGGAGCGTTTGGGTGGCGTAGTTTTGGTTCGCTAATGCTGATGATCCCGCCTGGTCTGCGGGCTGTACAGCCGGTGTTGTCGGTCCTAAGGCCGCTGCATTCCCGTTCCACGCGCTCACGCCCGTGGGTGTCGGGGTTCCGGAGCGACTGACGACGAGTATGCCGCCGAGAATAACGACGATGCTCGCGACCGCAAGCGCGGATGCGTACGTGTGCGTCCGGATCCATTCCATGAGTATAACTATAGCATCGTATAATTAGCTTCTAGCAACTAGAAGCTGATCTTCGGTGGTATACTTTTCGCATGAGGATCGCGCGAATATGCGGCTGGCTGGCCGGGATGGCGGTCATCGTTCTTGCACCGGCGACAGCGCTCGCATTTCCCTTCGGGGGCCAAGCATCGGTCGTGATCCCTTGTTACAACGGCGCCATCTATGCGCTCCTGGGGCCACCCATCGGTGGTCCGTATCTTTGGACGGCATCAACGAAGACATACCAATTCGGTCCGCCGACACATGCCGGGCAATGGCTCCTTGGTAACGCCGGTCCGCCCTACTTTTGTCTTGTCTCAATTCTTCCGATCATCACGTATCCCGGGACAGATATCATAATGATGGGGAGTAGTCAGTAAAGACAAGAAGTGTCTGCGCACTTCTTGTCCTGGCTACTCGGTCGCAGCGATGTTTTGCCAGCAGGCAAAACCAGCGAGGCGTGCTCACGGAAATTTCCGAGCGTCGGCGAGGAAATTATCCGTAAGGGAGTCAATGAAAAGGAGTGCCTACGAGGAAATTATCTATGACGTTCGCAGTAAGCTTATAGCAATTTCTGCGCGATCCCCTTCCACACCGAGAGCGTTACATCCTCCGCCCGCATCTTTTCATTGATCCCGAGATCCGCGAGCGCTTTCATCGCCGCGTCTTTTCCAAATTTCACTCCCAGATTATTCGCGAGGAATTTTCGTTTCGATGCGAAGCCTGTGTGAATGACCGTGAAAAAATGTTCCTCGCTGATATCTCTGAAGAAATCGCGCGAGATATCATCGATGAGCAATATCGCGGAATCCACCGACGGCGCTGGCGAAAAACATTTTCGCGAGACTTTCTCGACGATCTTCGGCGTTCCGTACGCTTTGACCGAAAGCGACAGCAGACTTTCTTTCGACGATGTAATGCGTTGCGCGACCTCTTTCTGTATCAAAAGTGCCATCGCGCGCGGTTGTGTCGGGGCGGTCAGGAATTGTCGAATGATCTCGCCGGTAATGTAGTACGGGATATTCGCGGCGACGACGTAGAGATGATCGGCAAGTCCGGCCGAGATCGTATCGAGATCGCGAATATCACCCGCGATAATGCGCAAGCGCCCACTTTTGATCTCCGGCGCGAATGTCTCATCAAGCTTCCCGATGAGCTCCTCATCCTTTTCGATAGCGACCACAGGACCACCGAGCGTAACTAGCTCGCGCGTCAAAGCCCCTTTTCCAGGGCCCACTTCTACGATGCTCTCCCCTGTCCTCACCGCGACCGCACGCGCAAGCGCCACGGCGACCCGTCGTGCGGTGAGAAAATGTTGTCCGAGCCGCGCGCCACGTTTCTTTTTTTGTTGCATAGGTCAATCAATGATATCGCCGTGCATCGTGTCTGACGATTCGCGCGAGATCGCGGTCATGAGGCGCGGGTCGATATCTTCGAGGAATTCAGACGGCAGGGTGAATTCGCGCGAGCCGTACTTCATACGTTGTCCCGCATAGGTGAGGTACAAGAATTTGCGCGCGCGTGTGACGGCGACGTAGAAAAGACGGCGCTCTTCCTCGCTGTCGCGTGTATCATCGCGTAGAGACGGGAATAATCCCTGTTCCAATCCGGTCACGAAGACCGCATCGAATTCGAGGCCTTTCGATGCATGCACCGTCATCAAGGAAACGGCGGCAAGTTTTTCCGCGAGCTCATCTTGATCACTTTGAAGCGCGGCTTCTTCAAGTAATCGCTCGATGCCTTCCGGCGGCAGCGCATCATCGTAGCGAACCGCGAGATTGACGAGCTCGCGGATGTTGCCGAGCCGCTCCCCACCTTCTTCGATGTCATCTTTGTGCATCGCATCAATACCGCTCGCTTCGACGCAGTAGCGCACCGCTTCGGACGCCGGAAGTGTTTTTATCGCATGCGCGATCTTTGCGAGCATCTCGCGGAAGGTCGCGACCTTAGCGCGCACGGATGCCGGAAGTTTGTCTTCCTGTCCGGCAAGTATTTTGTCGAGCGTCGTTTTGCCGATGCCGCGTGGCGGGACGCCGATGATGCGCGTGAGGTCGGCTGTCCCTTTCGGGTTCATAGCGCCGCGCAAATACGAGAGCGTGTCTTTGACCTCTTTGCGCTCGAAGAATCGAGTGCCCAAGACGCGATACGGCACACCAAAGGCGAGCATTGCCTCTTCAATAGCACGTGATTGAAAATTCTCACGGTACAGTACGGCGATCTCATCCGCAGGCGTTCCGTCCTCAATAAGTCGGAGCGCTGTCTGCGCGATGAACCATGCTTCGTCGATCTCGTTGCGACTCGCGTAGAGCGTCACCGGTTCGCCCGTCGGATTCTCCGTGAAAAGATTCTTCTCGAGCCGCTTCACATTCTTCGCGATCACGGCATTTGCCGCTGCAAGGATCGTACGCGTCGAACGATAGTTCTGTTCAAGCGTGACCACCTTCGTTCCGGGAAATGATTTTTCAAATGATAACAGATGTGCGATATCGGCGCCGCGCCAGCTATAGATATTTTGATCAATATCACCGACGACGCACAGATTGCGCGACGAGCCCGCCAAGAGCCGCGCCATCTCATATTGCGCCGCATTCGTGTCTTGATATTCGTCGATCGTGATGTGTTGCCAACGATGCTGGAGCAAGGACAGAACCCGTTCGTTCGTCTGCAAGAGTACGAGCGTGCGGGCAAGGAGGTCGTCGAAGTCGAGCGCATCTTCTTCCTTGAGCGCATCCTCGTATGCGCGCCAGACCTGCGCGACGGCACGCTCACGATATGAATGCACCCGCTCCTCATACGAGGACGGGCTGACGCCATCGCCCTTCTGCCGGGAGATCGCTCCGAGGATGTTGCGCGGTGTCCATTCCCCGATGTCCATCCGCTCGAGAATGCGTTTAATCGTCCGGATGCTGTCGTCGCGATCCCAGATAGTGAAGCCGCGGGGCAGGTCTGCCTCCTTATGGAACTCCCGCAAGAGCCGTACACCGAGCGAGTGGAAGGTGGCGACCAAGGGTGTCCCGACCCCTTCGGGCAGGAGCGCATGGACCCGCTCACGCATCTCCCCGGCGGCCTTGTTAGTAAAGGTGACGGCGAGGATGGACCGGGGGTTGACCCCCGTCTCGATCAGGTGGGCGATCCGGTGGGTGATGGCCTTAGTCTTCCCCGCCCCAGCTCCGGCGACGATGAGGAGCGGTCCGCGTGTGTAGAGCACTGCCTCCTTCTGCCGGTCATTCAGTGTCTCAAGATAATTCACCGGGCCACTATAGCATGTGGATCTTGCGAAATTTGACAAAAACGTTATCCACCCGTCTGGCCCAGGAACGGTTGCTTCTCAGGGAGCATGAGGGTACAGTGAACTCTAACGACGGCAATCCTGAATCCCGGCTACATTGCCCTGAAAAGCAAGCGTTAGAGCCACGAAATTTCTGCTCCCCGTTCGCTCGTCGTCAAAAACTGGCTATAAGTCTCGTAAAAATAGGGATCTGGGGAATTTCCCCTCTTTTCCCTTTGCGAAGGCCTAAAAGCCAGTAGACACGGCTTATCGTCGAGCGTAGTGACTGAAGAACAACTTGTTGTTCTTCCGAACGAGCGATGACGAAAAGTTCTAGAAATGGCTTATTTTAAGTAAAAAACATCAATCTCCTGCGGATTCGCACCCGCGCGGGAAGAAATATCGTAAGTTCAGTGCTGCCCCTGCAGTGGTTTCTTTGATCTCCATGATCTTGGTTGTCACGACCTTCCTGCCGGTGACGGCGAAGGCAAGCATGTTGGGCGATTTCCTTGCGGCGGTTACCGGCGCAGATACCGTGCAGGCTGATACCGCATCCGGCTCCGGCAATGTGCAGACCATCGCGGCCTTGACTCCCGCTACCAATATCGACCCGTCTCAAAATGTGGATACTGCGCCGACAGTCACCGACAGTTCCGCTTTCATTCCGACCGACGGACCTTCCGGCACGATCTCCGACATACAGCAAAAGACAAAAAACGGTGTCATTACCGTTTATGTGGTCAAGCCCGGCGATACCCTCTCAGGTATCGCCGCTCTCTATGGTGTCACGGAGGGTACGATCCTTGGCGCCAACGACCTCACACCGAAATCCGTGATCCAGCCCGGCGAACAGCTCATCATCATGCCGATCGACGGAATTCCCTATACCGTGAAGTCGGGTGATACGCTCGAGTCCATCGCCAAGCGTTTCGGCAGTGATGCGACCGATATCGGGGATTACAACAACGTGGACGATACGACGCTCGTCGTTGGGACTCAGATCAGCATCCCGGGCGGCGAGACAAGTTCGGCCGACGAGACTTCCGGTGCGATCGCATCCGCAACTGTCGGCAAGAAGCCGCATACATCTACAGCGGGTTCCGGTAAAAAACAACCCAAGATCATCGCCTCCACGAAAATACTACAAGGTCAATATGCATCCGGTGTCGTCATTGCGATGGCCAACAATCCCGCCGAACCGGCGCGCGGCGTCGGCCCCGCTGGAACGACCGACCAGATTGACTACTATACGTCGCCATTAACGAACTTCATTCAGACGCAGAATATTCACGGATACAACGCTGTTGACCTGGCCGCTCCGGAAGGAACACCCATCATGGCCGCAGCTGCAGGCGAAGTCATCGTTGCGCGTGAAGGCGGGTGGAACGGCGGCTACGGAAGTTATGTCGTTATCACCCATGACAATGGCTCGCAAACTCTGTATGCACATATGGAAAAGGTCGCGGCGACGGTCGGAGAAGAGGTCGCCCAAGGTCAAGTCATCGGCTATGTCGGTATGACGGGCGATGCGACCGGACCTCACGTACACTTCGAGATACGTAACGGCATCCGCAATCCGTTCTGATTTAACAAAATCACCTACTGGGTAATATGTTCGACCTCATTCCCCATTTCATCACGGCAGTGCGTCACCTTGCGCGATTTTTAAGTAATTCGACTAACTAACCTCCCCGAGCATCGGGATCGCGAGCCGTCTTCGGGCGGTCTCTCCTTTGAAGAGGTCCGTGACGCGCGCGGCGATGTCGCCGCGCGCACCCAGGTGCGTTGCATGTGTCATCGCCTCGAAGCTCGAGCCCAGGAAAACCGCGTGCTTGCCGTACTTTTCCGATACCGCATCAATGCTCTCAAAGACGCGCTTGAATCCTTCCGACTCCTCTACTGCACTGAAGAGATCGAGCTGGGTCGAAGCGTTGTCGGCGAGCTTCAAAAGCACGATGCCGGTCGCGCGGTACTGTACTCTCCTCTGGTAGACCGTCGGAAAATACTTCTCCACCTCGCGCAGGATATCTTGCGGAATGGATGTTGGGTGCGGGAGCTTGATCTCACAACCGTGATATTTGAAGTCCTGGGTCTTGAGGAAGAAAAAATGGCGGGCGTCGCAAGTCGCCAGCGGCGCGCTTTGATGCAGGCGTTCTCGATATTCTTCGAGAGCTGCGAATAGATGAAATCCCTATTGGTCGAAGGCGGCGTGAAGGTCTTGGTCTTGCTGATGGATTGGTACGTATGGCGACCTTCGGTATTCAATTCGTCCGTCACTTCGCCGTTAAGTTCGTGCCAGATCCCGATCGCAGGCTTCGTTAAGAGTTTGCGCACCCACACCTCGTCCTTCTCCGCGAAATCAAGCGCCGTCCGTACGCCGTACTTATTGAGATACGCCGCGGTGTTGGGCCCGATGCCCCAGACGTTCCCTACCGGGGTCTTGCCAAGGAATGTGCTCGCATCGCGCAGCGGTATCGCCGTAAGCCCGCTAGGCTTTTTCCACTTCGAGCCGATTTTCGCGAGTACTTTCGTCGCCGAGAGGCCGAGCGAGAACGTCATGCCGAGCTCCCTGTCGAGATCGCGTTTGATCGCCGCCGCCATATCTACGTATGACATCCCGAGTACGCGCCGCAATCCGGTGAGATCGGCGAAACATTCATCAATGGAATATTCCTCGACCGCCGGCGTATACCGTCGCACGATCGCGTACATGCGCTCGGAAAATATCGAGTATGTCTCGTAATCCGACGGCAGTATCACCGCATCGGGGCAGACTTTCAGTACTTCAAAAAGTCGCATGCCGCGCTTCACACCCCGTGCCTTGGCCTCGTAGCTCGCGGCCGAAACGATGCCGCGCTCTTTCCCCGTAATGACCGGCTTCCCGCGCAAGTGCGGATTCTTCGCCACCTCGCAACTCGCGAAGAACGCGTCGCCGTCGATGTGGAGGATCGCTCTGGGAAATGACCGAGATGAATTCCAAGTCATTTTAATATTTTCTAACCACCGCCGTCACGACCGCCTCGACGCGGAAGTCTTCTCCCGGATAGATCGGTTTGTATTTCGGATTAGCCGGTTCGAGAAAATATTTATCGTTCTTCTTTCTTAGGTATTTCATCGTGAACTCGCCGTCAATAGAAGCGATGACGATCTGCCCTGGCTTGTAGGATTGTTTGCGCTCGACGATCACCATATCGCCCGGATGGATTCCGGCATCAATCATCGAATCGCCTTTCACTTTGAGTATATAACTTGACTCTTTGTTGGGCGTGAGGAATTCATCGAAGTCCATTACGTCCAGTAGCTCCTCTTCCGCCGCCGACGGGAACCCTGCCTCGACTAAGCCGAGCAATCGAATTCCTTCGCGAATATTGCGCGGCGTGATCCTGCCCCGCTTATCCTTGGCAACGACCCCATCCTCGACGAGCTTTTCGATGAGCTTGAAGACGGCGTTCTTCGACTTGAAGCCCGTTTGGGCCATGATCTCTTGATATCCCGGCATGCGGCCGTGACGCTTATAGAAAGCGATGATACGGTTTTTGTAGGTCTCGTACATCCCCGCAGTGTAGCACCAAAGGTGAACCATAGTTCACCGTCAAGCATGGGGATATCTTTTATCAACCGAAAAAAGTTCGGTTTCGTTGGTGATTGCTATTCTAGCCACGATACCCTACTATTTTTCCCGAAGATGGGATCGTGAACATATCACCTTTCCAGGCTCGCTAACCTTGTTCTTTAACAAGGAGAATATCCCGACCAAATAGATGGAGGTGTAACAATGCCGAAGTTTGGTACACAATACCTCGGCCGCATTCAACGACTCCCGGATGCAAATAATGCGCATCGCGTTGCGTCTATAGGTTACATCATCGATGAACACGGAGTGCCTCTGGAAGGAAATAAATTCCCGTCTGCGTGGCTACCTCTCGAGGAATGTGACTCGCCCCTTGAGCTTGGTATGGAAGTATCGTTCACACTTACAAACGCCAACTATCCGAACTTAGAAATTTACGGCGCCGTTGGTGCAAGGGAGACAGGGAGGAGTCGGACCGAACGAGAGCATCGTTGCGATGCTTGCGCACTTGATTTGCGCACAGGCAGAAGCACGGGAAGAATGATAT
>PLSR01000018.1 GCA_003164215.1 Candidatus Kaiserbacteria bacterium | reverse complement strand
GAGCGATTGGACCGCACCAACGGACTATTTGATACCCCGCCTTAGCGTCTAAATGTCCGTTATCAGACATAAACGCAATAATTTACAACATGACAAAAACAACTTACGAAAACGAGCTGCGGAAACGGGAGTTTCTCGAACAGCTGAAGGGCGGCGAAGGGTTCGCAAAAGACTCTCTGGCCAAGTTCGCCGAAGCAATCGGCCAATGGCAGACGTTCACCGATAACGACGACTTCGTCAACTTCGACAAAACAAAAGCGACTGCTTATCGGGACTGGCTGCGGTCGAGAAAAACCAAGACCGCGGCGGGGCAGCTTTCCCTCAGGACGCAAGATAACTACCTGCGCCGCCTCAAGAGGTTTTTTGAGTGGCTCTCGGAGCAACCAGGGTACCGGAACAAGGTGTTGAAGAATGAAGTGAATTACTTGCGCCTCTCAAAAGGAGACGCTCGCATCGCACGGTCCGGCACCACGAGGAGAATGCCAACGCTTGAGGAGGCCAAGAAAGTCATCGAGGGCATCGAGGTCAAAAACGAGATAGACATGCGGGATCGGGCGATGATCTGCTTCGCCCTCATTACCGGCTGCCGCATCTTCGCCTACGTCTCCCTGAGAATGAAGAGCTTCGACAAAGTAGAGAAGCGCATCGACCAAAACCCCGGCGATGGCGTTCACACAAAAAACTCCAAAAAGATACTGACGACGTTCTTCCCCATAGGCTGGGATGAGCCGGAGCAGTATTTCATGGAGTGGTTTGAGCATCTTGAGAAAAAGGGTTTCCAGCCGGATGATCCCATCTTCCCGGCTACCCTGAGCGGCATCGGCTCCGCCGGTTACAGCAAAGAGGAGGTCGGGCGCACGTTTTGGAGTAGCACGAACAGCGCACGTAAGGTATTTGAGAAAAGGTGCGCGGATGCGAACGTGCACTATTATCATCCCCATTCATTCCGGCATCTGGTCGTGAGTATTCTGAGCAAGACGCGACTTACCGAAGAAGAGAAGAAGGCGATCAGCCTCAATCTCGGGCATGAAGATGTGAGCACCACGTTCGGTGCTTACGGCTACGGAAGCATGAGCGATGAGGATGCGGTCAAAATCGTCCAGAAGTTGAAGGATGTGCAAAATAGCGAAAAAGGTGGCCTGATACTCACGGAAGAGGAGAAAGCGACCCTTGAGCGGGTTATGAGGAGAATGATGTAGTGTATGGCGACTACCGTGGACAGCGAACTTGACTCTTTCAAACCGTATGGCATTGATGATAGCAAGGTGGCCCCGTGGCACCCCGGACTTGATATAATAGACCTATGAAAGCTACCAGAACCGAAAACAACACGCCAGCAGCCGTACATGGCTTCTACGGGCGAAAATCGACCGAGAGCGAGGACCGGCAGGTTCTTTCGCTTGAGTCCCAGCTCGACAAAGGACGCGATCTTGCAAAATCGCTCGGTGTCCGTCTCGACGAGAGTAATATCTTGAGCGAGTCGAAGTCCGCGAAGGTAACGGGTAAGCGAGCGCAGTTTTCGGAACTGCTCCGGCGTATCGAGTGCAGCGAGATAAACGCTATTATTGTTTGGCATGCGGATCGTTTGTCGCGTAACGCCATCGACTCCGCGCTCCTCATCGACATGATGGATCGTGGCAAGCTCATCGAGATCGTGACGCCCGGCCAGACCTTCCGCAACACGCCGTTCGACAAGTTCATGTTCATGCTGCAATGCACCCAGGCGAAGATGGAGAACGACAAAAAGGGCATCGACGTGAAGCGCGGACTCATGAAAAAAGCTGAGATGGGCGCTCTTCCAAACCTCGCGCCCATCGGCTACGGTAACGACAAGTTCGGATTGAAAGGCGAGAAAAAGATACCGCGAGATCCTAATAGTTTTGATCTCGTCCGCAAGTGCTGGGAGCTGATGCTGACAGGCAATTACTCGCAGTCGAAGATACGCGAGATTGCGACAGAGGAGTGGGGACTACGAACCAAGTATGGTAAGAAAATGGCCCACAGCGGCATCTACTGGATGTTTAAGAACCCTTTTTACTATGGCATGTTCGAGTTTCCCAAAGACTCTGGCCAGTGGTGGCAAGGCACCCATGACCCGATGATCACCACTGAGGAGTTTGATCGCGTACAGGCCCTTCTGGGCAGGCACGGAAGGCCCCGACCGAAGAACCACATCTTTGAGTTTACCGGCATGGCGCGGTGCGCCGAGTGCGGCTGCGCGATAACCGCCGAGACCAAAACCAAACGTCAGAAAAACGGCAACGTCCACACCTACATCTACTACCACTGCACCAAGCGTCGTGATCCGAAGTGTACGCAGGGAGCCATTGAGGTCACCGAGCTTAAAAAGCAGATTGTTGCGGAGATCGACAGTATCGAGATACCACCCGAGTTTCATACGTTCGCTATGAAATGGTTCCGAGCGGAAAACGAGCGCGAGGGGCGCGAGCAGCAAACCGTCCTCGGCTCGCAGCAGAAGGTGTATAACGCGGTCGTGGCGAAGCTGAGTAATCTGTTCGACATGCGAAGCGGCGGCGAGATCTCGTCCGAGGACTTTGCCGCAAAGCAGACAGAGTATCTCGCCGAAAAGAAACGTCTCAAAAAGAACCTCGACCTGACCGACAACCGTGTCGACCAGTGGAACCGCACGAGCGATGAGATGCTGACGTTCATTGAACAAGCCAAGGTGCGCTTCGAAAAAGGCACGCTCCAGACGAAACGGACGATACTTTCGACCATCGGTTCGAACCTCTTGCTGAAAGATAAAAAGCTCAGCATTGACGTGGAAAATTGCCTTTTCCCGATGAAGAAAATCGCAACAGAGGTAAAGGCGATAAAGAAGCGGTTAGAACCCCCGAAAGATGGCTCAAAACATGGGGATTTTGACGCTTTGTGCGCTCAAAATCCTATCCTGCTCC
>PLSR01000022.1 GCA_003164215.1 Candidatus Kaiserbacteria bacterium | reverse complement strand
CGGATGGAAGAGTTACCGATGGTTCTGACAGCGACGGCAGCGACGGCGGCGATGGCGAAAGCGATGGTGGAGATAGCGGTAGCGGTGATAGCTGTGGGTGTGACGACGGCGGTTCCGATGGTTGCGAATAGCATCGGTATGAAAAAAATCTTTGCAATACTGATCGTTCTGCTCGTACTAGCACTCGTCGCGATAGCTGGTTCATACTATTTTGAAACGAGCGCGGTTCCATCCAACTCACCGACACAAACGACAACAGCGATTCATTATAATGCTTCCGATAACACACCGACCGATGTGTTGCAGCAGACCAATCCGGATTTCCAAATTGCCCAGAAATATGATGCGGCGGGGAATTACGCCAGCGCTATTCAGTACTACGAAGAGGCGCTCCCCCTGGCGGCGGATCTTCACCAAGAGGGGCAGATCGAATACTACATAGCACTTGATCAGGAAAAATCTAACGACTATATCGATGCAATAAAAGACTTTAAACAGATCGCGGCTGGCAGTTCGTGGCCGCTTTTGGAAGCGTACGCGGTGCAAGAGCTCGGACAGATCCACTCCAATAACCTTTCTAACCCGAGCATCAACGAGCTTATTTTCAGCGATCCGCCCTATAGTTCCTTCGTTTCGAGCACGAGTTCAGTCTCGACCGCATACCATTTATTATATGAGTACGCCGGAAGTATCTACCCGCTCGGTATTACCGAAAGTCAGCTCGCTATCTGGGACGCGCGAAATATTCAAACACAATATAATAGTGGGACAACCACACCTCAAGGGATCGCAGAACTCGTGAAGATTAATCAGGAACTCGCGGCCGCAGACGCTGACATACAACGCACAAAAAATGACCCAGTTGCCGCCGGCGCGATCCCTGAGATCTTGGTAAATGAGGGGACTGCATATGGGTTGCTTGCACAGATGGGCGTTGCAGATGCTGATCAAGGGGAACAAACTTTCCAAGAAGGTATGCAATATGAGGCTGTCGATGGAGACAAACCAGGTGATCTGATCCGGTACTACTACGCGGCGTTTCTCTACAATATCTACGGAAGTTCGAAAGAAGCGCAAATAACTGACCTACTCGCTCCTTTTTCTGTAGGCAACGATGCGAACATCTACCCTGCCGCGTCGACCTATCTTGCCAGTATAGACCACCACTCCGGTCTATATACGCGAACACAAACCATCAACCTTGCGCGACTCGACCGGGCCTTTAAGGCCTACCTCATAAGTCTTGGCTGGTCCAACCAAGATTTTATTCAATAAGATAAATCTATGTTCTCACGCAATGCGGTCTTCCTATTCGCTGCTATAAGCGCCGTCATAGCGATCTTGGCGACGATCTTTGTCATTTATCTCACGCCACTCAAATATATGAATCTTGTCGCACCCGCCGTGCACGAGATGGACCCATCCGCCTTTTGGAAAGATTACACAGCGCATCCAGACGAATACCTCTTCATCGATGTCCGAGATCCTGATGAATATAATATTGCGCATGCAAAGGGTTCTATCAATATGCCGATCGCAACGCTTGCCGATGAATATAAGGTACTTCCGCGACACGGGAAATTCATAGCGCTTATTTGCGGAGATGGCCGACTTTCGATGGTCGGGTACGGATTCTTGCAATTTGAGGGGTTCACGAATCTGATCCATATAACAGGAGGTATTCAAAATTGGATCGTTGAAGGATTGCCCGTCACGCAAGGAACTTCTACGCGCATTAGCACAAGCACCGTTCTTTCATCGACGATGACCACTGGAACGCCTCCCGGCTGTCCGAAGATAAGCTAAGCCGTTCACAAAAATATGCGCCGAAAATATTTCGACAACAAGATCGAGGTCGTTTTTTTACTCTTCGCCGTCTTAGTCCTCATAGTTGTTTGTTGCATCAAATGGGGGGAGATCCGCGCTCTCGCAGTCGATTCATATGAAGATGCGACATATACACTATCGCCTTCCGCCGCCCGCGCGTATGCATATGGAGATCGTCATTTCAACATTAGTAACCCGTCCGATTATGACATTGATCGTGCAAACCACTTCTTCGAGCTCGCTGCCACGCAGGATCCGACATTGCCCTATGTCTATCATCAACTTGCGCGTATCGCATTCTTACAGGGGGATTTTCAGAAGGCGATAGCCGAGATCAATGTACAAATCAGTATGCACGGCGATTCTGAACCAAGTTCTTATTATGTGCGCGGACTCATCGAGGGATATATGGGCAACTATACCGACTCTGAGAGAGACTATGCTCATTACCTATTGTACGACCCCATCGACTGGGCGGCAGTGAATGATTACTCGTGGGTGCTTTTGAAAGACGGAAAGCCCGCGCAGGCGGATGCTGCGATAGAGAAAGTTCTGCAGTACTTTCCCGACAACGCGTGGCTATTCAACTCTGACGCGATCGCTCTATCGGCGCTGGGTGCGGCCACAAGCGCACGTGAGCGTATCGCCGTTGCAGCGCGATCAGTTGCAAACCTTACTGCGGGAAACTGGTCACGTGCCTACCCCGGTAATGATCCTGAAGTTGCGTCAGAGGCGGTCATAGCATTTAAAAAAGCAATCGCCGAGAATATACACACCATTGACGGCGGGGCACCCATACCTGCGTTATAATGGGGGGACACGATATGACGTTACTGAATATCAAACGCCATCTCCAGAAAAATCGCGCCGCGTATTATCGAACGGTGCCGATTGCGATCCTGTCGTTCGCTGTGTTCACCTTCGCATTGCAAAATTCGCATCCATTCACGTCCGCTGAAGTTGCTTTCTCTGACACAGCACCATCATCGGGCCTCGCCATCGTTCCGGCGTCATGCCCCTCGAGCCCGGACACCGGTTCGTGCGGATGTGGACCGAAGCCAACGAATTGCAGTGTGTTGGAAAGAATAGGGTTCGGAAATAGTGCTAGCTGCACGTGTCCGGCAGGCTACACGTTCGACGGCAATTGGTGCGTCGTGACTGGCTCTTCGTGCAATATTACGCCGACTACATGCCCCGTCGGCTATATCTATGATGGTGCGCAATGTGTTTTCACTTCGTGCCCATACGGCTACACACAGACGACGGACGGTAGCGGGAATCCGGCGTGCGTAGAAACTACCGTCGATACCTGCACGCCCACTCTTCTCTGCAACGGAACGGATGGAAATCTTTACCAGCGGAACGCGGACTGTTCGTTCAGTCCAACACCCACGACCGCGTGTCAGTACGGATGTACGGGCGATACCTGCAATGCGGCACCCGCGCCGCAAGTTGTGACCTTCAGCCTCGCTCCTTCCCTCGTCCAATCCGGCAAGACCACCGTCGTTTCTTGGAATGTCTCGAATGTCACCGATTGTACGGTCACTGGCAGCAATACCCCGTCTGATTCGTGGACCCAACCATCGGGTACTACCAGCTGGACTGGTTCCGGAGTAACTTCCTCCATCGTGGGGCAGACGATCTACACGCTTCACTGCACCCCACTTAAGGGGTGGGTGATCGGGATAGATAATACTCCCGGTAAGTGGGTTGATCAGACGGTCACCGTGAATATCGTGCCGATATACCACGAACAGTAGGGGCACAGGGGCGTGGGTTGAAGGCCCACGGCGAGGGCGCTGCTTCAAAAATTGACAGAAGCATGAGTTTCCTATACATTGTGGGCTACCCCGCGAAGGGGTTTTCAATTGCAACAACATCATACTTATGGCTCGCTCGCTCAAGAAAGGTCCCTATGTGGACGAAAAATTGATGAAGAAAGTCTCCACCCGCAAGGCGGGCGGTGAGTCCATCAAGACGTGGGCGCGCCGAAGCCAGATCGCACCGGAATTCGTGGGCTATACCTTCCTCGTCCACACCGGCAAGAATTTCGATGAGGTCATCGTGAATGAGGATATGGTGGGGCACCGCCTCGGTGAATTCGCCCCGTCCACTCGCTTCATTCGCCACGGCGGCAAGATGCAGAAGGAGATCGAAATGGCAGCAAAGGCTTCCGAGATAGCGACGGCGCAGGCTGCGAAGGCTACAGCGACAACCACCGCTGCTGCGAAGAAGAAGTAGTTCGACAATGCTCACTATAAATAATCCTATGAAAGCAACGCTCAAAAACTATCACCAGCCGCCGCGCAAAGTCCGCCTCGTTGCGGATCTTATCCGTGGGAAGTCGGTACCGGCCGCTCGTGTCGCGCTCGCATTCCTCGACAAGAAGTCAGCGCCGGCCATCGTCAAGCTTTTGGATTCAGCGGTCGCCAACGCACGATCAGCGAATGAATCGCTGGATGTTGACATGCTTTTCGTAAAGACATTGACCGTTGATAAGGGTGTTACCTTGAAGCGCGTTCGTCCCTTTAAGCAGGGTCGCGCGGGACGCCTCCATAAGATCATGAGCACCGTGAAGATGGAGCTCGGTAATCGCGCTGGGGCGCCGGTGAAGAAAGTCGTCGAAACGAAGCCTGTCGAGGCATCGGTCGCGAAGGAAGCTGCAGCGAAGCCCGCCCGCAAGCCGCGCGCCAAGCCCGCCCGAACGACTGAAGCCGTTCAGTCGGGCGGGAAGGCGGCCACTAAATAATATGACTCATACCGTACATCCATACGCACATCGCCTCGGAGTCATCCGTGACTGGAAGTCTCGCTGGTTCTCTAAGACTCCGGCCGAATATCGCCAGAATGTCATGGTTGACTCGACCGTCCGCCGCTTTTTGAAGAAGCGCCTTCGCGGCATGTACGTCACCTCGATCGAGATCGAACGCAACCAAAAGAACGTCCGCATCATCATCAAGACATCGCGCCCGGGCCTCGTCATCGGCCGCGGCGGGGAAGGATCGGTCAAGCTCATCAAAGAAATTGAGAAGGTCGCCTACAAAGTGCCGAAAGCGAAGCGCCTGCCGGTCAAACTCGACATCGAAGAAGTGCGCTCGCCCGAAAGCCATGCTCCGGTCGTCGCCTACATGGTCGCCGAAGGTCTTGAGAAACGTCAAACATTCCGCCGCGTTTTGAAGCAGACCGTCGAAAAGGTCATGGCCAATCGTGACGTCCTGGGCGTACGCATCGCGCTGGGCGGTCGCCTGGGCGGTGCCGAAATGAGTCGCTCTGAAGAGATCAAGCGCGGTCGTGTGCCGTTGCAAACTCTGCGTGCCGATATCGACTTCACCCGCGAAGTCGCCTACATGCCGTACGGCGTGATCGGCATCAAGGTCTGGATCTATCGCGGCGACATTTTCGAAAAGCCGGAGACCGCACCGCGTGCTGAGGCCCGCACCGTTCGCGCCAATTCGTAATCGTTTGTCATAATTTTGTATGTTGGCACCAAAGAAAACTAAATATCGCAAGTGGCAAAGTGGGCGACGAAGCCCGGCACATCTCGCGAAGCCCGACACCCGTGGCATCACGGTAGCCTTCGGCGCGTTCGGTCTTAAGGCCATGACGCAAGCGCGTCTCTCGAGCAATCAGATCGAGTCAGCTCGCCGTGCGCTCGCACGTTCTGCCGGTAAGACCGCGAAGGTCTGGGTACGTGTCTTTCCTGATCGTCCGGTCACCAACAAAGCGGCTGGTGTGCGCATGGGTAGCGGCAAGGGCGATGTCGTCGGTTACGTCATGGAGGTGCGCCCGGGTCGCGTGATCTTCGAAGTCGATGGCACGACCGAGGCAATGGCGCGCGAGGCATTGCGCAAGGCCGGCACCAAGCTCCCGATGAAGGTTCGTGTCGTTGAGCGCGCATAGTTCGACTCTGCTCACCACAAGTAATATAAATTTTATGGCAAAGAATGAGAACAAAACAAAGACCGACGAACACCTCAAGAAAGAGGTTGTTGATACGCAGGAGAAGCTCCGTGTTATCCGCTTCGGCGGTGCAGGCAGCCGTTCACGTAATGTGAAGGAGAGCCGCAACCTCCGCCGCGAGATTGCACGCGCAAAGACCGAGCTTCGCGCACGAGCAATCAGCGCTGCCGCGCAAGGAGAGATTGCGCAAGCAGTGAAAAAAGCGTAGTATTGCGCGGCTATTGAGAAAATATTTGTATGACTGAAACAAAAAACAACACAACAACAGGCAAGACGTTCGAAGGCGTTGTTGTGAAGAGCGCCATGAAAGACACCGCGACGGTCTCCGTTGAGCGCTATGTCCAGCACCCGAAATACAAGAAGTACATGAAGCTCTCCAAGAAATTCCTCGTCCATGATCCGGGTAACACCGCGGCGGTAGGGGAGAAAGTGACCATCAAGGAGACGCGTCCGATCAGCAAGCGCAAGCATTTCATCATCGTGAAAGCTGATAAATAATATATGATCCAGGACCGCACACTCGTAAAGATCGCAGATAATTCCGGCGGCATCGTCGGACGCATCTTCAAGGTGCTCGGTTCGAGCAAGAAGCGCTACGCGGAGCTCGGCGACGAAGTTGTGCTCTCGATCCAGACAGCCCAGCCCCGCAAGTCGGTCAAGAAGAAGGACATCCATCGCGCCGTCGTCGTTCGCCAAAAGAAAGCGTTCCGCCGCAAGGACGGTTCGTACGTGCGCTTCGATGAGAACGCCGTCGTCCTCGTCGAGAAGGATAAGAAAGAGCCAAAAGCAAATCGTGTATTCGGCCCGATCCCGCGCGAGGTCATCGAGCGCGGTTACCAGAAGATCGGTTCCTTGGCGCCGGAGATCGTTTAGTTCGACTTCGCTCACTACAAGTAATATATGAAACTCAAAAAAGGAGATAAAGTGATCGTGATCGCAGGCAAGTCCCGCGGCAAGACGGGCTCGATCGTGCGTGTCATGTCCAAGGACGACATGGTCTTGATCGACGGCATCAACATGGTCAAGCGCCATCGCCGCGCCACGTCGCAATCGCGCGCGGGTCAGATCATCGAGAAGCCGATGCCGATTCATGCATCCAACGTTATGTTCGCCGATCCCAAGGACGGCAAGCCGACCCGCATCAAGATCTCGCGCACTGAAGGCGGGCGCACACGCGTCGCCGTGAAGAGCGGTCAAACCGTATAAAACTATTCATATGAACGCAGTAACTAAACACAAAACGACATTCGACGCGCTGAAAGGCGAGTTCGGCTATGACAATGTCATGCAGGCGCCGAAGCTCGTGAAGATCGTCGTCTCGGTCGGCGTCGGTTCGATCAAAGACAAGAAGCGCACCGATCTCATCAAGGATCGCCTCATCAAGATCACCGGTCAGGCTCCCGCTTCGCGCGGCAGCAAGAAATCGATCGCGGCATTTAAAATGCGCACCGGCGACCTCGCAGGCTACCAGACCACCTTGCGCGGCGCGCGCATGCAGGCATTCTTCGATAAGCTCATCCACATCGTGATCCCGCGCGTAAAGGACTTCCGTGGCATCAAGACGTCGGCGATCGACGAGATGGGCAACATCACGATCGGCCTCAAGGAGCACACCGTCTTCCCGGAAACTGCTGACGAAGACGCGAAGGATGTCTTCGGATTCGCCGTTACTATCGCGACTTCTGCTAGAACCAAAAAGGAGGCCGAAGCTTTCCTGCGCCACCTCGGCGTCCCGCTCCAAGCTGCAAAATAATTTCATAAGGTGATGGACGAGTCCCCGAAAGGGGACTTTTTCCATGCCTGAATTTACAGTTATTGCTATACTGGCGAGATGCTGGAGCGTTTTTACGAACAGAACCGTGAAGAAGTTGCGATTCTTGTCAAAGATTTTCTGACTACCGACACGTATCCCAGTATCCCAGGCTTGCAGGATGTGGCTACCGTCATTGCAACGGGTTCGGTTGGAAGCGGTAACTATGACTCGTACAGTGATATCGACCTTAAAGTGATCTTCCCGACACCGGAAGCACTGAACGAATACCGGGTGGCTTTGAAAGAATATAAAAAGCATGTTCGT
Source organism: Candidatus Kaiserbacteria bacterium (assembly GCA_003164215.1). Classification (GTDB taxonomy): domain Bacteria; phylum Patescibacteriota; class Minisyncoccia; order Phycocordibacterales; family UBA2100; genus UBA10103. The sequence continues at coordinate 32,365 of PLSR01000022.1, read as the reverse complement.
GAATCCGGCGAACCGATTCAACTGCATGCGCCCGGAGTAATTGAAGATATACATCGATCCCTTTCTGCTTGGCTGGATGACGATCAATCGCGAGAGATGGCGCAGGCACTCGTGATAGATGATCCTCACCAGCAGTTTCAGAAGTTGATGAGCGATTTTCGATACTATCCTGAAACTGTTCACCGCGAGAAGATCCGATGGATGTTCGCTGAGCTAATACTGCAGATACGAGAGCGATTTCTTGTGGCGCAGGCGCGCGGCGATGCATACTTTTGTGGAGTCGTACGAATGAACATTATACGCATCGCGCTCAATACGTTGTTGTTGCTTGATAAGCGATGGTCGTCGTTCGACAAGCACCTGTACCGTGATGTTCAGTCACTCAGAGCTCAACAGCCCGACATATTCGTTTCGATAGATGCGTTGCTCGCGGAAAATGATATTGCACGTGCGGCGGTTCTTATCACAGAGATTCGCAACTACATTGAAGATGTATTGGTCCGAGACGGCTTCATAACGAAGGAATCTGACCAATATTGGATCGATCTCCGGCCCGAATTCCAGGTAAAATTGGGATGAATCCTTTTGAAGCAGTTGCGCATGGGCGCCATGCGCAACAATTTTCCATCATAGCAAATGATGGATTTACGAAATCCATCACAGCCGATCGATTTCGTTTCGCGGTAGTCGTGTATACTATCCGTGTATGAGGGGTCATGCACAAAAACTTTGATCAACAAAATAAGGACGGGGAAGACTTTGATCGCTGGAACAAAGCTAAAAAGCGATTGGCGCGCGTCGCGTCGTTGCCCGTAGCGTTCCCTAAAAACGGCGAAGTGTGGATGTGTACTCTCGGAAAGAACATCGGTCGTGAACAAAACGGCGGTTCACAGGATTTCTCGCGGCCGGTACTCGTCATCAAAAAGTTCAACAATGAAATATTCTGGGTCGTACCGCTCTCGACGAAACAAAAGCCGCTTGATTTTTATTTCAACTATACCGACCCGAATGGGATTCCTGTCGCTGCCATTCTCGCTCAACTGCGCCTGGTGAGCATCAACCGATTTCGGCGTGACGTCTATGTGCTTCCCGCGGTTCTAATGGGCAAGGTGCGTGCTCGGCTTCGGACGTATCTAGCGTAACATCGAAACCCCGCCGTGGGGCGGGGTTTCTCGAAGCTTCTTGCGAAGCACTGTGTGCAAGAAATGGTAGCAATTCCGCATGAGAAGTCAATGAACTTAATACTGCTTTTCGGACGATTTCTTTGCTATAGTGCCCTGATGAAACGGCTCAGCAAAGGTAACCATCGCGATGTATGGAATAAAGAGTACAAAACGAGCGGGCATCTCGCGCTTTCGAGTGAGCCGGGAGAGGATTTCCTCAAAGGAGTGCGATTCATCGAACGGGAGACCGGCCGTGAATACTTGAATCCGATGGCGACCGCGCTCGATCTCGGGTGTGGTAATGGCCGGCATGTCATCTACCTCGCCAGTGTCTACGGCATGCACGGCATCGGCTACGATATTTCCGAAGAGGCGATCATGCAGGCACGCGATGCCTCGCTCCAACTTCCGCTCAAATACGAGGCACGTTCGATAGCGGGGGATTTCGAGAAGATCAAAGATGGCTCTGTCGCGATCGCGCTCGATCTCATGACCTCGCATTTTCTCAAGTCCGCCGAGCGCGAGCATCTGCGCGATGAAATTCTGCGTATCCTAAAACCGGGTGGCTGGCTCATTTTTAAGACGTTTCTCGCCGACGAAGACTTGCACACGAAGCGACTCCTGCGCGACTATCCGGCCGACGAACCGGGCGCTTATATTCATCCCGAATTCGGCGTCTATGAATACGTGCCGACCGAGGAAGCTCTGCGCGAGTTCTACGAGCCGTTCTTCACCATCCATAAGCTCGAGAAATCCCACCGCCACCTCATCAAAGGCAAAGCTGGCAAGCGCCGGACGGTAAGTGTTTGTCTGCAGAAGGAGTATTAAGGACTTTCATTGACTTCTCGCGCACCTCCTATACCATATACGCATAACCATAGAAGAAACCCTGCTGCATATACGTATGCAACGGGGGTTTTTCTTTTTAAGGGCGGATTTTTTCGGAAAACTTGTGATACAAATCGTTGAGAAATATGAGTTCAGTGTTTTTGTTGCGCAGCAAGAATGAACACTTCTGCTTGTTCGGCGCTATTATTACGACCGAGGTTAAACCTCGGCATGAAATGTCTAAGGTATAGACTACCGTTTCGGGAGGTGTTTTTGTTGACTTCTACCCTGACATCGCGTATATTTCATGGGCCTCGCAGGGGGCCTTGTTTTTTAGCCTGATTCCTCGATTTGCTTGCCCTGAGCTTGTCGAATGGGGGAATATCGTAAGAACGAGGTCACGTCCGCCGTCGCCTAGGCTATGGCCGGACAAGCAGGGAAGCGATAACCAGGATCGAAAGGTCAGGTGCACGCGCCCAGCCACTCCTTTCTTGGCCCCTCGACGACGCTCGGGGTAAAAACAACCCTTCGACTTCGCTCAGGGTAAATTTTTCCAAAATTTATGGCAAAGAAATCAATGATCATCAAGGCAAATCGCACACCGAAGTTCGCTTCGCGCGTGGTTCGTCGTTGCTTCAAGTGCGGCCGCCCACGCGGCTTCATGCGTGATTTCAACCTCTGCCGCATCTGTTTCCGCGAGGAAGCGCTTGAAGGAAATATTCCGGGCATTAAGAAATCCTCTTGGTAGATTGGTTCGATAAAACTCACCACAAGCAACCTCACTCACTAAAATCATTATGGTATCAGACCCTGTAGCAGACCTCATCGTTCGCCTCACGAATGCCGGCGCTGTTGGCCATGCAACGGTCTCTGTGCCATTTTCGAATTTCAAATACGCGATCGCCGAGAAGTTGAAGGATACTGGTTACGTGAAGTCGATCGAGAAGAAAGGGAAGAAGGTCAAGAAGACCCTCGATATCACGCTCAAATACGATGAGGCCGGCGTCCATGCCATCAATGGCGTGAAGCGTGTCAGCAAGCCCGGTCGCCGCATGTACAAGAGCACCAACGAGATCACGCCTGTCCGCTATGGTTTCGGTGCACTCGTCCTCTCAACTCCGAAGGGAATTAAGACCGACAAGGAAGCCCGTAAAGAGAAGGTCGGCGGCGAAGCATTGTTCGAAATTTGGTAGTTCGACTTCGCTCACTATAAATAAACTTATGTCACGCACCGGAAAACTCGCGATAAAAATTCCTTCAGGCACCGAAGTCGCTTTCGCTAATGGCGAGGTTTCGGTCAAGGGGAAGGGAGGTACCTTGACCCGATTGGTCCATCCATCGATCGGCATCTCGATCGAGAACGGTGAAGTGACCGTCTCTCCGATCACGAAGACTCGCCTCGCGCGCGCGCTTTGGGGCACCTATGCTGCGCACGTACGCGTCATGGTCGCCGGTGTCAATGCACCATTCGTGAAGAAGCTCGAAGTGCAGGGAATTGGCTACAAGGCAGAGCTCGTGGGAAAGACGATCAAACTCACCGTTGGATTCTCGCATCCCGTCATCGTGGCTATTCCCGAAGGATTGACCGTCGCGATCGATAAGAACATCATCACAATCACGGGTATCGATAAGAGCGCCGTCGGGCAATTCGCCGCGAAGGTTCGCGCCATCAAGAAGCCGGAGCCGTACAAGGGCAAGGGCATCCGCTATGAAGGCGAAGTCGTGCGCGAGAAGCAGGGTAAGAAAGCAGCCGGTTCGGCATCGTAATATTTATATGGCACTCACTAAAACACAGCAACGAGATCGACGTCACAACCGCGTACGCGCGCGCGTCAATGGCACGGCGGCACGCCCGCGCCTTTCGATCTTCCGTTCGAATACGCGCGTGGTCGCGCAGCTCATCGATGATGAGAAGATGGTGACGATCGTTTCCATCTCATCCGACACCGAGAAGGCAAAGACTCCGCGCGAGCGCGCAGAAGCTGCGGCCGTGACCTTGGCGAAAGTTGCGATTGAGAAGGGGATCAAAGCAGTCGTCTTCGATCGCGGCGGATTCCAGTACCTCGGAACCGTGAAGGCCTTTGCAGATGCGGCGCGCACGGCAGGATTAGAATTTTAAGCATTAGTTACTTGGTCATATGCCTAACGAAACAGAATTGATCCCGACAGAAGTGATCGCCGACGAGCACGTCGCGGACGTTGTTGCTGCTCCGGCAGCAGCACCCACGAGTGAACGTCGTCCGTTCGGTGCGCGCGGTGGTAATCGCGATCGCCGCGGTGGCCCGGGCGGTAATCGTGGGCCCCGCAGAGGTGGTAATGATCGCGAGCGCAGCGAATTCGCGCAGAAGCTCATCGGCATTCGTCGCGTGGCGCGCGTCATGGCCGGCGGTCGCCGTTTCAATTTCTCCGTTGCGATCGTCCTGGGCGACAAGAAAGGACGCGTTGGCGTCGGCATGGGCAAAGCCGCTGACACACAGCTTGCGATCGAGAAGGCGACACGCGATGCTAAGCGCAGCATGATCACCCTCGAATTGACCAAGAATCGTAGCATCAAGCACAACGTCGAAGCGAAGTATTGTGCTTCCGTCATCGGCATCCGCCCCTCACCGGGCCGCGGACTCGTCGCCGGATCATCCGTGCGTACCGTGCTCGAGCTTGCCGGTGTCTCCGACGTTACGGCGAAGCTCTTGAGTCGCAGTAAGAATTCCGTCAACAATGCGCGTGCGGCCGTCGAAGCGCTCAAGAAAGTCGCGAAGAATAAATAATGTATGGCAAACCTCAATCTACTCAAACGAGTCGGGCAGACCGTGAAGACACGTGTCGGTCGCGGCGGTAAGCGCGGTAAGACGTCCGGTCGCGGCACCAAAGGTCAGAGCGCCCGCGCGGGCAACAAGAAGCGCCCGGAATTCCGCGACATCATCAAGAAGCTCCCGAAGCGCCGTGGATACGGCAAGAATCGCGGTCGCACCGTCGACGGCACCATTCCTGCCCCGGTCGCCATTTCGCTCACGCGCGTCGAGCAGATCTTCGAAGCGGGAGCGGAGGTCAATCCGAAGGCATTCTTCTCCAAAGGTATTGTCAAAGGACGCGGTGCGAAGTTCCCGATGATCAAGATCGTCGGCGACGGAGCGGTCACCAAGAAATTCTCATTCACGGGCGTCGGCGTTTCCAAGAGCGCCGCAGCTGCTATTGAGAAGGCAGGCGGCAGTTTCGTTCCTCTTCGTCTGCCAAAAAAGATAAAGCACGTTCATGTACCCGCACCAAAAGCAGTAGCGAAAAAGTCTCCGGCTAAGAAAGCCCCAAAAAAATAACATATGTACGAAGCATTCGTGCGCAAACTGAAGATCGTTGTCGAAGACGGGACGTTGCGTTCCCGCATCCTCTTCGTGTTGGGTGCCTTGGTCGTTTTCCGCTTGCTCGCGGCGATCCCGATCCCGGGTGTCAATGCATCCGTTTTGCAGAATTTCTTGAGCAATAACCAATTCTTTGGACTCTTGAACGTATTCTCCGGCGGTGGATTCTCAACGCTTTCAATCGTCATGCTCGGCGTCGGCCCGTTCATTACGGCATCGATCGTCATGCAGCTCATGACCATCCTCATCCCGTCGTTGAAGGAGATGTATCAGGAAGAAGGGGACTCGGGTCGCGCGCGCTTCACGCAATATTCCCGCTATCTCACGCTCCCGCTCGCGTTGGTGCAATCGTTCGGTTTTATCCTTCTCTTGCAACAGAACGGTGTTGTACCGGGGCTTACGGCGCTCCAGCTCATAACCAACATGATGGTCATTTCTGCCGGCTCTATATTGCTTATGTGGATCGGCGAACTGATCACGGAATTCGGCGTTGGTAACGGCGTCTCACTTCTCATCTTCGCCGGCATCGTGGCGCGCATTCCGCGCGATCTCTCGCAACTCGTGTTCTCCTTCGATGTCTCACAGATCCCGGCGATCATCGGGTTCCTCGCGGCGGCGCTCTTGATCATGGCGGGCGTCGTCTATATCACTGAAGCGGAACGCCCGATCCCGGTCACCTATGCGCGTCGCGTGCGCGGAATGAAAGTCATGGGCGGCGTTTCTACCTACTTGCCACTGCGCGTCAATCAAGCCGGCGTCATTCCGATCGTGTTCGCACTTTCGATCTTGCTTTTCCCGCAGATGATCGCGACCTTCCTCGCCAAAAGCAGTATTCTCTGGCTCGCGCATGGCGCGGCGGCGGTCGTTGCGGCGCTCGCGAATCAGTGGGTGTATGGCAGTTGTTACTTCGTGCTCGTTTTCCTCTTCACCTATTTCTATACGGCGATCACCTTCGAGCCGCACCAGGTCGCGAAGAACTTGCAGAAGAACGGCGCCTTTATCCCTGGCGTGCGCCCCGGCACCAATACGATGGAATATCTCGGCAACATCGTCACACGCATCACGCTCGTCGGCGCCTTGTTCCTCGGCATTCTCGCGGTCTTGCCGCTCATCCTGCAGGGGATAACCGGCATTACAGTGGTTACGATCGGCGGTACGGCGCTTCTCATCGTCGTCTCCGTCGTCCTCGATGTCATCAAGAAGATAGACGCACAAACTTCCATCCGGGAGTACTAATTCCGTACGATAGAATATGGCGATGACCGGTAAGCATGTACTCGTCATCGCAGGACCGACGGGAAGCGGAGAGAGCACCATCACCAACGAGATCGTTAAACGTCATCCCGATCGGGTGAAGCGCATCGTGACGGCTACCACGCGGCAAAAGAGAGCCGGTGAGGTCGACGGGGTCGATTACTACTTTTTCACCAAGGAACGCTTCCTAAAGGAGAAGGAAGCTGGGAACATTCTCGAGTCCACCTACATCAAAAGTCGAGATACCTATTACGGCACCTATGCGCCGGATTTTCTCGGCAAGATCAATGCGGGATATGTGGTGATCATGAATCCCGATATCGTCGGTGCAAAGTATTACAAAGAACATTATTCCGCAGCGACCATTTTCATTCTTCCCGGGAAAATGGATGAACTCGGAGATCGTCTGCGACATCGTAATCCGGAAATGAGCGAACAGGACATTGTGATCCGGCTGGAAAATGCGCGTCAAGAAGTAGAGAACGAACGATCGTTCTATGATCATGTTGTCATGAACGAAAATGGAAAAATTGAAACAGCTGTCGCGCGTGTCATAGAGATCATGAGAACGGAAGGTTATAATCTTGACGTATGAATGCGAACAAACAGATCCTCGTCATTGCGGGGCCATCAGGAAGCGGGAAGAACACGCTCATACGCGAGCTGATGCGATTGCATCCCGGTACGGACGTCTTGGTGACCGCGACGACACGCACTGCGCGCGCCGGAGAGACCGATGGCAAGGATTACTACTTCTTCTCGCAGGAACGTTTCGATGAGGAACTCTCGGCCGGAAATATCGCCGGAGAGCGCTTCGCCCCGCTTTTTGGCGGCACGCATTATGGGATCTATCTTCCTGATCTTCGTAAACGCCTTCTCACATCGAAGATCATTTTCGCTCCGGTAGACATTACTGGCGCTGAATATCTGAAAGAGGCATATGATGCGACGACTATATTCCTCATGCCGGAATCGGTCGAGGCATATCGCCGCCGTATTCGCGTGCGCAACCCCGATATGTCGCAAGTTGAGCTCGATCTGCGCATGAAGATAACCGACACCGAGATGCGCGTGCATGCGCCGCAATTTGATTATCGTGTCGTCAGTGCCGATGGCGCGCTTATCGATGTTGCCGCACAGGTCGTGGATATTTTGCACAAAGAGGGGTACAATCTCGCATGATGAAACCAATTACGGTAGCGTTCTTCGGAATTTCCGGATCCGGCAAAGGGACGCAGTGCGAACTGCTCGAAAAATATCTCCAAGAGCATGATCCGAAAAGCGGCATTCTCCGTCCAGAAATGGGCAACCTCCTGCGCGCGTTCATGCAGACCGGTACGACGTTCGCCAAGAATGTGGAGGAAATATTGACGACAGGAGGACTCGTACCTTCTTTCATGCCGATCTATTTGCTCACAAAAGTGGTCAATGAATCATTCGATGGTACCCAGCATGTGATCCTCGACGGTACCTGCCGTCGACCGGATCAATCGCGTGCGGCGAATGACATTATGCGGATGTTCGGTCGCGACGATCTCCGTGCGATCGTCCTCACGCTTTCCAAGGATGCGGCACGTACGCGTCTTAAGGCCCGCGGACGATTCGATGATGTGACAGAAGACGCGCTTAATAAGCGTTTCGCATGGTATCAAGACCAAGTCGTCCCTTCGATCGAGGCATTGCGGGAACTGGGATGGAAGATCCTCGAGATCGACGGTGAACCAGATATCGAGACCATTCATAAGAATATTCTCACGGCACTCGACCTCGAATAGGCGCGTGCGGGGGTACGAATCTCATGATCGCTAAAAGCAAAGATGAAATAAAAGACCTCCGCGAAGGCGGGCGCCGGCTCGCACGGCACGTGCGGATGTTGAGCGAGATGGTCATTCCCGGCGCGCAGGCATTGGATATTGAAGCGCGCGCGAAAGAAATGGTCGAGAAGGACGGCGACTTGCTCGCATTCCTCGGCTACCCATCGGGGAAGCATGGCGAAAAATTTCCGACCGGGCTCTGTTTTTCGGTCAACGACGCAGTCGTGCACGCACCGGCGTTCGAATATGTGATCAAAGAGGGCGATGTGGTATCGCTCGATTTCGGTATTCGGCACAAGGGTCTTTACACGGATCATGCGGCGACGGTGATCGCCGGAGCGGGAAGCGCGGAAGATATCCGGCTCGTTGCCGGCACCTACGAAGCACTGGCAGTTGGCATAAAGGCCGCTCAACTTGGTGACAAGACCGGCGATATCGGTTATGCGGTCGAGCAGGTCGCGAAGAAATATCACTTCGGCTTTCCGAAGAATCTTGCCGGGCATGGCGTAGGCAGGGAAGTGCACGAGGATCCGCATGTGCCGAATTTCGGCTTCCCGCGGAGCGGCACGCGCCTCGAAGAAGGGCTCGTCATCGCGATAGAACCGATGATGACCTTGGGCACCGGCGATCTCTACGTCGATAAGAATAATTTCTCATACAAGACTAAAGACGGTTCCCGCAGCGCACATGCCGAGCACACGATCATCATTACGGCGAACGGTCCGGAGATATTGACGAAGGAATAATATGGATTGGCATGCCGTTGTCGGTGTTGCCGCCGGCTTGATCCAGCTGTACTCCATCGTTCCATATATCAAAGGGATGATCCACGGTGAAGTCAGACCGAACATCGTTTCGTGGGCGCTTTGGGCAATTATCCAATTTGTTGTCATCGGCGCACAGATTGCAACCGGTATCTCGTGGGCGATTCTTATTCCGGCCGCGTTGGCGTTCAATACGATTCTTGTCCTCATTCTCTGTTTTCGTGGGTATGGCTACACTCGCTATGGATGGTTAGATGCAGTATGTTTTATGCTCGTGGTTCTTGCTATCGTACTATGGCAAACGACCAATAACGCACTTTTTGCGCTCGCACTTTCGATCATTGCAGATTTTCTTGCCGGAGTACCGACCTATCTCAAGGTATACAAACTTCCATATTCTGAATCCACATCGGCCTGGGTGTTGCTCGTCGTAGCAAATATTCTCGCACTTGTTTCGATCTCGACATGGACGTGGGGGAACAGTAGTTACTCACTGTATGGGGTTCTTATTAGTGTCATATTTATCCCGGTCATGATAATGCGTCGTCGCATAGTTCGTCCACGCACATCATAAGCGTGATGGTATAATTTAGTTCATGCCATCAGCGCTGGAGCGTAATAAAGTTTCGACGCCGGAAAAATTCAAATCGCCGCAAGAGGAGCTCGCGTATCTGCGCGCACGCGTCGCGGAGAAGGAGCAGGAAATGAATTCACCTGAGAACCGATTCGAAGGTGATCGCATCGCGCGGCGCGAGATCAAAGAGTACGCCGAGGTGCCGTCGGCGCGCGTCTTACACGAAGCGTATGTCTTGCCCGAGCACGAGACCCTGCGGCAGGTCTTGAAGCTTGATCCTGAGGCGCACGATAAGCAAGTTGACGGACTTTTGCAGATTGTCCAGGAACACGGGATTCGCAACGCGCTCTCGGTCGTTTCGCGCATGAAGAATCCGCACCTTGAAGATGATCTCCATCGCGCACTCGTTCGCTATGTCGCGGAAGGTCTGCCCGACAAAGGCATGGCACCGCCGGAGAAGGTGAAACGTGCACTCGACCTCGTGCTCTTCGAGGTCCAGCCGCAGGCGCACGGAAGCGGCGACACCTCCGGCCAGCCCGAGAAAAAGCTCGAGCAATTACTCGCATCTTCCGAGCAACTCTACGCGGGACTTTTGAGCCTCATCGGTCCCAACGATGCCTTCTCGCTCGAGATCGCGGTACCGCAGGGGACCGAAGAAGCATCCCTCTACTTGGCCGTCCCGCGGCCGCGCAAAGAGCTCGCCGAGCGCCTCATTTCGTCGGTTTTTGCTAACGCGCGCATTTCCGAGAATCGCGGAGATTACAATATCTTCAACTATGAGGGGCAACATGCGGCCGCATACGCGACCTTGGCAGAACATTCCGCCCTGCCGCTGAAGACCTATGAATCATTCGAACATGATCCGTTAAATGTTGTCTTGGCAGCCTTCGCAAAGATCGCCAAGCATGATGAAGGCGCAGCCTTGCAGATCGTGGTCGGCAACGAGCACGATCGGTACAACCGTCACTATCAGAAAATGCTGCGTGCCTTGGAGAAAGGGAAGCCGTTCGAGGAAGCCGTCAAAGTGCCCGAGACAGCATTCGGAGATTTCATCCACGAGGTCGCGGGCGTTATGACGAACTCCGAAGTTAAGGAGCGGGAGCGCGACCTGGAAATGCGTCGGTCGGCCGATAGTGTTGCGTCTGAGGCGGTGGGCCGAAAGATAAAAAGTCGCATCGCGCCGACACTGATCCGCATTGTCACGTCCGCACCGACCGTTGCGCGCGCCAAAGAGCTCCTCGGTAATATCGAAAGTTCGCTGGGGCAATTCGACGATGCCAAAGGCAACCGGTTCGCGGTGAAGCACGTCACACAATGGAGTCTGACGTCGTTCCTGCGTGACTTCACCTTTCGCGAATTCGACACATCGCTCGTAATGCCGCTTTCTCTCACTGAGATCGCCTCGCTCTTCCATTTCACTGCCGAGCAGGTGACGACGTCGCGCGAGCTCAAGAAATCATACGCGAAGCAATCTCCGGCGCCGGTCGAGATGTCTGCAGATGGAATAACGATCGGCATCAACATCTACGGCGCGACCGAGACGCCCGTCCGATTCGCACCGAGCGATCGCCTGCGGCATGCGTACGTCATTGGACAGACGGGGACCGGCAAGACCGGTCTGATCAAGAACATGATCTTGCAGGATATTCGAAACGGCGAAGGTGTGGCGTTCATTGACCCGCACGGCACCGATATCGAAGATATTTTAGCGGCGATCCCCCCTGAACGCATTCAGGACGTGATTTATTTCGACCCCGCATATACGGCGCGACCGATGGGGCTCAACATGTTGGAATACGATCGTTCAAAACCGGAAATGAAAACGTTCGTCGTCGACGAGGTCTACGGCATCTTTCGCAAGCTCTATGCCGATGTACCGGAGGCATTCGGTCCGATGTTCGAACAGTACTACCGCAATGCGGTGCAGCTCGTCCTTGAGGATCCGGAATCGGGATGCACGTTCATGGAGGTGCCGCGCGTCTTCGCTGATAGCGAATTTCGTGATCTGAAGATATCCCGCTGCACTAATCCGGTTATCGTGCAGTTTTGGCGCAAGATCGCGGAGGCGGCCGGCGGCGATGCCGCGCTCGAGAACATCGTTCCCTATATATCAAGCAAATTCGACGTATTTCTTGCTAATGACATCATGCGGCCGATCGTTGCACAGGAACGGTCGGCGTTCAATTTCCGCGAGATCATGGACGGCAAGAAGATCTTTCTTGCAAATCTTTCGAAGGGGAAGCTCGGCGACCGCAACACGTCGCTCTTGGGCCTCGTTCTCGTATCGAAATTCCTCCAGGCGGCATTTTCGCGCGTCGACATGCGCAGCGAGCTCCTGCCGAATTTTTATCTCTATATCGATGAATTCCAGAACTTCGCCACGCCTTCGATCTCGACGATCCTCTCGGAGGCGCGCAAATACAAGCTCTCGCTCACGATCGCACACCAATTCATCGCGCAGCTCGAAGAGAATATCCGTGATGCGGTCATCGGTAACGTCGGTACGAAGATCTCAATGCGCATCGGTACGACTGATGCTGAATTCCTTGAGAAACAATTCGCGCCGACTTTCACCGCAAAGGATCTGGAGAATTTGCCCAACCGAAGTGCCGTCTGCGCGCTCTTGGTGAACGGCACGCCTGCTCGCCCGTTCACGATCGAAACGATCCCGTTGCCGGAGTTCCATTATGATCATGTCGCGGATCTCAAGGAACTTTCATACCAAACATACGGCAAAGCGCGCGAGGATGTCGAGACGGAGATCCGCCGTAAATTCGGTCAATAAAATGCTTGAACCCACGGCATGCCGTGGATTTAAGCACTGTGTCGCGCCGTCGTTCGGACAAAATGAAAACAAGCTTTCATTTCGCTCCTCGCTCGGCGCGATAATACAAAGCTCTGAGCTTTGTAGTTCGGGCATTTTCGTTCGCGCCGGATTTGTGCTACATTAGCCCGCATGCAACATCCTAAAAAAGAACGTACGTTCGTCATTATCAAACCGGACGGTATCCAGCGCTCGCTTATGGGCGAGATCCTCGGCCGCTATGAGCGCACCGGCCTCAAGCTCGTCGGTATGAAATTCGGCGTTGCCGATGAGAAGAAATTCTGGGAACATTACAACAAAGATGACGCGTGGTATCAGAAGAAGGGAACGAAGATTGTCGAGGACAAGAAAGCGAACGGTCTTCCTGTCGAGAAGGAAGCTATCGAGTACGGCAAGGACATCGTGCGCCAGCTCGTGAAATTCATGACCGCCGGACCTGTCCTTATGATGGTCTGGGAAGGTAATCAGGCGATCGCGATCGTGAAGAAGATCACCGGAGGTACTGAGCCCGCTACGTCGGACGTCGGAACGATCCGTGGCGATCTCACGGTCGATTCATACGAGATCTCTGCTGTTGATAACCGCGCGGTCCGCAATCTTATCCACTGTTCCGATCCGGCCGAGCCCGAGGAGGCGGCGCGCGAGATTAATCTTTGGTTCAAACCGGAAGAACTCTTGAATTACCGCCTGGTGAACGAGCAGATCCTCTACGACGTCAATCTTGACGGTATCTTGGAATAGCGAAAACGCCGGTGATATACTGGGTGTGTATGCAATACATCCACCAGACGACCTACGGGCATTTGGGCGGTTTCCATACCGCCAAGCCTATTATGGCGATGGACAAGGGTCATATTTACAATATGGTGGGCGGGCGTCCCGATATGAAGCAACCACTCTATATGATCCGCAATAATAAGGCATTTGCGACCGCGTATCACCCCGACGGGGCGAATCCACACGCTCTTTTCGTGATAAATGGCGACAAGATCCACACAACGGAGTTCCATCCGCATCACAACCCCGATTCTCATGTCTTCGAGATCAAGTCTTCGATGTGAACAGGTGTTGCATCGAGTGACGCGGAAAGCCGTTGTGATATAGTGGGTGAAGCGGGAGGTGCATAAACCTGCTTGGTAAGCCACGGGATTCTCAATTGTCGGCAACCTTGGTTGTCGTACTGCGGAAACCCACCTAGACCTAGCGTCAGGCTTATCTGTACCACCGCTATAACAAATGACCCACCGATCAGGTGGGTCGTTTGTGTAAAAATTCGAAAAACTAGTCACACCCACCGCGTCATCACCCTTGTAAGCCGCCGCAGAACAGTGCAATTTTTTCGGCGAGGACTGTTTGAGGCCGGTACCCCGGCCGAGTTCCGCAGACGGGAAATTGCACTGTTCTGCGGCGGCGCGAAGATCGTGAAAGATGAAAATTCGTCCCGATTTCGTATATGATAGAATTACCCACGTGAACGACAAGGCAACCATTACCTTTTACGGCGGCGCGGGCACAGTTACGGGCGCCAATTTTCTTTTTGATATCGGAGACAAGAAGATTCTCGTTGATTGCGGGGCATTGGAACGCGAATATACCTGTGACCCGGCTAATAGCATGCCATTCGACTACGACCCCAAGGATATTGATGTCCTCATCATCACCCATGCACATGCCGACCACATTGGTCGTGTGCCAAAGCTCGTACGGGATGGTTTCAACGGCATTATCTATTCGACTGCGGCGACCAAAGACCTCGCCGCCCTCATGTTCGATGATGCGATCACGGTGATGCACACTGAGGCCGAGAAGCATGGCTGTCCTGTTCTGTACGAAAAAGAAGATGCGCAAAAAGCGCTTTCGCTCTGGCAGACGCGCGACTATCACGAACCGTTCCAGATCGGCAGTGCGTCGATCGAATTACTCGATGCGGGGCACATCCTCGGGTCGGCAATGGTGAAATTCACTCGAGGCGGTCGCGCCATCATTTTCACCGGAGACCTCGGTAATTCTCCCGAACCGCTCTTGAACGACACCGAGAGCCCAGCGGGAGCCAATTATATCGTGATGGAAAGCGTTTATGGTGATCGCGTGCATGAGGATCGTGATGAACGCGATGCGGTATTGCGCGGTGCGATCGAATCGACGCGTGCGCGCGGCGGGACGCTTCTGATCCCGTCATTTTCCATAGAACGCACGCAGATATTGCTTTTTGAGATGGAGAAGATGATCGAGGCTGGCATGAAGCCGATACCCGTATATCTTGATGCGCCCTTGGCGATCCGCGTCACGGAGGTGTACCGCACCTATGCGAATTTGTTGAATCCGGACGCTCGTTCACATTTTGAGCACGGCAAAGATGCCTTCACATTCAAAAATCTGCATGTCATCAAGGATGTCGCACGATCTCACGAGATCCACGAGACGCCCGATCCGAAGGTCATCATTGCCGGCGCCGGCATGTCGGTCGGTGGACGCATTCGTAGCCATGAGACGCGGTATTTGCCCGATCCAAAGGCGGCGGTCTTATTCGTCGGGTACCAGGCGCCCGGGTCGCTCGGTCGACGTATCGAGGACGGACAAAAAGATACCACGATCGACGGTGTGCATGTGCGGGTGAAGGCGACCATTGGCTCACTTTCGGGATATTCGGGCCACAAGGATCGTGACGGGCTGCTTTCGTTCGTCGAACAAGCAGGACCGTCGCTTCAAAAAGTATTCGTGGCGATGGGCGAGCCGAAATCGGAATTATTTCTCTCACAACGTATCAATGATTTCCTCGGTGTGGAAGCGCACGTGCCTGCCACAGGAGAGACCGCGGTCATTGATTGGTAACAAAGTCGTATAGCCGATGCTTCCGTTGCACACGGATGATATACTTATCAACACTATGGCAAGACGCATTCTTCATCCCAATCATGATTCGGTGCCGAAAAATTTCTGCCGCTTGCCCGACGGGTATGGCGTCGTGAAGATCGGTGTATCCGGCTCGGCTGATCTCACGTACAGCGGGCTCGACGCGTTCGAACGCGCGAAAGAAGTGGGCCGTGAGATCGCGCGCGCAGGTGCCATCATCACGACCGGCGCCACAACGGGGTTCCCGATGTATGCGGCGATGGGAGCCAAAGACGAATGCGGCTTCTCGATAGGATTCTCGCCTGCATCGAATGAGCGAGAGCATGTCGAGGTGTACAAGCTTCCTCATGATTACATGGACGTCGTCATGTACACCGGCTTCGGTTATTCGGGCCGCGATCTCCTCTTCGTGCGTTCTTCGGATGCAATGATCATTGGCCCCGGCAGGATCGGCACGATCAACGAATTTGCGGTCGCATATGAGGATCATCGTCCAATGGGAATTCTTGAGGGAGAGTGGGACACTGACGAGCTTCTGAAGCTTATAATGGATTCTGCGCATCGGCCCAATCCGCATGTCATTTTCGACCCCGATCCAAAAGCGCTCGTGGAGCGGCTCATGGCAATGGTCAAGAAGATCAAGGAAGAAACAAATCTCGTCTATGACAACCACGACGGTTGGTCAGCGACGGGGAAGAATGCGGACGTGATCCTGTGATATCCACAGCTTTCAAAAAGAGGCGATTTATAATGTTACTATGAACTGCATATCAGCTAGGTACGACATACCTATGAAATTTGGCGGACCGCACGGCTTGAAATAGACTTTGAGAACCCCCTCGAAAGAGGGGTTTCTGTTACTATGTGTCCCATGGCTGATACATCTTCATGGGGCGCGAGCGAATGTATGGCATGTGGTGGTTTTCCGGTCAATCATCGAGCAATGTACTTCAGCAAGACGATTGATTCGTGGGGCGATGATCGTGCGCAGTTCTTGAGTCGATGGCCCCTGTTCGATCGTATATCGAACGTGGTGCGCGGTAATGTTATTCGCTTCATCCCATATCTCATACGCGGTCTGCACGCGATCTACGGCCGCAAGACGTATGCGGACTCGTCCTATGTCTTTATGGAACGCGCCAATGCCATATGGGACGAGGCAACGCGACGCGGCATACGGATGGAGCAGTTGACACTGTTCAGACGTCCGATCGATTCGTATCGTGCTCGTCTCAATGGTCGATGGATATATTTTGAAAGCCTTCCCATTCCGCCGCGACTGCTCGCGCGCTCGATCCCGTATATCGATGATAAATTTTTGTTCAAACAATTTCTGAAACAAAACCGGATTCCGACCGCACCGTTCGCGCTCGCTACGAATCTTCGCGGTGCATGGATCGCGCTCAAAGATCTGCATATGCCGGTTGTCGTGAAGCCACGCATCGGATCAAATTCACGCCATACGACGAAATTCATTCAGACAGAAACCCAATTCGACGCCGCATTCAGATCCGCACAAAAACTATGTCGCTACGTGCTTTTTGAAGAACATTTGAATGGCTATGTGTGCCGCGCAACAGTCGTTAATGGCACGCTCGTCGGTTTTTTGGAAACGCGTCAGCCGACGGTCACGGGGGATGGTTTGCGGACCCTGTGTGAACTGATAAACGAAAAGAGCGCGCACCACCGGAAAGGAGTCTCGGATGTCGTCATTGCCGGCGAGAACGAAGCATATATACAACGACAAGGGTTCGCCCTCGACTCGATCCCGGAAAAGGGAGCTGTGATCGAGATCGGTCGATTCGGCGGGCGATCTTCCGGGGGCGAGACGCGGGAAATGCCCGACGAGATCCATCCGAAGTTGCGACAGATCGTTGAAAAGACCGCACAGCTCATGCGTGTGCCACTTGTTGGATTTGATCTCATCATCCAGAATCCTGAATCAGACCCGGACGCTCAGAAGTGGGGGATCCTCGAAGCGAATACGGTGCCCTTCATTGAAATTCACAACGATCCGCTCGAAGGACAGCCCTCGAACGTCGCGGCGGCGGTGTGGGATTTGTGGAAAAAGTAGGGTGAAGACTCTTTCTCGGTGCACGTCTTTTGCCGTCGCTATCTGCCGCTGCTGCGGCAGCGCTCTGTCTCGGGCCCGTCGGCGCTGCGAAGACGGCAAAAGACATGCACCCTCGAAGAGTCTTCTTTGGTGTATATAAAAAATCCCGAGATGTTCTCTCGGGATCTTTAGGCGACTTTGACGCTCTTCACGAGCCGTTCAAATGCCTCGGGGTAGTCCTTCGCGAGCGCGGAAAGCGACTTGCGATCGAGGGTGATCTTACTCTTCTTCAACGCACCGATGAGCTTCGAATAGGAAAGTCCGACCGGTCGGGCAGCCGCATTGATGCGGACAGACCACAGGTTACGAGCGAGGCGCTTCTTCGTGCGTCGATCGCGGAACGCGTAGCGACCGGCGTGCGCGATCGCTTCCTTTGCGGTGCGCTCTTTGGTCGAACGACCGAATCGGTAGCCTTTGACCTGCGCAAGTACGTTGCGGCGGCGCTTCAGTTTGGTGACTCCTCGTTTGACGCGTGACATAGATTAATTGGAGCGGGGGAGGAATCGGCTACGATTCTCTTGGTTCATAGCGAAACCGACAGCGCGCCCTCGGCGCATGTGGCCGGAGCCTGATTCCTTTGCATTGAAATGGTTCTGACCCGGCGCGCGGGCGATGATCTTACCGCGCTTACTGACGCGGAGGCGCTTGGTGAATGATTTGTTAGTTTTCATGGGTTTCTGTCGGCGGGACCTCCTCACCAGAAGCCGGCGAGACTGGTTTTTGGGCCGGTTTCGTGGCTAACTTCTTGGAGGCATCCCGTTCGATAACGACCGAGAGGCCTTTTGGGCTCTTCTTGATCTCGTCTGCGATTTTATACGATTCAGGGATTATTGCAAGAAAACGCTCAAGCCGTTCCTTGAGGAACTCAAAATCCATATATTTATAGCGTCCCCAGAGGAAGAGGTCGACTTTGACTCGATGTCCCTCGCGCAGCCACACCCCGGTCTTACTGGCCTTAATATGCATGTCGCGCTCTCCGGTCCCGATCTTAACTTGGGTGGTCTTGGTCTCAGAAATGTGGAGTTTTGACTTTACTTCCTTGTCCTTTTTCTTCTGTTCGTACTTGAAACGGCCGTAATCCGTGATCTTGGCGACCGGCGGATTGGCATTGGGAGATATTTCGATAAGATCGTAGCCGAGTTCGGTCGCCTTGGCTTGGGCGTCGCGCGTTTGCATGACGCCGAAGTTCTCACCTTCGGGGCCGATGACGCGCAATTCCTTCGCTCGGATGCCTTCATTCATCCGGACGCGCTCTTTCTCCGTTTGCGATGTGTATTTTGTGAATCCCATTTGTCGGGACTATTATAGCACAACTGCGCTCTTTTTACAGCGGATCAGTCTCCGACCATCTGGCTCGGGACATTTCCGCCGAACGGTTGGATGTAGACTTGAAGGAAGTTGATCGCGCTTATGACTTCAGCCTTCAGAACGGCAAGCGCCGAAAGCGGGCCGCTATTGAAGGTGCTCGCCGCTTCGTAAGAGCCCTGTGTGTTCGCATTGGTGCCGGAATCAGTCGGCGGGAATGTCTCGACGCCGCTTTGAACCGGTGTGCTTGCGATACCACTCGTTGCCGGCGACGCCCCTGTGCCCGCATCCGATCCGTTCGTCATATCATATCCGGTCCCCGGCGTCGTCGTGATGCCGCTGCCATTGTCCGTCGCGCCATTATTATTCTGCGTTTGTGAGGGTGTAGTGCCCGTTTGTGTTTGTTGCCCATTCCCGTTGGGAGGGAAATATGCCGAAGTCGGTATGGCATAGGTAACTCCCGGCGGCGCGACAGCTTGCAGTTGGGCGATGCTATTTGCCACGGCCGAATTGAGCACGATCGGAGTCGTGGTCGCCGACGTTGTCGCATTTTGCGGATTGGCGAGCGCGCTGAGGATCGCGATGGTGGAAGAGGGCGTGAGCAGACTGGTAACGAGATTCGGTGACGTTACCGTCGATGCATTCGTCGAACCGCTCGTGCCGGATGTCTGATTCGCGGCAGTCGTTCCCGATGTGCCTTGATTCGATGCTGAAGATGGTTGCTGTGCTTGTTGTTGCATGCACGCGCCGTTGCTACATCCGTACTGGCATGTTTGGACGGTGATCGGAATGCCGGTGGAATTTGAAACGATCGTATTGCCGGAACAATAGGGCTGGGTTGAGTTCGTGGTTTGTGTGTTGATACACCCGGCCGGATAGATACTGCCAGCTGGAATGATCTGAGTGATGGGGGGATTAGTACTAATGACACATACTGTGTTCTGACTTACGATCTGTCCAGGTTGTGGGCCGGCAAGAGAGGATAATGTGCATGTACCATTTACCATCGTATATCCGGCTTGACATTGCTGGCCATTATTCAAACCCAGTAATTGAGCGAGGCCTTGCAGTGGGTTCGTCGCAGCCCCTCCACCGGCCGGGCCTGCGCCGGTTATTTGGAAGTTCCCGCCGCCACAGCCGACGGTACTCGCATTGCAACCGGCAACGGGATTTTCTACACATTGCAAATGAAAGATATCAGAACCACTTTTTATCGGGAAAAATACCCGATATGTCGAGGCTCCCGCAGCGGGAGCACCGACACCGAGATATGAACGTGCCCACGCAAGATCAGTCGCAGTCCCTGAAACATCTACAGCGAGCCCATATTGATGGCATGAGGTGCCGGCAGGAGCGCATGTGCCGGGGCACGATGCCGCATGACATATATTCTCGCAAGCGGCGGTTTGCTGTTGTGCGGTACGGAAACCACTTGTTATCAGAAGGGGATGACCTTGGCTTTTGGCATATTGCAAGAATTGTGCGACGCGGCACGCGAGTATCGGGTTGATGCCGTTTTGCGCCCCGCTCGAATTTATTTGTGGTGTCAGCAGAACGGCGGTGTTGGCACGGAAGCTATTAACGACCGGATAGGGATCGAAGCTGCATCCGCCGTTGAGCTTGTCTGCCGTGGCACTGTCGACGCAAGAAACTCCGACGGTCGTAGCCAATCCTTTGGTCACGTCATCGGCGGTCGCGAGTCGTTGTCCGGCCGGGCATGCGGTTGATTGCGCGGACGTGACCTCTGCAACTAAGAATGCGAATGATGCACAAACCAGGGCGCCTGCTACTACGATGCGCGTGATAGATGCTTTCTGCATGTAATAAAGTATACCGTATATATAACAAAATCCCCGCACTGAGGCGGGGATTTTGTCGGATATCAATTGGTTAGTTACCCGATGCTTCAAGCCCGGAATCCACACCATCNNCTTCGCGCGGTCTTTTCAGACTTCGAGAACGTTGACCACGCGGTCTTAACAGCAGCTTTCACAGCGGAGAGAGTGGTCAGTGCATACGCCTGCTGCAGCGCTGTCGCGCGGGCGTTGTATGCGGCGTTATCAGCGGCAGTGAATGTCGTCATTGCGGCGTCGATCGCAGTTTCGCGCGCGTTGACTGCGGTTCCGACGCAGGCGATCTTCGTCGTGACCGATGATGTGGTCATCGGTGCGACCGTTCCTGCAACTGAGTTAGTCGTTTGTGCAAATGCTGGGGCAATAGCGAGCACGATGATGCCGAGCGAGATGGCTCCGGCGATAAGATTCTTTTTCATAGAGTTATTTTATTAGTTGAACAAATAAGTTGATTAAACGGTGGCAGTATCAGGCGGCGCGCGGATCTGATCAGGTGATACTAATGCGGCATGGGGGTCGCTCTCGCGCGCGGGCACGATATCGTCGAACATGAATAGCTTCGGATGAATGTCATAAGTCGTGAATGTCGCATCGAACGCGAAATGCTCCGAATCTTCGGAAGCTCGTTTGCCGATATGCGGCGTATCCGGAAGACCGATTGCACTTCCATATGGTTCATCAGGAATCGTCAGCGTGATCAATCCGGACGATGGCGCGAGCAGTACGATAGCGATGATCGCAAAACCCCAGAACGCTTCGCCGATAATGCCTTTCGTCCATCTCATATCGAGAGTATATCAAATCGCGTTGGTGCTCATTTGACGTCCTTGGTATAGTCCTCGATATGCGATTCATGCGCGGACCGATGGGGTTCATAGCGGCCACGATGTTCCTCAATTTCATGGGGCTGACGATCATCATCCCGGTGATCCCGTATATCGTCGCGCATTTCACGACGCATGTCGCGCTTTACGTCGGGCTCATCACTTCCTTCGGAGCATTGTTTCAGTTCCTCTCCGGGCCTGCTCTCGGCTACGTGAGCGACATCGTCGGGCGGCGGCCAGTCGTTCTGTGGAGTCTTTTTGGTGGTGTTGTTGGCTTTATCGTCTTCGGGATCGGCGGCGCGCTGTGGGTCTTATTTCTCGGGCGTATCATCGACGGTTTAAGCAGCGGCGACACGCCTGCGATGTATGCGTATGTCGCTGATGTCTATAAGCCGCGCGAACGTGCGAAATACTACGGCATTCTCGGCGCGGCGGCGGGGTTGGGGTTCATGACGGGACCTGCTATCGGCGGGTTGGCTGCACAGATCAGTCTCTCGGCGCCCTTATTCGTCGCGGCGGCAATTAGCATGATAAATGTATGCTGGGGATATTTCGCGATGCCGGAGAGTCTCACCGTGGCGCACCGGACGCCACATTTTCATCTGCGTCTTTTGAATCCGTTCGCACAATTCAAGGCCGTGCTCACATCGTTCACCATGCGCGTCCTCTTCTTCTTAAGCTTTATGTTCTTCATCGCGCTCGTCATGCAACAGAGCAATTTCTCCGTCTTCCTCAAAGACATTCTGCATTGGGGCCCGACAAATATCGGCATCATGCTCTCCATCGTGGGTCTCATCGACTTTTTCTCGCAGGGGTATCTGGTCGGCAGGCTCATTACTCGCTTCGGCGAAATTCCCGTAACGCGCGTCGGTATTCTCCTCACCGCGATCGGCATGTTCACGGTCGGCCTCGTGCCGTCGACCGGGTCGCTTGTCATTCTCTATGTGGCGATCATTTTGTACACGATAGGTGACGGGCTTTTCGAACCTGCCATGAACGGGCTCATCGCCAATGCGACCGCTCCGGCCCTCCAAGGCCGGACGCAAGGCGCGAGCCAAAGCATTCAATCCGTCTCGCGCTTCCTCGCGCCATTGGTGGCCGGTCTACTTTACGAAATGGGAGCGCCGCTCCCGTATTTCGCGAGCGCCGCGATCCTGCTTGTCGCACTATCGTTTTTCATCGCGTTAGCCGGATCGTTGAAGTTTGCGAATGCACACTCGAGCTAATCTTTCTTCGTCGCCTCATGTCCGCCGAATTGGTTGCGTAGGGCGGAGAGAACGCGACCGGCGTAGGAGGGCTTTTTTGCTGACTGTTTGCGAAATTCGAGAGCTCCTTCGATGATCGGAGCGGGGATGCCGAGGCGATGCGCTTCATCGACGGTCCACTGGCCCTCGCCGCTCGCCGCGACGGTGCTCGATATCGATTCCAAATCAGCGCCAAATTTCTTATACGCACCCGCGAGCCAACGGACGAGCCGCGATTCGATGACGGAGCCGTGGTCATAAAGCTCGGCGGTCGCTGCGACATCGATATTGAGATCGGATCGTTTCAGGATCTCGAATCCTTCGGCGATCGCCTGCATCATCCCGTATTCGATGCCATTGTGGACCATTTTCACGAAATGCCCGGCACCGGCCATGCCTGCATATAAGTAGCCGTCCGGTACGGACATATCTTTGAAGAGATCTTCGTAACGTTCGTAAAGTGCGCGTTGCCCCCCGACCATGATGCACGCGCCACCGCGCGCGCCGCCCGGGCCGCCGGAGACACCCGCGTCGAGAAAATTAATGCCGCGTTTGTTGAGTTCCGCGTGTCGTCGGATCGATTCTTGATACGGACAATTACCGCCGTCGATCACCGTGTCGCCCTTTTGCAATAGGGGAACGAGCTCTGCCAAGACCGCGTCCACGGATTGGTGCGGCACCATCATCCAAAGCGTTCGCGGTGCGGGAAGCGACTGCACGAGCTCGGAAAGGGAAAAGGCACCGATCATGCCGTCGCGCTCAAGTTCCTTGGTCGGCCCGGGGCTTCGATTGAAGCCAACCACATGCCAATTCTTATCGATCAATTGTCGTACGAGGTTTCCACCCATTTTGCCGAGTCCGATGAAACCAATAGGGCCTTTCGATGTCTCGTGTTCGTCCGGCGGTTCATCGAGTAGTTCAGGATGCGGCGTCGTATCAGGCGCGTACGTACGAAGTGGGACGAGATCACGATGCCAGGCGTCTATGATCGGATCAACGAATTTCCACAGTGCATCTACCTCTTCCGACGAGACGAAGTATGATTGCTCGCCGAAGATCGCGGCATGGAGGACTTTCGCATATTCCTCGACGTACTGCACCTTGTTCTTCTTCTCGTACAGGAAGAACGACATCATGCGCTCCTCCAATATGTTCTCGAAGCCCGGTTTACGCGTCCAGAAATCGACGATGATCTCGTCATTGGGCTCAAGGCGGAAGGTGATCCTGTTGGGGCCGTGATGTCCCGCCTCGCACAAGAGACATGCTTCGGGATGTTTGAGCGTAAGGATGACTTCCTTGCGCGCTTCGCCCATGCGCTTGCCCGCCTCCATATAGATCGGTACGCCAGACCAACGAGGATGTCGCAATTGTGTCTTCAAAGCGAAATACGTCTCGGTGTCAGAATCCGGATCTACTCCGGTAATACTTCGATAATCATCGTATTGCGCACGGTATGTATTGTGGAGGATCTGATCCTCCGTCCAGGGGACTAAGGTCGAGAGGATATCGGTGCGATTTTTACGTACCGAGGTGACGTCCATTGCCGGCGGGTATTCCATCGTGACGGCCGCAAGCATGGCGAGCACGTGATTCTGTCCGACATCACGCAAGGCACCCACGCCGTCGTAAAAGCTTCCGCGCGATTCGACGCCGATCGATTCATGTAGCCGCACGTCGATGCGTTCGATATTCGACTTGTCCCACATCCCCTCGAAAAGATTATTCGAGAATCGAAAGTTCTCGATACCCTGGACGATCTCTTTGAAGAAATAGTGGTCAATGCGGTAGATCTGATCCTCTTTGAAAAAACGCGCGAGTTGGACTTCGAGATCGCGTGCACTCATTTGATCATGTCCGAAGGGTTTCTCGATCAAGACGCGGCTCCATCCCATATCGTCGTCGCAGGGGATATTGAGCTTGCCCTCGGCGAGCCGCTCGAAAATCGCTTCGTATGCGGTCGGCGGGACGGCAAGATAGAAAAGTTTGTTCGCGCAGACGCCCCAGGTCGCTTCCATCTCCTCGACATGCGCCATCAAAGGTGTGAATCCTTCTTTGGTCTCGAAGGTACCGTTGCGATACGTGAACATCTGGAAAAATTCGTAGAATTCGGCGTCCGGCACTGATGTTTTTGCCACTTTCTCGACCGCCGAGCGGACCATTGTTTTGAAATCAGTCTCGGAGAGCGTCCGCCTGGCGAAGCCGATGATCGAGATGCGTTTTGGTAGGCGGCCTTCGCGCATGAGATGCCACAGGGCGGGGATGATCTTTTTAGCCGCCAAATCTCCGGTTATGCCGAAAATAGTAAAAATCGCCGGTGTCTCATGAATCGGATGCTGTGCAGTGTTGGTGTGGGTCGGATTCATAATAGGATTATAATAGCGCGATTACATGAAATCGTCGTGTATTTCTCGCCTATAATACGTTTTGGCACGGGAATTGTTTCAAAAGTGAAACAAGACGACTAATTTGCTCGTAATACAGACGTTGCCGGTCAAATTCATCCAATACTATGAAAAAATTCTTTCTTTCGACCTTTGTGTTCCTCGCATCGGCGGGGTATGTCGCGTACCAGTATCTCGGTGGTGGGTCGGCGAGCGCCGCACAATCGCCGATCGCAACGGTCGCACAAACTACCCAGACTGCCGCGCCGAGTGGCCAGAGCGGTGCCACACAAGTCGTATCAACACCGACACCGACGCCAACGCCCGTAGTATCTTCGCAACCGCAATCATCCGGCACGGCGGCCGCTCCGGCTTCGACACCGGCGACCACACCGGTAGCGACTTCCGCACCGGCTCCGAAGCAGACCGGCCAATATCTCGATGGCTCCTACACGGGTTCGTCCGCTGATGCATATTATGGGACGGTGCAAGTACAAGCGGTCGTCCAGGGCGGGAAATTGGTCACGGTGAATTTCCTGCAATATCCGAGTGATCGACGCACCTCGCAGTACATCAATGGGGCTGCGATGCCGATGCTCCAGAGCGAAGCCATTCAAGCACAGAGCGCAAATGTGAGCGGCGTTTCCGGCGCGACCGACACCAGTCAGGCATTCATACAATCGCTCGGTAGCGCGCTCGCTCAGGCGAATAATTCTTAGTTGATACCACGGGGTTATCATGATTCTACTATGAAGTTCATCGACGATATTCTGAATCGCATCACGATGTACCGCCTCGTACTGTACTACCTCATCGCGCTCATCCTCGGTGCGTTCATTTTCGGATTCTTCGGGATCTTGCCGTACGACCCGACAGCGCTCGCGTTCTCGACCTTTCTCATCCTTGCGGTCTGTGCGTTCACCAATTGGATCTTTGCCCGCGCATTTGAAGCTACGACAAATGTAGAATCGGTCTACATCACGGCGCTGATCCTGGCGCTCATCATCACACCGGTCTCCGCGTCGAATCACGCAGGTGTCGGCTTCCTCATCTTCGCATCGGTTTGGGCGATGGCATCGAAATATCTTTTTGCGATCGGTAAGAAGCATATCTTCAATCCCGCTGCATTCGCCGTGGCGCTCACGGCGATCGTCATAAATGAACCCGCCACCTGGTGGATCGGCGGTACGATCGCGATGCTGCCCTTGGTCGTCGGCGGGGGATTACTCATCGTGCGGAAGATTCGCCGCTTCGATCTCGTGTTGAGCTTCGCCGCCGTTGCGTTCACCACGATCATCGCGACAACATCTTCGGCCGATTACATGACGGCGATCACACAGACCATCCTGCACTCGTCGTTCTTCTTCCTCGCGTTCGTGATGCTCACCGAGCCCTTGACCACGCCGCCGACCACTACCTGGCGCATTCTCTACGGCGCGCTCGTCGGATTCCTGTTCGCGCCCAACATCCATATCGGCACCTTTTATCTCACCCCTGAGATCGCGCTTCTCATTGGCAACGTATTCTCGTATGTGGTGAGCCCGAAGGGTCGCTATATGCTCACGCTCTCAAGGATCGAACAGGCTGCGAACGATGTCTACGATTTCGTATTCACACCGGATCGGCAATTCTCGTTCCGGCCGGGTCAGTATCTCGAATGGACCTTGAGTCACCGGCACGCTGACGATCGCGGTAATCGGCGCTATTTCACCATCGCTTCAGCACCGACGGAACAGACTGTGCGGCTCGGCGTGAAATTCTACGATCCGTCGAGCACGTTCAAACGTACGCTTGCCGCGATGAAAGTCGGCGAAAAGATCTCCGCGGCGCATCTCGCCGGCGGCTTCGTCTTGCCGAAGAAAAAAGAAACAAAGCTCGTTTTCATCGCCGGCGGCATCGGTATCACACCATTCAGGAGCATGATCCACTATCTGTTGGATATGAAGGAGAAGCGGCCGATCACCGTTCTATATGCCAACAAAACACAGGCGGACATCGCCTACAAAGATATTCTCGATCGGGCGCGCAGCGAGCTCGGCATCAAGACGGTCTATTCGCTCTCGGCGGAAAAAATGCCGGTGCCGGGCATGGTGAATGGTTCGCTCGATACCGCGCTCATTACGCGCGAAATTCCCGATTATCGCGAGCGCACCTTCTATATCTCGGGGCCGCATGCAATGGTTGATGCGTTCAAAAAGACGTTGACCGATATGGGTGTGTCGCGATTCAAGATCAAGAGCGACTTCTTCCCGGGCTTCGTATAACCTATCAATATGAGCACCTACGAAAAGATCGCGTCCTTCATCATCGCCGTTCTCGTCGTTGTGATGATCGTCTTTTCGTTCCATGAATTGCGCGAGCCGGCCTCGCCACTGCATGAGCAGCGTACTGGCTCTGATTTCGATGAGAGTATGGGATCCAATTTCAAGATCGGGCCATTCACGACGATCGTCGACGAACACGTCTCGGGTGACATTGATCCCAACTGTACATCCTTACAGCCGGTCATCCTCGGCGTGCTCCACGACATTACACAGCGGTTGACATCAGTTGATCCCGCTCTCTTTTCATCTGCGACGAGCAGCATTTTCGAGGCCGACCAGTCGATCCTACAGGTTTTCTGCAACATGAATGCCACGGTAACGCTTTCCGACCCGAGTGGCGATTCGCTCATTCTTGAGAAGGTGCCCTTCACCCGCGCGATCCCGCCATCGGGAACGCCGGCAGACATCGGCACCGATGTCCGCATCAACGCGACCGTCGTGCCCGCCGGCACTCAAGCGCCGACAAACCCGACGACCTACGGGGAACTTTTGATACCCGACCGATTCCTCGACACCGCGACATCGAGTTCGTTCTGATCTCTTTAATTTTTTCGTTTGATGCTCGCACCTCACCAACAGGTGTTCCAATCCCAGACCCCCAGCAAATATTTTGGTAAAATGGAATCATCATCGACACTGATAACAAAAGCACGGAAGAGGTTGCCAAAGAGATCGTCGAGAATATCATAAACACCAACTCTGCCTCGTAGATCGAGTGCCTAAGCCACTTTCCGCAGGTTTAACCTGCGGAAACGATGCTGAATACAGAATGGGTCTGGTACAATGTCTTCATGGAAGAACCAGCACGGCCGACGGAATCGTTCTCGATCATCAAACGCTCGAAGAGCTTCAAGTATGCCGGAAGAGGCATCTGGATCTTCATTCGCACGACGCATAATGCGTGGATCCACCTTTGTATATTGGTATCCGCGATCGCGTTGGGCATCTATTTCAAGATCTCGTATATCGACTGGATGCTCTTGATCTTCGCGGCGGGGATGGTCCTCGCGGCCGAAGCCTTCAATACGGCGATCGAGATAGATATTGACCTTACTTCCCCGGGATTTCATCCCTATGCCCGCGACACGAAGGATGTCGCGGCGGGCGCGGTCCTCATAACGGCGATCACCGCGGCTCTTATCGGTATCGGCATATTCGGACATTACTTCATTGATCTGTTCTGGAACCTTTCCGGTTAACGAACGTTTAACAAAAACACCCCGCGTGATGCGGGATGTTTTCGTTTGCGAACTTCAAAAACGAAGATGTTACTGAACGTTGGTACCACCACCGCCGGCCGGCACCGTCACTGCATTCAATGTCGCCGGAGCAACGCCGCTCACTGATGTCGTAACCCCGCCGCGCATCATCCCGTATCCGATCATCGTGCTTCCGCCGCTGCGTGTCGTGCTGAAGCTATGACCGACCGACGCGCGGATCATGCCGAACTCAAATCCGCACCAGAAGACGAAGATAATGACAATGACCGCCGTCAACGTGCGCACCGCTTTCATCATGCGCCACTGCGACTTCATGCCGCCGTGGAAATGCCCGCAGTGGCAATCCTCACCACAATCACATTTATTTTCAGCCCCCGTTTCACCATCATGCATACCGATATGTATTAACGATTCTTATAAAGAGTAAAACCCCTTCGCTCCATTATATCACTACACGTTGAAGATGGCAGTTTGCTACAATACGGAGATGCGAAAGAAGACCCAGATTCTCCTTATCCACGGGGGAGAGACATTTAAGAATAGAGCAGATTATCTGCGTTATTTGAAGACGAGGAAGATCTCTCTCGAGAAGCGGATTCGTTGGAACGGAGACTATCTCGATAAGAAATTAGGGCGGAATTTCGAGACGATCCGTCCGCGCATGCCGCTCCAGGATGATGCGAAATACGAGGATTGGAAGATCCATTTTGAACGGTACATTCCATTCTTACGAAACGATTGCATCCTCATCGGCACCTCGCTCGGCGGCATATTTCTTGCGAAGTATCTGTCCGAGCATACATTTCCGAGGAAAATTCTCTCGACATTCCTCGTTTGTCCACCGTTCGATGGCACATTGAGCAGTGAGGACCTCGTCGGCGGATTTAAGCTCAAATCTGATCTTTCATTGCTTGAGAAGAATTCCAAAAATCTCCACATCCTCTTTTCGGCAGATGACGACGTCGTGCCGGTCGCGCACGCGGAAAAATATCGTCGGAAGCTTCCGAACGCACATATCGTGATCTACAAAAGCAAAGGCGGCCATTTCCAGATCGAGAAATTCCCTGAGATCGTGGCGATGATCAAGAGGGACGTTGGTAAAAAATAACCATGGCTAAAATTACTTTCGTCGACGAAAATGACAACGTCATCGGGGCGGGGACTAAGAAAGAAGCCTTAGAAAAAAGTATTGCACATCGCATTGCGAGGATCTACCTGTTCAACTCCAAGGGGGAGATCCTGATGCAAAAAAGAAGTGCCACCGTCACCTCGAATCCTAACAAATGGGATCAATCAGCGGCAGGGCACGTGGATGAAGGGGAGACCTATGAACAGGCGGCATATCGAGAGATGGAAGAAGAAGTTGGCATTGAAGGAATCCCGTTGAAGGAGATCGCGAAGTACTACCAAGAGGAGACCGACGAGCGGCGGCGAAAACGATTCAATATGCTCTATGTGGCGAACTACGATGG
The DNA here is from genome assembly GCA_003164215.1 of Candidatus Kaiserbacteria bacterium. Taxonomy (GTDB): domain Bacteria; phylum Patescibacteriota; class Minisyncoccia; order Phycocordibacterales; family UBA2100; genus UBA10103. The sequence continues at coordinate 2,202 of PLSR01000022.1, read as the reverse complement.
TGTCGTCACGCCTGACGGCGACGAAGTTTCAGAAGTGAAATGGTTTCCTCCCGAAGAACTAGAACGCAGAATGAAAGAACACCACGATGAGTTCACGCAGGGGAGTATCAAGAGCTTTGAGGTGCTTAAGAAATACTTGCCGAAATAAGGTGTCTATCCCAACGTTTCTCGCGATCGCTTTGCGTCCTTGTCCTTAAAGAAATCAAGGATCCCGTGCAGTTCCGGCTCAATATCAACGCCGCGCATCTCGCAAAAGAGGAGGGTATCGGCGATCAATGCCGCGACACGGTGTTCGATCGACTTCATGCGCGGATCGGGCGGCAACATGTTCTTCTCGATCATCCGGGCCTGATATACATCGGCCAATTGTTGTGCCATCGACATCAGTCGGTCTTCTTGGCTCCAATCCTTGTTAATAGGGTACTTCTCATTCGCTGCTAATACGAGCTCCCGCTGCCATTCATGTATGGTTTTCATATGTGTGAAATTGTATCATCGGTTTTGGGGATAACAGGGCTTCATGTTCAAAACGGTGTATACAATGGAGGCACGCACGCACGGTAAAGCAAAAAGACCTCCCTTGGGTAGGTCTTTTTGCTTTCTCGGTCATTTACGGATCGATGATTTGCTCCACGCGTCTTGATATGATCTCCCCGCACTTTACACTTCATCTCGCTACACTGACCGACTGTTCCTGTACGTTCTCGATACTTGCGTATCGTCTAGATCCGAGGAACTGTCTTCCGGGCTGTTGGCATTGCTACCTACTCCCTTGATGACGACCGACGCACGGTAAGGCGCATCAGTCACATCATCATACAGATGCTTTTGTGTGCGCAGAATGAACGGAACGACCCGATTCGGGGGATATCGAGTGGATAGAGGTGTGGATAAGTCAATGCACAGTACGATGGTCCGACAAAAAAAGACGGGCCCGAAAGCCCGTCTTCAAACCTTGCCGTCAGTGGTTCACAAGAGCCCGAACCACAGCGGATACAGAAGCAGTGCGACCTCGTTTTTCAGACCGCATGAGAGCATACGCATCGTCGGTGCCATCCCGAGCGCTTCTGCAACGCCGAAGAGCTGCACGAAGAATCCGGACAACCGATCCTTGCCCGAGAGCACGACTTCTACTTTTGTGCATTCGTCCCATGCCACGCCAACCTTTTTGGCGATGAACTTTTGCACGGCGGCATAGTCGCCGATCTCATCAACGAGCTTGAGCTCTAACGCGTCTCTCGCATCGAAGACCGAAGCCCCTTTTGCACGCATGATCTCTTCCGCGATGCTACGACAGCGGTCGATATGTGCGAGGAAACGATCGTAGACGCGATCGAGCACACGCTTCAGATCCATCACGGCGTCCTTGTCCGGCTCCGCGAAGGGATCACCGAGCGTCTTTCCTTTGCCGACGAAGAGACGGTCGAACGTCATTTTGTCGGCGCGGACCGATCCGCCGAACAATCCGTTGCCGATCTCGGTGACGCCCTCATAGTGGGTGATCTGCGGGCCGAGAACACCGACACTTCCGATCATGGCATTCGGATGGGCGAAGATGCGTTCCGCGCCGATCATTGCCATGACCCCGCCCGATGCGGAAAGTTCCGAGACATAGCTCACCGTGAGCTTACCGGCCTTTCGGCAGGCATCCAGGCCATTGCAGATATCCTCGGACCCGGTGACGGTGCCTCCGGGTGTGTTGAATCGCACCAGGACGGCAGCGACCCGCTTGTTCCTCGCGAGCTTCCGGAGTATTGATCCCAACTCCGAACCGAACGTTGCGAAATTACGCGCGAGCGGCGGAACAGATTGCCGGTCGCTCATGATCGGTCCTTTCACATCGAAGACGGCGACGACTTTATCCCCATCGAGATCCTCGATGTATTCATCGGCCGCGGAGTAGGAGCAACGGCGTCCGCTTTCCCGCTGGAAGATCCTTGAGCGGACCGCGGTTATGATGCCGCTGCCGTCCGACTCGGTCCGCTTCATATGATTGCGGATCGTTTTGACGAGCTTGAACGCAAGATAGAGCAGGACCAGTAACGTGAACCAGCCGATATCGAATTGAAGCGAGCCTGTCTGGAAATGCACGGTTCTCCTCCATGGTCTTTTATGATCACAGCGATCATTGCTGTCACAATCTTTAAACTATTTGTATGGAAATGTCAAGCAACGATGCCTAGATTCTACTTTGAAATGCAA
>PLSR01000017.1:205639-218107 GCA_003164215.1 Candidatus Kaiserbacteria bacterium | reverse complement strand
GGAGCAGAGTAGGACAGACCGAGGAAAACACCTCGGTTTTTCCTTTATTAGCTTGATAAAATCTAGGTTCGAACGAGGGATTTTCCGACTTCGCTAGAAGTAGCCCATCGATGATCTTCTTGTACACTCCGGTGTTGTAAACATTGAGTTTTTTGTCCTTAATAGTTAGGTTCGATTGCAACTCTCGTAATAGCTCCTTTTTCTCTTGGGGCGTCCCATTTTTGAAGATTTCATCTATTCCCAACGAGAGGTCGAAAGCTCTCTTGGCCCGCTGAATTGTGACCTTTTGATCCACCGGTCCTTTAGTGCCTGAAGTCCCCTCAAGGGCCTCAATTTCGCCCTTCAGGGGCCCTTTCAGCGCGACGAACTCGGCATCGTCGATCAATCCCCGAGTCTTCATCAATACGAGCTCTTTGTACTCCTTTTGTTTCTTGGCGAGGGTCGTCTCAAGCGATGTCTTTTTCTCAGAGTCGTCCTGCTTGTCTTTTTCGTCCACGGTCTTTAGATTCTGTATGCACCAGTCATGAAGGTCTTTTGATATCGTGAAGTTCTCACGGAAGTAGGAGGCGAGCGAGTCGTCGATGTAGAGTTCTTGCACGCTGCCTTCCCGGCAGCTCCGATCCTTCGTTCTGGTGCAGTGGTAGTAGACGTAGTGGAGATGTTTTGGCTTTTTCATGCGATCGATGGCAATACCGCATTCCGGACAATGCGTCCGCTTTGAGAGCGGGAACTTCTTTTTGCAGTCGCAGATAACCTGATACTTATGCTCGGCCGTCACCGCTCCGCTACATCCGCCACAGGTCGTCGGTCCCGTGTAGGCAAAGGCTAGCTTGTATTTCGATGGTCGCGGCCGTCCTTTGTTTTGGAGGATCTTCTGGATCTCCCAGTATTTCTCCTCGGAGATGGCACGCGGCACGTTTTCACTCAGTTCGTGACGTTCGCCGTCCTTGGTGTAGAAGAATCCAGCGTATACCGGATTCTTAAGCACCGTTTCCATGAAGTGCGAGACGGCCAGTTTCTTGCCGCCCTGCTTCCGGTGCTCTGGTGTTCGCAGACCCATTTCTTCGTTGGCGATCTCGAGGAGTGCCCTGATCGAATACTTGCGAGAGTGGAAGAGCTCCAGCAGTTGCCTGACAATCGCGAACTTTTCCTCGTCGACCTTCCATCCACGATTCCCTTTCTCGACGGACATGTCGTTGATGAACCCTATCGGCGCGACGCCGTTGGGCAGCCCTTTCTTGTACCGCCCTCTGAGTCCTCGTTTGACCGCGTCACTCTTGTCGTCGGAGTCCTTTTTGGCGATCATGCATTCAAGCGACAGCATCATCTTTTCCGTGGAGGTGTTGCCGTACGTATGCGAGGGCGTCCGTACATGGATCAGCTTGCCTTGGTCGATGAGATTGATGACCGTACCGCTGTCTACCGGATTCCTCGATACTCGGTTTGCGTGCCACACGAGTAGGCCGTTCGATACCCCTTTGTCAATCCGCTTCATGACCTCGCTGAACACCGGTCTGCCCAGCTGGTGGGCGCTTTGGGATTCCTCGAATTCTCCGACGATATCGAGTTCATTCCGTGCTGCGTACTCGCGCACCTCCCGCCGCTGGTCGTCGATTGACTGCACCTGCTTGTCCTCGGCTTCGCTGGACTTTCTCAGGTACACGTCGTACCGGATGCTTTTTTGTGGGCTCATATTATTGCTTATTTGTTACCTGATAATCCTTACAGGGCACAACAGTGCCGCTAGGTTCGAACAAGTCCATCCCTCGTTGTCCCCAGTCGGATTAGCCTTCCGGGACTTGCTTGTAACGCCGTTATTTTCGTTGTCCGCATAGATCAAAATTCATCGCCGAGAAGCTTTTTAAACTCGGCGGCATAATGTGTCTCCGTTTCGCCCAGCACTGGTTTCGTCTCTTCAATACCGATGAGCAGATTGCTCATGAAAATCTCTACAGAGAACTTGACGTCGCGCTTCAGGTAGATCGCCTCAGTAAGATTGCTTTCTATGCGTTGCAGTTCGATATTCACCAGCTCCAGATGTCTCTTCAAATTCTCGATCCAGTCGTTTATTTTGTAGCCCAAGTCTATTTCGTAAATCTTTGACAGCCTCTTGTACATGTCGGCAAAAGCCAAAAGGGAGGCATATCCATCCAGCAGCTCCCGTCCCTGCAGATACAAAATCAGGATGCCAAATGGCTTCAGATCATCCGCCTGTTTCCTAAAATCCTTGGCGAATGGGTAGTCGCCCTCGAGGCTGTACAAGCTCTCTCCCGTGATTATCTTCATCGTTTCCTTGAATCCTAGAAATTCTTTTTCTCTACCCTCGACTTTTAGCTTGCCCTCATCGACGAGTGTTTGTAGCATCGCCGTCGCATCGGTCTTCGCCTTGAGCCATGCCTTGAAGATGTCTTTGTGCGGCAGTTTCGTGTCCGCGTCGTTGCATGTCGCCTTGTTATCGCTATTCCATATCGGCGAGTATTCTTCGTCCACGAACAATCCCTCATCGAGCCATCTGAGGATCGTCGTCCGTAACATGCCTCTAACACTCGTTTTGTGTTCATCGGCGTAGGTTTGTATGCGCTCTGCCAACGCATCCTCAAGTTTTTCATCGTCGGCGTTGTAGACTATCCCGTTGTACTCCGCACACTTTTTTGCTATATCAAGCGCCGGTAGCTCGGCATAAAATCCCCTGAACCACCACTCGCTGGTTTTCACCCCCTTTCTCGTAATAGCATCTATATATTTGTTGTGGAGCGCCTCGACGATCAAATCGGCCAGTCTCTCTTTTGCTTCGGAAGTCAGGTGTTTTTTACCATTGAACAGTGCTGCCAGTATTTCCTCCTGATCAAGATATTGATTCTCGGTCTCACCGTCGGGGTCGAGTGTTAGCAAATCCCGCTTCACGGCATCGCTCAAGTTGAGGAATGCACATCGGTGCACCACACGATGGAACTCAAGTCCGCTGTTTCGTAGCACCAGTGCAAGCGCATCACCCTCGTCTACTCCGAGTCTCATCGTTCTTAATAGTTCAAGAAATCCATTGCCGGTATCTTTGTATTCTGCCCACATCGCATAGTCTATGAGTCTGCTCGCTTGTAGGATTGATATTTCAGAATTCAGATAGATCGTCTGGGCATCCAATCTCGCACATCCCTCCACTTTCCACCCATCGTTGTATTTGTTGTATTCATGCACTTCGTCGTTGTTGGCCGGACGCCAGCCCTCGACGAGCGCATATCTGTCGGTTTCGGTGAGAATCTCTTTGCCGGTTTTCTCTTTATTCACAGTGTTATGCACCCAGAGCAAGACCCTCTCTTTCGGCCGCAGGTTCCCGTTTTGCAAAACTGTAGTGAGATTTTTCATTTTGATTTGCGCCTCTTCAGCGTTTGCTCTATAAACTCGACGCGGTCGTTCAGGTCGGCGACTTCGATGACCTTCGCTAGCGAGAGAGCGATACGCGACACAGCCATCGCCTGCCGGAGCGTGATCTTCCGCTCAGACACATCCCGCATGGTTTGTGAAAGCACTGCCGCGACTTCTGCCGCGCTCATGGTCGTTTCTGTGTGATTTTCGTTTTCCATATCGTTTACATGTTCTCTACGATCTCGAACCACGTCTTTACGTCTGCCGATCTGCCGTGCTTCGTCGCCGTTCGATAGAGCGCCCAGATAACATTCGGAGTGAGCTTCCGCGCCCACTCATGCATCTTCGGAATAAGCCCCTCTTCCTGAATGCGCTTGTTCCAATCCGTGAGCGTTGTCAGGTCTTTGATGTCGTACTGTTTGGCGAATTCGGTCTGGGTGCGTATCTCGAGAAGTCCGAGCACGATATCCTCATCAAGCCCGAGCTTTTCCAGTGCCTGTCGTGGTTGCCCTCGCAGGAATGCCGGGAGTGATTTCCACAGCACATACGTCTCAAAATCCTGTGTTCGATACACCCCCTTACGTTCGGCATTTTTCGGCATTTCGTTTTTCATAGTTTTGTGGCTTTTTTGCCCGTCAGTTTCTCCCATCGCGCGATAACCGTTTCGATGTAGCCCTCTTCGAGGTCTATACCGATGCATCTTCGACCGAGATGCTCACAGGCAATGAGTGTCGAACCACCGCCGAGGAATGCGTCATAGACATACTCGTTCAGGCGAGTTGAGTTTGGTATGAGTTTGCGAAGTAACCCTACCGGCTTCTGTGTGGGATGCAGCTTCGATCGTGCGGGCTTCGGATGGAACAACACACTCTTGGCTTTCGACCGTTCCATCTTGTGACGGCCATGCCAGCCATAGGCGATAAGCTCATGCATCGGTAAATAATCCTTTCGTCCGAGGATGCTTGTATTCTTAACCCATATCAATCCTTGGCTGTAGTAGAAACCTGCGGCTTTCATTCCTGATCGCAATGCCGGATACATCAGGTCGCTATTGAAGATATATGCGGCATTGTAGGACTCGAGATGCGGAGCGACCGCGCCAAGCCATTGTTTGGTAAATGCCGAGTATTCCGTATCTGTCTGAAGCTGGTCGCCTATGATGACTTTGTCTGTCGCCCCAAGCTTATTGAAGTCGCGCTTACCCTCCACATACGCAACCCCGTACGGTGGATCAGTGACGATGGTGCGGATTTTTCTATCACCGACAACCTTACTCACAAACGCCGCGTCGAGCGAACTACCACAACCGATCACGTGTTCACCGAGCTGCCAAATATCCCCTTGTGTGATAGTCATAGCAGTATGGCTTTAGTGTTTGTAAACGCTTCCCATCGATCGATGCATACGGTCGCGAATATCGGGTCTATCTCCATGCCTCGCCACATACGCCCGAGCTGTTCGCACGCGATAAGGTCGCTACCGCTTCCTGCGAATCCACTGAAGATAATATGCCCGGGAGCACTGCACCGTTTGAGCGGTTTCTCGTTGAGCGTCACAGGCTTCTGTGTTGGGTGTTCGTAGGATTGCGCGTTGTCTCGACGCTCCAGCCACAAATCGAGCATTTCGAGTATCTCGTCATGCACCTGATTGCCGCTACCAATCTCCTTGTTGAGCAACTCGTTGCTATTGGTGATGTTTCGGTTGAGATGTGGTTTTCCCTGCGTCCCATACACGCATGGCTCGCACGCTTTATTGAATGCCACTTGCGGAGTCATATTGAAGTTGTTCTTGATCCACAGGCATACGCGCTTATTGTCGATCTTATGCTCACGGTATAGCGTCTGAATGAGCCATATATACCGCTCGTCGCACCAGTAGAAAACGTGAGCGTCTGGCTTCGAACTACCGAGTGCCGCTGTAATACTCGCACTGAGGAATGCGGCATAGATGGTATCCTTTTGTGAGTCTTTTTTGCCCGAATACGACCCCTCATACTTACCCTCGGTACTCACCCCTTTTGAGTAATCCAGACCGATGTTGTACGGCGGATCGCAGTACACAATGTCTGCTCGGTCGGTATCCATGAGGCGTTTGACCTGATCTTGATCGGTTGAGTCACCGACCAGTAATCTGTGCGTTCCCAATTGCCATAGATCACCAGTCTTTGTCCGTGCCATTTTCGTCTCTCTGATCGCTTTCTCGACATCGAATTCATCGTCGAGCACATCGACATCATCGAATAACGATTGCAGCTCGTCGTCACCGAATCCAATGTCCATGAGCATCTGCATGTCCATCTCTTTCAGCAAGGTCTCGTCCCAGCTTCCGGTATTCTTGTTGAGTCGCAGATTGAGGCGTTGTTCTTCGATCTCATTCAATTCCCTGCTCGGCACCATGACATCGATTTCTTGTATGCCGAGGTCAGCGTAAATGGATACGCGCTGGTGACCGCCGATGAGGACGTTTTCTCTCGTTCCCGTATTCAAGATCACCGGCACGACCGTGCCAAATTCCTTTATCGAATCCTCGAGGTCGCGACGCTCGTTTTCAGTCATTTTTCGCGGGTTGTATCCAGCGGGCAGCAGGTCGGCGACCTTTCGTTTTTCGATAGTCCAGGTGAGTGTTTTTGTTGTTTTGGTCATAAATGTGTTTGGTTAATTGTTAGAAAATGCTGTCAATGGTGTCATGCTGCGAGTCTTCCAATTGTTCGTGGAAGATTGCACCGTCAGCATCCCCCACAACAACGCATTCAGTGCTGTCAGTCGCTTCTGTAGTAACTTCCGTCTCGCTGACGCCACTGACAGCATCGACGGCATTTTCCGTTACCTTTACAAAGCTGATAATTCGCTCATCACCACTTGTTCGATCGACCCTGATCCCCCTCGCGCGCAAATTGGTAACGATGGGTGTAATGCGTCTCCACATCCAATTAGCCGCTTTCGGCCAAGTTTCAGACCGCTTATCGATATGCTGATCTTCCGCAAGTTTCTCGAGCAGCCTGTGGAGTTCGGTAGGTGTTCCTTTCCACTCATTTTGGTCTTTCATGAGCATCTCTATCGCCTGCGCTATAGGACTCGCATCTATGGCCTCTTGATGCTGGAGTTTGATATTTGATCGGTATGCCGTAATGAAATCATTGGCTGTGTATCCGATGGCCTCTGAAATCGCGCATCCCCACCGGGCGAAATCGGACATACGGAACCCGTTCTCTTGCGGAACATCATCAATCCTTTTCAGAGCTCCCGATACTGCATCGAACATTGCACCAAGAATGAGCGGCCGCGCTTCGTTGAAGCGCCGAGTGAAGTTCGTCAGGTTTTCCACCCGCTCGAATTTCTCGAGTCCGAAGATGATGCATCGCTCCAGCAAGTCGGGCTTTTCGACGACGAGATTGATGCCGTTGAGACTTCCCATGTTTTGGAATGAATACACCACATCGTCGTCATCCGAATACAGCTCCCGCTTACTGAATCCTTCGCCCGTACATGCGCGGCAGAGGGCGTCAGATAACCATTCGGAGAGTCCGCTCAGATTATCGATGGGGAGAAACCAATGATGCGAACCCAACTGTATGAACTCGCGAAAGTTATCAGGCGGCGACGAAAGCTTTATCTGCGACGGGTCGAGAAGCTGTTTGAAGACACTCACCGTGGTGCTCTTGCCGGAGCCCTGTGGCCCGTGGAATGTAGAAAAAGGGTGCGGGAAGTCCGGGATAATACCCGCTGCGCACCACGCCTGAATTAGCAGCTTTTCTTGCTCATTCCGTATGTTCACGAAGTCGAGGATTTGAGCAATGGAACCACCCCGTACCGGCGTCACTTGCGCTTCCTGATGAGGAAAACGGCGGAAGAGTATCGGCGGATCGTCTATGACCGACCAACCTTCCTTTGATATTCTCACTACGGATTTTCCGAGATCGTACCAAACAGCATTGTCGTGGAACGCTGTCCTGACATGCAGCGTGTGCAGATCCTTGTCGAAAGTCGCGATACCCTCGAGCGTACCGAGGACGGTGCGGATGTCCTCGCTTCGAATGGGCTTTCCGAACTTCTGCCAGCTGATCTTTGAGATCCAACGATTGAATTGTTTGGATCGAATCCTCACTACTTCAGATCCATTATTGTTGGGCGCAATATATCCGTCCTTTGATTGGTCGTGAAAAAGGAGTACATCGGCCGAGAGTATCTCCTTTATGATCCTGCTCGCATGGGTGCCATCTTCTTTATCACTCTTGGATCTCTGATCTTTTTCCGCTGTCGCAATTGAGTCAAAGACACTGCGTAATTCTTTCTCAGGCAGCGGTGGTGTGTTGTTTTTGTTCCATGCTATAGCACTGCCCCACCCCACGCTTTCCCAGTCGGCCTCAGAGAGTCCACGCAGGATCTTGCCAATATATGCGGCTGCAGTGTCATTCCGCTCTCCTTTTCCTACACCTGCCGAAATCTTGTCCCAATCCTTTTTTGATGTGTTTTTTCCTGCGACCTCTTGTAGCAACCAGTCCGGCATTTCAGCAAGACTTTCGTCCTCAAAGGAAATCGACCATTCATAGTGTTTACCAGACTTATGCAAAGAAGGAGGCGCAATGATGTATCCACCCTCGGCTTTGAAATCCATTTTATGTCTGAACCCGATTGAGCATTGAATCGCTGTCCTGGACGCTGGCTTGAAATAGTGGTGTGAACCGCCGCCACCAGTCTTAACAGAGGGTGTGGGTGGGAGATGTAGTCCGCTAGTGTCGGCACCAACGTCCAGGTCCAGTACGACAATTCCTGAAATCTTGCCGGTAATAATGCCTATTCCCACTGGATTGAGTGTGCTGCACCATACTGCGATCTCCTCGCTGGTCGGCTTACGCGATTGATATTCTTTCCATGAGGGGATGAGTGGTTTTTTGTCGATGCCGATCGGAATAACGGAGAATCCCTTTTCCAGATATTCGAGCATATGTTTTTGTATATCGTTTTCCATAGTAGTCGCGATGCCCAGTGACGGTCCAAGGTGCGCGACTACTAGGTCTTCACCCTGAACCGTCACTGAAAATAAGATTTAACTCATAATTGCCACAGATCTTTGTTCCTCCACCCGATTGAATGCCCCCATTGTTAGACGTGTTATTTTCAACAACGAGAAGCCGAGCTGACCCGCCTCCTCATCATTGAGAGCAACGCCATAATCCCTTTCGATTATTTCTGTGAGCGTCTCTATGTCTTTTTGCTTGAAATTCGCGGGCATGTAATGCGCGTTTTTCTACAATCCGAAAACGCTCGATCATAATCGCGCACACGATGAAAACAAGGTACGGAAAAGTTATGGGGGTATTGTGCTCCTGATGTGAATCAGGTGTGATTTAGGAATGAACTAAATCAGGAGCTTGTATCCAACATTTGGTATATTGCCGAATATATCCTCATTCTTTGCATCTTTTACTGGCAGAATACCCAGAGCTGTTTTCAAATTTCTTATGATAAACGTAAGGCTTCGCTTAGAGCTCTTTGAAACGTTTCCCGTTATAAGAGTGACATAGTTGGCCTTGTAATTTTTTGAGGTCATTAATTTCAATAACACGGTAAATTCTTGACCACTGGGGTTAAGATTTCCACTTGTGTCATTGAATCGAAAGTCTCCCGTATCCTTATTCAGAGTAAGCGACCCATGTTGTGTCTGGACGTTCACTTTATCTTGCGTGTCATTTTGGCTCAGATGATCCGCCCCATCATTATTTGTATATTCATCTGTCTTTTGCGGTACTATTGAGGCCTCTGTTGACGTGAATCCAAGCGACGCCTTATATTTTTTATAGCGCTTCCCAAAATTATTCGGCAATGTTATCCAAAGTTCATTCATAGATTATCTGGCTGGGTTCACCCATTTACAGTCTGTTATCAAACCCTTTTCTTGGAGACCGAGTAAAATATTCATCAATTGGCCATTGTCTGGTATACCAGAATCCTTCAGCCATTTTTCATATCGAGACCAGTGAAGTTTGATTAATTTCGGTTCAAGTTGCTTAGGTAGCAATTCCCATTCCTCGTTCAATTTTTCCAAAATGAAGAGCTTCTTTTTTTCCGCAACTGATAGCTCCTTGGTCATGTGATTTGTCTCAGTTTTTTTAATGGCAATGGCGTCAGATTCCTCGGCAGCTTGCATCAGGCGATTATGAACCATTTGGGCATGAGACTTAAATGCAATTATGTGTAGGTGGTATAGCTGATCTGGTCTATGCGAATATTGATGTCTATGGGTGCTAGAACCATCACCCATGATTATCTGCAAATCCTCTACCATCATAGCAACTTTGGTTCTATCGTTTGCAGTGGGCGGGGCATCAGCGTTTCTGTGCAAGATTGATGCAAAGCCGCCATTTTTAGCTACCTCATCGTAAGCATCCTTGAACTGCAGGAGTGCCTCGAAATCCCCCCATGGTTTTAGATCCCGTTCCAGTAATGAATCGGCCTTCCAAACCTCTGTTCGAGATCAAGATCCCCGACTACGACATGCGTCCCACACCGCAAGACTGCCTGCAGAAATACAGGCGTCTAGACGATGATCAGAAGCGAGCAAGAATCGCATCGAATATCGCTTAGCTTGCCGCACCCGGACCAAAACTGCCCCCGCTACGCGCGAGTCGCGAGGGCAGTTTTTTCTTTTCCTGCTCTTCTATCAAACGGATTCGGGCACTGTCTACCGATCGAAAAAACCGTATTCCCCGCTCAAGCATCTTCCAAACCAGGGTTCTGAACATGTCTACGTTCGGGAGCCCCTAAAATCCCCTTATTTTGCAACATAAGAAATCCTACCCTTGGTAGGACTCGAGCTTGTTACCTACTGATATGTATTTCAGACATTTTCGACTATAGTTCGGGTAGGAGGATCGCACTATGTCAATATCAGTCAGTGTTCGAAAGCAGTTTGCCGAAAAAGTGAATACGGTAACGTGTCACGGATTGAACCCCAATACAGGAGAGCGTTGCGGAAAACCGGTCAGAGAAGGTACCGCCTACTGCGATGATTGTTGGCGTAATAGGAATCTGCCGCGGGCGATACCCGGTCTTGTCAGCTCGTTCGGTCTTGATTCCGGCAGTGGCGCCTTCAAAGCAAACAAAGGCTCGCCGCGATGAGCTTGCCCAACCTCCGTGTTGGGCATCTCTCTTTCGGGAGCATCTCTCGCCTATGTACGTCAGGACTTCCGGGCGGCGAGCATCGCTGCCTTTGCCGCAAGGCGCTTCGCTGTCTTCCGGGAATGTGACTTCGGTCTTCTGATGTCGACATCTATTCTTTTAACCATGGGATCATTGTACTCTATCCTGTAACTTCCATTAATGGAAGTTTTATTTGCGCGGAAGAAGGGTTTGCGGTAGCGTGCTCTGCAGGCGTTGCACGACGCGAATGTGGGGGATCTTCGATGCGACAAATTTTCACGCTTGGTGCGCTCGTGCTCGTTCTTTTGGGAGCGACAGCTCGCGCCACACAGGCAGACGAAGCAGTGCCAACGAAGATGCTCCACTATCAGCACATGATAGAGGATGGCGAGATCAACCCCGCGCAGGTAAAGCGAATTTGCGGGAAGATCAAGAAACATCGGAACGAGAACTTTGCGGGCCTTCATGACGAGCGGTGCGCGCAAGTCTCTGACGCGCTTGGACTCGACGCAGGAGATGATTGCCAACGCCTTCGGCATGAATTTCTGACGAACTGGCGGACGTACTTGCAGACGAAATTTCGCGAAGACTGCGACGGTCTTCCCGAAAAATAACGCGATCGATCTCACGTTGTTGCATTGGAGGCCGTACGATTCGCTCTGCGGTCTCTTTTTTTAGTACTACTTCTACGCCAGCAAATATCCACCGTCCACCACGATCTGCGTGCCGGTCATATATGAAGAAAGATCGGACGCGAGGAAGAATACGGCGCGGCCGATGTCGTCGGGCTCGCCCATGCGGGCCATTGGAATTTTCTTGAGGAACGGGGCGAATGCCGGATCGTTCGCGATCTCTTCGGCGGTCTTACCACCTGCGCCGCCCGGCGTGCGAATTCCTCCCGGTGCGACCGTGTTGACCCATATGTGATGCGGTGCGAGTTCGAGCGCGACGTTCTTGGTGAATCCCCATACGCCATGCTTCGTCGCATCATAATGCGCGAGCCCGATCGATGACGGGTGCACAGAGTCTATCGAGGTGATGTTGATGATCTTGCCGCCGTCGCCGCGTGCGATCATTCGCTCTGATACATACTTCGTGCACAAAAAAACTCCTCGCAGATTCACCGCGATCACTTTGTCGAAATCCGCGCTCGTCATTTGCGCCAGCGTAACGTTCGGATAGATGCCGGCGTTGTTGACGAGTATATCAACGCTCTCCCACTTCGCGATGACTTGCTCGATCATCTGCTGTACGCTCGCTTCATCAGAAACGTCTACCGCAAATGCCGCGGCACTATATCCTTTTGCATTAAGTTTCTCGGCTGACGCCTGCGCTTCGTTTGCATTACGATCTGCGATCGCGACAGAAGCTCCGGCTTCCGCTAAACGCGCAGCGATGCCATACCCGATTCCCATTGCGCCACCGGTCACGATGGCGATCTTTCCATGTAAATTGATAAGTGATGCGAGTGATGTATCCATATTGCGAGTCATCATACACCCGGAAATGGGGCGGCATCTGATGACTTGTGTTGATTTGAGATATTTGAGTTAAAGGCAAAAAGCGCAACGAGTGCGAGAGCCGAGCACATCAGCATGACGATATCCCCGCGGCCGAATGTCGCGACCGCTGCCGCGCTCGCTGAAGTGTAAGCCGGCACCATCCAGGTAAGGAAATATGCTTGAAGATAGGTCAGCAAGCCGACGATGGTCACGATCCCGAGACTATGCAATACCGTGCGACGGAAGAGCTCTCCTTCCCTGCCGACGAGCTTGGTCGATGCGGTCGCGACGGCGATACTTTGCGGCGAGATCATCTTCGCCGCCACACCGCCGGAGCTGTTCGCCGCAACGGTCAAGACCGGATTGATGCCGAGCGCCTGCGCGGTGCGTAGCTGAACGCCGCTAAAGAGCGCGTTACTCGACGTATCGCTTCCCGTGAGAAAGACGCCGATCCAACCGAGAAA
>PLSR01000017.1:0-205630 GCA_003164215.1 Candidatus Kaiserbacteria bacterium | reverse complement strand
GGAATGCGTTGCAATATGATCGTCGCGATCGCCGCGAAGAGGATCCCCGTCCCCGCCGCGGAGAGCCAGCCGAACGAGTAATTCACCGTGACCGTTTGCCCATTGGCCACGACCGCGTGTGCAAGCGCGCCGAACGGTATCACATCCGTCACGCGTCCGACGATGCTTTGGAAACCGGGCAATGCCCAGTTTGTTATGAACGTGATCAACAAGAGATACGGCGTCCACGCGCGGACCAATTCACCGAAGCTGTGCTTCGATGCTCCTCTATCCACCTGCGCGGCGGATTCGCTCGGGAATCGCCACACCGTCCTCGGCCGCCAAAAAGATAGTAACGTGACGAGACAAATAAGCGAAACCATTGATGCAAAAATGTCCGGCAACGTCGGCCCAAGATAGCTTGCGGTGAGGAACATCGTAATCGCATATGAAAGTCCGGTGACCAAGATCGCAGGCCATACCTCGCGCGCTCCGCGCCATCCGGCGATAATAACCACGAGCCAGAGCGGGATAATGAACGCGATGAACGGAAGCTGATGCCCGATCATTCTGCTCAACACATTCGGATCGATGTTCGCAATATGCCCGGCGGTAATGACCGCGATACCAATAGCACCAAAAGCGACCGGCGCGCTGTTGGCCAATAGACAAATGCTCGCGGCGTATACCGCTTCGAATCCTAAGCCAACGAGCATGCCCGCGGTGATCGCGACCGGAGCGCCGAATCCCGCTGCACCTTCGAGAAATGCGCCGAAGCAGAAAGCGACCAAGAGTGCCTGCAGTCGCCTGTCGGACGTCACGGATTCGATACTTTCACGTACGACGGCAAAGCTCCCGCTCTCAACGCTCAAGTTGTACAAAAATACCGCGCTCAACACGATCCACCCTATCGGCAAGAGACCGCTCGCCATTCCATAGAGCGCGGAAAGCCCGGCGAGCTGCGCCGGCATGCCATATGCGAATACCGCGACAAGAAGCGCGGCAACGAGTGCCACAATGCTCGCCACCATCCCGCTCACCTTCCGGCTCAAGAGAAGTGCGGCAAGCAAAACGATCGGCAAAACCGCGCAAATAGCCGAGAGCGCGAGATTTGCGAACGGGTCAACAGGCTGGATCCACATAATGGAATGAAGATATGGATGCGCGCGACGAACCTATCATCCAGGGCACGTATCTTATGCCCCATAATACCACCGCTTTTGAGGCCTTTTTGAGGGAAGTGGAAAACGCGTTATTACTTCACATAACATAAATGCACCCCCACTGCGGGAGTGCATTTGTGTCGCGAGGATCCATTAGACTCACGGTAGACCTCAGATGGGCGTGCCATCTCCTTCTGCTTGAACGTCAGGGATCTCACCCTGCTCGTACAAAACATAAAATTCCTCGTTGATGTTCCCGACATGGACGGCGTAGTCATGCCGACGAATGCCGCCGATCACATTCACGCCGAGATCAACGCTTTCGCCGACGGTCACGCCGTTGACGTACACATAATCGGGAAGACATGCTTTCTTCTCTGCGAACACGGCGAATTGATCGTCGAATGCACCGGCGGACTCTTTGCCGGCAACGACGATCGCCTTGACCGCGTCGAGGTTCTTGCACACGATCGTCTTGTGCTCGAACGAGATAGCTTCTGTCCCCTCGGGTGGAGGCGGCTGACTGAACTGGTGCGGAGGTTCGCCGGCGACCACAGCCGAGGCAAACACGACCGCAGCTGTCACGATGATCAGAAATCTGTGCATCGAAGTTCTCCCGTCTGGTCTGAGAAACTAACGTTCAACCTGAAAAACTGACAAAGACCTACATTCATAAAGATTTCATCTCGCGTCCGCGCAGTCAAGCGTCAAAAAACTACAAAGCTCAGAGCTTGGTAAAAAACTGAAAACCGAAATCGCTTAACGGGGCCATGAAATCCCTACCAAGCTCAGAGCTTGGCGAAGGCGGGACAAGTATCAACGAATGTTGTACCGTGTCGCCAGAGCCCGGCACGGCGGGACACATCGAGGGAGTAATTCGATGACCGAGGCATGGATGAAGCGCGGCGCGGAGCGCCAGGAGTTCTTGAATAGAATTAAGCGCGTCTTCTACGACGAGCTGGACGAGACCAACCAATACGGCGACGCGCAGGTGCTGCTCTGCATGGCCTTTACGGAATTCTTCGCGCGGCAGCGGAACATCGGTCGGCCGCTCTACAACGGCTCGCTGACGCAGGATAATTGGCTCTGGACACTCCTGTTCGACAAGGTGTGGCCTGTCGTTCAAGCATTCGCACGGACACCGGAAGAGGCCATGGACCTCATGGCCGACCTCTTCAAGTGGTCGTCAGAATCGGTGATCGGGTCAGTCAAAGGTCCGCTGCAAACGCAGGAGATCACAGAACCTGAGAAGGTCTTCGGCGGGCGCAAGTCCATGGATGAGGTCGAGTTGAACGACTCGGGCGGCACGACCGAAGACGATATCGTGAAGATCCTCGACGCATCTCTCCCGGACTTCGTGGCGGGTTTCGATCGCGCGGTCGAACTGATCAAACGAAGATCAAGAATTGGCTCATGAACCCACCAGGCGGAAGACCCGCTTCGGTGGGTTTTCTGTTTAATACCGTGATGAACTACAAAGCTCAGAGCTTGGTAAAAAACTGAAAACCGAAATCGCTTAACGGGGCCATGAAATCCCTACCAAGCTCAGAGCTTGGCGAACTATTCGCTTATTCGCGCGCGACCTACTTTTCTTGATCACAAAGTGATCGTAGAAATGGGAGGTGCTCTAGTGGTGAATTAGAGAATAGAAAGAAAAGGTATCTGACGGCATTTCCCCGCGGCGGACGGTTCTTCTTTTTAAGTATGAGGAAGCCGATTCAATACCTAAAAAGAAACACTCCGCCGGGGGGCGGAGTGCGAGTTTGATCTGATCGGCGAGTTCAGGCTCTGCCGACAGTTGGTTGAAGGACATCGAGCAGTGCCCTGAAGAACTGGTAACCGGTTCCGATCGCGTCTCTGTCGAAGAAGAGTCCTCCCTTCTTTGAGGTGCGAACGAACTCCGAGAGCTCGCCGCTCTTCGTTCTCATCCTCCCCGTCTTCATGTCGAAGAATTCACCCGACCGCACATCTTCGAACTCGTGGGCCGAAGCTTCAAGACTTTCGCCGAGAAGCAACATGGCCGGAGTGAAGTTGCCCTTCGGGAGTTCGGCCAGGATCCCTTCGAGCGAGGCAACGGCGGATTTCTGACTTCTGATCATGCGCTTCAGAACGATGGTTGCCCGTTCATTCAGCGAAAGATCTTTGGCGCCGCCCCACATTTTGATCTCGTTCTTGATGACGAGTTCAGGAGCGCGGAGCTCTTTCAGATGTTCGTAGCGGGCCAAACCTCTCCCGACGTACTTCAGGATCCACTTCGGCGGTGTGTCCAGCGCGGCGGACTTCTTGAGGGATTTGAGCTCGGCACGTTCCCGATCAAGCTCACGCAAGAAGTAGCACTCGACATCGCCCATCGATCCGGGGCTCCCGAGACGGCACGCGATGAGCGAGACGTCGACGAGCATAGTGTTCGACCCTTCATCACGGATGTAGTCCGCCGCCTTGAACGAGTCGTCGACTTCAAAAAGTATCTTGAGGGCGAGTCGGAATCCCGTTATGTCCTCGTCCTTCACGCCATCGAGAAACTTTTCATCGATGACCACGTCGCCGTCAGCGAATCGCGGATACTTCACCTGTACCTCAGGCGGCGCTGCACACCACAATATCTTGCAGAACAATTCCATTCCGCCGCGCGTCAGACTTTCGACGCGCTGCGCGGTCATCTTTTCGCTTTTGGTCATTGGATGGCTCCCACTGCGCGGATCGAAGGCCTGTGCCAGCGATCAAATTTATCTCAAAGTATTATAAATCTTTAATGACGTCTGTCAACGCCCGCGGCTGAGGCGAAACCTAGCTCAAACGATTCCTGAACTTTTCTGGGGTCAGACCCCAGTCATCCGTATGTTTGACAATATGATTTTATTATGCTATAATGGCGGCAGTGCAATGCCGCACAAAGCTGGAGAACTCGAATGGATCGCAAGGAATTCCGAGAAGCGGTCAAGGCTCTCGCGACGGCGGAAAAGGATAATCCCGACCCGATGGTCTGGAAGTCTGCCGCAATTCTCTTCACGCTTTCCGGAGCGATCGCTGCGGGCGACGACTTCTTCGACCCGCTCTACGACGCCGTCGGAACGATCACGAGGAACCAAGCGGAGATTCTCGAACGAATGGTTCGCGGCTCCTGAACCCATCAAAGCGGAAGATCCGCTTCGGTGGGTTTTCTGTTTTAAGCTAACGCGAGGCGAAACCTCGCCACGAAATGATGACCAGCCCCAATTCCCTCTCATGCTTTTTGCAACACGATTCCTGAACTTTTGTGGGGTCAGATCAAAATTCACTATTGACTCATGTCGTATTTCGTGTAGTATTACGTAAGAACATTTCGAGCCATTCTGGCTTGTCGAAAGGAATAGCCATGGAGCAAGGCGCCGCACTAGCAGCTATTCTGGCTTTACTCGTGCTCAATGGAGGAGCGAGCGCAATGACCAAAGTCGAGATCTCGATGATTCAAGGGCCGGAGGCAAATACGGCCGGCGAATACTTCAGGAACCTCCGCGCGTCGGCTGACCTGCTCAACCTCGCTGCGGAACGCGGGATCATCAACGAGGATATGCTGAACAATTTCGTTCACGACTTCCGAGACGCTCGAAACGCGTGGGATGTCATTAAGACCCGCCGTCCCCTACTTCGAATGATGTACCGGGAGGCAGTCGATTACTCCGACATCCTCCTCTACTGCGGCGTCATCGATGCGAGGAATTATCGCGCGCTGAAGGAGATCCTGTCGAAAGGCAAGGAGTTCACGACCCGCGATCTCGAGGCCGCCGACCACATCGATTCTGTTTCGGCGCGCGCCGCAGCTGGCCTGGAAGATCCGGGCAATGCGGCGCATCAGATCCTCGACGGACTCCGACAAATGGAGTTGCGCAAGAAGCTCTGACTCACGAGCCAGCCGACGAACGTTCTTCTGAACCGTCTCATGTTGAGGCGGTTCTTCTTTTTGGGCGAGCGAGGCGAAACCTAGCTCAAACAACGACCCCAATTCCCTCTAATGATTTTTGCAACACGATTCCTGAACTTTTGTGGGGTCAGACCCCAATCATCCAACTTTTTCTGGCAAAATATAATAATCACCCAATGCACCAACACCTGGTGCCTTTCGGGCATCCTCGGCCGCCTTTTTTACAAGCAGTTCCGCCTCTGCCAAACTAAGATTTGACGAATAGCCCGATAAAATTAAAGAGTATTTTGCCAGATCACCCCCTCCCGGGCGTCTTTCTTTAACGTTGCTAATTGATTAGCGGCCCAGGCGGTCTTCGATCTCTTTGGTCTGGATCGTCGTTTGGATGACGGAATCCGGTGCGAGCGACATGCTGTCGATACCGATCTCTACGAGGAAGGCTGCGAATTCGGGATTGTCGGACGGAGCCTGACCGCACGGTTGAACCTCGTGGAGTTGTCACCACCTTAAATTCATTGACTTTTCACCTTTTACATCTACACTGAGCACATCAGACCTGAGCGGCATCCTATATGGGTGCCGCTCGCTGTTTGCTATATACCGCAGACATTCTTACTGCTCTGGTTCGTCACGCTTGAGGCGCTCTCGCAAATATTCAAAATCCCTAAAATTACTGCCCGCGAACTGTTTGATCTCTTTTGCGGTACGGGCACTTCGAGCAAGGACGATCACCTCTTTACCGCTTTTCTTCAAAAACTTGAGCACCGGAAGGAAGTCTCCATCGCCGGACAACACGACAGCTCGACTGTAACTTTCGCGCTCTTTCATCATGCAGAACGACATATCAACATCACAGTTCGCCTTTCGAGTTTGGTTGCCATCCTCGTCACGATACGTCTTCACGGGTTTCAGAATGAGTGAATAGCCAAATTGTTCAAGCAGTGCATAAAAACGGACACGCTTAAGGTGACGATCCAAAAGCAGTAGCTTTGCTTCACTCATTCGGGAACCATCGTGCTCGATCAACTCGACGAGATAGGTTTCCAGCTGCCGTATAGGGACTGAATCGTATGTTAGGTAGTCAAAATCAAAACGATACACCTCAACACCGCCGAAAAAATATGCTTTTCCAATACCATACTTTTCATTAAGGTACGTTAGCAGTTCCTGGTAATCGATACTCCAGCCGAGCGACTTCTTACCTCCGTAGAATAAATTGGAGGCATCGATAAATGCAATCGCCTTCATATGACCATTGTAACAGAGCAAACAAATATAAAGAAAAACACCCTCACCGGGTGTTTTTCTTTGGACTTTGATTATTGGTTAGCGCCCCAATCGATCTTCGATCTCCTTGGTCTGGATCGTCGTTTGAATGACGGAATCAGGTGCGAGCGACATGCTGTCGATGCCGATCTCGACGAGGAACGCCGCGAATTCGGGATTGTCCGACGGCGCCTGGCCGCAGAGGCCGATCTTCACGTGCTTCTCGTGCGCGACTTTGACGACCGTGCGAATGAGCTCCTTCACCGCCTCGTTGCTCTCGCTGTACACATGCGCGACCGCGCTGTTGTCGCGGTCGACGCCGAGCGCGAGCTGAGTGAGATCGTTCGATCCTATCGAGAAACCGTCGAAGAGGTCGGCGAACTGGCTCGCAAGGATGACGTTGGCCGGGATCTCGCACATGACGTAGACCTCGAAGCCGTTCTCACCGCGGCGGAGCCCCTGCCCTTCCATCACGCCGAGGCACTTGCGCGCCTCGTCGAGCGTGCGGCAGAACGGGATCATCGCTTTAATGTTGGTGAGCCCCATTTCGTTGCGGCACTTCAAGAATGCGCGGCACTCGAGCTCGAAGGCCGCTTGGAATTTCGGATCGTAGTAGCGGCTCGCTCCGCGCCAACCGATCATCGGGTTGTTCTCCTCCGGCTCGAACTGCTTGCCGCCGATAAGATTGGCGTATTCGTTGGTCTTGAAGTCGCTGAAGCGGATGATGACGTCGCGCGGATGGAACGCCGCGCCGATCGTCGCGATGCCTTCGGCGAGCTTGTCGACGTAGTACTGCGCTTTGTCGGTGTAGCCCATCGTGAGGTCTTCGATCGTCTTCTTCGCCTCCTGATCCTGAAGCTCGTCGAATTTGAGGAGTGCCATCGGGTGGATCTTGATGTGCGAATCAATGATGAATTCCTCGCGTGCGAGGCCGACGCCGTCGTTGGGGATCTGCGAGTATTCGAACGCGAGGTCAGGAGAGCCGACGTTCATCATGATCTTCGTCTTGGTCTTCGGGAGATTTTGAATGTCGGTCTTGTGGACTTCGTATTTGAGAATGCCACCGTAGACGATGCCCTCGTTGCCGCCGGCGCAGGTCACCGTGACGTCGCTGCCGTCGGGGATCTTGGCCGTCGCATCGGCAGTGCCGACGACGCACGGGATCCCGAGCTCGCGGGAGACGATCGCGGCGTGGCAGGTGCGTCCGCCCTTATCAGTGACGACCGCACTCGCGCGCCGCATGATCTCGACCCAGTCCGGGTCGGTCATTTCCGTCACGAGGACATCGCCGTCATTGAATTTGCCGATCTCTTTGAGATTCATGATGCGAGTCGCTTTGCCGGCGCCGATCTTATTGCCGACACGTGTACCTTTCGTAAGGAGCGGACCGTTGCCCATCAGCACATACGCTTCGATCTCGTTCGGATTTTTGCGCGATTGCACCGTCTCGGCGCGCGCCTGCACGATGTACATTTTGCCGTCAACTTCGTCGAGCGCCCATTCGATGTCCATCGGTTTGCCATAGTGCTCATGGATGGCGACGGCCCACGTGGCGAGCGTCTTCACCTGCTCGTCGGTGATCGCGTACTTGCGCTGGTCTTCGAGCGGGACTTCGAGATTCTCGGTCTTGTCGTTGGCGACCGGAATCATTTTCACTTTCTTGGAACCGAGCTTGCGGCGGATGATCGCCATCGTCGGCTTGAAGACGGTGAATTCATCAGGATTGGCATGGCCCAAGACGATGTTCTCACCGAGGCCGTAGACCGCGCTCACGACGACCGCGTTCTTGAAGCCGGATTCGGTATCAATGGTGAACATGACGCCTGCGGCATGCGCGTGCACAGCGACCATCTGCTGAACGCCGACGGAGAGCGCGATCTTCGTGTGGTCGAAGCCGTTGTTGACGCGATACGTGATCGCGCGATCAGTGAAGAGCGATGCGATGCACTTCTTGGCCGAGAGGATGACGTCTTCCTCGCCGGAAATATTGAGGAATGATTCCTGCTGGCCGGCAAAAGACGCGTTCGGAAGGTCTTCGGCGGTCGCACTGGAGCGAATGGCGACGATGAGATTCTCTTGGCCGCAGATCTTGCAGAGCTCCTGGTAGCCCTGGCGGACCTCCGCTTCGAAATCTTCAGGGAACTTGGCGTCGATGATGAGCTGACGGATGCGCGCGGCTTTCGGCTCGGCGTCGGTGACGTCGTTGACGTTGATCGTGCTCAAGATCTGCGCGATCTCATCCTTGATGCCCGCTTTCTCGAGGAAGTAATAGTATGCTTTGGCCGTGGTCGCGAAACCGTTCGGCAGATTGA
Organism: Candidatus Kaiserbacteria bacterium; assembly: GCA_003164215.1. GTDB lineage: Bacteria > Patescibacteriota > Minisyncoccia > Phycocordibacterales > UBA2100 > UBA10103. The sequence goes on along the minus strand of PLSR01000017.1, from coordinate 197,009 downwards.
CTCCCTGTGGTGCCAAATAGTGGACCATTTCCCCCAGAGAGGCATTCTTGCCGCCCACTTCCGGAATGTCGGCGAGGACGATGTCTTTAAAGAACTTTATATAGGTATGCATAATAAAAATTTAGAACAATAATGTGTTTCCATCATACCACCGGAAAACGGCTCGCTACCCGGCCTGTGCGCAGAAAGGTGTATTATGTGGACATGGATGAACGGACAAAATTGATCACAGAATGGTTAGGAGCAGGTTCGATAAACGTGTTCGGAGTCCCCTTCGCCGGCAAAGATACGCAAGGGAAAATTCTCGCCGATCATCTCGGGGCATTGCTCGTTGCCGGCGGCGACATCTTGCGAAGCCATACCGATCAGGCTGAGCTGGAGCGCATCATGGCGACGGGCGATCTCATACCGAGCGACTTATACCTCAAGATCATGGTCGCGTATCTCTCGGATCCGCAATTCGCCGGCAAACCGCTCGTCTTGAGCGCCGTCGGACGACTTCAAGGCGAGGAAGTGACCGTTATGAAGGCGACGGCCGACGCGGGGCACCCGATCAAAGCTGTCGTACTGCTACGCCTCAGCGAAGAGGAAGTGTGGAAACGTTTCGACGCCGCCAAAGAGCTCAACGACCGCGGGGAGCGCGGCGACGACAGCCGCACCGCACTTGCGAATCGCCTCGAGAAATTCCGCACGCTCACGCAGCCCGTCATCGAACGCTACCGCGAACTTGGCCTTCTCGTCGAAGTCGACGGCTCGCTTTCGCGCGAAGCGGTCAACGAAGAGATCATAAAAAACATCGCTACCTTCGCATTCAAATAAGAAAGCGTGCGTCTTGACCGAAGTTGTTGGACGTGTGACTATACGGCCGTCTGCTCGTGGTGAGCGGAAATGAAGCTTGGTCTGAGACCAAGGAGGTTGTGATGAAAAGTCCCGTTCTTAGCATAGATCTCACCGCGTGGAAGCAAAGGGGAGGTCCCAACGGCGACGAAATTTCAATCGCCCGATTGGACGGTCAAAAGATCGCGCGGATCGGAGCACTTGCGATCGCTGTTATGGAATTTCTGGGTGACGTGTCGGACCACTTGTCGGTCATCAAGGTCGTCCCACGTCTCGGAGGTGGAAGAACCGAAGCAGTCATTGAATATCTGTCGGTCAAGTTGATCCTCGAGGGGTTCGCCTTCGACATGAAGATCGAGTCCGAGATATCGGTCGGAATGCGCGAGTTGTCCGAAGAGGTCCCGATCGAGCCCATCGTTGAGCGCATCCGTTCGGAGCTCAACAAGCAGATCATGTACTTGCAACGCCGATACGGAAGTGCCTTGCAAAGCATCGCCCGGTTCATGGATCAGCAGTACTAGCGATTCGCGATCCTGATAATGATCGCCGCCGCCCACGCCACGCTGGGCGGCGGAATTTTTCTATATTTCACTAAAGCGATCAAATCTCGCTCGAAGCACGTACACCCGGCTCTTTCACGCCTTCGACGGAGCCGCATTGATCGTCGTCGTTATGGCGCTTTTCTTAAGACCTTCCGGCGAGACGCTGTAAGCAATGATCTGGCCGAACGGCATTTCGAGGTCAGCGATGTCTTTGTCGCTGATGAATTCAATATATTTCTTGAGGGCCCGAATGGAGTTGCCGTGCGCAACGATGAGAACGTTTTTACCGTCATTCAAAAGCGGCACGATCGTCTCTTTGTAAAAAGGAACTACCCGTTCATATACCATCTTCAAAGTCTCGCCGTTCTCGATGGGAACATCCCATCCGCGTCGCACAGCATTGAAAGCATCCTCCCCGATCGCATCCTTCATCTCCCATTTATTCTTGCCGGTGAAAACGCCATAATTACGTTCATTCAAGGCGCCGCTCGTCGTGACGTTGACGCCGAATTGCTGAGCGGAATCAAGCATGCCCTCAAGCGTCTCGCGCGTGCGAATTTGCTGCGAGCAAAAGGCGACGTCAATGTTGATATCAAGTCCCTTGAGCGCGACCCCAAATAGTGCCGCCTCCTTGAAACCAGTATCGCTCAAGTGCACATCGGTGATCCCCGTCCATTTGCCGAGCGCGTTCCATTCCGATTCGGTATGGCGGACGACAAGAAGCGACCCGGCGGATTTTTTGGCGGCTTCGACTTTGTTCGGCGTTTTCCCATACCAAAAGTCGATGATGTTCTGTGCAGTCGTTCGATTGATGCGCAGGATCGCTTCCGTCGAATTGAACGCATTGTGCGGACTGATGATCACGTTCGGCATTTTTTCGAGAGCCGAGATCTCCACACTGTGTCGCAGTGTTTCCGGTGGAAGCGTACCGCTTCGCAAGAGCGCGATCTCTTCCGCATAATTCAAAACCGCCTCGCCTTCTACCACGTCGAGCGCCGCGCCGCCGAGGTGATGATTCTCCAGACTCTCGACGAGTGCCGCGGTATCTACGAGCTCACCGCGCGCTGTGTTGATGAGAAGTGCACCGGGCTTCATCATGGCCAATCGCTCTCTATTGATGATGTGGCGTGTGGATGGCAGGTATGGCGTATGCAGTGAGATGATATCCGACCGTGCGATCAATTCCTCGAGCCCGACGTACGTAAAATTGAATTCCGCCTGAAGCTCATCCTTCGGGAACGCATCATATGCGATCGAGTCCATAGAAAATCCGTGCGCGATCTTCAGCGCTTTTTGACCGATGTGCCCAGTGCCGATGACGCCAAATACTTTCCCTTGCAGGTCCTGCCCGATGAGCGCGTCGGAAGAAAATCGTTCGTTCTCGGTCGCGAAGACCTGCGGAAGCTTGCGCACGAGTGCCAACAAAAGCGCGAACGCATACTCCGCGACAGTGTTCTCGCCATAGGTCGGAACATTCACCACCGTGACGCCATGCTCGCGCGCAGCGTCGAGATCGACATTGTTGAATCCGGTCGAACGGCACGCGATGAGCTTCAGCTTCGGCATCGCTTCGATGCAGGCGCGGGTGACCGCGCTTGAAATGAAAACGCCAATGACCTCCGTGTTCGGATCGCAGTTGTCGAGCTCCAACTTCCCTTCTCTGTATTCCCAGTGATGATCGGTACCTTTCAAGGCATCGCTCAGCTGCAGCTTGTCGAGATCGGTCGCGTCGTAAAAATAGATGAGTGCCATACGAAATTGCCTTAGAGATCACGCGAACACATTACCTGCAAAGACTGCCTTCTCGCCAAGCGCTTCTTCGATGCGCATGAGCTCGTTATACTTCGCCGTTCGCTCCGAGCGACTGACCGATCCGGTCTTGATCTGCCCGGTGCCCAGGCCCACGGCCAAATGCGCGATCGTCGTGTCTTCCGTCTCGCCGGATCGATGCGATACCATGCAACGCCAACCGGCCTGGTGCGCACGGTCGACGACGCGGATCGTTTCGGTCAATGAGCCGATCTGATTGGGCTTTATCAAGATCGCATTTGCGGCACCTTCCGCGATGCCGCGTTCCAAGAATTTTATGTTCGTGACAAAAATATCGTCGCCGACGAACTGTACTGGAGTATCGATCGTCGTCATGAGTTGTTTCCATCCTTCCCAATCGTCCTCCGCGAGACCATCTTCGATCGAAACGATGGGATAACGCTCTCTGAGCTCACGATACCAGGCTATCATCTCCGCTGAAGTCGACTGTTTTTTATCAATGTGAAGTTGGTATGCACCATTCTCGTGAAATTCAGACGCCGCCGCATCGATCCCGAATACGATGTCGTGACCGAGCTCATAGCCTGCCCGGCCGACGGCTTCCGCAATGAGCGAGAACGCCTCTTCGTTACCGCCCGAAAGATGTGGTGCATAGCCGCCTTCATCCCCGACCAAGGTCGCGTAACCTTTTTCCTTTAAGACATCTTTTAGTGTATGGAAGACTTCCGCGACCATGCGAATTCCCTCTTTAAATGTCGCGGCACCGACCGGCAAGACCATGAACTCCTGAATATCGGTCGACTGCCACGAGGTGTGCACACCACCGTTCAAGATATTGCACCCCGGAAGCGGAATACGCAGGTCACCGGGAGTCTCGGAAAGCGAACGAATGTGTTCGAAGAGCGGAATACCGCGCGCGAGTGCCGCAGCATGCGCAGTCGCGAGCGAAGCCGCGAGGATCGCATTGGCTCCGAGTCGCGACTTGTTCTCGGTTCCATCGAGCGCGATGAGCGCCTCATCAAGCTCACTCTGTTTGCTTGCATCCTTTCCGATGATCGCCGCCGCGATCTCTCCGCTCACATTCGCGACCGCATTCAGAACGCCGGTACCATTGAAACGTTTCGGATCGCCGTCGCGAAGTTCAAGTGCCTCATTCGATCCCGTCGATGCGCCCGAAGGCACCGCCGCGCGACCCATCGTTCCATCGTCCAAAAAAACTTCCGCCTCTATTGTTGGATTGCCGCGTGAATCTAATATTTCCCGCGCACGAATTGATTTGATGTTCATACGACATTCCAGTATACCAGTGCAAATGCGTGGCAATTCTTTTTTTCACTGTAGACAGTGCGTATCCTACATGCGGTCGTGTGAACCGCTTTACTAAATTTGACATGACGATATATCTCATGTCATTATTATTTTAGTTGTGTTTTGTTCATTCCATGTAGGCTTGTTGCGTCGCTTCAGCTCAATGAACTATGGAGCGCAGAATGCATTCGCAACCGTGGAAGGAATTAACGCGCGAGGAACAAGATCTCTATTTGGTCCTGCTGTGGAACGACGGCCATATCGATGAAGCGATCGCTGACTTCTTCGGCACCACGAAGGGCACGATCGTGGGACGTCGGCACAGACATCACAAATCACTCGCCTCTCACGAACGAATGAATGTGAAGCAGGTTGTCGACCGCGAACGTTTCCGTGATCTGGTCGACCTGCACGAAATGGACGAGATGAAGAAGCGCGGCGTTACGGCTATCGCACCAATTCGCGGCTGCGAGTGGCCAATGAGTACGGGCGGAACCGTAACGCGGCCGAGACTCTGTGGAAAACCCGTCCTTCCTGGTTCGCGTCTCTGCGAGGAGCACGATGTCCAGGCAAAAGGTATGGGCCGCCGCTGAAGTAACAATCGCCTGATAGGTCTCACGACCTGTCAGGTGATCTTGTTTTATGAGCCGAGCTCGGTGAGCACGGTTCCCTATCCGACAAGCGTCGTATATACGATGAGGCGATGATCATAAGTTGAATGATCGCTTGTGAGCGAACCGGCACACGTGATGAGATTGAGGTCGGCGCTCAGGGTCGAGCGGAATAATTGTTGTTGCGGCGAAAGAGTCGCGAGCGCGAATGTTTTCGCGACCGAGACGACGAAGTGCAACGTGGTACCGTTCGTCATTATGACGTACACGTCAGCACCGGGTTTCAGGTATTTCAATTTTGAAAATGCGGCGAAAACATGCGCATCGATAACAGCACTTCCCGCTTGGCCGGGAACGACGCCATGCTTATACCACCCAACCAGTTTCGAAACGCCGCTCGGTACCGCCATGGCGCCTTGTGCGGTCACACCGACTCCCTGGATGCGGGCATTCAAACCTATCGATGGAATGATGAGCCACGAGGGTGTCGCCACTATGGCAGCGGGCATTGAACCACTGACGCTAGACGCTTGTGCCACTATCGGCATTGCCACTCCCACGATCGAGATCAGCACCGTGGTAAAAAAATATATTGAGATCCGCATGGAGAAACGCAGTGTAGTTTCATAGCACCTTCATGTCTAGACCTTTTTTCATGAAATTCGGGCTGTACCACAAGATGCATCATCTGTACGTTCGAGGCATTCGTACGCGCCGCATCACGCAAAACTCATCGAGGCCGTATATAATTCTTCGCATGCTTGAAATTAATACGAAGGCGCCGGATTTTACGCTGGAGGATCAAGACGGGAAGGCGCAAACATTATCCGCTTCTAAAGGCAACTACGTGCTCGTTTATTTTTATCCGAAGGACGACACGCCGGGATGTACGAAAGAAGCGTGCGTCATCCGTGACATGTACGAAGAATTCGAGCGCGTAGGTGTGCGCGTGTTCGGCATCAGCGCCGACACCGTCGAAAGTCACAAACAATTCGCCGAGAAATATTCCCTACCCTTCCGATTGCTCGCGGATCCGACGAAGACGAGGATCGCTGCGTATGAAGCATCGGGGCCGCTGTTCTCCAAACGCATCTCATATCTGATCGATCCGGAGGGCACCATTGTGAAAGCATACGCCGATGTCGATCCGACGACGCACGGCGGAGAAATTCTGAAGGATGTTTATGCACTGAAAAAATAGTGGCGACTTGCCAGGACTGACAATCGTGGTATTGTCGCCGCAGACGACACCGTGTCGCCCAACTGAGGAGGATTTCGTGCGCACAATGATTGGAATGGGACTTGCCGTCGCGCTTGCAGCTTTTTCATTTGCCGATTCGGCAAATGCCTGGCAGCAGCGGCCGATGGGCCCGCAGTTCCATGGAGGCCCCGCCATGCGTCCCAACTTCGGACCCGGCCCCGGCATCCGTCCAAACTTCGGACCCGGTCCTGGTTTCCACCAAGGCTTCGCGCCTGGTTTCCACCCGGGCTTCGGTCCTGGGTTCCATCCCGGTGGACCTGGTTGGGTCGCTCAACCGCCCGTGTACGTCGATCCGCCGGTGGTGATTGAGGATCCGCCTCCCGTCTTGTACCAATGTGGTGTGGATCCGGACACTGGGCAAATTCAGTACGACGGCGTTTGTGTTCCTCCATCCATTCCGATGGACCCGGGGAGCGACTAACCAATGGCCTCGCGCGATTATCGCGCATTCAATAAAGCTCCCGCGGCACATCTCGCCGCGAGAGCTTTCTTTTTACGCTCAAGTGGCCATGGGCACCATGGCCAGGTGATTATCCCCCTTTTTTTATCCGACACTTCACGCATTTTGAAAAAGGCGTACCATGAGTGTCGTTATTCGTAACTTTTTATAACGCTTATGGAACGTCCAGGGGTTTTGAAATATTACGCGGGGGCTGCCGTCCTCGTGATCCTTATCGTTGTGATCGCGGTCATCTCGCACGGAACGACGCCGGCGGTAGCGCCGCAGTCGCAGACCGCGAATACCGCACTGGCAACGACAACGCCGAGCGTTGCCACAACAACTGCTCCGGCAACTGCGTCGGCAAGTGGTTTGGTCGGCACCTGGGGTTCGGCAGTCGGCGGAAAAGGCGTGCAAGGTTCGGGAAAAGTCACTGTCGCCGGCACAAATTACCAGATCTCATTGGATGGCGACGTGAATCTCATTATTCAGAAAGTCGCGGACGGAGCCGCCGTCGGTACTATTGCGTACAATAATCTCTGCATCACCGCGGTCGTCTCCGCACCGGGCAAATCTCCGGTCGCCAAGCCGGCACAGTGCGTAAGCTCTCCGGCCGTTCCCGCGACGATCAAGATCAACGGCTCGACCTTGACCTTCACCGGTAAAAGCCAGCTCGGCAGTGACATTTCATTCACCGGCGACTTCAGCAACGGCACCATAACGGGCACATTCACCAGAATGAGCTCGTACGGAAAGGTTAGCGGTTCATTCGATCTCGTTCGCGCACAGAACTAATAATAATTGCGTTGCGGAGCAAAAAAACGAACCTCGCGTGATGCGAGGTTCGAGCTCTTGGGGTCTCTTCGGACCCAAGGCTGTGGTGCGCCTTATTGCTGAATGATGACCTTGCCGCCGCCGCCGATCGCGGTGTTGGTGTTGTTGATCATCAGACTGCCGGCATGCGTCGCCAATCCGACGCCGGCATAGCTCCCGAGGGCGCTTGCGCCGGCACCCAGGACGACCATTTTCGGGTCCTGACCCCCGGCCATGCCAATGGGTCTGACGACGCCATCCTTCTGCTGATAGACCGCCGTGATGACGGGTGCGCCCATCACGGGTGATTGCGTGGTCACTGCCACCTGTTTCGAACCGTCAGGCAGCGGTGTTTCGGAATACTCGGGGCCGCCAGCGCAGGACGCAAGTCCGAGTGCGAACGAAGCGATAAGCACGGATTTCAAGAACATTGCCCTCTCCTCTTATCCTTTGCCGCAAGAACGGCGAACGGCACTGTATCACGCCGTAGACTACATGTCAATATATGAAAACGGGCGCCATCGGAGTGACGCCCGCGATCCTTAATGGATCAATGGAATAGCTGAGCAGTCAATCAGTAGACGACCGCGATCGCGTTGCCGCCGACGGCATAATTGCTGTTGAACTTTCCGCCGAGCGAAGTCGCAGAGGCGTCGCCGCCGTAGACGTCGACGCTCTTCACGTTCTTCGGCACGAAGGCCATCGCGCCGCCGCCCTGCGCATAGTTGTTGTTGAAGGCGCCGCCGATAGACATCGCATGGGCGCTCCCGCCGACCACGACAATGCCGGACGCAAACGCCAGGCCGGGAGCCGCGATGAAGGCAACGACGGCCGCAAAAAGAGCAATCTTCCTCATGGTGAGTGACCCCAGTTCTTTCACACGCCGGATTGACGCGCGGGGGCCAACATAACACATCAAGATTTCACGTCAAGCAACCTCCTTCCCCCGTTATATAATATGCTCATGAGTGACGCATTTTCTGTTGAGAATTCAGACCCCCATATTATTACCGTCCGAGATCTGGTGAAGCGCTTCAAGGACGTCACAGCGGTCGACGGTATCACGTTTGAGATCGATCGCGGCGAAATGTTCGCGTTCCTCGGTCCCAACGGCGCAGGCAAAAGCACCACCATCAAGATGCTCATCACCTTGCTTGCGCCGACTTCCGGCGAGGCGTCGATTGATGGATTGAACGTCGTCGCCAATGCATCGGACGTGCGGCGCATCATCGGCTATGTCCCCCAGCTCATCTCCGTCGACGGGACCTTGACCGCGTACGAAAATCTTATGCTTATGGCGCGTCTCTATGATATCCCTGCCAAAGAGCGGAAAGCGCGCATCGCGGAAGTGCTCGGGCTTCTCAATCTCGCGGATCACGCCGGTGCGCTTGTGCGGACCTTTTCCGGGGGCATGATCCGCCGTCTCGAGATCGGCCAAGCTATCCCACATCATCCGAAGGTGCTCTTCCTCGATGAGCCGACATCCGGGCTCGATCCGGTCGCGCGGCAAAATGTGTGGAAGCATATTCGGGAATTGCGCGACCAGTACGGCACCACCATATTATTTTCGACACATCAGATGGAAGAGGCGGAGGAGGAATGCGACCGCGTCGCGATCATGAATGCCGGAAAGATCGCGACGATCGGCACCGTCACCGAGATCAAGAGTCGCACGAATAAAGAGAACGCGACGCTTGAAGATGCGTTCATCTTTTTCACCGGGGCACAGCTCGAAGACACGTCAAATTTTCGTTCCGTTCGGCAGTCACGGCGAACGGAACACCGACTTGGCTGATATGAATTACATCGCTCAAACACTCGTCAAATCGTGGGTCATGGCGGAAATGGAGATCCGCAAGCTCTTCCACGATCCGACCGAGCTCATCACACGCGCCGTCCAGCCGATCCTCTGGCTCGGCATCTTCGGCGAAGCATTGAGCAAGGTGCGCGCGATACCGACCGGCAATTTCACGTATCTGCAATTCATCACGCCGGGGATCCTCACCCAATCGATCGTGTTCATCGCCATCTTCTATGGGCTCAACATCATTTGGGAACGCGATCTTGGTCTCTTGCAGAAATTCCTCGTGACGCCGACCCCGCGCCTCGCACTCGTCTGGGGCAAGATGGGCTCCGCCGCGATGCGCGGCCTCTGCCAGGCGGTCATCATTTTCATATTCGCATTCATACTCCGTATCCAGATCATCATTACGCCCGCTTCCCTCTTCTGGGTCTTCGTCATCACGCTCCTCGGTGCCGGCTTCTTCACAGGACTATCCATGGTGATCGCGTCGATCGTCAAAACACGTGAACGATTCATGGGCATTGGCCAGGTCATCACGCTTCCGCTCTTCTTCGCGTCGAACGCGATCTATCCGATATCCATAATGCCGGGATGGTTGCAATTCGTCGCCACCATCAATCCCCTGAGCTATATGGTCGACGGACTGCGCGCGGTACTGATCCAAGGATCATCCGCGGGGCTTCCACTCGATATTCTCGTGCTTTTTGTGACGACACTCGGCATTTCAGCCTTGAGCGCCTATATGTATCCGAAGGTCGTCATGTAACGACGAGATAACGGCATTATTTGGTTTTTTGGGCACAATGCGATAGGCTAAGACACAGAAATCAGTTCAAACCTCGAGGAGAAAAAGATTATGGTCCGTGCCCAGGAATTGACGGAGAAATACCACGGTCTGTACCGTGAGGAATTGCTCCGCAAACTCTTACAAGAGTTCCGGGGGCGAATCGCGATCGCATCGTCCTTTGGGACAGAATCGTGGGCGTTGCTACAAATCGTTGCCAATATCGACCCTGCGACAATCATCATTTTCACCAATACCGGAAAGATCCTCAAGGAGACCCTTGAGTATCTCGAGGAGTTGGCGAGCAGGCTCGAATTGACGAATGTTCGAATGATCGGGCCGACGGACGCAGCAGTCGAAGCCGTCGACAAAACGGGGACGCTCTGGAAGACGGATAAGGACCGCTGTTGCGACGTACGTAAGGCGATTCCTTTCGAGGACGCTCTCAGGCGCCATGGCATCGAAGTGTACATCTCCGGAAGGAGACGTGAACACGGCGGCGTGCGTACGAATATGCCAATCTTCGAAAACGACGGGCTTGGACATGTACGGGTCAACCTGATCGCCGACATGACATCAGCGGAGCTCACGCGCGAATTCGTGAAATCCGGTTTGCCACCGCACCCGCTCATTGCGAAAGGACTCACATCCGTCGGCTGCGATTCGTGCACAGTTCGCAGCCTCGATCCATCCGATTCTCGTGGTGGACGTTTGGAGCTCGGCAAGCCGGGCGACGGGAGGAAAATGCACGGCGAGTGCAATATGCACGGGTTTGAAGAAAAGGAGGCCCGGGAATAGTTCCCCGGGTCTCACTCTTTTCCCCACAAATTTCCACAGCTTGCCTGCTCGTTCATTGTGATATGATCGGTCAAGCACGATCATTTTGGTGCTCGTGAAGTCGACAAAAGGATATTGCGACGTGTGGAAAACGATTTGCTTCCCTTTCAATTGGGTTATGGATAAGTATGTGGGATGGTTAGAATCCCAAGGAAAGCCCGTCAACGACGTCGGCGAACACGAAACGCCGCATTAACGACGTGAGACGAACACCCGGTAGCTTCGGCTCCGGGTGTCTCTGCTATACCGCCCCGGCCGGCTCATATTCACAACGCCCAAAAGTCCGTGATACACTTATTTCAATAAGTTATGAAGATCACCCTTGATACCAAGTATCGAACGGGTCGGCGGACGTATCTATATCTTCTCATCAAATATTGTTGGTGGATCGTCGCCCTGGGGATCGCGTTCGCGTACCTCGCGTTTCAGATCTATTTCGGCAGTCTCAACGCGTTCGTAACGCAATTTTTGGCGAGCAATCCGAGCTGGTATGTCGATACCGGCATGGTCACGCAATGGTCTTTGCTCATTTCGATCGCTTTTTTCGTCGTCGCATATCTCGGCGTCTCGGTTGAATATCGCAAGTATTCTTTTCATGTCGATGATCATGCCTTTCATTTGCGCCGCGGGCTCTTCCGCGTTCAGGAGATCACGATCCCCTACGCGCAGATCAGCAACGTCCATATCGAACAACCGTATCACTGGCGGCTCCTCGGCTTGGCGCAGCTCGATATAACGATCAGCAGTTCCAACGACTCATTTCATTCAAAAAAGAAGCGCGACTTCCTCATCCCCTGCATCGACAAACCGATCGCCCGGGCGCTCTCGCGCTTCCTCATCGAGGAAGCATCGGGCTACGATGACGATGATGATGACGAGGAATATGACGATGAGGATGACGGCGAGGATATTGAGATCGATTCCGGTACAGTCGCGGCACGAAATGGTCGTTGATTGACAACATAAGTTCGCCAAGGTTAGACTCGACGATAGATTCAACGATAGATTCATCAGACCGCTGAGAAGGGGGTTCTCATGCATAAACGCATCAGGACGAATGAACAGCAGCGCGCAACACTGCAGCAGATTGCGCGACTTCTGTCGGAACATGGGATGGCCGTGCATCCGGTCTCTCGCAGATCGCGTCAACACTCGCTCGACTTCATCGCGGTGCCGCAGGACGTATATTCTCATTTCGTGCTCGTGAGGCCGATGCGAGACGGTTCGATCCTCGTGCGGCCCTATGCGATAACCGTGCGGTACGAACAACTAAAAACCGCACTCAAGTATTCGCAATGGAGCGTACCTGTCGTATTGAGCGACCACGTTCTTCGGAAGCCTTATGGGAAAACCGAGTGGTGGCGGCTCTTCTTCCCTTTCAAGGTGGTCGAGCGAAATTTTCCAACACTGCTTGCCCCATGATTCACCGGCGCAGTCGTCATCACGAAGAAAGCCGCCCCTGTGCGGCTTTCACCATGATACGTAGACACAAATTTAAAATGATGGATTTACGAAATCCATCATTCTGCTTCATGGTCTGCACATATATACATCGTGTATACTTTTGTGCATATCAATTCATTTTTAATCTATGATCGCGCATACCAGCATCCCTGTAGGCAATTATAAAAAGGCGAAGGAATTTTATACGACCGTGCTCGCGACCTTGGGCTATACTCAAAACATGGAATACGGCGAGGCAGCCGGATTCAACGACGGCACGAATACTGATTTCTGGATCGGCACGAATGAAAAGGGTGTCATCCCGCTGCACGTCGCCTTTGCTGCCAAAGACAAGGCAGAGGTCGAGGCATTCTACAAAGCGGCGCTCGCAGCCGGTGCCACGGATAACGGTGCGCCCGGGTATCGCAAAGACTATTGGCCCGGCTACTATGCCGCATTCGTGCACGATGCCGACGGCCATAATGTCGAGGCGGTCTTCTACGATTACGACGAGAAATAAGCATGTATAAAAAAGGCCGCCCATCGCAGGGATGGGCGGCCGGTTCGTAGGATGACTAAGAAGCGATCTCGATCGTATGTTGCATTGTCAATGCCGCGAGTTTCTCCGCGTGCAACGTGAGGACGCGATCGAGTTGGCTTCTGAAGTCAATGCCCTTGATCGCTTGGAACGACAGGATCGTATAGCCGCGACCTATCCACTCCCGCGCGATCTCAGGCTTCGCCAGTTCCTCCAATCCGTCGAGGTGCGTGCCTTTCACGCTATCCCCCGAGAATTCGAACATCAACCAGACTGGTGCGTTGCCGTGTTTGATCTCGAGGATCAGTTTTGGCGTGTAGGAAACCGTCTCCGGATGATAGACGATCTTCGCGCTAGTAGCGAAACGTTCCTCGAGTATTTGTTCGCGTTCCGCCGCAAGCGGTTCCAAGATCGCAGCCTGCTTTTGGAAGTGCTCATCGAGCCGGGCCGTGTAATGGGCAAGGACCTGACTCGCGTCAGCATTATCTCCCGACCCTTCCGGAGCCGGAAGCAATGCTCGTTCGCCGGCCGCGATCAACAAGACTTGTTCTTCAACGCCGCGGATGGCCTCTTGTTTCGTCGATTCGAGAACTTCTCGCATGTGTTCGCGATATTCGAGACGTGGCGCCGGTGCATGATTGCGTTGCCCTATGCTTTCCCAGAGCAGGCCTTCGCGAAGAGACAAGTGGAGGTCCCGTTGTTCAAGCTGCTCCACATACGCGGCCTTCAACTCCGGCGGAATTCCTCCCGGCGACGCCGCCTGTCCGCAAATAAAGTCATACGTCGCCTTATTGAAGCCGGAGAATTGCGATGCAATCGTCTCGGCTTCTTTTTCCCGCTGTTCGGGGTCTGCGTTCAGGTTCCCGAGCAGTGTGGTAAACGAGAAGCCCGACGCATCTAGGTCGACGATGATCTCGCCGTGCTTGCTCAGGGGTTTCTTCCAGCCGGCGAGCTTTTGATCGTACGCGCGCTTGTTCGAGTCGTCGTCAAGGATCGTGTAGGCTTCATTGACGAGATTGGACTGATGTTCTGCCCGATGAAACAGCTCCGGCGCGAGTCCTTGAAAACGGTCCGGATGATATTGCATCTGCATCTGCCGGTACGCCGTCGTGATCGTCTCCGCGGTTGCGTCACGCTCGACGCCAAGCAATGAATAATAGTCGATTAGATAATCGACGCCGTTTACGGGATCGAGGCTTGCCATTGTCCGCTCCTCCAAGTCAAAGATCTCTAGCCGCAAGTAAGCCAGATTATTGCAATTGAGTCAAAGCCCGTTCTCTCCTCGCACTTTCCATGAAGTCCGGGGTCACTTTAAAGGCTACGTGTCGTGTACGCACACTATACGGTGCTCGCGAGATTTTTCTTGTTGACCTCGTATAAGGCAACAATGAAAAGACTTTCGCTCCAGCCGAGCGGTGTGTTGTCGTTGTATTTCGTCGAATTGGAATAAAAGAGTTCCGGGACGCCTTCTGCGGCGACGGCGGCTTTCGCCTTCTCCAAATATTCCTGCGCTTTCGCCGCATCGCCCAACTTCTCGTAGATGATCGCGAGCCAGCTAAGCCCGAACGTCCATTCAGCTTCTTCGGACCAACCGTCGGTGTTCTTGTTGTAGTAGCGGTCGCCTTTGTAACGAATGACGCCGTGATCGCGCAGGAGGTGGTATTCGATATTATTCAGGATCTCGGCGGTCTCTTCCGAGGTCAGAATATTGTACGGCCAGATCAACGAGAGCAATGCGAGATCAACGAATTTTTCTTTCGATTCGCGCGGAAGGATCGAACGCAGTGCCGTACGGCCTTTTTCGAGCAGTTCATCAGGGACTTCAATTCCCTCGATATTTTTGGCCGACATGAGCCCGGCGAGGCATGCGCCGACAGATGAGGCGTGCAATTCCTGATTCTCTTCCCACATGCCGGAATCCGGATCGTTCCAATATTGCAGTGTTGAGAGGTACCAGACGAGCTTCTGCACGACACGGCGGTCGTCCTCGTCGGCGATGATCGTCCCCTTCTGTCTCGATTCCAGATCACCGATCTTGAAAAGCACACATCCGATCGAATCGTTCTGCTTATTGCCCCACTCTTCCCAATATTCCTCGAATGTCTGCGGATTGTACCGCGGATGAATATATTGATGTGTATACTCGGGCTTCGCACTTATCGCATGGTCGATCTTGGGTTCGTGCTTCTTGAAGATGTCGAGGATCGCGCGATAGGTCTTCTTCACCGTATCTATGTCTCCCACGACCTCAAAAGCGAGGCATTCGTAGAAGTTATCCCGCAACCACGCTTTGTCATAGCCGGTGCCGATACCCTTCTTGGAGGCCGCGAACAATCCGGACTCGTACTGCAAGCTTTCAAGAATATGGAGATGTTGATCAATGAGCTGTTGGTAAATCGGCCGGTCGTCTGTCATGGCTCTATTATACAACATTTTACGTGCTACCACTTGTGCAAAACACCAACGAAACAAAGGCCCGCCGGGCCATGTAATACTGGGTACATGAAAGACACGCGAGCCATCATGGGAATGCCGATAACCATAGAGGTTCGCGGCGAGGGAGCACGGGAAGCGATGGAGTCCGCATTCGCCTATTTTCAGTCCGTAGACGAGCGTTTCAGTACCTACAAGGACACGAGCGAGATATCGCAGATAAACCGCGGTGAATTGGTGGAATCGCAGTGGAGCGACGACATGTGCGAGGTTTTTGCGATCGCCAAACGAACCATGGCGGAATCAGACGGCTATTTCAATATCCGGCGGCCCGACGGTTCGATCGACCCTTCCGGCGTCGTCAAAAGTTGGGCTATCAAGAATGCCGCCGAGCTCATTGCAAAAGCTGGTTGCGCTGATTTTTTCATCGATGCCGGCGGCGACATCGCAGTCAGCGGTACCGACGAGAACGAGAACGACTGGAGCATCGGCATTCGCAATCCGTTCAAGCGAGATGAGATCGTCAAGGTGATGTATCCGAAAGGCTTTGGCGTCGCGACCTCCGGCTCATACATCCGCGGCGCCCACATTTACGACCCACATGATCCGAAGCGAGCGCTCGATGAGATCGTGAGCATCACGGTCGTCGGCCCCGACGTGCTCGAAGCAGACCGTTTCGCGACCGCCGCATTTGCGATGGGGCCGCGTGGTATTCGATTCATTGAGAAAATGCCCGATCTCGAAGGCTACATGATCGATCGCAACGGCATCGCGACAATGACGAGCGGGTTCGGATTTTTTACGACCTCAACTTCGTGAGCTCGACGACGTCGCGCCACTGTACACGTGCAGTATAGAAAGAAACACAGAGAGCACGAGTGGACCAAAGATGAATCCCAGGGGGCCGAAGAAGAGGATGCCGCCGAGGATCGAGAAAAGAATGATGATCTGCGGCGCTTGAAGACCCTTACTAAAATAGTACGGTGTGAGCACGTTATCCAACAGAATGAGCGCGATGATCGTGAAGATCGTGAGGCCGATCGCCAGCAGTATATGCCCCTCGAGGAAAAGATACGCGATCGCCGGGATGAAGACGATCGGCGTGCCGACACCCGGTATCGCGCCGACGATGCCGCCGATGCTGCCCCACAGGATCGCGTTGGGTATTCCGAAGAGATAGAAGCCGACGCCGACGAAGAACCACCGGATGACCGCTATCAGAAGAGTTCCTTTGACGACCGATTGCACCGCGAGTCGCATGTTATTCATAATATCCGCCGTCGCGCTCTCGCCGAACGGGCTCATAGCTGCGGCGTTGGCAAGTAGGCTGCTTCCGTCACGAAGAAAGAAAAAGAATGCGATGAGCATAAGGAAGGTCTCGAAGACGACAAAGAATGTTTGATAGACGAGACTTGCAAGATTGCTCGAAATGAACGCGAGCGCACCCACCACATACGTATTGATATCAAAGGTAAATCCGGGGAGGAGCCGTTGAATCGGGATCTGGATAGCCATCTGCAATCCGCTCAAATATTGTGCGCCACTTCCCTGCGCCGCGATGTACAGATCTTGCGCCTCCCGAAATATTTCAATACCGAGCAGAAAGAGCGGGGTGATGATGAAAACGAGGACAAGTGCAACGATGATGATCGCCGATGTCGTCTTCGATCCAAATAGCTCGCGCGTCAGCTGTCGATACGGACGCTGAAAAAGTACGGCAAAGACGGCCGCGAGCGCGAGCACTTGCAGGAACGGCGAGAACACATAAAAGAGCAGGAGCGAGATCCCTGCAAAGAGGACGAGCAAAGAGATACTTTCGACTCGGTTCTTATCCACACAGGTATTTTAGCATGTGCCGCTCCCCACAAAAGGGCGTCTTGTGTAAGGTGCCCTTCTGCATGTCAGTCACCCACCTCCACAGTTTCGATAATGATGGGGCTCGTCGGTCTATCGGACGCGTCGACGGGAATTTCTTGGATCATTTCCACGACTTCCATGCCATCGGTCACGCGACCGAAGACCGTGTGCTTGGTGTCGAGGAAGTTGTTGTTCGCGGTATTGATGAAGAATTGGCTACCATTGGTATTCGGGCCGGCATTGGCCATCGAGATCGTGCCGACATCGTTGCTATTGCCCGGAACGATCTCATCGTCGAATGCGTAACCCGGACCACCGGTCCCCCATCGTGCCATCAAGGCATCGTCTTTGGTCTGCGGATCGCCGCCTTGGATCATAAAATCCTTGATCACGCGATGGAATTTTGTGCCGTCGTAAAAACCCTCTTTTGCGAGCTTAATAAAATTCGCGGCGGTGTTCGGCGTCGTATCGGAGAACTCCAGGGCGATGTCGCCCTTGTTGGTATGAAGAATTGCGTTCATGATTTTTCCTATGTTATTTCTTTTTATCCTTCTTCGGCTTCTTCACTTCCTTCTTGCGATCCATCCCTTTGGACATACTTTTATATGCGAAACGAATAATGCAGATATCGTACCATGCCCCGCCGACGTTTTTTGCGACGGATATCGAACAACTGCGCAGGGTCAGCTGCAGCGGGGGCACATACTCGCGGATAGCTTGACAAGATAATTCATGCATGCTAGTCTTACTATATCAAATCCAGGGCTGATCCAGATAAGCAAGGATCGATCTTCATCTTTCGGCATACTGACTTGATACTTTCTCGGAGACCTCGGTAATCGGGAAGGCATTTATCCAAAACAAGCAAATCAACATGCAAGAAGGAACTATCGCCCGTCTCACCGACAAGGGTTTCGGGTTTATCTCCCGCGATGGACAGGAAAAGGATCTCTTTTTCCATTCCAATGAGCTCGTCAACGTCAAGTTCGACGAACTTCGCGAAGGAGACAAGGTCAGCTTTGAGGTCGGGGAAAGTCCGAAAGGACCGAACGCGATCAAGGTAAGCAGAATTTCTTAATTCTCCTGATCAACAAAGACCGCCGCTTCATCGCGGCGGTTTTTGTTTTGTGTCCACTTGCGATGACGCATCCCATCCAGAGCCTCACCACGTATCCCCGCACTGTATGATTTGGGGTATTTCGAGTGCGACGGCACGAGAACGGAGGGAGTTTTCTAGCAAGAAAACGACCGACCCCAAATCATACAGTGCGGGGATACTCACCCCTTTTTACTTACACTCTCCTTTACATAGCATCCCGGCGCAGTTGTCGCACTCCATTTTGTAGAGCGCGAATTTGCCCGAACCGAGAAGTGCGATACCCAAGGAGCCCGCCATGAGAAGGATCTCAAGTTCGTGCGGACCGAACCCCTTGCCGATCCCCGTGAGAAAGATCGCGAAGATCATCTCGATGCCCAATGCCGCTGCGGCGACACGCGTCAAGATGCCGAATATCAGCATCAGACCGCCGACGACTTCAAGCCAGGAGATGAACGGGCCGAAGAATCCCGGAGCGATGACGCCCATGTGCCCGAGCATGCCCGAGACCATGTCGACATTGCCGATCTTCATCCAACCGTGCGCCAAGAAGACCGCGCCGACCGCAACGCGGATGAATAAGAGTCCGAGAGACGGTCTGTAACAGAACCGACTCATTTTATTAATGAATTCTTTCATACGATAAGGGTCAAAATCTTAACGATTAATGTTGCCCCGCGATCATTGTATCATCGACGACGTCAAAACGTTCAACCTTGACTCCCATCTCGAAAGGACGTACCGTCACCGCATATGAAGGTACGGACGGAGGGCCAGATCCAAAAGATCATCGACCTGGAGATCGTGCTGATCCTTATTGCGATAGGACTCGACATCCTCATCGAGGCCATGGGCGGGCAGGACTGGGTCGCCGCAGCGGTCATTATCGCCGGTTTTTGCATGATCCTCGGCCTCTATTGGCACATGCTCCATATCGATAAATTGTTCGACGAATTGCATGCAAATTTACATCATTTCTTGCACGGCTCTACCGGGTCAACAACTGCGCAGGCCATTCCCTTGCCTGCGTCATTCGAGCGAAAAGACACTGCACGCGACATCCCGATGGCCGCTGTCGCCGATCGTCCGGTTATACGCGTGAGCAATTTTCTCTTGAGCAAGAACTTCTACGCACAGGCGCTCGCACCCTTGGGATATTCGCTGACGACGGACTTCCCTGCTCTCGGTATGGCATCGTTCGGGATCGGGACATCTTCCGATCTCTGGATCAAAGGCGGAGGTGTCGAGCAAAAACTTCGCGCGGCTTTCAGTGCGAGCGATGAAGACGCGGTGGATGATTTCTTCGATGCGGCAATCGATGCGGGCGGTAATACAGTAGAAGAACCCGGCGCGCGGCCCAATCGGGGACGCGGCTACTATGCTGCTGCGGTTCTCGATCCGGACGGTTACACCATCGAAGCTGTTTACCATGATTCGTCCGCGCAGTCTGATGTCATTGACGAGAACGAGTAATTCGTCTTTACTTCCCCTAGGACTGCCAGAAGGAGAGAGGCCATGGCTTCCCGCGTCTCCGACGATTTCGTCCGCCAACTCAAGGGATTCTGCCTGACCACCGCCGAGATCCTCTACCGATTGCCGGACTATCGCTTGATCCTACAGACGTACATCTGGCAGGACTACGATCTGGCGCCTGAATTTCCGGTGCTGCACAAGTTCCTCGATTTTTGGAATGCGAGTCTCGACGGGCCATTGCACTCCGTCCGTGTCGCGCATGTTCGTTTGATCCGGCCGGCGGAGATCCGCACTGTCAAAGCGCAGTTCGCGTTGCATTGAATTACCCGAGTCCGGAGGATCTAATCCTCCGGACTCGAACATATTTAAATAACTTATGTGGCAGTCTCGGCCTTTTTATGCGGAGCCCTGAAAAATAAGACCGGCACGAGGACGAGCGTGAGACAGATCGCGAAGGTGAGCCCGAACATGACCGCGAAGGCGAAGGGTCCCCACGTCGCGTTCGACATGGAAAGCGGAATCATGCCGATCACCGTCGTCACGGTCGTAAGAAAGATCGGGCGTAAGCGCATCGCCGCCGAATCCACGACGACATCGATGATCGGTTTGTTCGGTTGCTCCTTCCGGTGATGGATCATCGAGTCCATAAGAATGATCGCATGGTTGATAATGACGCCGCCGAGCCCGATAACGCCGAGCAGAGACGTGAACGAGACAGGTTGCCCCGTGAATGCAAGACCGTCGAGAACACCGATCAAGGAAAGTGGAACGATCGAGAGCAAGTAGAGACTGTATCGGATCGAGTTGAACGCGATAATGAGGATGACGAACATGAGGACGAGCCCGGCCAAGATAGCGATGAACATCTGCGTGAACGATTGGGTGATGCTCTGCGTCTCGCCGCCATAGGAGACGGAAACGCCCGCCGGCAGATTTAATTCCCCAATGCGTTTCTGGAACGCCGCGACGACAGCCGAGGTCGTCGTCTTGCTATCGGGATATGCGGAGACCGTCTCGATGCGGTTCTGATCGTTGTGCGCGATGTCGGCGTTGGCCGCACCCAAGGAATCGTTAAGGATTGAGCCCAGGAGCACGGATTGCGTCGGACCCTGGATCGAAATGTTCTTCACGTCGTCGATCGTGGCCTGCGTCGTCGCATTCGGATCGGTATTCGCTGAATTAAGATCAAGCTTCACGACGACGTCGATGTTCTGACTCGGTAAAGTGATCGTCGTCGCCTTCATGCCGGTGATCGCCGCGCGCAGGGTCTCTGCGACTGTCTGAGTATTGAGGCCGAATGCCGCCGCTTTTGCGCGGTCGATCGTGAGGTCGAACTCGCTACCGTTGCTTTGCGTCGATGTCGTGATGTTGATCACATGCGGAATGGTCGCGAGCATCTGGCCACCACGATCGGCAGCAGTGATGAGATCGTTGAGATTCGTACCTTCGAATTGGATCTGGATCGGTGCGCCGGCAGTCGGTCCGCTGCTTGCTTGCAAAACTTGTACGGTTGCATCGGTCACGACGGCGAGCTTGGCCGTGAGATCATCTGAGATCTGCGTGCTCGATTTTTTGTGGCCCGCGGGCAGGTTGACCGTGATGTTCGCTTGATTGCTCCCCGAAGAGCCGCCGCCGGTCAGTGATGAGCTTTGCCCGACCGTCGTCTGCAAGGATGCGATGTCCGGATCGGTGTAAAGAATTTCCTCCACCTCACGCGCAGCGAGGTCAGTCTCGGCGAGCGTCGTGCCTTCCGGTTTTTGTATGTTGATATAAATGAAATCCTGATCGCTCTGCGGGAAGAATGTCGTCTGGACAATGCCGGTGAACGGCAACGTGAGCGAGAGGACGAACAGACCGATAAGGGTCCAGATGAAAATATTCTGATACTGGCGGTGTTCGAGCATCACCCGCAATTTCGAGGTATACCAATTCGTGAAGCGCGTCGTATATTCTTCCTGCCTTTGTTCGAAACGGTTCGGGGTTTTCTTGGTAAAGAGGACTGCGATCAACGGCACGATGCCGAGGGCGACGAAGATCGACGCGATGAGGACGAAGATCAACGTGTACGGGATGCCGGCGATGAATTTGCCGATGATGCCGGAGATGAAAAAGAGCGGAGCGAAGACCGCGACCGTCGCCATCGTGCCGGCGATCAAGGGCCACGCATAATCATGCAAAGCTGCGCGTGCCGCGGCCATCGGTTCGCCGTAGATCTTCATGCGCGTATGGATCGCTTCGGTGACGACGATGCCGGAATCCACGAGAATGCCGACGGCAAGGATCAACGCGAAGAGGCTGATGAAATTGAGCGTATTGCCGGTCAGATACAAGCCGATGAACGCAATGAGAAATGAGAGCGGTATCGCCATGGCCGCGACGAGCGACTCTCGCCAACCGATCGTGATAAGCAAGACCGCGATGACGAGGAGCACGGTCTCGAACCCGGTTTGCGTGAGGCTGCCGAGTTGTTTACCGATCTGAACGCCCTGATCGGTCGACGGCGACACGTAGAGATCGAGGCCGGCGAGCGTCGTAGACTGCAGAGATGTGAGCTCTTTTTTGACTGCGTTCGCGGTCGCTTGAATGTCGGCACCTGACTGCCTAAATACAGTCAACGTTATCGCCGGATTGCTCGGTTTGCCCGAAAGCGACAACCGTGAATAGGTCGTGGGGGGCGCAAGGCCGTCGGAAACCGCCGCGATGTCGCGCACATAGATCGGTGCGCCGCCCTGCGTACCGACGACGATATTTTGGATCTCGCTCGGATCGGTTATGCCGCCCTGAAAATTAACGTTGTAATTAACGTTGTCCATCGAGATCGAGCCGGCGGGCAAAGCGGCGTTGGCCGCGCTGATCGCAGAAATGACGCCGGTCAAGGTGAGCCCGTATTGTGCGAGGCTCTCTTTGTTGACGACGACGTCCACCTCACGCGGGGGGACGCCGGCCACATCGACGTTCGAGACGCCCGGGATGTTCGTAAGATCATTCGAGATCGTCGTCCCGAGCGCGGAAAATTCTAAGGGCGTTAGATTCCCCGAGATCGAAGCGACCAAGATCGGCTGATTGCTGAAATTGATCTTCGACACCAATGGCGTGTTCGCATCCGCCGGAAGATTCGGCACCGCTTGCGCCACCGCGTCACGCAAGTCTTGGATAGATTGATTAATGTCCGCATTTGCGGTGAATTGGACGACGATACTCGACACACCATCCACTGAATCGGATGTGATGGTGTCGATGTTGGCAATGCCGGCGATCTGCGGTTCGAGCTTATCGGTGACCAGCGTCTCCATGTCTTCAGCGGTCGCACCCGGCAAGGTCGTCGTGACGACCCCTTCCGGGATATCGATCGAGGGGAGATTCTCTTTCGGGATCTCCAAGAGCGAATAGCTGCCGGCGAGTATCAGCACGGTCACGAGGACGTAGGACAGTTGCCGTCGGTCAAGGAAAAAATTCCAGAGCCACAGCATATGATCAGGTGCCGGGGTCGACGATGACGGTCTCCCCTTCAGAGAGCCCGCGCGCATCCGTGACGATATCGGTCTCCGGCGTGATGCCGCTTACGATCACGACCTGGTCGGCCGCGATCGCGCCGAAGACGACGGGGTTCGCGACGAGGGTCGACGAGCTTACCGTGAACACGACCGGCCCCGTCGGCGTGATCTTTGCCGCTGCGATCGGGATGGTGATGGGTGTGTTCGTCGGAGAACCGGCGGCGGTGTTCGTCGTTGTCGAACGCGTGAGCGCAACGGTGACCGTGCTGCCGTCGGTGAGAGAGCTCTGGCTCCCCGTTATGCCGATCTTCACTTCGATCTTTCCGGTCGTCGGATCCAAGGCAGGCGCGATGAATACGATCGTGCCCGGCGTTGGACTGCTGTTCGTTCCGTCGATCACTGCCGTGCCGCCGATCGCGAGCGTCTTGGCGTCATCGGAGGTCACGTAGGTGTCGACCTCAAGCGCACCCGGATTTGAGATCACCGCGACCGGAGCGAAAGACGAGACATAATCCCCTTGCGTGACGGAAAGGCTCACGATCGTGCCGGAGATCGGTGAACGCACGATCGCCTTTTCAAGATTCGCCTGTGCAGCGTCGAGCGAACCGAGCGCGGATTTCACATTTGCCTGCGCACCGGCAATACTGTTACTCGTACCGCCGGTCGCCGAATTCGCCGCAGTCGCGGCTCCCGCGAGCGAGGCATCGTATGAGCTCTTTGCTCCGGCAAGTGCGGACATGCTCGCGACAACTTCAGCACGCGCTGCTGTTATCGTGGCCTGATACGCCGCGATGCCGCTTGCGGAAACGACCTGGTTGGGCACCGCTTGGTTGATCATGAGAACCATATTGTCGAGGAAGGTCTGTACCGTCTGCACATCAGCAGACATCGCGGCGATATTCGTGTCGATGTCGGCCATCGAATCATTCGCGGTTATCGATTGCGCGTCACTTAAGGTGGGCTCCAACGCAAGGCGCTCATTCTCAAGCGTTACGACGAGTTGTCCATTCGGAACGGTCAGACCGATCAATGTGGGATTGGTACTGCGCGGATTGCTGAAAAGTGTGTCGGCCTTGGTATGCACCGCATCATCGAGCGAGGTGTATGTACTTTCGAGCGTTGCCAAAGCTGATGCCCCCGTATTTTGCGCGTTCTGGCTCGCCTGCGAGGAGGTCACATTCGAATTCTGTGCGGTATTTCCGCTGGCGTTACTAAGCGCGGCCTGCGCGGCCTCATAGGCGCCTTGTGCTTGCAAAACGGCAGCTTGCTGGCTACTGGTATCGAAACTGGCAATGACCGCGCCCGCGGCGACTTGATCGCCGAGCGCGTGCGCGAGCGAGACGATCTCGCCCGAGCTCTGTGCAAGCACCGTCGCCTGCGAGAGCGACGTGACCGTCCCGGTCACCTGAAGCGGGCCGGCCTGATTCGACAAACTTGAGACCGACGCGAGCGTCACATGAGTGACGGCGGGCGTCGTCGTCGCCACCGACGCGGCCGAGTGCGTGAAATGCCAGCCGAGTAGGATGACGAGCACGAGCACAACGGCACCGCCGATACGGTAACGAAGCTTGATCGTGCGGAATGATTTCCGTAGAGTTGTAACGGCACCCATAGTATCTTTTATTATACCATATTCTATTGTGGGTTGTATGAAGTTGCGACTCGCCATCAGATTGCTACCATATATCGTGTAACTTATTCACTAGCACGAGTAACCATATGGTAAAAGGATTTCGGGATTTCATCTTGCGTGGCAACGTCGTCGACCTCGCCGTCGGCGTCGCGATCGG
Source organism: Candidatus Kaiserbacteria bacterium (assembly GCA_003164215.1). GTDB lineage: Bacteria > Patescibacteriota > Minisyncoccia > Phycocordibacterales > UBA2100 > UBA10103. Next base: position 171,879 of record PLSR01000017.1, on the reverse strand, counting down.
CGCGGCATTCACCGCGGTCGTCACCGGACTAGTGAAGGACTTCATTACACCCTTGATCGCCGCGATCTTCACTCAGCCGGATTTCTCCAGCCTCGTGTTCATGATAAATGGCAGTAAGTTCATGTACGGCGATTTCATTAACGCGCTCATCGCCTTCCTCATCGACGCAACGGCGATCTATTTCTTCGTCGTCCTCCCCGTGAACAAGCTACTCGCGCGATTCAAGGGGCCGGCGCCGGAACCGGCTCCGACCAAAGTCTGCCCGTTCTGCAAAATGCCGGATCTCGCCGCCGACGCGACACGATGCCCGCATTGCACCGCGACACTTTCTTAAAGTTCAGCGTCCGAAAGAGCCGCCCGCTATGACGAGGCGAATGGTCTCATTGCCACCGGTCATCGAGTAAGAATATGAATGGTAGGTACGATGCCAGTCACGAACTCCATATCCGCTACCGTACGAGACAGCGATGCTTGTCGTCCCGGTCGATACGTTACCGTTGGGTGTTGGAATGCTCGTGATGAATGTCCTCCCGCCGAACGGATCGCCGATGCCGATCGCACTTGATGCTGCATCCGTCCTCGTGATCGAGAAGCTCGCACCGTCGGAGCCAAGCGCGGACGGTACCGCAAGCAGCTGATCCATTTCATTCGCCATGGTCAGCGGTTGTGCGCCTGAACCGGAAATAGTCACCGAGCTTCCATTTTGTACCGTCGAGCCGCCGGAGAAATTGACCACGCCAAAATCGTCGAGCGAAATGCTCGTACCTACACCTGCCGGCATCTCTTCGATCCACTCTGCGGACGAGAGTGACGATGCATAACTGACCGTCGTGCTGTACGACTGTCCCGTCGTCATGTCGGTGAACGAGATAGCCCATAGACCGCTCGCATTCGATTCTTGAGTTACGGAAACATTCATACTATCTCCCGGATGCACGGAAAGGGGCACCGTCTGCGACGCCCCGGGCAAAAGTTCGTACCATGCTTGGTAGTTGATCCCTCCCGAGGTGTTGGGCACTGCTTCCGTTCCAGCCTGAATGAGATCATGCGAGAGGACGCCGCCGATGCCGACCCATGTCGCATCCGCTGCGTTCGTTGAACTCACCGCGGTGATCGTCGGGACGACCCAACTGCCACGTATGGCGGTATACGTACCGTTATCCGAGACATAACCGGACCAGTTGAATGCGGTCGTCCCGCTCAATCCTTGTGCCGCACCGGTCGTCTGTGCGAACGCCAACGCGGGAAGGATGCCAAAAAGAACGGCGCTCATGATGAGCAGAATATATTTGAATCGTGTCATATGCCCTTACTACCGCGGCTACGATAATTTTATTTCTCCAATTTTCTTTCGAGCTCATCCAAATATCATGAATTCTTTTTGAAACGGTGGTACGCAACGCGGCGGCCCCTTAAGGGGCCGCCGCTTCCGCTACTGACCATTCTATCGAAAACCTTACATTCCCGACTTCGGAGCCGAGCATTCCTTGCACATACCTTTGTGCTTCACGATCTCGTACACCGCCGAGATGCCGACGAGCAGATAGACGAGCCATTCGACCGTCGGCCATGATCCGAGGATCAGGTGCACGACGTTCCAGTCGGCGCCGACGAAGCCACCGATACCGATGAGGAGCCAGTTGATGCCGCCGATCATGACGAGCACCCATGCGACCATATGCAATGATTTCATAATGAGAGATTGAAAAAATTGGTTTGTAATTCGACCCGCGTACCTGCGAGAAAGTATGGTGCTTATCCACGAGAGAAGCTAGCCGTGTTATCCACTGTCCGTTTTGTGATACAGTTTAGGCATTATTGGGCATCCTAAACGCACTCCTCTTCGCCTATGGTACCTGTCAATTATCTCGCGATCATCGCCTCGACGATATTGATGATGATCCTCGGTTACGCGTGGTACGGACCGATCTTCGGGAGCCATTGGTCCGCCGCCATGGGCTTCACCCACGAACATCATGCGGCGAACAAAAAGGGCGCGAAGACGCGCTACCTTATCATGACACTCGGCGCATTCCTCATGTCATTCATCCTCGCTCACGCGATCATCTTCGCCGAAAGCTTTATGCAGGTCAGCGGCGCATTCGCAGGCATGCTCGTCGGAGTCATGAATTGGCTCGGCTTCATCGTGCCGGTCTCCTTGAGCATCGTCTTGTGGGACAACAAACCGTGGAAGTTATGGTTCATCAACGCAGGTTACTATCTCGTTGGACTGGTGATCATCGGTGCGGTCTTGGGATTGTGGGTATAGCTTCACCTACGCTTCATTTTGATTTCGTACACTATCCCGTAGGTCGCATCTCATTCGAATACTTTGTGCAACTTCTTCGGAAGCCGGGTAGCACGGTTCGATCGCGCGCGGTGCGACATCGGTCTTTCTTACGAGCTCATGCACTATGACCTATGCATGATCGAACAATAGAAGATTCCGTTTCGCAGTGTATAGAAGATTCTTCTATGCAACTGAGTATCGGGTGAGCCGGAGGGCCGTAGTGCTTGAAGCACGCGGCCCTCCGGCGCATCGCAGTTATGAACCGCCATTGCTTTATGTTTTAGCAAGTCGTTGCTAGGATGGCTCCATGACAAAAAAGGTACGGAAGGCGGTGATCCCCGCCGCAGGCTTCGGCACACGATTTCTGCCCGCGACCAAGGCAATGCCTAAGGAGATGCTGCCGATCGTTGATAAGCCCGTTATCCAGTACGTCGTGGAGGATGCGATCAGCGCCGGGATCGAGGATATTCTCATCGTGACCGGGTTCACCAAGCGTTCTATTGAGGATCATTTCGATTACTCGTACGAGCTTGAACATCGGCTCGAAGAAGCGGGCAAGATGAAGCAGCTAGAAGAAGTTCGCGCTATAGCCAATCTTGCGAGCTTCCATTATCTTCGGCAAAAGGGCCCCCTCGGGAATGCCACGCCGATCTGGAACGCGAAGGACTTCGTCGGCGACGAGCCATTCCTCGTTCTTTTTGGTGATGATTTCTTCGATGCCACGCCGAGTCGGAGCCAACAGCTCGTCGACGCATACGAGAAGCACGGCGGCAGTGCGATCGTTTCGTGCATACGCGCGAGCACGAAAGAAGATTACGAACGGTACGGGTTCGCCTCCGGCAAGGAAGAGGAGTCAGGGTTGCTCAAGATCGAGAAGGTCGTTGAAAAGCCGGGGCTTGGCGGCATCGATTCCGATTATGCAATGGTCTCCGGTTATCTCTATGAGCCATCGATCTTCGACGCCATAGAAAAAGCGATGGAAAAATTGGTGTCCGAGAACTCGCACCGTGAATTGGTCTACACCGATGCACTCGACATTCTCTTGAAGGAGGGCCACACTGCCTATGCGCTCGAGATAAAGAACGGCAGGTATCACGATTGCGGCAATAAGCTCGAATATCTGAAGACGGTCGTCGAATTCGGTCTGAAGCATCCTGACTTGAACGGGCATTTCAGAGACTTTTTGAAACACCTCGCTTTATAAGATAACAAGTATACGTATATGGCTTACTACATCCTCGCATTCATCGTTTTTTATCTTCTTATCTCGATCCGCGTCCTCAATCAATATGAGCGCGGTGTCGTTTTCACGCTTGGCAAATTCAAGGGCGTCCGTGACGCGGGTATCACGATGATCTTTGTCCCCTTTCAATCCATGACGCGCATTTCACTTCGCACGGTGACCATGCAGATCCCATCGCAGAAGATCATCACCAAAGACAACGTCTCGATCGACATCGCCGCGGTCGCCTACTATAAGATCTCCGATCCGGAGAAAGCGGTCATCTCTATTGAGAATGTTTACAATGCCATAAATCAGATCAGCCAGACGACCGTACGAAATGTCGTCGGTCGCTTCTCGCTCGACCAGCTCCTTGCAGAGACAGCGAAGATCAACGAAGAGATCAAGACCGTTATTGATGGACACACCGAGCCGTGGGGCACGTCGGTGACTGCCGTTGAGATCAAGGACATCCAACTGCCTGACAACATGCAGCGCGCGATGGCCAAGGAAGCGGAGGCCGAACGCGAGCGCCGCGCGAAGATCGTTGCAGCCGAAGGCGAGTTCCAAGCGTCGGTGAAGCTCGGTCAAGCGGCGGATATCATTACCGCGCATCCCGTCGCTCTGCAATTGCGTACGCTGCAGACCATGGCCGAGATCGCGACCGAGAAGAATTCCACTATCATCTTCCCCGCGCAATTCATGACGACCGTCGAAGAGGCGTTAAAAATGCTCAAGCAGGATTCGATATCAAAATAATCGCGTCAACGGGTTCCAATCCCCGTCCGCTAGCTTTTTGAGTTATAAGAAATCGCCACCCTTTCAGATGACGATTTCTATCTATGCCCGGCGGACCTGTTTCGAGGCAGGACTTAGTACGTGAGTACTATAGCAAAAACCAAAAGTGCTTCAATGGAGTAAAATTCAAGTGTGGATTCCGTGCCATCATGAAATCTTCATAATCCAGGAGTAATATTACTCGTAGGGGAAATTAGACTATTTTAGTGATCAAGAACCTATGAAAATACTGCTGGTAGAGGATGAAATGAAGCTCGCCCTTGCGATCAAGAAAGGGCTTGAAATGGAGGGGTACACGGTTGATATTATTAACGACGGGCAAAAGGCGCTGACACGCATTTCCTTGCATCGCGCCGATTATGATCTCGTGATCCTTGACCTGATGCTCCCCTCTTTGGACGGCCGTGAGATCACGCGCCAATCGCGGGAGATGGGCATTACCCTGCCGATCCTCATATTGACCGCGCGAGCCGAGACGGAAACGAAGGTCGAGACCTTGCTCGCGGGGGCCGATGACTACCTCGTGAAGCCATTCTCGTTCGCAGAGCTTGCCGCGCGTATTCGCGCGATATTGCGCCGTCCCGTGGAGGCACTGCCGGAGATATTGTCAGTCGGCGACCTTGAGCTCAACGCGGCAGAGCGCTGGGTGAAGCATAACGGCGAAGATGTCCCGCTCACGCTCAAAGAATTCGGATTGCTCGAATACTTCATGCGGCGCCCGAACCAGGTCGTAAATCGGGAGGATCTCTTGAGCCACTTGTGGGATTTTAATTATATCGGCTTTAGTAACGTGGTAGACGTTCATGTTAAAAATCTTCGACGCAAATTGGATACGGGACACGGCGACGTGGTCTTGGAAACGGTTCGTGGAATCGGTTACCGCATGGTTGCATAAATATCGCAACGACCTATTTTTTCAAACCGAGGTGAACGTGATCGCACTTCAGGCGGTGTTCGCGATCATCATCATCGCGCTCATCGTCGTCTCGTTCAGTATTCTCTATCACAATATCTCATTCGCGATCGTTAATGGGATCCGCGAAAGTCTCGCGTCCAACGCCCCCACGTTGATGGGTCCGGAGATCATAGCTGAGGTCGAGAACATCAGGACGCTGAATCTCTTGACCATCATCGGTATCGTGTCTATAGCGACGATCGTGTTCGGCTATGTCATCGGGCGCATTACCCTGCGCCCCGCGCGCAATGCACTCGAATCGCAGAAACAATTCATCGGCAATGTCGCGCACGAGCTCCGCACGCCGCTTTCCATCATCAAAACGAATACTGAAGTCGCACTCTTTGATACTGCGATGGCCCCCGATCTAAGACAGACGCTCATGAGCAACATAGAGGAGCTCGATCGGGTGTCTCAGATCATCAACAATCTCCTCTCGCTCTCGATCTTAGTGCACCCCGAAGAAATGGAATTCGCGTCCGTCGATTTTTCGAGCGTCGTAGCGAATGTCGTGGAACTTTACGGTCCGCTCGCGAAAAGCAAAGAGCTCGAAGTGCTTGTGCGCAACGGATCGAACATGGATGTGTGGGGCAACGCGACAGCGCTCGAACAGATTGCCGGCAATATCCTCAAGAACGCCATCTCGTATACACCAAAAGGCGGCCGCATCAGGATCATGATCGATCGCACGCTCTACGGCCACATCGAATTGTCAGTGCAGGATTCCGGCATCGGCATTCCGCGTAAGGACCTCTACCGTATCTTCGAGCCGTTCTACCGCGCGGAACGCTCGCGCGCCCGCGCGGGCATGTATGGCAACAGCAGCTCCGGTCTCGGACTCACGATCGTTTCCGAGCTCGTCAAAGCGCACCAAGGACGCATCGCGATCCGGAGCAGTGTCGGACACGGAACGACCGTGTCGGTCTACTTGCCGGCGGCGCACACGAACGATATGTCGGATGTGCGTCCCGCACATCAGAATGCACCGAGCGAAGTCGCGATCGATTTCTCCAAAAAGTGACGTGACCAGGATATTTACACAGATGTAAAAGTGTTACGGTCCAAATGGTCAATAGCGATGAAGACAACCGAAGACCCAGGAGGCTCTGATGGCTCAAAGACTGACCCATTACGACACCCTGGGACTCCAGGATGTCGTCAAGATAGATGATCTGCTCATTCTTCCGCTCGCGCGGTTCCCAAATTTGAGCGAATCGCTGGCAATACAGAAATTTGGGGTCGTCGACGTTGACAGCTCGACGATCGCCCGAAATTCCCTCTCCCTCAACATGATGGAGATGGAAGGCAGGTATTCGTCCGTGAGGCGCGAAACGAATGGAGAGCCATCGTGGGTCAATGAACTACCGATTCATTCGCGGGTGTGGTTGCGATTCTGGTACGCCACGACCCAAGAAGACCCGCTCGCCATCGTAAATGCGTTACCGCACACGGGCGTCTCCTATATGGTGCTTGATGACGGATTGTGCGCGGAGGCGTGCCGGGTGTTCAACATCTTCCGGCTTCAGTTCGTGAACCAACTCGGATATCTGCAAGCGCCGTGGGTCGCGATGATGGATCAACCGTTCGTCATGCCGCTCACGAATGGGACGCGGTACCTGCATTCGCTAGACGTGATGATGCTCGTGTCGCTCATCGGCTACAACTTCGGGCTGACTCAAGGTGAATTGAATACACTGCGGGTCGCGGGCCTTACGCATGACCGTGGCACACCGGCAGGCGGTGATTCGGTGAAGCTGATCGATCCGAAGGCATTCGACGAGGATGCTCACTACGAACGGTTGCTCCGAGAGAAGACGGGGCCCGGTAAATGGAATGCGTTCCGGGACCGTTTCCAGATAGACGAGCCGCAACTGCTCGAAACGATCCTCAATAGAGGACTGCTCGGCCAAGTGCTCGACATCGCGGACAAGCTTGCCTACGTTGCCCGCGACATCGAGACCTGCCTCGGCGCATTCGCGGGATCCGATGACAGCGACTTTTATGTCGGGACAAGGGCGCTCAAGGAGATCATAGAGGAATTCCCGCACGTGTGCAGTATATGGGACTCGGTGGTGCGTGAAGGTGATCAAATGGTCTTTACGGACCCACGACGTCTGATCGCGTTCCTGAAAGCCCGGATCGTTCTCTTCCGCGAACTTTACTACCACCCCCGCGCGCGCTTCGGCGAATACCTTATCTCCCGCATCCTCGTGAAGCGACTCTATGAAGAAGGTAGGGTCACGCGAGACGAGCTTCTGGAAATGTCTGATGGAGAGCTCGAACGGCAGGTCGATGATGCATACGGCAAGCGAGGCGTCTTGCGCGCACTTTCCTTGAAGTGCAGGGTGGAGTCCTTCCGCACTCGCTCTGAGGCGCTCGCATTCAAGAAACGGCTTGAGGAATCAGGTGTGACGTTCTCGCTCGTCGAGGATCATTTGCACTCGATCAAGCCGGGAACTCACTTTCTCGTTTCGACTCGGGAAGGTCCGAAAAAACTCCTGGAGGCCTGCCGCGGTGATGTGCAGGAGCTCCATGAAATGGCGACGATGCTTCCTGCCGTGCATGTGTACTACCTCAGCACGGAAGATCTCGGCACCGACGAAGATCTTGTCGATTTGTTCAAAACTCTGCCCACTGCCGCCCCGTGATGTGAATCATCGCGCGGGCGGCTTTCTTTTCCGGAATATTCACGTGATCCACATTGCGCGTTGTATATAACAAGATACACTGTCACGACACTAACAGCAGTAATTGAAAAAATATGGAAGAAACAAATCTCTACTCGATCAGTATTCCGCCGATGTTAAAGGCACTTGAAGCATTGAAAGGCGTTCTCGACAAAGGTAAAAAGCATTCTGATAGCAAAAAACTCTCATGGGCCGATTTCGAATCCGCATTGCTCTCTGATCGCATCATCTTCGACCAGTTCCCGCTCATGAAGCAGGTACAAGTCGCGTGCGATAACGCCAAGGGCGGTGCAGCGCGCCTCGCCGAGATCGAGATCCCGAAATTTGAAGATACCGAAGCGACGATCGATGAGCTCAAAGCCCGCATCGACAAAACGATCGCATTCGTGAAGACCATCAAACCGGAACAGATCATTGGCAAGGAAGCAATTAAGGTCGTGCTGCCCTATTGGGAAGACAAGCACATGACCGGCTTCGACTACGTGACGCAGTACCTTATGCCGAATTTCTATTTCCACGCGACGACGGCATATACGATCCTCCGCAAGAACGGCGTCGATGTTGGAAAGTCTGACTTCGCCGGCGGATTGCCGCTCAAAGGTTAACAATGCCCTACAAACATTTCTTCTTCGACCTCGACAACACATTGACGAGGAGCAAGTCACCGATCCTGCCGGAGCACGAGCAGATCTTGTTAGATATGTCGCGCCAGGCAGATGTGGTCGTCGTATCGGGCTCAAGCGAGAAAAATATCTGGGGGCGCCTGACGGATCTGAGCAAAGGGAATTATTATTCGCTCACCCAGAACGGCAATCGCGCATTCGACAAAGATCGATCGCTCTTGTGGGAGCGATTACTCTCCCCTTCCCAAAAAGAAGCGGCGACCAAGTTCGTCGCACTCGCGCGCAAGCACACACCCACCGTTGTCCCCGATGAGAACGATCTTCTCGAAGATCGCGGGTGCCAAATGGCATTCAGTTTCATCGGACAGCATGCGGATATTGATCTCAAAGAGAAATTCGATCCGGACTTTTCAAAACGTCGCGCCGTGCTGGCTGACTTGCATGATGAAGTTGCATTGCTCGAGAGCGAACATGGACTTGAAATAACGATCGGCGGCACGACCAATCTCGATATCTATCTCAAGGGAATGAACAAGGGACATAACACCGGTGAACTTATCGCGCTGAGGGGTTGGCAGAAAGAAGAATGCATATACATCGGCGATGCGCTCTTTCCGGGAGGCAACGATGAGACGGTCGTCGGTGTGATCGCAACGCGCCCCGTCAAGGATTATCATGAGACCTATGCGTACCTCACATCATTCTTAGCTACCTAATAAACGAAACACGTCATGTCCACCCCGGCGCTCTCAATAAAAGATCTCAAAAAGACCTACAGTAACGGTGTGGTCGCGCTGAAGGAGGTATCACTAGAGATCCCGGAGGGCGATTTCTTCGCGCTCTTGGGCCCCAACGGCGCCGGCAAGACGACGATCATTGGGATCACGACCGGACTCGTCAACAAGACGTCGGGCACCGTTTCGGTCTTCGGCCACGACATCGATCAAGAGACCGAGGCGGCGAAGATGCAGATCGGGCTCGTCGGTCAGGAAATAAATTTCAATCCGTTCGAAAAGCCGATCAATATAGTGGTCAACCAGGCCGGATACTACGGCATTCCGCGCTCGACCGCGATCCCACGCGCGGAAAAATTGCTGACCGATCTCGGCCTCGGCGACAAGATGGACAAGAGCGCGATGAGCCTCTCCGGCGGCATGAAGCGCCGCCTCATGATCGCACGCGCGCTTATCAATGAGCCGCGCTTCCTCATCCTCGACGAGCCGACCGCCGGTGTCGATGTCGAGTTGCGCCGCTCGATGTGGGATTATCTTTCGCGGTTGAGCAAGAATGGCCTCACCATTCTTTTGACGACCCACTATCTCGAGGAAGCGGAGCAGCTCTGCAAACATGTCGCGATCATCAACAAGGGCGAAATCGTTGAGAATGGCACCATGCAGGATGTCCTCGAAAAGCACGGTAGCGATGAATCCAAACAGGAAGGCTTCCGCGGCGGCAAGCTCGAGGAAGTCTTTTTGAAGCTAACATCTGAAAAGTAATATATGTGCAACAAAAGTATCAACTGGAAGCGAGCGTGGACGGGTAGTGTTTTACCGTCTTCGCAGGCCTGTCGAGGCCGAGACAGAGCGCTGGGCGAGTACGCCCAGATAGCGACGGTAAAACACTACCCGTCCACCGAGCGCAGCCTATGAACACCTATCAACTCTGGATCTCTCTCTACACGATGATGCGCAAGGACGTGGTCCGCATCTTTCGCATTTGGGTGCAAACGTTCCTGCCGAGCGTCATCACCTCATGCTTATACTTCCTCATTTTCGGCACGGTTCTCGGTTCACGCATCGGCACGATGCAGGGCGTCCCCTATATGCAATTCGTCGTGCCGGGACTCGTCATGATGGCGATCTTGACCAATGCATATGCCAACACCTCGTTCACCTTCTTCCAATCGAAATTCTTTGCGCGCTCGATCGACGAGCTTCTCGTTTCCCCCATGCCGCCGTGGCTCATGATCGCGGGATTCGTCTCCGGCGGTGTCATCCGCGGCGTGTTGGTCGGCGCGATCGTCCTTATCGTCTCGATCTTTTTCACCGGTCTCCATCTTGCGATCTCGAACATCGCGATCATTTTCCTCTACGCCGTACTGACGGCGATCGTCTTCGCGCTCGCCGGCTTAGTGAACGGTGTGTACGCCAAATCCCTCGATGCCATCAACATCGTGCCGACATTCGTCCTGACCCCGCTTACCTATCTCGGCGGCGTCTTCTATTCAATACATTCCCTGCCGCAAGCCGCGCAATACGTAACATATGTGAATCCCGTCTTTTATCTTATCAACGGCTTTCGTTTCGGATTCCTCGGTTTCGCTGATATTTCGATTTGGACCTGTACGGGCGTTCTCGTCGCACTGATCGCGGTCCTCATCGGCATCAACATGTATCTCATTCGCACCGGACTCGGTTTGAAACAGTAATAATTTCCCGACTGGCGCATACGCGCGCAATCGGTATGATGCCGTGATGAAGCGCAAGAAAGAGAGCCTTCTGCTCGGCCCGTTGCTCAAAAAATTAGGCTCAAAGATCGGTGCGAAGGTTCTGATCGAACCGGAGTGGGGCGTTGTCGGGCAGATCACATTCAAGAGCGGCAAGCGGCGATATTTCCGTTACAACACCCTCGACCTCAACCCCGTCGGTGCGTCTGATATCGCGAAGGATAAGGATTACGCGAATTATTTCATGCGGTTGATGAAGTATCCTGTCACGCCCGGGCGCGCATTCTACTCTGATTCGTGGTGCGCCGCGATCGGATCTAGGCGCGATATCGATGCCGCATATCGCTACGCGCGAAAGATCGGCTTCCCCGTCATCATCAAACCAAATAGCGGGACGCAGGGCACCGACGTCTGCGCCGTATGCAACAAAGAAGAATTCTATTGCGCCATGCGTCGTGCATTCAAAAAGGATCGCATTGCGCTCGTACAACGAAAGCTTTCCGGTAAAGATTATCGTGTCGTCGTCCTCGATAACGAGGTCATCTCGGCGTATCAACGGATTCCCCTGAATATCGTCGGTGACGGACGATCGACGATTCGGCAACTACTTACAAAAAAGGAACGTAGATTCATCGCATCGAGCCGCGACACACGTATCAAGCTCGAGGATCCGCGCATTTTGACCAAACTCAAACGTCAGCGGTTGACCTTGGATTCAAAACTTGCGCGCGGCCAACAGCTATTTCTTCTCGATAATGCAAATCTCTCGACCGGCGGCGACGCGCTCGATGTGACCGATTCGATCCACCCCATGTTCAAGAAGATCGCGATCGATCTCACGCGAGATATGGGGCTGCGCTTATGTGGCGTCGACCTCATGATCGACGGCACCATTTCGGATAAGCCGCGGAACTATTGGATACTCGAAATAAACGCCGCACCGGGATTGGATCACTACGTGAAGACCGGCCCTTCACAACAAAAGATCGTCGAGAATCTCTATCTCAAAGTGTTGAAACACCTTGAGAAATAAGCACTCGGAACGATGTCTGCGGAACGCTTGCCGATGGCAGGGCCGCCAGTATATAGTGCCGCAAGCGATCCCGCTGCACTGGAGAGGCCGATGAAGCCGAAGATTTACGTCGGGTGCGGACTTACGAACGCGCCGCTATCGTATCGCGAATTCGTCGAGAAATTCATGACGCGGCTGGAAGAGACCTTCGACATTGAAGTGCTCAAATTCGTCGGTCTGACGAACGGAACGCCGAAACAAGTCTTCCTGACCGATCTTGGAAATGTCCGAGTCTGCGCCGCGATGATCGCGTTCGTCGACGAGGCATCCACCGGGCTCGGATGGGAACTTGGCGTCGCGACCGAATCGAGAAAGCAGGTGCTGTGCCTCCATCGATCCGGCCAGAACATCACCCGATTCGTGATCGGCGCGCGCGACAATAACTTCGTCCAGATGGTCTCGTACGACGATCTGGGCGCCGCGCTTCAGATCACCGGGCAATTCCTTGTCCACGTGCTCGGGCAAACCGTGCTGACCAAGACTGATGAGGAGGACACGGCGGAATTAGAAGAGACGGGCTGAACTACTACTCACCAAGGGGCTTCGGGACATTGTTCCGAAGCCCTTGTTTATTCGCGCTCGAGATCCACCCAGTGATATTTCAACCCGTTCCACTTCAAAATCTATACAGATTTCCGCTCTACAATATCCTGCTTCCCTCTCGCGTAATTAAATCTATCCCCTGTTTCTTCCATATACAATTTCAAACCGTCTCTGCCAAAGCGTTTGTCGAGCACCTTGCCCATCTTCAGGGCGACGATTCGCAACGTAGGGTGCACATCGAGACGTGCACGACGCTCAATGAGATACGTGAGCGCCGGAAGGTCCCCCGTAAGCTGGCATCGCACACGCAGACCCATAGGCAGATAGTATTGCTGGACCTCGCGAGTCAACTTAAGCGCACGAACGGACGACAGCTGCTTCCTGATCGTCTTCTCGGCTTTCTGACGCAACGTATCTGGCAGCTGCTCAAGATACCATGGCTCAAAGCCATGCTGAGTGGTTATAAGCGGCATACGTTGTACAACTGCTCGGTGGCGTTGGATATCGCGGAACGAACCGAAATCAAGCAAGAAGCCGAAGCGCATCGTCCCTGCCGATGCGAAGAACTTCGGCATATCCGTCATGGGCGGGCGCTTCGCAAACGCCGTTTTATGGGCGCGCAAAATCGAATGATCGATGTTGTCACGCTCAAGCATGAAATCGCGCGCGATCTTTTCATCAAAATAGTAATCATGCTTCATCCACCTGTCGTTATATGCTTCGGTCTTCTCGTATCGCTTGTCTGAGAATGAATTCGGATATTTTTCGATAAGCGCAGCCTCGATCGTCTCTGCCACCGTGCGCACTTCCGCAAGCGGGTGATGTCGCAACGTCATGAGATGGTCTGCCGCGTGGCGCAACTCAGTGTGCCAGGCAAGATTCGTCGACGAACCAGCTGGAAGGAAGCCGCGCATGATATCGAATGCGCGCGCATTGATCGCTTTTTCATAGATCTTTTCCTCTTCGTCGTCGAGTCGCGGGTGGCGCCGTTTGAGCTCATCTTTCATCGTTGCAATGCCCTCAAGATAGAACGAGCGCCAATCCTCAAGGATCGCTTTCGAAGTCTTGGTACCTACGGGATCGATAAAGACCTGGTGCTCATAATCGATATAGCGGGTCGAAGCTTCCTGCCCGTTGTAAAGCGGATATTGCTGGATCGCCTTAGCCACGAGCATCGATACCCCTTCGACGAAGATCGTTACCGAGCCGCAATCGCCGATCGATTTATGTCCATACCCCACGTAAAAGATCGACATGAACCTTTCGGAACCGCTCTTTGCAAGCTTTTGGAGGTGTGAATCGATACCGCCGAGCGAGCGCGAATGAAGTGCCTGGAGCATCGCCTCCGACTCAGGGCCGATTATCGCACCCGTATCGAGCACGACGACTTTTCCGCCATCAGGAAGCGCTTTCTGGACATGCTTGAGGTCTTCAAGAGCCATACTGCTATTTCTTTTTATTGATATCGCGATCGAGATGGAGTCGTGGCAGCATCATGTCGGGCTTCCAGCTTTTCTTCAGTTCAGAAACTTTGGTCGAACTCGTGTATTTGCCGCCGGAGGAATAATCCGCCCCCGCGATGGGACCGGTCTCGAAGAATACGATCTGTGCGATGCGGCGGCCGACGACAAGCGGAATGTAGTAGCGTGCCGAGGTGTTCTGTATTTCCATCGTCCATCGATTGATGTAGCCGACGTCGCCCCAGCCCGCGCATTTGCACACCGATATGAAACTACGTCCGAGGCTCGAGCGTGCTTTCATCATCGTCGTGATGTGATCTTTGCCGCCGATGAACTCTTGCGTGTGCCCCAGGATGGTCTCGCCGGGTGCGAGCAAAATTATCTTGTCGTCCGGTGAAATGCCATTCCATTCAAAATCATATTTCTTGAACATCTCTCGTGCGATCTTCGCCTTTTTCGGCTTGGCCCCCCACACTCGCTCCACATGTGATTTATCGTAGATATTGAATATATTTTCGAAATGCGCCGGTGGTTGTTCTGCAAAGAAATATTCACCAAGCGTCACGTCATAGCTCGAGGTGGCGAGATTGCGCCGATCAAATGGTTCAATGACCACTGATCCCTCCTCCATGCTTTCGAGTATTCGTTTGTCTGAAAGTGCCATATGTTTTATTAGTTTTACGTCTGGTTACTCTAGCATATACTGGGGGTACGCATCACTATGGACAAACGAGGAAAACTCATCGTAATCGACGGTTCCGACGGTTCCGGCAAGGCGACCCAGACCAAACTCCTCGTTGAACGGCTTGTCCACGAGGGTGTAGCTGTCCACAGCCTCGATTTTCCGCGCTACAAGGCCAATCTCATGGGGGGGCTCATCGGTGAGTGCATTGCCGGAGACCACGGCGATTTTTTGCATGTTGACCCGTACATTGGTTCGACCCTCTATGCCGCTGATCGGTTCGAATCACGTGAGTTGATCAAGGGCTGGCTCGCGGCAGGTGATATCGTCGTCCTCGACCGTTATGTGAGCGCCAACCAAATACACCAGGGCGGTAAGTTCGTTGATCCGCGAAAGCGCAAGACGTTCCTGACCTGGCTCGATAAGCTTGAATACGGCGTCTTTGGACTTCCAAAACCCGACCTGACCATCTACCTCCACATGCCGCTTAAGCATTCTCTCAAATTGCTCCAAGACAAGCGCGCGCAGGCGAAAAAGAGCGCCTATCTCAAAAAAGGCAAGCGGGACACGGTCGAACTCGACACCGCCTACCTCTCGAACGCACAAAAGAGCGCGGCGTCCCTGATGCGTACGCACTCCGGCTGGCGTAAGATTCCCTGCACGGTCCGTGATACCATTCGGTCACGGGAGGAGATCCACGAGGATGTCTTTCGCCTCATCAAGCCTATGATTTAGCTTCCTCACCTATCGCGATTATTTTCCTAATCATTTCCTATGGATTACGACTATATAAAAAAACAGGACAAAGAGGTATACGACGCGATCATGGGCGAAGAGGAGCGCGAAGCGGAAGGCATTGAGCTCATTCCTTCGGAGAATTACGTCTCCCGTGCGGTGCGCGAGGCCAACAGTTCCATCTTTACCAACAAATATTCCGAAGGTTACGCCGGCAAGCGCTACTATGGCGGTCAGACGTACACCGACATTATAGAGACGATCGCTATTGAACGCGCGAAGAAATTATTCGGCGCAGAATTCGTCAACGTCCAGCCGCACGCTGGCGCGCCCGCGAACGTTGCAATGTACTTCGCCTTGCTCGAGCCAGGCGATACGATTTTGGGAATGGATTTGAGCCACGGCGGACACCTCACGCACGGGCATCCGGTCACCTACCTCACCAAGATCTTCAAATTCATTCGGTACAAGATGAAGGACGTCGAAACCGGTGAAATAGATTACGACGAAATGCGCGCGGTCGCGAAAGCTGAAAAACCGAAGATCATTCTCGCAGGATACTCGGCGTATCCGCGCGAGCTCGATTACGCGAAATTCGTCGAGATCGCCCGCGAAGTCGGCGCGCTTGCGGTCATGGACGTTGCGCACATCGCGGGACTCATTGCTGGTAAGTCGGTAAAGAATCCGTTCGACTACGGATTCGACATCATGACAACGACGACGCACAAGACACTGCGCGGTCCGCGCGGAGGCATGATCCTCACGCGAGAAAATGCCGACCTCGCGAAGAAGGTCGACAAGTCCGTCTTCCCCGGTTTCCAGGGCGGTCCTCTCATGAATACGATCGCGGCAAAGGCGGTATGCTTTGGCGAAGCACTCTCGCCATCGTTCCACACCTATACTGACCAAATTCTCAAGAATGCCAAAGCTATGGAGATAGTGTTCAAAAAGAACAACGTCCGCATGCTCACCGGTGGTACGAGCAATCACCTGATCCTCGCAGATGTGTTCGGCTCGCTCGCGATCAGCGGAAAAGAAGCAGAGACTCTCTTGGATCGCGTTGGCATTACGCTCAACAAGAATGCGATCGCCGATGACGTGCGCGGCCCGATGGATCCTTCCGGCATCCGCTTCGGTACTCCGGCGATCACGACGCGCGGATTCAAAGAGGCGCAGTGCAGTCGCGTCGCAGAGCTCATGATCGATGCGATGAAAAATAAAGAGGACAAGAAAAAGCTCAACGGCATTCGTGAAGAAATTCGCACCATGTGCAAGAAATTCCCGATCCCAGAGTCGTTTGCCTAGCTTCTAGTGGCTAGCTTCTAGTCACTAGCCTCATGCTATACTGACGCGGTTCGTATGTTCACCCAAATACTCGCGCACGGCGGACTTGTGCATCTCGTCGAATTTGTGGGGTATCCCGGATTATTTGCTGCGGTATTCCTTGAGTCCGGAGTCTTCTTCGGCTTTTTCTTGCCCGGCTCATCAATGCTCTTTACCGCAGGCTTATTGGCGACGCAGGGATTGTTCAATATTTGGATCCTCATTCCCCTCTTGGCCGTCGCGGCGGTCGGCGGCGATAGTGCCGGATACTGGTTCGGCCACACCGTCGGCGTATCACTTTTCTTCAAAAAAGATTCGCGATTCTTCAAACACGCATACCTTGAGCAAGCAAAGGATTTCTATGAGAAACACGGGGTACTCGCAGTCGTTCTTGCTCGATTCATTCCAATCGTACGCACGTTTGCACCGATCATCGCGGGCATCGCCAACATGCGTTACCGCACCTTCCTCGCATACAACATCACGGGCGGTTTTCTCTGGGCCGCGGGTCTCACGTTCATCGGATTTTTTCTCGGGGAACGCGTGCCAATTATCGAGCACTATCTCACCCCGATCATTCTTATCATCATCATCGTGAGCCTTCTGCCAATTTTTTGGGAATTGCGTAAACCGCAAGCGCGTAATTAAGCCATAAAATCCCTACCAAGCTCTGAGCTTAGTATACAAAGCTCAGAGCTTGGTAGGTTTATTTGAGGCGAGCGAGGCCGCCGTAGAGGCCTCCTTCATCGTGAAGCGACGAGTGAACGATAGTGGGTATCTGGGGAATTTTTTTCATGATCGCGGCAAGGTGATCTTTGACCGATTCGATCGGAATTCCTATCTCATTGAACATCGAACCGCCAAATACTACGGTGTCGGGCGACCAGTGCAAGATCGTATTATGAATGCCAATCGCGACGATGCGGGCGAGCTCCTCCCAGATCGGCGTATCGACTCCAAGCTCGCGCGGATGCATGCCGTAGCGCTTTTCGACCGCACTTCCAGAGATCAATTCTTCCAATGTGACGAGGTCTCCCTCATGCGAAAGATATTGGCCGCCGATCTCGAATCCCAATGCCGCGCGCTCTATCTTCCCGTCGACGATCCGGACACCGTTCACACCTGTCGAGACGGTGACGTACGCAACGATCGACGCATCCTTACCTGCACCAAAAACTGCCTCGCCTAAGCCCACGAGCGCGGTGTCATTTTCCAAAAAAACTTGTGCGCCGAGGCTCTTCTCGAGATCATCGGCGAATGAATGCCCACCCCACGCCGGGAGATTTTCAGATTTGATGACGGAACGTTTGTCCGTCGAAAGGACGACCGGCACGCCGATCGCGAGCCTATCAATCGGCTCTCCGCCCGCGATCGTCCGCACAGTCTCTATAAAAAGCGCGAGTGCTTCGTCGTACGATTGCGGCGTCGCGAGAAAAGTTGGCGTATCGAATCGTCCGGGATCGTGCACGCCCGCAATGCGCATCTTCGTTCCTCCGATGTCTGAAACAATGTGCATACGGGATACTTACTTCTCGACGACGGGCATACCGCCGAAGTCGGTCGTTCGTATTTCTTTGTAGTGCAGATTCTTTACGAGTGCCGGTGCACCATCACGCTCAACGACATAATATGCGAAGCCGCGCATTCGTTTGACCATTTCATAATCCGCATGACCCGGCATCGAAGCGGAATCACTCGTGCCTTCGACAGGAGAGTCATCCACCATGACAAGCCATACGTCACCGACATTGACCATGAGATGACCGTGACCCGGCGGCATGTATACGGAATCCCCTGCTTTCACGCGAACCGCTTTGAAAAGTTCGACGACATTTGGATCAGCCGGATCAACAAGCTTTTGTTGAAGGACCACACCATCGCCCGCCGAGAACCAGTATGTCTCGTCGAGATTCCCGATGTGATAGTGGCCATATGTCTTGATATATTCGCCGCCTACCGTGCCCGTCTCGAGAATGGTGACGTTGCGTTTCTTCGATCCACCGCGAACCATGTAGTAGTGGATCGCCGGCCCGGATGCATTCGGATCCATCAAGACATCCGACATCTTCTCCTGTGTTCTCGCGGCATAGGGTTCAAATGACATAGCGGACAGTATAGCATTGTACGAAGCAGGGATGCGTAAGCCGTACTGCTTGAGCAATTGCATTTGATCTTCACATAGAACGCATGAGTATGTTATAGTATGGATCCGGTTGGCGTACGCGTGATGTTAGTTCTTTGGGAAATCATTGGAAGCTGTGGAGACGGGGCATGGAGCAAGGGAAAATACATATAAAGAGACTCGCAGAGGGTATTGCGGAGGGGATTGCCCACGCGGTCGGTGGCTTGGTGCACGCGAACGTTTCAAACGAACAAACAATTCGCGTGCTTCGGCAAGAAATCGAAGAACTACGACAAAGAATCGAAGCGCGCGATGCGCGGATTCGAGATCTCGAAGAGCGCCTCACTCAACAAACGCTCCAAAAAGGAGCGCAGCTTGATAGGGCGACAGAAGCTGCCCTCGTAGAGCCGGTGACCATTACCCTTCAAGAGTTTGAAGTCCTGAAACACCTGCGAAAAGGGCTGCAGAATAAGCTCATTGCACACAAACTCGAAATATCCGAGTCAACGGTGAAAGTGCATCTGCAAAACCTCCGCAAAAAGCTTGGAGTCTCAAACAGGACTGCCGCGGCAACCTTCCCAGGTGAGGTGCAGTGCAGGCTCCGACGCAAAAGTGCACAGCCGGACGAAAATGAGGCCGGCACGGTGCTTCACTTCCCTGACGGCGAGCAAGTGGCCGCCGGCTGAATAACGTGCTCGCGTGATCTTTGTCTAATCGGTGCTTCGCTTGGGCGGAGCACCGATTATTTTTTTACGGCGTCAAATTCCTTCATCTTGTCCAAATATTTTAGGATCGCCGTCACGTATTCGCCGTGTGCCCAGGTCAAGGGCGATGCGCCGACTTGCTCGCCCGTCTGTGGGTGGAGTTGTTCCGAAAGCACGCCGGAGGTCTGCGCGTGCCGCGTGACCCAACTGAAGATCTCGCGCACTCGGTCGAGATCGGCGCTCGACTTGGCGTTGGCGATGAGATATTCGGCGTACCACAACGTCGTAATGAACCACGGATTACCGGTCGACGGCCCCTCAATACGGTAGTAATCGTCATTTTCAAAACGCGCGATGCCGCCGGTCGATATGCCCTGGCTCAATTCGCGCACCGCCCGGTCCCACGCGCGCGCGAGCTTCGGGTCATTGGTCGGCAGAATATTGAAGGCAAAAACGCCGTACACGCTTGAGATATCGATCGTGCGGTCATAGATCAGAGCTCCGTCTTTGTCGCGGTCGATCATATTGACGAACATCGCATTCTTGTCGTCCCACAAATATTTTAATATTCCCTCCTGGATCTCGCTTGCCGCCTGCCGATACCGCGCCTCATGGCCCTCTTTGCCGAGGATCTTTGCGAGCTCTGCTGCAGCGATCAATGCACCGTAAACAGTTGCAGAGGTGAACGTCGACGTCCCGCGCTTTCGTTCCCACAGATCATACGATGGAAGCGGTAGGTGCGTTTCTTCATCGCGATATTTGACCATGAAATCGCAGGCTTTTTCGACGATCGGATTGAACATAGTCTCCAAAAATTCGAGGTCGTGGCTTTTCTTGTAGTGCTCGTGCAATGCGTAGACGACGAGCGCCGTCTCGTCCTCTTGGATTGGTAACTGTGGCTTGCCATCTTTGATCCACGGATGCCACGATGAGCCGAACGATCCGTCCGGCAAGAACTTGTGCAAGAAGTATCCCTCATCCGAGATCACTTCATGACAGAATTCGAAGAATCGGCGCGCCACATTGGTGTCCCCCGCACTATCGAGCGCGATCGCAACGTAGGCTGAATCACGCGGCCAGACATAGCAGTACGTATCGTATCCATATTGGAGCATATCGGAATCGAGCGATGCGATGACGCCGCCGCTCACGTCGACACCCGCACGGACGTACATGAGCGAGCGATAGAAAAGCGCGATATGCTCGGGAGTAAGCCCGGGGAAATCCCATTCATACGCATTGACCCACGCGCGCCAGTAATCGGTCGTTGCGGAGAGCAGATGCTCGGGTGATTTTTGTACGACGTATATATTGAGATCACGTGCCTGAGCGATCGACGGTGCTGCCGCAAGCCAATAGTATGCCGTACGCGATTGCCCGGCCGCATACGTCCCATAGAGACCGACGACAGAATCCGCCGGCCCGTGTTCGATAGGATTTTGCGAGAGGACACCATCGTCTGCATCGCGGTGCGTACCTTCTTGATTATTGAAACCGGTGCGTCCTGTCGCGAAGTCGTTGAACGGTGTGCCATCGAGACGCGCCGAAATAAGAAAAACGCGACGGCCTTTGTAATGAATGATCGAATGCGAGAGCGGATCGAAAAAGGCGGTGTCCCCGCCATGCGATTTGTAGATCTCGAATTGGTGGCCAAAATAAAGCTTTATTTCACGTGTGCGGTCGGCGCCGTTGGTGACCGTGACGCGTCTGACGAAGACCGGCTTCTCGTTGTAGACGACGTCCTTGAACGCGAGTTCGATCTTGAGGCGTGGGTGCCGCGCGACGATCGCGCTCGCGAGCGCTTCTTCCTCGCTCGCAATGCTGATCTCCCACGCCGGATCATCGGAGAGCCAACTTATCTGACCATCCACCCACACACCGACGCGATGCAGATAGTGCCCGCGCACATGATTCTCATATCCGACATGCGGATAGTAGAGATCACGCACTTCTCCGAATTTATCGAGGGCAACACATAATTCATTATTAGAAAGGACGATCGAACGCGACATGCGAACCATTATACACGCGCAATCTCGACGACGGTTCCGCTATCCCCTTTTCCACATCCAGGTCTGGTGCGTATGCGCAAAAAGAAATCGCCCAGACGGACGATTTCCGCTGGGCAACGTGGACATCGCGTTCAGGTCATCCGATCCTCCTCAATGGTCAGTCCGAACTCTTCGGACATAACGCGCTTCAGCTCTTCCATATCCGTTTCATCAAAACCAGGTAGGTCGCGCCAGTACTTCGCGCCATATTTCAGAAATTCGTCGGTCGTTATGAGACCCGCAAGATCGATGAAATGTGCGAGGCGCGTCGTCACGGGCAATTCATTGCAAAACGTATATGGTGGCAGAAACTCTCCTGTCGGTGAGATCCTCACACCCCCAAAGAACAGAAACTTCTTGAATTCTTCTGGGGTTAGTTTTGCTTTCAATAGCGCGAGCGCTCCGGGGTGATTGAACGGGAACATTCTTCCCTCCTTTCGAGGAAATAGCTCTTCGCATAATACCACAATTTTTGCACCAACGTCAACTTTTTGAGACTCCTATTTCTTTACCTTCTCTACCCGCAATTTGAGATCGGACAACGCATTCATATACGCGATGTAGGCATCGTATGGAGATTCATACGGTGAGAAGTAGGCATGAACGTCGCCGTCATTGGCATACTTCGTGCACATGTAGTAGAAGTGATCGGATGTCTGCATGCGGCGCCAATCCTCTAGGAGCTTGTGATCGTTCGCCATCATGACATCCGTTTCCATGCCGTAGACGGAATCAAGAGCGGCGCGCTGCATCGGGTTGCCGGTCCATGCGGTGAGGTCGCGATCGGTATCGGCCCAGGTGACGACGTGCGGCATGTCGACTTCGTCGCGCACTTCGTAGGCGGCGGCGACTTCGGACGGCGTCATGAAATTGAGGCCGGGGTTCTTCGCGATCTCGTGCGGCAATTGTTCAAGGAATTGAAAGATACCGGTGTCTTCCCACTGGTGTTCGCCGAAGGTCTCGTAGTCCATAAAAAGATTCACGGTGTCGCCTTCCGCTTCGCCGACCCATTTGCCGAACTTCTCTGTAGTCAAAGGCCACTCGCTCCACTCCTTCGACGAGAATCGGAACGCGACATCGTCGGAAAGACGATAATTCTTGAGCAATAGTTTTATATTCCGCGTGTCTTTCGGACGATAGACATAGTTCGGTGAACGCCACCCGAGTATCGGATCCCAGCCTTCGGCGAGAATCGCCGTGTAACCGGCACTGTCTGCCCATTGCGCGAGGTCATTGCGATATGAAAGTTCGGTGTTGCGAAATGCGCGCGGCCAGACGCCGAAGATGCGACGGATGAGTTCGCGGTGCTTGCCGACTTGTCGTTCGAATTCAGCCGGCGAATAAAAGAATGAGAGCGAATGGTAGTACGTTTCCCCGAGCACTTCCACCTGACCGGTGTCAACTACTTTTTTGAAAAGGTCGAGCGCCTCGGGCACGTAGCGTTCGAGTTGTTCAAGCGCGATGCCGGAGAAGGAATACGAGATGCGCAACTGCGGATGTCGTTTGAGCATCTCGAGCAAGAGTGCGGTCGTCGGGATGTAGGATTTGCGCGCGACTTTCTCGACAATACGGCGATTGTTGAGATCGCTCTCACTTCGATCATTGAAATATTCCGGGTCATTGCCGATGTCAAAAACACGATATCGCTTGACGCGATATGGTTGGTGGACTTGGAAGTAGAAGCAGATGGATTTCATACCGGGTATTCTATCATTGATTTACGCGCTATGTGCGAACTCGTGCACAATACCGTCGAGCTTTTGAGCTGCCTCTGCCCACGTGATCGTTTCCGCCTCCTGGGTGCCGTTCGTCGAAAGCGTCTGGCGCAATCCCGGGAACCCGACGACGGCAAGAATTTGATTGGCCATTTCGTCAACATCCCAAAAATCCGCTTTGAGCGCATTCTTCACAATTTCTGATACGCCCGATTGTTTCGAGATCAAGACCGGCGTTCCCAAGCGCATTGCTTCCAGGGGCGTGATGCCGAACGGCTCCGAGACCGACGGCATAACGAAGAGATCGGCCGCCGCGTATACTTCGGCGCTTTCCGGACCCTTGAGGAATCCGGTGAAGATGACGTGATCGGCAATGCCGAGGCTCGCCGCAAGTTCCATCACCTTCTGATCCATATCGCCGCTNNGCGCGTATGAAGTAGTCGGGGCCTTTTTGGAGGGTCACCCGACCGAGGAAAAGCACGAGTGCATTGCCAGAGGCTTTCAGCGCACGCAGGCGCGGTAGTCCATTACCTCCGGTTGGCGCCGTCGTCGCATCGATGCCGTTGTAGACGACGCGGACCTTCCCTTCTGGAATGCCATAATTATTGACGATGATATTTTTGGTGAGCTGTGAGACGGCGATCACCACGTCGGCGGCTTCCATGCCGGCTTTTTCAATTTCGTACACGTCGTGATTCACGCCCAGCGGACCTCCGCATCGGTCGAACTCCGTGGCATGCACATGCGCGACCAGCGGCTTGCCGGAAACACGCTTCGCTTCGATGCCGGCGCCAAAAGAAAGCCAGTCGTGCGCGTAAATGACATCGAATTCTTCTTCCTTGGCGATCTCGCCACCCATCGCCGCATAGCGCATAACCTCGCTCATGAGGTCGTGACCGTATATATCGCTGTCGCCTCCCGCTCCCGCAACACGTTTACGGGCATACGCATATGATCGGCTGGTGAGATACGGTGAGAGTATGGTGTTTACCGAGCGTGTGAGAACACTTTTGCCGTCGGCGAAAATAATACGCGCCCACGGGCTTTTCAAATCGAGCGTCTTCGGCATGACGAACGTGATCTCTGCTCCGCGAGCAGATAATGCGCGTGTGAGACCGAGACAAGCGACTCCTAAACCGCCGCTGTTATAGGGCGGAAATTCCCATCCGAACATGAGTATGCGCATCTTCATTATAAAAAACGATTAGAAAAAACCGCTGGCATGCCCCATGCCTTGTCCCCAAGTTTACCACAGGAAATGAACAGTTTATCCACATAACAGTGTATAACCTGGACATTTATGCTACTCTCACCTCAATGAGTATCGAAAATATTTCAGATACAAAAGTTGAACGTTTTGCCATCGCTCCCCGTGCCGTCGCGTTTGATCTCGACGACACGTTGGCAGAGAGCTTCCAACCGCCATCTGATGAAATGATGGCCAAAATACGGGCTCTTTTGGAGCGCGTGCCAGTCGCCATCATCTCGGGCGCCAAGTTCGAACGGATCAAGAGTGAGGTCCTCGACCGACTAGCGGATTCCCCGCACATGAACGATCTGTACGTTCTGGCTGATAATGGCGCTCAAGGGTACGTATATTCCGGAAACGGCTGGCAACGAGCATATACGAATGAATTCACGCAGGATGAACAAACCCACATTGAAGAAACGGTTCGCGAAGCAGTGGCAAAAACAGACATTCTTGGCGCGAATCCGAAATATACGCCAGAGCTCTTGAAAGATCCTGCTGAGCTTCGGTATGCCGCACTTGGGCTTGATGCGCTTGAGAACGATAAAATGAATTGGGATCCCGACATGTCGAAGCGGAGAAAGCTCCAGAACATTTTGAGTACGAGCCTGCAGGGGTGCGAGGTCAGCATTGGCGGTAAGACGACGATAGATATCACCCGAAAAGGCGTCAATAAAGCATCCGGGATCATCTGGCTGTCGCAACGGCTCGGCTTCCCGCCGAGCGACATGCTGTACGTCGGCGATGCGCTCTATGAGGGCGGCAACGACGCGGTCGTTATTCCGACCGGCATTCGGACGATCAGCGTGACCGGCCCGTCTGATACTGCAAAAATCCTCGACGAACTCTTGAGCATTTAAGCCATAAAATAGCTACCAAGCTCAGAGCTTGGCGGACGAGGGTGAGGGATTGGCTTGGGCTATCGCGGGATGACCGAAGACCATCGTATTGGCGACGAAGAAGAGCCCGCACATCATAACGAGCAAAGCACCAGCGACCGCCATGTGACGGAGATGGTGCCGCCGGAACTCAAATCCGGTGGTCAACAAGAGCGCGAGCAGGACCAGCAGCGTGATACCGTAATATGCGAAGCGAAGCGTCGTCTCCGGCGATGCGATGTAAAAATCTAAGCCGGATGCATAATGGACCGGCGATGTCGCGAGCGCGGTCGCGGATGTGATCGGCAACGTGATCGGTTGTGTATCGGCGACGATCGGCTGCACTTCAGGAGATGCCAGCGCGTTGGCGAGCGTCGCAACCGCCGTCGGTTTTGATACGGAGACATATACCGGCGGTTTTGTCGTATCAGTTGTGCCGAGAACTTGCGGCGTTGCGGTCGCCAAGGTCGAAGCTTCCGCTATCTGCGTCGGTTCGGCGGGCTGCGTCTCCTGCGTGATAGGTGCGGAAGCAAGTGCCGGAGTGGCGGGGTCGCCGAATTCCTGCACGACGAAGATCGTGGGGTGACCTTCGAACATGCCGTTTGCGGTAGCAATGCCGATCTCCGTGTAATGGTTATCCAAAATATTCGCGCGATGTTCTGGTGAATTCATCCACGCAGAAACCACTGCCGCCGAATCTGAGAAATCCACGGCAAGATTTTCGCCCGCATACGTGAAATTGTATCCCGCTTGCTTGAACCAGTACCACGAATCAAGGCCCGCGGGCGACGTATGCGCGAAGTAGCCGTTCGCGACTTCGTCATTTGCCTTTGCTTGTGCCGCCTCCGTCAAAACGGCGCTGATCGTAAGGCCTGGCAGATCATTTTCAATGCGATTTTGATTGGTGAGATCCACCATGACGGCCACTTCGACCGCCGCGGATTGATTACTACGTATGAAAACGCCGTCGAGCAAGGATGCGCCAAAAGAGCCGAATATAAGGACAATAAAGACCGCGAGCGCTGTGCCCTCAAGCAGGTGCACATCGCGCTTCGAGATCATTTTCGGCCGCGGCATTCTTCGCACCGTCGGAACGCGCTTGACCCGAGTTTTTCTAGCCGTCTCTTTCACCCCCGTATTTTCGCATGCATACGAGACAACACAAAACCCGCCCTGTGCGATGCAGAGAGCGGGTTTGTATGCCGAGATACGAGTGCGTTAGAGACCTGCGTTCAGAGCATTGCGCGTCAGCACATACACATTGCCCGTCGCCTGGATACCGTGAGCATGTTGATATGCAATGACTGCCGCTCGAGTCTTCGGGCCGAACTCGCCGGTAGGCAGTGAGGCACTGAAGAATCCTTTTGTCGTCAGTACGTGCTGCAATTCGGTCACGTCAGGCGAGAGCTTCGAGCCGAGACGCATATTATGCACGAATACGAATGGAGTGCCCGATGAAGTTCCGCCCGTTCCAGACGAGGTCGGGACTGTCGTCGTGCTAGCGCCGAGGACCGAACCAGTGAATGATGGAACGAACATACTTCCGGAGATCGGGCCGTTGCCTCCGCCACCACCCCCTGTCACCAAAGTCTGGAGTCGCGGCGCAGGTGCGGCCGTTACGACAACAGTACGGGTGACAGGTACCGCGGTATTACCGACCGAGTCGGTCGCGTTGTAGGTAATGGTGTAGGTCGCGGCAACTGCAGTGTTCACGGTACCAGAAGGTGTGACCGCATCGGTCCCATCAGCGAGATCGGTCGCCGTTGCGCCTTGCTCGGTGTATGTCGCTCCGACAGTGAGGTCGACAGTCGAGTCTCCGACAAGCGTTATGACGGGCGGCCCGGAAACAATGACCGTGCGCGTTGCCGTTCCCTCGTTGCCGAACTTATCCGTTGCAACATAGAGAACGGTGTGGGTACCCGGCGTCTTCAGGTCGATGTTCGGAGGAGTCGTCGTCGCTCCACCGTCGACCAACGTGACAATGCCGAGTTCTGTGTCACTCGCAGGACTGGCGATCGTCGCGCCGTTGTCGCTGTATGTTGCTATGCTGTTGACCGCGAGCTTGGCGGGATTCGCCGGATTGACCGTGAGGATCGGCGGGCCCTGGACCGTGATCGAGACAGTCGCAGGGGCTGAAGCGGATCCGTTATTTGCCACGAATGTGAATGAGTCACTGCCGATGTAGCCCGCATTCGAGGTGTACGTGAGGTTGGCGCCCGTACCGGAGAGCGTTCCGTGGGTGGGATTCGCCGCAACAGAGTAACTCGATCCGCTGTCGCTTGAAGTGAGCGTTATCGGGAACGGCTGAGCTTCACCGGCGACCACCGTTTGAGCATTAGCGACGGGAGCTGGAACAGCCGGTGTTGCAGCTGTCGTGAAGTTCAAGATTGTGCCCGGATACCATGTGCCGCCTACTTGCGACCACGCGACGAATTCGTACTGCGTGCTCGGTGAGAGACTGCCCAGTGTTTCGTTGAACGGTGCGCCAGCTGATGCTAAGCCAAGGCCGCCGTCATGATTCCAACCGGTCGTCGGGTATTCGCTACTCGGATCAGCCGAGGGAGTGAACGGACCGGCGCTGGTAGTCCCCCACCAGAAGGATGTGTTGTCCGCGCTGACACCACCGTTGGTGCCGTTGAGCGTTGCACCGGTCGAATTGATCGAACTAGCTGCGTTCGTCGTTGCGGAAGGAGTGGCCGGATCCAACGGAATAACAACGGGGGCCGGGGTGCACGTCTGATTCCAGACGATCTCATACTGAGTGCTTTGGAGGTTAGTGAAGCTCGGAACGACCGAGGACACTGCCGCCGTCTGGGCGGCAGCGAGTGTGCTGCCGGTTGAGTAACCGACAAGCGCGAATGGGTCGCCCGCATCGCATGATGCGCCGACGACTGTGCCATTGGTCATTTCCCAGGCAGAGTAATTTGCACCGGCTTGTGAGCCGACGAACGACGCTTCATATGCGCTGTCGGTCGTGCCCCAGCCAGTCGGGCTGAGTGTGAATGGAGTGTCCGTATAATTGCCGAGATTCGGAGAGGTGAAGGTCGTCTCCATCGGGAATGTCGCGCTGTTGGCATTAGTGGCCGTAGCTTGTACTCCGTCGATATATTTGAAGATGTGGACTTCGACATCGCTTGGTGTGGGAGCCGCCGTATTAAGAACGACGCTCCAGATCGGGCTCCATGTGCTCCATGTGCCGGCAGAATCTTGCGCACGGACCTGCCAATACCAGGTTCCATCCGGTGCACCTGTTGAGTGGATAGAAGGATCCGTCAGCGTGCCGGATGTCCAGAGACCATTGGTCAACACTCCCCCGACCGCAGTCGAATCCATGGATGACTGGAATTGGTACGTTATCGGAGATGCAGCAGAAGTGACCGGATTCCAGGTGAACATGAAGTCGTTGGTATTGAGAATCGTGCCACTCGTCGGGGTCAGCAAGGTCGGAGCAGCAGGAGCGGTCGTGAAAGACTTCTCCGCGCCGGGATACCAGGTGCCTCCGACATTAGACCAGGCTACATAGTAGTACGTCGTGCCCGGCGTTATCGCCGGCATGTTCGCATTGACGCCACCGGTTGTGATACCTGCAGTCGTGACCAACGAGAGCGGATCGGTGAATGCTGCGTTCGCTGCAATATTCGAGAGAACAGGCGTCGAGTAGACACCAGCAGGAATGTTCGGACTCGTGGTGTCGATCGGGCTCGTTGCCGAGACCCAGAAGGACACTTGGCCTGCATCGTTGTTGCCATTAGTAGCGTTCAACGTCGCATCGGATGCAGAGATACCTGAAGCTGGTTCGGTGATAACTTCCGGAGCATTCGGTCCGGTTGGAGCAACGACATTGTTGATGTTGTAATCTTTGAAGTAATTGTCTGTCGGCCCATTAACATTACTTGCGGCGTCATAGATCTGTCCGACATCGAGCCATGCGTCGCCGTTAGCGAGCTTTGTCGTGTCGACGGTGAACGTGCCGGTGCCGCTCGAGAGGTCGACACTCGCGCCTTGAGTCGTCTGTGGCGGGGCGGCGTTGTAGAGATAGACCCACACGTGATTATTGGCCGAAGACGCCGGATGCGCGTCGTTGATCGTGATGTCGAAGACCTCGGTGCCGGAAAGCGTACTTCCCGCGACGGGAGTAACGGTCACGGTCGGTGCCGTATTGTCGATGACGTAATCCTTGAAGTAGGTATCACCTGGCGTAGTGTTGCCTGCGGCATCTTGAACTTGGCCGACATCGAGCCACGTATCGCCATCATCAAGTTTTGTCGTGTCGACGGTGAACGTACCGGTGCCGCTTGAGAGATCGACGCCCATGCCCTGGCTCTTTTGAGTTCCGCCGGAATTGTAGAGATAGACCCAAATATTTTTATTCTTTGACGGATCCAAGGGGCGATTGTCCGTGACAGTGATCGTGAACTCTTCTGTACCATGCAAGAGCGAACCCGCTACGGGAGTGATCGTAACGACCGGCGGGGTTGTATCAGGTGTGCACAATGCGTCGAAGCACCAGCCGCCGTAATTCACTGCGCCGACAGCCGGAGAACCGACTCCGCCAGGGTTCGTATCAGGAGTACTGCCATCGCCCGAGACGGTGTCAGTCGGTCCGCTTACGTCGCCCCACCAGTTATTCGTAGCATTGAGTGCCGGAGTATCGAGCGGCGCACCGTTGTAAACGCCCTTCGTGTCATTGGTGAAGATGTTTCCTGTGACCGAAATTGTCGACAAATTGTCCGCCGAAGCATCCGGCCGCACAGCAACGCCGATAGCATCGTTGGCGAACGTGTTGCCAGTGATAGAAACCGGACCAGTGAGCGAAGGTGTGTAGAATCGAACACCCGCACCATAGGTAGCCACTGACGGAACCGGATTGGTGATATTCGAGAACGTGTTGCCGGTAATGGTGAGCGGACTTGAGTTGTTCGCAACCAGGATGCCGTAATAGGCGATATTCGAGAATGTGTTGCTGGAGATGTTTCCACTTACATCACTCGCATTGATACCGGTCATCTGTGAGTTTTCCCACGTATTGCCAGTTATTGATACCGTCGTTCCTGTCGTACCATTCCAATTACCTGCAAGTTGTATACCCTCGTTTGAATTTGGATCTAGATTTGAGAGTTGGTTATCCTTCATTGTGAAGACTCCCGAGTTGGCGAAGAAAAGATTGCCGCTCTGTGTCGTATTCTCAATGATGTTGTCTTCAATAGTCGGCGTATTGCCTGTCGTGTATGACTGGATAGGCGTCCCCACACCGTTAAAAGTAAGTCCATTAATTACAACTGGATCAGCAGTGCTGATATTAATCGCCGGATTGCCGTTGTTTATGACCGCTTCAGCGACGCGAGTGCCAGTATTTGCATTGATACCGGCATTCGGGCCATCGACTGTGATTCCATTCGACACAGTAATGCCACCACTATACGTGCCGGGGTTACGAGTACCGTACCACCAGTCGCAGATGCATTGACGGCCGCCTGAATACCGCGATTGGCTGTCGTAACGATCAGAGTGTTCGGAAGAATGTGGATCGGATCAACAGTCGAATCTTCCATGACACCGTAGAGTTTATTTTCGATCGTTGCCAGCTGTGCCCCACTCGCTGTCGAGGGAGAAATGGCATCGAACATGTTCCCCGTCGTTGCCTCGATGGGAGAGCCCGATGATGCTGAATTGATGTAGAGGTCAATATTGCTGAAGCTTACGTTAGAGATCGTACTGACGCTCGCTCCACCATACTCAAGAATTCCTGTCGCCTCCGGTGTCGGCGCATATTCGAGACTCGAGATACTCGTTCCATTTATAGAGCCGGTGACAGAACCCCCGCCCCGATTCCACAAGAGAATGCCGTTTTGAGCGATGGTACTCGTCGAACCGGCACCAGTGACGCTTCCACCCGTGACCGTAATGGTGATCGTTCCATTATTTGAGGTCAGTGAATTTCCATCCACGGCATCAATGCCGTTCTTCTGGAAACCGCTGATGGCAGTATTGCTCACTGTGAGACTGGTGGTTTGTCCCGCACCGGCATCGACTGCAATACCTTGGCCCGTCTGATCGCCGTTGATCGTATATGTGCCGGCGACCGCTGCGTTGTTGATACTGCCTGAAGATGCGTTCCAAAAGACGAGTGCGTCGGGGCCGCCAGCACCGGGTGCCTTTCCATTATCCTCCACGCTCATGCCTTGAATGGTGATGGCAGTGGAATTATTTACAAATACCGAAACTTGCATGTCCGCGGTGTATTTGTGTCCAACGCCTGTATTGATGAGTGCCGTCGGCTTGATGAGTGTGCTTCCCGCTCCGGCGCCGATTATGGCGAGATTTGTTTTGCCGACTACTGAGAATGCATCGTATGTTCCAGCCGCGACATTAATAGTGTCATTGGGACTTGCAGCACTGACGGCAGCCTGGATCGTTGCATAGCTTCCTGGGACGCTGAGCGTCGCCGCGCTTGCGGTGCCCGCAAAGATGAGACTCGAGATTATAAAAACCGCAACTCCAATAATTTTTTTCTGCATACACATAACAATGTTAATGAGCCCTTTCGCAAGGACCTTAATAAATTAAGCACTGGAGCCAATTCGCGTGGTATGTCCAATCTATTTTGAGGAGAGGGCGTGCACGTTCTCAAAACTGTCACCACTCTACCCCCTTCATGAAAAAAGCACAAACACGCGACTTCTTTACAAAGAAGTCGCGTGTTACAGGGCGAAGGTTAAATCCTAGAACGCGCTCGCGCCATTGGGAGTGCCGAGCCCTGTCGGACCGTCGTAGCCGACAACCGCAGTGCAAAGATATGAACCGCCGCATGAGCCGTTGGTGCCGCTCGTCACATCGTGGAGGTCGGACCTCGTGCCGAGTGTGTATGGTAACTGATTCGTAGCTCCTGCAGTGTTGCCAGAAAGCGCATAGGTCGCGGCAATGATCGGCGAAGCAAGGCTTGTGCCGCCGACCTGCCACCAGCCATGCTGGCCGTAATATCGCACGCTGTCGTAGACCGCAGCGCCGGTATTCGGGTCGGCATCGGCCGAGACGTCAGTGACCGTGCGTCGCGCACATCCGGTGTCGGTCTGCCATGTCTCCTTCGCCTCGAATGCACTGCAACCGCTTCCGGTGCCGCCCCAGGCGACCTCACTATTGTATGTACCGTTGGAATTGAGATATAAGCTCGTGCCGCCGGCTGCGGTCACATAGCGCGACGCCGCTGGATATTCGACACCATAGCCCGAATCTCCCGCCGACGCGACGATGGCAACCCCTGGATGATTGAACGCACTGTCGTAAGATGTCTCACCGGAAAATTCCGAACCACCGTACGAATTCGAGACGACGGTCGCACCGAGCGCGACGGCTTCATTCTCTGCTGTCGCGAGATTCGCGTAAGTCGCAGAATTCGCTTCGACGAGCAGAATACTGCAGTTCTGACAGATCGCGTGCGCCATCTCGACGTCGAGTGAGATCTCCAAGGCCCATCCCGCGTCCTGGGATGGAAGCCGAGTGGTCGCGCCGGTCTGATTCACTTTTTTGAAACAGGCGACTTTCGAAGAAGCGATCGCGGCAGAGCACGTCGGCAATTGCGGGAGACCGTAAGTGGTGCTGTAGGTCGCCAAGTCACTCGCGATATTCGGGTCGTCGTTCGAATCAACGATCGCGATGATGGGACGCGAGGGAGATGTCGCTGCAACGCCCGGCAGGTTGTATGCTTTCAAAAATTGTGCGGGGCTCATACCTTGTGGTAGCGTGGCGGACGCGGTAGGGTTCCCCTTGCCGTCCGTAATGACGCGCGCGTCGCATGCCGCCGAACCTGTGTCGGCCGCCGCACAGACATTCATGTGCGAGTGGAACGTGATGCCGAAACGAGTCCCGATATTCAACTGCTGAAAAAGCGCAAAATCTTTTTGCACGATATCATCGCCCGTCATGCCGCTCGGTAATGTGATCGTCGGGAGTGACGGTATTTGCGGGATCGTAGGCAGCGATGGAAAGTTCATCGATACTGCCTCGGCCGTTGCTGCGAACGCGAATAAACTTATAAATGCCACAATGGCAGGAAATATTTTTTTCATGCCATTAATTAAGCGGGTCTCGCACGTATAAATCAAATTAAGTTATCCACAGCGGGTATTTATAGCCCGAAAAGACTGAAAAGATGCATGAAGAATGCCTTTAGTTGTCCACCAAAGTCCATTTTCGGCAATGGGAGCGTTGCGGATGTTGAGCTTGCCTGCCCCGAGCTAGTCGAGGTGGTCGAGGTGGTCGAATCCGTCGATGACGCGACACCAAATGTGTGATGCGCGAATCTCCCGTGAGTCGTCGTGCCCGTCATGTTCGATGATCCAGTGCGAATATACGAACCGACATTCACGCTCGCGCCGCCGCTTGTGGTCCCGACTTCGATGTCGAGCGACTGGCCAGGTGGTGCTGTTTTCGTGATCGTTTGCTCTTGAACGACGCCATTGTTGTCTGTCTCGATGTGTACGGTCGCACTGCTGCCACCATCGCCGCCTGAATTGACGACATTCTCGCTATAGGCAGATGCCCCCGATTGACCATTCGTCACCGACCCACCGTTGCCCGCGACATTCCCGCCCGTCGAGGAATACGCGCTGGTATTTGTCATTATTATTGCCGCAAGGAGAGGTGCCATAGCTGTATGCTAACAAAAAAGACGCGCCGGAAAAAGTGCCGCGTATGTTCGATTTCGTAAATCGAACATTAGCGGGATTGCGCGTTCGCGAATGGAACGCGGAGTGCGGAGACCGAATTCTTAATGATCATATCGAGCACCGAATCTGCATTGTTCTGCAGGCCCGGGATCGAAAATACTGGAGCCGGAGCGGAGGGAACCACGACCATAGGCGGCGTCGAGATCGGCTTCGCCGCGATGTGCTTTTTCGGCGGCAGCGCGCCGTAGACACTGCCGGACGACGCATGGAATGATTTGATCTCATTCAATTGTGATGCCGAAAGCGGGAACTTTGCGGAACCGGCACAATAGAGTTCGTTGATCTTCGCGACGGTCGTGTAATAGACGGCACCCGAAGGCGCGGACATTCCCCACGGTGTGAGGATGTCACTCGCATATTTCTGTTGGAATTGCTTCACGTAGGAGATCGTGGACGCATCATAGACACCGGTCGGCATGATAGGATCATGCTCATTTCCGGCAAGGAATATCTGAAGACGTGTCACATTTGCCTTATCGTTCGGACCTGCTGGCGTGATATATGAGGTGATGTACGGTCCGCACGCCGCAGTGGTGGTCGAAGCACCCAGCACCTGTCCGCCGACCAAATTTAGCGATGTCGACTGCGAGATCGGGTCCATGGCATTCGCGTACGGAAGCTTCGAATAATTCTTATCTCCGGTGACGAGGGACGTATTGATATATGCGCCCGGCGTCGATGATGCATCGAACTGCACGGTGTACGTGAGTGTGATCTCATCTCCCGGATCGATCTCGTCGAGATTCCATGAATTATCGTAGATCGTTTTTCCATTGGGATCCTTGATGGTATCTTCGAGAACAGAATTATAGGCCGGTCCAGCTTTCGTATCATTATCAACGACGACCTTGTAATCCACCGATGCAGGAATGGTCGAATTCGAAACGCTTTCCGTCTTGGTGATCGTCAATTTCGGACTGGCAGTGTACTGACCGATATAGAGGCCGCCTGTGGATAACGGCAACTGATCACCGACCGCGATCGTTACTGTATCGGTATTATCGGACGTATTGGCATCGTCTTGATCCTCCGTGACGGTCGCCGAGAGCGGAACGGAGACCGCATCGCTCGTGGGCGGCGTGCCTGCCGTTGCCGTATATGAATACGTCTCCGACGCGCCCGCCGGGATCGTGCCGAGATCCCACAGCTCGCCGCCCGGTGTCGAGGTTCCGTCGGAAAAGGTCAGCATCGTTGTGTCGAACGACGCGTTCAGGACCACATTGGTCGCATCGACGTTGCCGTGGTTGGCGACCGTGAAGGTGTACGTGACCGATGAACCAGGCTGTGTCGGGTTCGATGTCTCCGCGACCGCACCGATCCAAAGATCGGGCTGACCAAAATCAAGATTGCCGCTCCAGTTGCCGAAGACGTTCATGATCGCGAGCACCCAGTTCTCGCCGAGGATGTTCGTATTGACGAGGTTGACGACGTTGGCGGAAGCATACGCATTGCCGGTCGAGACCGTCGAGGTGCCGCTGCCCTCGGCGTAATTCGATCCGGTAAGCGCATAGACTTGCACGTCGTTGTTCACGGTCGCAGTATTGGCATTCGAGACGTTCGTCGATCCGCCAAGGTTCGAGAACGAGCTTTCATTTCCTGTGATCGCGATGCCGTTGGGCGTCTGCGTCCACGAGAGCCCGGCGGGCAACCCCTGAATACTACCCGTCCAATTGCCGAAGATATTGACGAGCATGTACACGGTCGCACCGCCGGTGTCATTCGTATTGACTTGATTCACCGTGGTCGAATTCGAGAGCGCATTGCCGGTCGAGACGGCCGCGTCGCCCGATGTACTCGAAGCGGTATTGTCACCGGTGTTGGCGGTCGCGGTCGTCGTATTCGTCACGTCAGCGGTATTGATATTGCTGACGGTGGTCGATTTTGTGAGCCCATTATTCGCGAGCAGTTGATCAAAGAAGCTCGCATTGGGCAGCACGATGTTGCCGGCGAGATCGCCGAAATTATTCAACGCGACCAAGAGGTACTGCGAATTCGTGATGTTGGTATTGACGACGTTCAAGACGTTGGCTGATGCGATCGCGTCACCCGTCGCGACGCTCGCGTCACCGCTCGAACTCGCGGTATTGCCTCCCGTCGAAGCGACGGAGAGCACGGTGTTCGTTACCGTCGCATTGTTGTCGTTGTTCACATTGAGCGAAGTATGGGAACCGCCGCACGAAGAAAGCGAACAGCCGCTATTGACGGCCGACGAGAGCGACCCGAAAAGACTGCTTAGATCATATCCTTCTGCGCCGAGCGCATTTATGAATGCGAGCAACCCCGACGAATTCGTGATGTTGGTATTGACGACGTTGATGACATTCGCCTGCGAGATCGCCGTGCCGGTCGTCACGCTTGCGTCTCCCCCGGTCGAAGTGGCTATGTTGTCACCCGTCGTCGCGGTCGAACTCGTGTCGTTCGACGTCGTTGCGTCGTTCGTATTATCTACCGTCGTTGATGCAGCGTCCGCTTGCGGTGAGCTTGTCGAACCCGTCGTCGTATTCGCATTCACGTTGTTGTTCGTATCCGAACTCGAAGATGCGTCGCCGGTAACGATCGTTGCGTCAGAAGTACTGGCAACTGTGTCATCCGTCGTCGTTTGCGGCGTGTCTGCTTGCGGTGAGCTTGTCGAATCCGGAGTCGTCGATGATGTATCGCCATCATCGGCGTATGCTAAAGGCGCGAACGTGATAAATGTTGTAGAAATAGCGAGAACGATGGCGAGCATCATCTCGGCAGACCTCGGTAGTATTTGTTTTTTCATATTCCCTCTTTGAGACCTCCTTCGACAAGCTCAGGACAAGTCGTTTGAAGAAAGCCTCAAGAGAAGGAGGGAGACCGCGCACGATCTCCCAACTCTCCGCTGTTAAAATTTGATCTTCGTGATGTTTGTGTTCACTTTCAGTACACTTTTCACGTTCGAGCCGGAACTACCTGTCACAATGACCGTCGAACCACCCGCGCCACCGACAGAATTGCTGCTGCCGGTGACCGTGTTGCCGCCAGAGTTCGAGGACGATGTCGTCGTGGTGACCACGGTCGCATTGTTGTTGTTCGTCACCGTTATCGTGCTTGGCTTTGTGCACTGATAGATAGCAACAGTCAGCGTACCCGAGTTGTCCCCGTACCATGACGTGTTGATGCCGGAGACGCCATTGTTCGAGTTGCCGTCGAAGACGAGGAAGTTCGCCTTGCTGCCCGCACCCGTGTAGAGGTACGAGTACGAGTGACTAGAGCTGTACGGGCCCCAATCGGTGAATGCGCCGTTGAGCTCAAGATTGAATTCTTCGGGACCGAGGAAGAACGGGGTCGTATCGTAACCCTCCTGATACGTCGTCCAGCTATTGAGGCTCGCGTACATCGGGTCGACCGCGTTGATCGAACCGTTCTGCCACGTGCCGGAAGCGACGAGTAAGTACGACTGGCCGTTCGAAAGCGAATGTGTGCTCGCTGTCGACGTACTCTTGTTGGAATTGACCGTCACTGTCTCAAGCGGAGTCTTCGACTGTGTAGTGCCCGTTGGACATGTCGCCGCCGCGACCGGGACGACGAAGCTCAACGTCTGCCCCGGATACCAGATACCACCAACTTTCACCCATGCGACGAAGTAGTACGTCGCGCCCGGCGTGAGACCGGTCAGATTTTCGGAGAATGACGCACCTGCTGCGAACGGACCGACGCCGCTATCGTGATGCCAGCCCGATGGAAATTCACTGGTCGACGCAGGGTCTGACCCCGGCGTTGTGATCGGAGTCGAGGGAGCAGTTGTCCCCCACCAGAAGGATGTGTTGTCGGCGTTCACGGGGCCGTTGGTGCCGTTCACCGTAGCACTCGATGTAGTTTCAGCGGTCGCGGAATTCGTGGTAACGGAAGGACCGGTCGCTTGTACCTCTATTGCGGGCTGATACCCGGTCCAGCATCCTGCGTCCAATCTGAAGACATTTATGCCGCCAGCGCCGCCGTCACAATATCCGACGTTTGGATTTGCAATAGCCGAGTTAAGGTAAGCATCACTTGGGTCAGGGAAAGAACCAACGGAGGCCGAAGGAGAAGTTCCTACGTTTAGTGAATCGTAACCACAACCGCCGGAGCTTGCGTGGCATGCAGTAGAATCGCCATAGGCGGGACTTCCATAATCGCTCGTGTTATACGAAACGCTCACTATTACCTTGTCGGGCAACGTAACACCTGTCAGGGCGTTGAATGTTATCGGCGTTGCGAATCCGTTGTTACATTTCGTGCCGTCAAACCATTTTCCTAAGTCAGACACTGTGCAGTTAACATTGTCCGCCGAAGGCCTAAAAGGAATATTGAACGTTTGTGTCTCTGACGCTATGAGTGAGCCGACCGCATTACCTGCGCCTACGTTGTAGATATTCAGAGTGATGGGTTCCGAAAACGTCGCCCCGGAGGTCGTAACACAATTGTCTCCATTCCAGGTGCCGCTCTCACAACCCCAACTGCTCATCAAGACAGTTACGGTAGGATTCACGCGGGCGGTTCCGCTCAATTGGATCTGGCCACCGAACTGCTGAACAGATTGCGCCTCAAATGCCTCGCTCACGACATTTCCAGGTTGAGGACTCGGGATCGAGTTATACACTGTATCGGCGAATGCGGCACCGGCGGAGAACGCGAAGAATGCCGACGCTATTGCAATGCTTGTAAGGATTTTTTTCATAACTTTTTATTTAGGCTGATAATTAATAAGAACCGTAACCCTCCGGACAAGCTTCTTTCCCTGCCTGCGCAGGCCGGCCAAAAGGACTGTCCTGAGGGCGGGAGCCCTCTAACCAGAGCTCCCGAGCCCTCAAAAGGTTCAAACAATACCGAACGGTATTATTTGTGGACCTTCGTAAGATTCGTGTTCACGACAGTGACCGAGCCGGACTGAGCAAGCCCAGTACCAGTTCCGATCGTTGAGCTGCCACCGTGACCACCGAGCGTTCCGCTGCTAGAGCCAGAAACACTATTGTTGCCACTCGTTGCACCTGCAATCGTGCTCGTATTAACGGAAGCACGGTTGTTATTCGTCACCGAAGCGTGATGGCCGGAAGCCGATGACGCATTCGAGTTAACGACGGTGAGTGAGGCTGAATCTGCTTCTGTGTTGCCCGTCTGGATGTACGAGTTACCGCCGACGCCAGCGAGGGAACCGTTACTCGAGTTCGAGATCGAATTACCGCCACTTGTTGCATTTGCGGATGTGCTAGTAACAACGTTTGCATTGTTGTAATTCGTGACCGTAGCTGCTGACGCGATACCCGCGAAAGCGAGGACCGTCGCGAACGCCGCTGTTGTTGCGATGATTTTCTTCATATAATTTTTTGAATTAGTTTGTTTTTTAAATTTTCCCTTTCATCGCACTTGCGTATCGCATGCACGACGAAAAAGATATCGACCTGATATGTGAACCGTTTACAGTTCACAGGATCATCAACAACAAGTCTTCAAACGAGTTCTCTGAAGTGTGCTGATACTCCCGTGAACTCTAGGTGGACTCTTCGGATGTCGAACCCTCCGATTATTTTCAAAAGACCGGAAAACAAAAATGACGAAGCATCACGAAAAACGCTTCGCCTGGTAAGCAGACACCTTCGCTGTTGTTCCCCCACAACGGTTCATAAGTGTCGCTGGTTTCCCTGGTACGTTGCAAGGGCTCTCCGCAACGTCCGAGCATTATGTCGTACCGTTCAATCCGCGCAACGAAAAACTTACGATAATTCGCATTGGGCGATATCGTTCTTCATGCTGTCAAAATCATTGTCTAATGGTGGCTCAAAAAATCACTCGCGCGACGACCGCGAAAAAATCTATCGACAAAAATTCCTCGTCGATGTGAAATGCATGTACGATGTGGGGATAAGCATGTGGATAAAGGTGTTGATAGCTATGGGGATAACACATATTTTGCGAATTGAGACGAGCAACTTGGGAGCCGAGCTCCCAAGTAACACAAAAGCCCGCGGAAAAACCGCGGGCTTTTGTTGTCGTATACTGATTCGACACTGACACGAGAACGAAGCGGGCCCAAAACATAGGGAAACCAGCGTAAAGCTGTAGTCTTGGACCCGCTTCGGCCTCCTGACCCTCGAATGTGAAGAAAGAACCTGTGCCGAGAAAGCTACAGGACACGGCAATCATTGTCAACGAACACCCCAGGTAAGTCGGACTTACTTTATCGTACGTCGCCAAGAGCGGGCCTCGACATTGGTCGAGGCCCGCCCTTGAACTTTCTCGAATTTCAAACTCGACGCAATGCACCAAAAACGCCGCGTCAGACGCGGCGTTTTTGGTGCTTATTTGGTGCTTTTTTCTAGAACCCTATTCAGTCTGCGTTAGTGACCAAAGAGATGTTTAAAGAAGCTCCCAATGCCATTGAGCGGGTTGCTGACTGGTGAACTCGTGCCGGTAACACCACTTGAGGTACCGTTCGTATCCATGATCACGCCCACAGCGGCCGTCTGTTCAGACGAACCAGTTCCGGTCGTTACCGTATTCTTCGGAACGGTCGTTGTTGAACTATGATCGCCGCCCGCCGTCGAACCGCCACCCGTGCCGTTGTGAGCGGCATTGATGATCGCCTGCTCGGATGCAGAGAGCGGGAAGTTCTGCGTGAAGTGGCAGTAAATCTCGTTGACCTCCTTGCGCGTTGTCAGGTATACGAAGCCCGTCGGACTCTTGATCCCCCACGGTCCGAGCACGTCGGTACCATATTTCTGTTGGAATGCTTCCGTCGCGGCCAAAGTCGCCGCATCATAGATGCCGTTGACCGTCAGATGATCGCCTTCGTATGTGTTAAGGAAGGTCTGCAATCGCGTGACCTGGCTCGCATCATTCTTCTGGCCAAATTTAATGAATGCGGTCAGATACTGCGTGCAGGAATTCGGCATCGTCGAAGTCGAAGCACCCAATACCTGTCCGTTCGGGACGATCGGGCCATTTCCGCCACCACCGTATGAGCCGACGACCGGACCATTACCACCCCCGCCACCGGATGTAGTGGGTGTCGTACCTCCGCCACCGCCGTTCGTGCTCGGAATAGTGACTGTGATCGGTGCCGGTGCAGAGTTATTCTCACTATCTTCTGATGTGTCACCTGCGGTTACCGTCGCAGTGTTGGTGATTATCGTGCCGTTATCGAGGCCGCTATTGACCGTCGCCAAGATATGCAAGACGGCCGGTGTCTCGCTGGTCAACGAACTTATCGTCCAATCGCCAGTCGAGGTCGAATAGACACCAACAGTATCAGCCGTACTCGTCGAGACGAATGTAAGACCGGAAGGAAGTACGTCGTGTATAACGACATTCGTTGCATCCGAGCCGGTATCAGTCGCCGTGATGGTGTAGGTCACCGTCGCGCCGATATTCGGTGTTGTATTGTCTGCAACCTTGGTGACGCCGACATCCGACGGGGTCGGGGGTGGCGGGGTGACCGTGGTGCATGCGTTTTGCGGGATATTGACCTGGAAGACGACGCCAGCAGGGTTGCTGGAGCCGTCGCTTCCGGCCACGCCGAAGTTGGTCACGTCTACCTCGACGGTATTGCTCCCCGAGACGAGATCGCTTGTTATGTCGAAGTGCTGGGATGCCCCGAAGTTGTTCGCGATAGCCGAATCATCAACGACAGTAGTGCCGTTGACCTTCAAAACGAAGCCGTTATCAGCCCCTATATCGATGGAACCGGCGACCGGTGCACCGACGATATTGAAGGTGCGGGTGAATACCTTGGTCGTGTTGACGTCGGTATTAATTGCAGGATTTTCGCTCCAGATCCATGCTGCGCTCGGATCGAACGCTATCGGATTCGAAGTTGCCGTCCACGCTGCATTGATCGGAGAGACCAAGACTGCCGGATGAGAATCCGTCACATCTTGCGTGTTCGTGTCGCTCACGATCGTGCAGGAAGGCGGAGTCGGAGGGACATAGGTATTAGTCACCGTGCAGGTCGTCGTTGCACCCGCAGTGATCGATACCGCAGAACAACCGTCGTAGCTCGGCATGTAGGACGATGTCGCATCCTCCACGATTGAATAGGTGCCTGGCGCGAGGATGAGATCATTCTCGCCGTTGCTATTCCAAGCGACTGACGATGTGGTCGCACTCGCCGTTCCGTAATCGAACGAAAAGAGCGAAGGCGAGACACTGACATCGCCGCTGAATTTCTTAAGAACGATCAAGCCGCCGGTCGTCGGAGTGACCACCGGAGGAACGTAGGTATTGGTGATGGTGCAGGTAGCGTTCTGATTAGCCGCTACTGCAACATTTCCGTTATTGTCGCACCCCCCTGAGAACGCCGCGGTGTAGTTCGCCGGACCGCCAGACTCGCTCACCACATAGCTACCAGCGGAAAGCGAACCATAAGTTGTGCCGCTACTTGATCCGGGCTGAGGGCTACCGCCAACATCCGTTCCGTCATTCTTAACGTGTATCGAAAAGTCTGACGCAGAAGCATCTCCTCCCGAAACATCCTTGGTAACTGTAAAAGATCCAGTTGTCGGAGTTTGACCGCATCCACTCACATTAAAAACATTAGTGACCGGCACGCCATCGAGAATGCAGAAAATGCTTTGAGCGATATCACCTCCGTTCGGAACCACATCCGCATGTACTGGACGCTGGTTTCCCAAGAATACAAACCCGATCGCGACAAGAGCGATCGTTATGATCGCACCTGCGCGTATTCTTTCTTTCAACGTCATACGCTTTTTTATTTCTACTAACTATTAAAACTGACCCATAAAACTATCGCTATTAATGTCAAAGATACAGGAGGTTCCGCGCACGCATCTGCCCAAACTCTATACTGGCACGAATTCGTGTCAAACGGCATACGATGGTCCCGGATCATTTCGGCTTATTTCCTGTCTGCGCGGGGCCACTGGATGTCGTGGTGGCATGTCGCCCGAACAGATTCTTGAAGAAGTTTCCGATCGCATCGAATATCGTGTTGACGACCGAAAGGTGCGAGGCGGAGCTCGATGATGACGTTTGGAGCATGTTCGCGGCCGATGTCGACGTTGTAGATGATCCCGTCGCTTTGTTGTGCGGATATTCTGCAGCAGCATAGTTCCCCTGCACCTGTGCGCGCGAGGCTGCCACGATCGAGAGCTGCTCGGCCGAAAGCGGGAATTTTTCCGAGAACCGACAGGCTACTTCGTTGACCATTTGACGCGTCGTGAGGTACACATACCCGGTCGGTGCGCTGATCCCCCACGGCGTTAGGATGTCGTCTTTGAATTTCAGCTGGAAGGCTTCAGTCGCCGCGATCGTTGCAGCGTCATAGGTGCCGGTAATGGCGACATTGGCACCTTCATATGACTTCAGGAACGTTTGGAGGCGTGCGACTTGGACGGAATCATTGGTGGCTCCCGGCTTGATGTAGCCTGTCAGGTATTCACTGCACGGGCCGGTTGGCACGGTCGACGTTGAAGCGCTTAAAACCGACCCGTTTGGGATGAACGTTCCACTTGGAATAACGATCGTCGACGTTGCAGTGTTATTGCCGAAGACAGGATCACCATTGGTGTCGGTCGCCGTAGCAGTATCGACAATATATGGCCCTGTTGAAGCATTTTGGACGCTTGCCGTGATATGGAGCGCCGTACTTGAGCCGTCGGCAAGGTTGCCGATCGTCCAGACTCCGGTCGAAATCGTGTAATTCGTCCCGGTCGTCCCAGCATCATTGGAGATATACGTGAGATTTGACGGCAATACATCGTTGACTTGTACGCCTCGTGCTGCCGCCGGGCCCGCATTCGTTACGATCAATGTGTAGGTGATCGAATCGCCCAGCTTTGCAGTCGGGACGCTTACAAGGTTGATGAGCGACAGGTCTGAAGTCGATGAAGCGACGGCGCCTATCGTTGTCGAAGTATTGGTTATCGTGCAGGTTGCCGTGCCCCCGGCTACTATCGTCACTCGTCCCGAGCTATCGCAGCTGCCTGAAAACATGCTGGTATATCCGAGGGTCCCACCAAGACCCGTTACTGTATAGACACCGGGTGGCAAGATGAAAAGCGTCCCCGCCGCACTTCCCTCGACCGGAGATCCCGCGACATCCGTGCTCGATGCGTTCAGCACATGAACGTTTGCGGATGACGATGTCGCGCTACCACCGCTTACCAGAGTGACCACATCAAGCATGCCAACGGTCGGAAGTATGCTGGATGTGCTGACATTTGTGGACTGTGCGAGCGCGGGTCGGCCGATTCCCATGAAGACTACCCCGCACGCGAGAAGCGCGAG
This sequence comes from Candidatus Kaiserbacteria bacterium, assembly GCA_003164215.1. GTDB lineage: Bacteria > Patescibacteriota > Minisyncoccia > Phycocordibacterales > UBA2100 > UBA10103. The sequence continues at coordinate 127,350 of PLSR01000017.1, read as the reverse complement.
CAAAACTGCTCCTGCATGTGCGCACTTATTTACTATCATATGCAATTGATCCCTAACCCGAATTTATAATCTTGAATGACTCAAAAAAGAGAGCGGCAACTGCCGCAAATACCTGTCCGAACTTTATACTCGCGCGAAGATGTGTCAACGAAAAAATGATGTATAAAATGAAAATCCAGTGATGTTTAGAGCCGTTTCTAAAGGACACGTTTGTCCTTTATAGTGTCCTTTAGAAACACGTCGAAAATCGGGCACTTCTGAAGCCGAGCTCCGCTCGGGAGCTCGGCTTCCAGGTTCAACTATTTTCACTATCGCGTCACGCAGATCGCTCCGCTTCCAGCGATCGCTGGCTCCACTCCGAGCGGAGCACAAACCATCGTGCGCCCATTACCGTCCACACTTACCGTGTATCCGGTTGACGGTGCGGTCGGCCCGGACGGATCGACCGGCAGTGACGGGATGTACGTCGGCACGAGACAATTGGTCGCCAGATCTAAACCACTGCCTCCCGTTCCCCCATCGATACTTGATGTTGCCGTTGTAAGTGCAGGGCAAACGCCGGTCGCCGCGAACTCGCCTTTATTGTCTGCCATGCGCTGCCCGATCGCATCCAATATCGCATCGACATTGCTCACCCGCTGACTTTCCCGCGCCTGCGCGAATTGCCGCGCCGGATTGATGGCGACGATGACGATCGCCGCGAGAATTGCAATGATCCCGATCACCACGAGAATTTCGATCAAGGTGAAACCTGTACTAGTTTGTGTGAATCCCGTCTTCTTATTAATACGCGCCGAAACCGCCCGCCGTGTAGCGGGACTTCCCCTTTGTGTAGTAACGGACCCCATACGTTACAAAATATTTAACTACTAATACTGAAAGCGTAGCACAAAGGTGCGATCTTTAACTATGAGATGTGCACAGCAAAATGATGGATTTACGAAATCCATCATTCACGAGTTTTGTGAACTCCATTCGATCATTGCTCGCTCCAAGAGATGATGTGTATATTTGGTGGGAGCGTTGCAGACGCAGATACAGTACTGAACGAGTCGTCGACTGACGCATAGGTGTTGATCGTTACGGTTGATCCATTGTGCGTGATGTGAGCGATCGTACAAGTGCGCGGTTCTTCGCGAAAATCTGTGTCGACAATGGTTGATCGCCCGCTCGCGTCGTAATCAGCCGGATCGCTTGAAGTCGCAAGTGCGAGTAAAGCGATATTGATACATGATTCCGCAAGTGCGAGCGCGGAGCGTTTATTTTCGACGCCCAGCGAATCGAATCGCGCATAAAAGCTCGCGAATTCAGTACTTCCCATCGTTGCAAGCAGTATCGCGGCAATAACAATGGTCGACATAAGCGCGATGAATCCACGTTCTGATGCGCGTTCACTCATGGATGTAGATATTTTAAGGTCGCGAAATCGCGCGAGAGCACGTGGCCATCGGATGTCGCAGCAAAGAGTGTGAATGATGCCGAGACGCTATCCGTACCAATGCCGTTGTCGATCGTACGCATGTGCACGAACACGAGATCGGCGACTGTGACATTGGTATTGTTCAATGTTTGGAATGCCGTATTTCCTTCTTGCAAGCTCATGCCAGATGCATCGTTCTTGATAACGATGTTCGATCCATCTGATTCGGTGACCGCGAGCGTGCCCCCGGAATTCACCGGCAATCGAATAGCCGCCGCATTAGTGAGCACCGCGTCGATCTTCGCCGTGAGATAGTCCCCTTCCTCTTCGACCATCGCGGACGTTTCGTTGCGCGCACCGGATTCAAGCACGCTGTATGCGGCGGCAAGCATGCCGAAGGAGATCACTGTGTAAAGTGCGAGATATATGAGCGTCTCTATCAGCGTAAATCCTCTTTTCATGTACCGGGGCCGATTATTGATATATTCCCTTGTGAACCGTTGTTGGTCGCGACGTAAAAATAATTGCCCTCGCAATCTATGGATGCTCCCGTTCCCGGCAAGATGATCGCTGGCGCGGTAGTCCCGAATTCGGCGGGATCGGACGTATCGAGCATTTGAAATCGTGCAGCCATTCCCGCTATCGAGGTCAGAAGAAATGACTTCGCATCGCGCACAAAGAACCCAAGGATGCTCGCACCGACCTCTTGCGAAGCAATGGGAACTGGCGCCGACGGATCCGTCATATCGAACGCGATGAATTCCGGCGAACCGTTGATCGATGTCGAGCTCATGCCAAAGAAAATTTCATTGCCGACCATATACGAACTGTAGCCATATTCCTGATTGGATGTGCCATGCGGATCGAGGCTCGATACGAGCGACACATTCCCCGGATCGTGCACATCTAGCACGATCAGTTTGCGCGATTGGTCGTCGGTCGCGAGATATGCATAGCCGTTGCGCACGTAGATCTGGTTTATTGTCGCTCCGATCGCGTACCCGCCGACCCATGCCGGATGCGTTGGATCATGCACATCAATGATGTTGAACTCGGGGCCACTCGATGTTTTCGAAAGCCCTAGATAGATAGAGCCGTCGTCATAGAAAAGCGCATTCCCGATCGCCTGGCCGCTTGATCCGATGATGAACGGCGGCGATGAGGTCGGTAAGAGATATTCATTGAGGAGCGCGGGCGATGACGGATCTGCCGTGGTATAGATCTGCAGCTGTGAGCAATTGCCGGCCGGTTTGCATGTCTTGAAATTGGCGCCGTGTGCGTTGCTGATATATGCGTAATCTCCAGCCACCGTGATCGCGTTCATACCATCAGTACTTGATGTCGCCGTGTCGGTGCTCCCGATATATGTCGGCGAACTCGGATCCGATAGATCGAATATGAAGAACGAATCATTGGTCTTCGCGCTTCGCGAAGCGTCGACGACATAGAGTTTGCCATGATATGCATCGACAGCTCCGATCGTATTGGATGCGGCAAACCGCGCGTTCGTCGGCAAGAGAAGACCTGGCGACAGCACAAAGTTCGATGTCGATGGGCTGGTCCAATTTCCCGTAAGCTCCGGATCGCACGTATCCTGAGTCGACGGATCATCGAAGTCGGTTAAGAGCTCTGAAAGTTCGACGCTCCGCGCCGTGTGGGTCTCGTCATACCATGAAGCGATCGCGGTGAGATGCTTCGTGGTATATGGATCCGTTGCCACATCGGAGACCGAAAGCGACGTTCGATAGATATCAGTCGACGTCGTCGCGCTATTATTCACGAGCCGGAAATCTTCGCGCGCGTTCGCTCGTGTCGTCTCGAGCAACGCTTGCGCTTTCTCCACCGCTCCTGCATTCGCGCTCGCAGCCCCGAGCAAGGCCTGGTTGCCGAATGAAACAAGAACGACCGCGGCCAAGGTCGAGGCCATGAGCGCCATTGCGATGATAATTTCAAGCGTTGAGAATCCGCGCATAATCTCATCAGTCGCTCCAAAAGATCTGGCCGTAATTCCCTATCGTTACCGTCGAGGTATGCCCCGATGCATCAGTGAGTGTAAAATCCCCCGGCGACGAGACGTCTCCTGATCCCGGTGCAAAAACCACTTCGATGAGTCCGGTGCGGACGATCGTCGGATCCGCACCAATGACTTCATCGAGCGACGGATCTCGCGCCGCATAACTCACTCCCTGAAAAATTACATACTCATCCGATTGAATTGAGACGCCATGTGGAACGCCGCTCTCACAATCATTCCCTTCGCAGACATTGTCGACTGATAACGCACGAGCGTGTTGCAGCGCGGCGATCAAGTAAGCGCGGTCAGCGTGATATGAAGAGTCACGATAGGTGTCGAACGAGATCATAAGCGCGAACTTTCCGACCACTACAACGAGCGCGAGAACGACCAAGATCTCAACAAGGGTGAATCCGCTTTTGTATACATAGATGTGCATACGTCAATGCGGGGTAAGATCCTGCGTAATGCCGTAGATGGGCGTGATGATCGAGATCGCGATGAATCCGACAATGATGCCCATGACGATCATTAAGACCGGTTCGACGAGCGTGGCAAGATTTTTCGTTAGATCATTGATGTCTTCCTCGTACATCTCCGAGACATACATCAATGACCCGGCCAGATCGCCGACCTCCTCTCCGACCGCTATCATCTGCGCGCAGAGCGAAGGAAAGCGCCCGTTACATTCCTGCATCCGTGCCGAAAGTTTTCTACCGTGATGCACCTCATCGGCGATACGGATGAGATCGTCGCGATACGCGGCGTTCGTTGTGCTCTCTGCGATGATCGAAAGCGCCGGCACGATGCGCACGTCGCCTTGCAACAAGAGGCTCAAGGTGCGTGTGATAGTAGAGAGGTTGTATGAACGCGAGAGCCTGCCGAAAAGCGGGAGCGATATGACGACGCGATCGATGAACCGGCGGACGACAGAGATTCGCAGGAGAAATGCGAGTCCGACCCCTAGTGCGACGAGCGCGAGCGCGATCAGCATCCCGTCATGAATGAGAAGATTCGATACATTGATCAATATGCGCGTCGACAAAGGGAGCTCATGTTTGAACCCTTGGAATATCGGGATGATCTTAGGAAAAATATATACCGTGAGCACGAGTGAGATGCCGACGGTCGCGACCACAATGACCGCCGGATAGACCAAAGCGCCAATGACCTTTTTGCGTAGGGCGTCTTTTTTCTTCAATTCTTCAGCAAGATACGCGAGATTTCCCGGCAACGTGCCTGATGCTTCCCCGACCTTGATGATGTTGATAGTGAACGCACCGACGAGATCCTCAAACGTGGAGAGCGCGCTCGCGAGCGACATGCCACGCGAGACATCATCGACAATTCGTCCGAGAATATACGACGAGGAGCGCGAGCCGCTCCCGACATCAAGCATGAGCAACCCCTCCCGCAGAGCGACGCCCGAGCGCAGGATCATGGCGAGACGTTTGCTAAAGACGATCTGCTCGCGAACGGGAAAGCGCACAATGAGCGGGCGTTTTGCCGCAGCTGATCGTTCACTCATAGCGTGTCTTCAAGATCTCTGTGATGGTCGTGATGCCGCGTGCCGCTTTGCGAAAACCGTCGATCATCATCGGGATCATACCTTCGGCAAGCGCGATACTTCTGATCTCGCTCGCGGACATCGTGGCGACGATCGCCGATCGCACGGCACCGGAAATTTCCATCACCTCATGTATCCCCGAGCGTCCGAAAAAACCGCTCCCATTGCATGCCGCGCACCCCGCACCGTGGAAAAACGTCGGCATCGAGCACAGAAATTCCGGTGGAACAAGTCCGGAAATGCTCATGACCTCGCCGTCGTCGAGCTGATGCACAAGCTTGCACGATTCGCATATGCGCCGGACGAGTCGTTGGCCGATCGCGAGCGAGACCGTCGATGCGATGAGATACGGCTCGATGCCCATATCGAGGAGACGCGTTATGGTCGTCGGCGCATCATTCGTGTGAACCGTTGAAAGCACGCGGTGACCGGTCAAGGCCGTGTTGACCGCGAGACCGGCGGTCTCTTCGTCTCGGATCTCGCCGACCATGATGATGTTCGGATCCTGTCGCAGGACGCTCCGAAGACCGTTACCAAAGGTAAGACCTGTTTTCGAATTGATCTGGATCTGGCTCACACCGTCCATCGAATATTCGATCGGGTCTTCGAGTGTGACGATCGAAATGCCAGGCTCTGCGAGCATTTTCACCAGCGTGTACATGGTCGTGGTCTTACCGGATCCTGTAGGCCCCGTCGCGAGGATCATGCCGTATGGTCGTGCGAGCGCGCGCGTGATGATGTCACGGTTGCGAACCGTGAAGCCGAGACCCGCGAGCGAGAATGCTTCAACGGAATCTGAAAGCAGACGTAAAACCGCATTCTCTCCGTAATAGGTCGGCACGATCGAAACACGCACGTCGATCGAAGAACCGGTCGATGTAACGAGACGGAATCGGCCATCCTGCGGACAGTAATGTTCATCAATACGCAACCCGGAGAGGATCTTGATGCGCGAGATGATCTCGGCATGGAGCGTCGTCGGTAACGTGTGAGCGTCTTCGAGCACACCGTCGATGCGCAAACGAACGTGGAGCGTGCTGATGCGCGGATCAAGATGTATATCGGATGCCCGCGCCGCATGTGCGCGTTCAATAATGAGCTCGACCAGGCGAATGACAGACCTCCCCGCGTCCGCCACAATGTCGCTTGTCGCGTTCGACGGCACACGAGCAATGCCGTCCCCGCCGGACTCTGGAATAGATATTGCTTTCTGACCCCTCAACGATCGAGGAATGAAAGCATGGAGACCCCCCATCTTCATACGGTGCGCCAATCGTACATGCCGCTTCGGCACACATCAAACGCCCAAGTCGAATAACTACAAAGCTCAGAGCTTGGTAAAAAAGTAAAAATCGAAATCGCTCAACAAAGCCATAGAAACCCTACCAAGCTCAGAGCTTGGCGAAGAAAGCGCGACGTATCTTTTGGACATCGTGCGCGAATGCGGCTTCCTGTTCGCGCCTAGGATATGCAAGGTCGATCTTGAAAATTTCTTGAATGGAGCCGCCACGTATGAGAATGACTCTATCAGCGAGCGATACCGCCTCTTCGACGAGATGCGAGACCATGACGATCGTCTTCTTCGTCTCGCGCCAGATGCGTACGAGGTCATCATGGAGCTCTGCGGTCGTCATTACATCCAAGGCTGAGAACGGTTCATCAAGCAAAAGGACTGCCGGGTCGACGGCGAGTGCTCGCGCGATGCCGATGCGCTGGCGTTGGCCACCTGAGAGATCGACAGGATATTTACTTTTGAACTCGAACATGTTGACCAAACGCAATTGGTGATCGACCGTGCGGACGATCGTTTCTTCCGGCATGTTCCGCGAGCGCAGGCCCAAGGCAACGTTCTCGAATACCGTAAGCCACGGGAAAAGCGCGCCGAGCTGGAACGACATGGCAACAACGTCCGGTTTCGTGATCGTGCCTGCAGTCGGCTCCTCGAGACCGGCGATCATCTTGAGCGTGGTCGTCTTCCCTCCTCCGGATGCGCCGATAAGGCAAACGAATTCTCCCGGCGCGACCGAGAATGTAACATCGTGGACGGCCGGCGTCTTCTCGCCTGGATAGGTCTTGCCCACATTTTTGAATTCGATTATCGGCTGCATATTACTACTCAAAGCGGAACCGCTGCGCATACCGCAACAGCTTTTGCCATACGAAGAAATTGAACAGTCCGATGATGACGACCATGACGAACACCGCCTGGATGAAGACCTCCGTCTGCGAGTTCGCGGCCGCGTCGACCAAGATCGACCCGACACCGAAGAGGTCTTGTGCCGCAGTACCGCCGGGGATATAGGTGCGCAATACTTCCGCAACAATGATGAGATTCCATCCTTGTGCGACGGCGAGAATAGAGCCCGTCACGAGCTGAGGCACGATGGCCGGCAAGATCACGCGGCGATAAAAAGCGACACCGCGAATTCCGAAAATGTGCGCGGCGCTCACGATATCCTGCGGGATGATCTTGAGGCCGCCGACGAGCGTGAAGACGATGTTCCACAACATCGAGAGAAAGAGAATGAATATCGCCGCCCCGTTGAGCGAATTGAAGTTTATGAAGAGCATGATGATGACCGGAAAGAGGGCGAGGATCGGGACCGATTCAAGAATATCGAAGACCGGCAGTAGGATCGATTCGGCGGTCGAATTGCGCGTTGCAAGGATCGCGAGTGGGATCGCGACGATGACCGCGAGCACATAGGCGACAGCGAGACGCGCCGACGTCTCCAAGGAGGCGATGAGGATCATTGGGAATGAGACTGTCTCACCTGCATGTTCGGGAGCGAACGGAAAATATCGCGCGATGAGATAGACCAGGGCGACGATCGCGAGCGGTCCGAGTACGATCGTATAGAATCGCTGCGCGAGCGACACCGGATAGCTCAACATGAAGTGATGGTGCGCACTGTGCACATGTCGCGACTGTTGTCTCATTCATCCTATTGTACCGCATAGATCGCTCGCACGAGGTTGTTGACAATGGATCATATCGGGACGATTATCGTTGCAGGCATGCCTTCACGAAAGGAAGAGACATGGCGAATGCAGATGAACTGACCCGACCACGGTCCCGCGGCGTCGAACGATGCGAGGAAGAGTTTACCCGCGCGCTCGCGCGCTTCGATCATGGATCATTCATTGAATTATTGATCACGTGGGTCAACGAGGCGAACCATCGCCCAACTGACTCGCTGTTCAATCGCCAACGTACATACGTGCCAGCCGATCGTGCGCAACACCTTACCGCCCGTCTTGCCTTTGATCTCGGCTCGTTGATCGCGGGTGGTCACTCACTACCCGCGAAAATAATCGCCCACTGTAAGAAGGTTGCGCGCGACGAGTACGGCCTTGAGATCTAGTGCACTGCGTTCGAAGCGAACATGCGGCCGCCCACACATCTGTGGACGGTCGCATCTTTTTTTCCTGGTATACTGATGTGTATGACCTTGCGTGAAGATCTTGCGCGCATAGTGAAAGGTGACGTCGCTGAAGACGCGCCGACGTTACAGAAATTCAGCCGCGATACAAGCATTTTCGAACGAACGCCGAAGGTCGTCGTGTTCCCCAAAGACGCCGATGACGTCTCTGCCCTGGTGCGCTACGTGCGTGACCAAAAAGAGCATGGTAACGAGATCTCGCTCGCAGCTCGGTCTGCAGGCACCGACATGACAGGCGGTCCCCTGACCGATTCTGTCGCAGTATCCTTCACCAAATACATGAATCACATCGGCGAGATCGCGGACGACACTGCGATCGCCGAACCGGGCGTGTACTACCGTGATTTCGAAAAGACGACCTTGGCCGCGTGCGGCATGATCGTCCCCTCCTATCCTGCGTCACGCGAATTGTGCGCGATCGGCGGCATGGTCTCCAACAATTCCGGCGGCGAACTCACGCTTTCATACGGCAAGACCAACGACTACATCCGTGAGCTCGAGGTCGTGCTCTCCGACGGCTCCAAGGCGACGCTCGCCCCGATATCGACCAGCGAATTATGGAAAAAAGAGTCGCAGAATGATCTTGAGGGCGAGATCTACACGAAAATGCACAAATTGCTCCGCGAGAATGAGGCTGTGATCGAAGCGGCGCGACCGAATGTGTCTAAGAATTCTGCCGGCTATGCGCTGTGGAACGTCATGGATAAATCAAGCGGTACCTTCGACCTCACCCAGATCATCGCCGGATCGCAGGGCACGCTCGCTTTGGTTACCCGTGCGAAGCTCGGGCTCATCAAAACAAAACCGCACCGCGCGATGCTCGTCGTTTTTCTTTCTGATATTAAGATATTGCCGGAGATCGTGCACCGGGTGCTAAAACTTAAGCCGGAGTCGTTCGAATCGTACGACGATCAGACCTTTAGACTTGCCGTCCGCTTCATTCCGCAGATCATCTCCCAATTTGGTATCATCCAAATGATCAAGTTGGGGATTTCGTTCATCCCCGAAATGTGGCTCGTAGCGACCGGTGGTGTGCCGAAGCTCATTTTGATGGCCGAATTCGCGGAGGAAACAAAAGAGACCGCACTTGAAAAGGCCCGGGTCGCCGGGGCATCGCTCGCCGACCTGCCAGTAGGCATCAAGATCGCACGAAGCGAGACCGAGTCCGCGAAGTATTGGACGATCCGCCGTGAAAGCTTCTCGCTCCTGCGCAAAAATCTGCACGGGCTTTATGCGGCACCTTTTATTGACGACATCGTCGTGCACCCGGACGATTATCCGCGATTCCTGCCGGAGCTGAATGCGCTTCTTTCACAGCACAAACTCCTTTATACGATCGCCGGACACATCGGCGATGCGAATTTCCACATCATTCCATTGATGAATCTTGGCGATCCTGCCGCGCGAGCCGAAATTCTTGAACTTCAACCGAAAGTCTACGATCTCGTCGCAAAATACAAAGGCTCGATCACCGGAGAGCACAACGACGGCATTATTCGTACACCGTATCTTGAGCTCATGTATGGGTCGGAGGTCTGTGAGCTCTTCCGCCAGGTAAAGGAAATTTTCGATCCGCTTAACATATTGAACCCCGGCAAGAAGATCGGCGGCACCGTCGAAGACATCGAGCGGAGCATGATCACGCATTCGTAGGTCTTGGTGGGCGCGAACCTGCGGGAAAGGAATTTTTTACCTCCGACACTCGCTACGCTCAGACACCATTCTCGGTTGCAAAATGCCTTTCCCGCAGGTTCGCCACATATGCCGATTTTTTGCCGACAAACTCGGCGCTGGTGCCCGCTGTCGCACAGAGAAAATTCTNNAGAATTTTCTCTGTGCGACAGCGGGTCATCAATTAATACTTCGCCGGTTCACGACACTTCGCACTACCGCACCGGCAGCCTGCCGGTCGCAGGAATTCGTCAAAATATTCATCCCCGTAATCATAGGAGAGCTCACCGCCCGCCGTGATATTCTTGACCGCGTAGATCATAATGCGGCCTTTCTCAATATAGACCTCGCAGTTCGGGTCGCAGGAGTGATTGATGTACCGTGCGGCATTCGAACGCTCGGAGCCGTCGATCGTCCATTTCTCGTCGATCTCGAAGAGATAGCGAGTCTTTAAGGTGTCAGCAAGCGGCGTCGGGATCTTACGCCCAATGTATTCGAGAATGAAGTCCCCTTTTTTGATCGGTTTGAGCGCAAACAAGCCCTGCCCCTTCCCGGCATCAGATTTACGTACGACGAATCGTCCGTCGGTCTTCTTTGCGGATGCTTTTTTCATGACACGGGAGTATAGCATGGGATCAAGGGGCTAGTTACTGGTGGCTAGCAAATACCAATACCGGATGCAGAATCGTGTTTCCACTAGAAGCTAGCAGCTAGAAGCTAGAGGTTATATACTAGGCCGCATGGCAAAGGGTGACAAGATCTCCACCGAACCCTACAAAGGCGTTCGCGATTTCTATCCGGAAGATCAGTTCGTACAGCGATATATTTTTGAACAGATGGAACGCGTGTGCGAGCTTTTTGGTTACGAGGAATACAACGCATCGATCCTCGAGAGCGCCGAATTGTATCGATCGAAGACCTCCGAAGAGATCGTGAACGATCAGACCTATACCTTTATCGATCGTGGCGACCGTGAAGTGACCTTGCGCCCCGAGATGACGCCGACCGTCGCGCGCATGGTCGCGGCGCGATCACGTGAGATACCGATGCCGGCGCGCTGGTACTCGGTGCAAAATTTCTTCCGCTACGAACGCCCGCAACACGGCCGCCTGCGCGAATTCTGGCAGTTGAACGCTGATCTCTTCGGTGCGATCGGCGTTGCAGCCGACGCAGAGATCATTGCGATGGCATATTCCCTCGTGAAAGGCTTCGGTGCAGCAGATCATGATTTTGAAATACGCGTTTCCGACCGCCGCATCCTCGATACGATCTATGATACGGTCGGCGTTGATGCCGATAAACGGGCGGAGGTGACTCGACTGCTTGATCGTCGGGCGAAGATCGACGATTTCGCCGGCGAACTTGCAAAACTCATTGGAACTGCCTCCGAAACGCTCATAGATCAGCTCGACCGTACGACCTCGACCGCTTATCTCGAAGCGCTCCGCGTTGAGCTCGTCCACATGGGCGTCAACAATATGATCGTTGACACCAAGATCACGCGCGGATTCGATTATTACACCGGCATGGTCTTCGAGGTCTTCGACACGGCCGAGGGCAATCGACGCGCAATGATGGGCGGCGGACGGTATGATAATCTGCTCTCGCTTTTCGGTGGCGAACCGATCCCGGCCGTCGGTTTCGCCATGGGAGACGTCGTGGCACGTGATTTCTTGGAGACCCATAATCTTCTGCCTGCGTACGCGCCGGCGACCGAGCTCATGCTGTGCGTCGTTGACGAGAGCGCGATGACGCACGCCCAGCGCCTTGCACAGGATCTCCGACGCGAAGACATAACCGTTGCGGTCAATATTTCCGGCAAGCGCATCGGTGATCAGATCCGCCAGGCCGATAAGATGAAGATCCCGTTCGTCATTGCTATAGGAACACAAGAACGCGATAGCGGCAAATACACGATCAAGAACCTTGCGTCAGGCGCTGAGACGACCTTGACCGCTGATCGTATCGCGGAGCACCTTTTCAGCTCGCTGGGCTAACAGTGCAGTATGTTAGAATCGTTTAAATTGGATGCGATTCTAGGCGCACAAGGAAAATATCTTGAGACGTATCGAGCATACGGCGAAAGATATTTTCTGAAGTGCAACGTCGAGGCACGCCGATTTTAACGATTCTATGCGGGAGATCACATTTGATATTGAAACAGCCAACTGGATAACTGATACTGGTTCCAATGATCCCGCCGATCTCACTATCGCGATCGTCTGCATCCACGATTCCGAGACCGGAAAATATTCAAGTTATCTCGAGAAAGAATTACCGCAACTATGGCCGATCCTCGAACGCGCAGATCTCCTCATCGGTTACAACTCCGATCATTTCGATATTCCCCTTTTGAACAAATATTACCCCGGTGATCTCACCAAGATCAAAAGCCTCGACATTATGGTCGAGGTGCAAAAGACAATGGGCCGTCGGCTTAAGCTCGACACCCTGGCCGAGGGCACGTTGAACGACAAAAAACTCGATGGTAAGGGCGGCCAGTCAGTAGTCTGGTGGCGCAACGGGGAAGTGGAAAAAGTCCGTGAATATTGCATCCAAGACGTGAAGCTCACACGCGACCTCTTTGATTACGCCATGAAGAACAGCATGCTCAAATACAAAGAGCTCGGCAAACTGCGCGATATAAAGCTTGATACTTCACAGTGGCTCGCAAAGGCAAGCGCGCCGATGACGTTCACACTCGGATTTTAAAGAAGTTTACCCCGCCGATAAATCGGCGGGGCGCAGCGCTTCAATGAACTTTCCCAGAACGGTTTTGGTCGTCAGCTACTAGGCGTGGCGGATTCGAACCTAATACAGCAGAGCGACCCCTTTCTTTAGGTTTATACATCCCTTGCCTAAACGTCATCCACTCATCGAGTGCCGCTTGCTCGACCGGATCCAGTACTTCACCCTTATCCTGTTTGGCTTTTGCTCTCGAAGCTGCAACGATCAGTGATGAGCTAATTGTAGGCATGGGGGCCTCCCTTTTGAACCGTCTACCCTAATACCACTTCTCCTATGCTATTTGTTTCTATTTGTGCTTTGAGTCCGGGTCTTGGGAAATACCGCAAGGGTACTTCGATTTGCAACTGCGCAAGCGCAGGCAAATCGGTAGCCCACGTTTTCCCAAACCTTCCTGCACGGGGAACTCCCGTTCCCCGAAGCCTCGCGGCATGAATTTCTATTCACCCTTCCCATCCCGACCCCGATCACTTCACTTCGTTTGTGCTTGGGGTCGGGATCGAACCGACGACCCTTCCCTCTTCAGGGGAATGCTCTACCAACTGAGCTACCCAAGCGCCTGGCTACTTTACCATACCGGGCATTTTTTTCATCCTCACCCGCTCATATTACAAAGCTCAGAGCTTTGTAGTTACCCACAGAAGTCACCGAGCTCTGAGCTTTGTATCTTGCCTACGGCGTCGTCGTGGCCGCGGGGGCCTGCATGAAGCTCGGCAGGTGCGACTCGATATTTTTAATGGCAGTCTCAAAACCGCTGAATTGCGTCTGTGCGGCAGATGTCGTTCCCTCGACTTTGTTTAGATCGGCGATGAGCGTATCCACCGAGCCGCTCAAGTACGTCATATAGAACCATATCGGCACCAGGAGAAGCGCCGCATAGATGATGAATTTGATGATGCTCCCGAGAAAGGCGTGCCGCCGCATGCTATGAAGCATCCGATTGTTCTCATTAACGAGACGTAGCATCTCACGTATTTCGTTCTGGTTATTGGGATCCATAGGGCAATTATAGCATCGGTTTTTGGGCATGGTCACGGATATTTTCCTGCTGGAAAATTCCGCGACCCCACCTCGGCGCCGTCGCGCCTGCGGTTCACAAAATATGCTCCGCATATTTTGTGCCCTCGGCAGGAATCGAACCTACATCTCTCCCTTAGGACGGGATTGCTCTATCCATTGAGCTACGGGGGCATCTACGCGAAGAGCGCGTATGCAGGGTAGCATACGCGTTCGCGGACAAAACGGAAAGCCTGTTATCAAGACGACTGAGGAGCGAAATAAAAAACAAGTTCTCATTTCGTCCGAGCGACGCCGGGAAGTAAGGTTAAAAAACCTTCTATGCGGCTATCGCCAATACCTCGCGCAAACGCGGCTCGTCGAATCCGACGATGACCTCATCACCGACGACGATCACCGGCACGCCCATCTGGCCGGTCTTTTCGATCATTTCCTGACGCTTCGGGAGGTCGCTCGCCACGTTGAAATCGGTGAATTCAACATGATGTTCCGTGAAAAAATCCTTCGCCGCATGGCAAAAGTGGCAGGACGGGGTCGAATAAATGGTGACTGACGGTTGCGTGGACATACTCATCATGCGCTTAACAAATAATTTGTACGCGAAGTATACCATATCGTTGGAAATGCAAGCGGCGTGGATGGTACGCGGCACCCATACGCGAGGAATACAGCCCGATTCATGTAGTATCCTGTAGATATGAGACGCTTGATCCCTTTTTCGCTATTTCTTTTGTTGATCATCCCCTCTCTGGCATCCGCGCAGGCACTCAGTGCGAGCGATCGCGCGGCGCTCGAAGCGCAACTCGCACAGGTCCAGGCCGACGAGGTGCAGGCACAACAAGCGCTCGTTGCGGCACAGTCGAAATCATCGTCGCTCCAAAATACGATCAACGTGCTCGCGGCCAAGGTCAAAACGGAACAGCTCGCTATTCAAGCGAAGAATCTGACCATTCAGACTCTGGGTGCCAACATCACGTCAACCCAAGGACAGATCGACGACCTCGCGGCACAGATCGCGCAAAATGAAGCGTATATCGGGGATCTCATTTCGCAGATGCGACTGTCGGACGATGTATCGCTCATCGAAATATTTCTTTCGAACACATCGCTTTCGAAATTCTACGACGACGAAGTCTCTCTCCAGGAACTTCAACAGGACGTCAGCGCGCTCTCCGCCCAGCTTGCGTCCGAGAAAGCTTCCAGCACGGTACAAAAGGATACACTCGTCACGGCCCAGAACGCCGCGGTCGACGCGCGCTATGCGATTCAGCAATTGCAGACCACGATGCAATCTAACGCCGCCCAGGAGAAACAATTGCTCACGGTGAGCAAAAGCACCGAGAGCTCATATACCGCGCTCATCGCCGCGAATAAAAAAGAGATCGCTGCGATCAACGCGAAGCTCTTCGCACTTGCCGGCGGCAGCAATCCGATCCCCTTCGGCACCGCGTATCAATATGCGCTCGCGGCGCAACAAAAGACCGGCCTTGATCCCGCGTTCCTGCTTGCGATCTTGACGCAAGAATCGAATCTTGGTTCCAACCAAGGGAATTGTTATCTCTCGAATGAAAGCACCGGCGCGGGAGTCAGCGTCAAGACCGGAGTCGCCTTTGCAAAAACGATGAATCCGACGCGCGACGTCCCGCCGTTTTTGACGATCACATCGGACCTCGGCGTCGATCCCCTGCACACCGTCGTCTCGTGTCCGCAATCCGTCGGCTGGGGCGGCGCGATGGGTCCGGCGCAATTCATTCCGTCCACTTGGATGCTCTTCACGAACCGTGTCGCATCAGCATTGGGCATTTCCGGAATGGCAAATCCATGGGATCCGCAGAATGCGTTCATGGCGTCCGCGCTCTATCTCTCCGATCTCGGCGCGAGTGGCGGAGGCTTCACCGCCGAGGATAACGCCGCGTGCCGCTACTATTCCGGAAGCCCATGCAGTACATCATCGCTCATCGCAAGCTACGGCACGAGCGTCATGTCGCTCGCCTCGACGATCCAAACGACCGAGATCGATAAGCTCCAGGCAATACAATAACGGGAATCTTACGGGCTCTTGTTGGCAGAAAGAACCGGTATCAAATTCCCGCGAACGATGAAATCCGATGCTTCGATATCGTCTGATTGTTGATCATACAAACTTTGACAATCATCGATCGGAAGTGATGTCGGACCTGGCAGCTTCAGACATGTCCCTTCAGTGAACACTCCATCTTGCGCGGCTTGATAGACTACGGTCGGCGTGAGTATCTCCGTAATGATCGCGGAATACGGATCGCGATGCGTTATGACCGGCGTTTTCGTGCTCAAAAGATCTTGCCCAAACATAATTCCCGTCGGTTTGATACCGAGAAGATCCGCGACCGTCGGGTAGAGATCAAGGTGGCTACCGGGCGTCGAGATCGCGCCACGAAGCGTTGTATTGAGCTTTTGCGAAAGTAAGATCAACGGGACGTTACTGTTGTCGAGCGCGGCCGGTACGGTGTTCGTCGTTGTGCCGATCGCGCTACTGATGCCGGTTGAACTTCCGTGATCTCCGAAGATCGCGATGACCGAATTATTATAGAGACCTTCGGCTTTGAGATCGGCAATGAACGCTCCGAGCGCGGCATCGGTGTAATGGATGCTTTGCAGATAATTCTTCTGTTGATCGGAGAGCGTGGAATCTGCCGGGAATTGAAGTGTTTGATATTGTGCGGGAATTAAAAACGGAGTGTGCGAGCTCAAGGTGATGACCGTCGTCATGAACGGCTGTTGAAAACCTGCCATTTTCTGGGCCGCTTCAGATAAGAAATCGTCGTCATCCAGCGTCGGGAATCCTGCTTCATGCGCGACGAAATCGTTGGCGCTCAGTTGCTCCTCATATCCGAGCGCCGGATAAATATTTTCGCGATTCCAGAAATCAGCGACATCGCCATGCAAGGCATATGTATGATATCCGTTCTTGACAAGCAGTGCCGGCAATGCGTTGTACGTGTTGTTGGCAAAATCGATGAACGCCACGGTGTTGGTCAAGGGGTAGAGCGAGTTGAGCGTGACGAACTCCGCATCGGCGGTATTTCCCGGCCCGATCTGTGTATAGTAATTATTGAAATAGAGCCCCTGTTTTGCAAGCGCGTTGAGGTTCGGTGTTATGTCCTCTCCCCCGATCTTTTGCCCGATGACCGCCGATTCGAGCGACTCGACCTGAATGTAGATAAGATTTTCTCCGCGCGCACTACCGAAGTACCGACCGGTCGTCAACGTAGGTTTCGCCGAGAGTACGTTCTCTACGAATTGCCCATCATCCGGTGTGACCGGCACGGCGCGAAGGAATGTCCCGACGATGTTGCTGATTGAGTAATTAACGATACCGACGGATTGGACGATCTGGTCTGGAGCAAAGGTAAAACTATCGAGATCGTGAAGCGCAAGCTCCGGCTCAGTGAGCTTGCGCCAACCGCTCACATCCGAGGGTAAAAGGAAGACGTACCAAAGAAGTAAGACGACGATGAAAATACCGCTCGCGATCGCTCGTTCTTTTCTGTTCAACACCACTTCACGATATGAATGCTTGCGCGATAGGACGATCGCAACAAGCAGGAAAATAATTCCCAGAAGAAATACCACGATCCGCGGCGTGAGCAGCGTCACGATGGTGCCCCATTCCGCTGCGACTTGACCAGAATATTCCAACGCTGAAGCCTGCATGAATCCTCCGAAGTATGAGAAGTATACGTACTGAGAGATGAGGATCAGCGAGATGATCGCGGAAACGATCAGCAGATATACGTATCGCCCTCTGGCACCAAAAAGAACCGCCGGTCCGAAGAATAGTATTCCAAGCGTGACGACTTCTACGATCAAAAACAGCAAATTTGGATCCGGAAATAAATGGGCCCAAGAATCGAATAACAGGTTCTGTATGACGAAAAGAAATATCAGAACGAGCGGCAACCATGCCGCACGCAGATACCGGGAAAAGCTTACCATGTTGCTATAGTACAATCTTTCCGCATATTTATCTTACGTTCGAGGCCGCCTCAGTTCTATCGTCACGGCTTTCTCTTCAACCACTGCACGGCGAAGAACGTCGAAACAGGCATCGCGATGATGAGCCCGATCGTACCCATGAGTATCCTGAATATTTCGCTCGAAGCCGGCTCATAGCTCAATATGTTGAATATATAGTGCGCCGATCCTGAAAAGACGATCAAAGTCGGGAGCAAGACGCCGGCATAAATAAGGAAGAGCGTATTGATGATCGAGCCGAGGTGAATGATGCCGACGTTATATGATCGCTTATAGACCTGTGCTTTATCCGCACGTGGTTCTGCTTCGATCAATTCCGCGACCGTCCCGACTTGCGTGACGATCATCTCGATCAAGGCACCGAGCGTGGAGAGCATGATCGATGCGACCAAGAGCTTCGGCAGATCGATCCCGAGCTGACCGCCGACGGTGATCGCTTCGTCCGAGACGATGCCGGTGAATCCGGCCACGGATATTGAAACATCTATCAATATACTGATGATGAAGAAACAGGCGAGCGTCAAAATGGCCGATAGATGGGAAAACTTATTGAACCCTTCGGTCAGATAGATCACGAGCAGTGTTATCGGGATCGACACCACGAGAATGATCAGCACCGGATCGTATTTAAGAATGACGAGCGGGATGACTACGAACGCCAGCGCGCCGATGGTCATGCCCAATGATACGAGCGACCGGAAAGCCTTTTTGCCGGAAACAGCAAAAAACAATACCACGAGCAGAGCCGCGAGCACGAAGAACACCGACTGTGGATCAAAAGACATATTGTATGGTGCGAGATGCGGGAATCGAACCCGCGCCTAATGCTTGGGAAGCACTCATTCTGCCACTGAACTAATCTCGCATTCGTCGAAACTATACCACTGTATCACCACCACGAAAACGTATGCTGAAGCCACGCCTGGAACGGCGTCGTAGTCGCGGTGGTCGTTGCTGGCCTCGGCGGTTCGACGATGATCACCATCCCCTCGCCCGCATTGCCCACGTTGTATTGTTCCCGTAGCGCCGCCTCCTTGCCACGCTCCGTCTCAAGCTCGCCGATCGATGCGGTCAGCTGGCTTTGCTGAGACGAGAGATCAGCAAGTTGAGCCATTGCTTGTTCTTTGAGTACGAGTGATTCCTGATCCTTGCGATAAATGCCCCAGACCCCCGACATCGCGAGCACGACCAAAAGGAAGAGCCCGAGGAGCATGAGCCGTCGTGCGAAGATCCGCACCGGATCCCTCCTTTCCCGCAAAGTTGCCATAGTGTATAGTATACGACATCAATCTATGAGTTTCCTTTTCCACAAACGGACACGCAAGGCCCTCAATATCGTGTGGGGCGTCATCGCCGTCCTGGTGACGCTCGGAATGGTCATATTCTTCGCCCCCGGCCTCATGACCTGGCTCACGAGCCTCTAGGTTCTCAGCCAGTTGCAGCGGTATCGTCATCTGCCTGATCCTTGTTATCAAGCGGAATTACGTGCTTCTTAAGAAATTCCTGGATTCTTTCTATTTCTTCTTTCATACGACTTGCGTCGCTTTCTGCAACTTCTCGTGCAAATAAATACAAATCATAGGCTCCGATATCTATCCATCTCCCATTCGCGTTTAAGAAATATAACAGAGTCGCCACAGCCACTCTCTTATTCCCATTCTGAAACGGGTGGTTCTTGATCATCAAATAAAAAAGCATGGAAGCCTTGTGCTCGACTCCCAGATACATGCTCTTGTTGTAAAGTTTCGTGAAAGGCGTATCAAGACAACTCTCAAGACGATCCGGATATCTGGTATTGAATGAAGGGAACGGTTCGCCGTACTCCATGAGAGTTTCGGCAAGCCTGAACGCTATATATTCGACATCGAGAAGTGACAACGCGACGATCGCCCTTTTTGCCATATGTTATTCAAGACCAAGAAGTCTAAAGGTTTCTTGGTATTGCTTAACAATTCTCTCTATTACAGAGTCGATTTTCCGCTTTTTCTCCGGCGTAATATATTCTCCGATAACTGCTCTGAATTCATCGATAGAAATAACATAATTCCTTCCAACTTTATCTGCATGGATCTTTCCTGACTTGATCTGCTTCTGTACGGCAACGCGACTAACCCCCAAGATCTTTGCGACTTGAGTAGTGGTCAAGAAAACAAGCGGTGAGGACGTTTCTTTGTTCATATTTTAAAGGTTTGCCTATAGTAACCAATAAAAACCCATAGGTCAAGCCATTTTTTAAGTAATGTGTGAATATAGTGTCCGGTGCATTTTCTCGGAATGGTCATATTCTTCGCCCCCGGCCTCTCGACCTGGCTCGCGAGCCTCTAGGATTTGGTCACCCATGCATGGGCATATGTGCGACACTTGACAGAGTAGTGTGATAGTAATACTATTGTCTTACCGATAAAGCGACGTCGCGGCTCGGTTGCAGTGGTACAGTCCCATTGCCTCGTATACAGTCGACAGCCCCACCGCGTCTTCGGACCGTCGGTGGGATTTTTTTATATCAGCGTAATAGTACCTCCGAGTTTCCTAAAGGCCTGATTCACGCTGGAATACAGTATTTCTTCGAGAACTTCGATGGATTCTTCCGTATCCCATGTATAACCGGTTTCTTCTTCGGTCGTCAGACGGAACTTTTCAGCGGAGACTTTATAGATAGATATAGGTTGATTCAGCCGGTCTTTTAGTATCATCGGAACAGAGAGCACCACTGTCCCATCATTAATAGTGAAATCAATCCCCTCATCGCTTGTCCAAGGAAATGCATGTGCCGCTGCTATCAATGGGAGCGACGATGCATAGATAGCTGCGTATTCAATCTTCGCTGCTGGCGTGAATCGTTTATGCGGTTCAAGAACTTTTATGCCGGAAACTGTGGATCCGTGATAGAGATATTCCATAGTTGACAGATTTAGAATCGAACTAACTCTCCCGTATAACCTTCAAGAAAACGTCATTCGGGATGTCGACTTTGCCTCTCGCGAGCATGCGCTTCTTGCCTTTCTTTTGTTTTTCCCACAACTTCATACGTCGCGTGATATCGCCGCCGTAGAGATAATCGGTGACGTCCTTGCGCATCGCTGGCTTGCGGCGCGCCGCGAGGATGCGGCCATCGGCTTTGGCCTGGATCTTCAGCTCGAACATTTGCCGCGGCAGTAGTTTTTCCAATTTCTCAACCATCGACTCCGCTTCCTGTTGGACGCGTCGGTGCGAGACGATGCGCGCGAATGCCGGCACCATTTCCTCGGCTACAAGCACGTCGAGTCGCACCACATCGGCAGGCTTCAATCCTTCGATCTTATACGAAAGCGATGCGTAGCCGGAAGAGACGCTTTTGAGCCGATCGAAAAATCCCCGCATCAGTTCGCGCAACGGCATAGCGGCCTTGATCTCAGTCTTTCCATCAGGCAGGGTCTCTGTGTCGCCCACAATGCCTTCATGGTCGTAAAAAAGCTGCGATATACCGCCGATGTAATCCGGCGGTGTGATGACGGCGACGCTCGTCCATAGCTCGCGTACACCTTTGACCGTTCCATCGTCAGGGAAACGCGCTGGCGCGTAGATCTCCTCGACTTCCCCGTTCATTTTCGTGATCTCATAGACCGTCGTCGGCTGGGTAACGACAAGCGCCATATTGAATTCGCGCTTCAAACGTTCGATGATTATTTCGAGGTGGAGCATACCCAAGAATCCGCAGCGAAAACCCTTGCCCATCACGCCGGACGATTCTTCTTCATACGAAAGCGACGAGTCCGAAAGCCGCAGACGATCGAGCGAGAGGCGCAATACAGAAAGATCATCCTGGGATTCCGGATAGACCGACGCCCAGATGACCGGCGTCGGCGATTGATAGCCATGAAGCGCCGGCGACGGATTACGCACGGTTGTGACCGTCTCGCCGACCGATGCGATGCCCGGCTTCTTGATGCCCGTCACGATGTAACCGATCTCGCCTTCTGAAATTTCCGGGCATGGCTTTTCTTCCGGTGAAAGAATGCCGACTTCGAGCGCAGTGAAATCCGCGTGCGCCGCGACGAATCGCAAAGCGTCACCCTTCTTGATACTGCCCCCGAAGACGCGCATGTAGACGATGACACCACGATGATCGGAATAGCCGAAATCGAAGACCAGTGCTTGCACACCGTTGCCCCCGGGCTTCGGCGCCGGCACCTTCTCGACGATCACATTCAAAAGATCCGCCACACCTTCACCGGTCTTCCCCGACGCGCCCAAGACATCGGATTCAGGGACTCCGAGCAAGAGCGCAAGTTCGCTTTTTATATCATCGACACGGGCATGCGGTGCGTCGATCTTCGAGACGACCGGAATGATGACGAGTCCGAGTTCGCGCGCGATCGCTAAGACAGAAAGCGTCTGCGCCTCGACGCCTTGTGTCGCATCGACGAGCAAGACAACGCCTTCGACGGCCGAAAGTGCGCGCGATACCTCATACGCAAAATCGACGTGCCCCGGCGTATCAATGAGATTCAAGATATAGTCAGTACCAAGGTCGGACCTTTGGGATTTTGCATCTAAGGTCTGACCTTGGTTCATTTTCCCTTTGACTTTCCAGTTCATACGAACAGGCTGCATCTTGATCGTGATGCCGCGTTCACGCTCGAGATCCATGCGGTCGAGCACCTGCTCCTGCATGTTGCGCGGTTCGATCGTGCCGGTGAGCTCAAGCATGCGGTCGGCGAGCGTCGACTTGCCGTGGTCGATATGTGCGATTATTGAAAAGTTGCGTATGTTCTTCATGGTATGAATCTGCCCCGTGAGCAGTGCATTTACGGGGCCTATTTCCTAACTCTACCCTATTTCGTGCCTGACGTGAATCATGACGCGTGTCGGCGTCTGCCGAAGAATACGGCAAGAACAATAAGCACATCGAATATGGTCAAATACACCGGAAAGGCCAAGAGTGCCGGTTGGAACGAACCGACAGCAAGAATGTTGAGCACGCCCGAAATGATGCCGAGAAACCACATGAATACTGTCTCGCTCTGGGGATGTAGATATGACTTTACAACAATGAGCGATGCGCCGATACCGTCAGCGACGAGAGCCCCCACGAGGGCAACGACTGGTGAGTTCGTCATTTGCCACAGAACGATGCCGGCAAGCGCAAGGCAAAAAGAAACCACATTGACGAGACTAAGGCCACCATACCCCCCGTTCTTACGAAGGGATAACGCGACGATGATCACATTGTTGCAAACGATCCAGCCAAAAAAGAACAACGACGCACGCGCGCCGAGCGAAAACTGACTCGCAAAAGAAATGACACTTACAATGAGAAAGATAACCCAAGCAAATCGTTGCGGCTTCGTCTTTCTGCGGTATGTATCGTAAATATAAGGTACCGCACCAACGATCCCCAAGATCCCTGCCAAGATGCCGTAAACGTTGCTCACGTTGCGAATTATAACATTGGCATGGATCGATAGAGTCTATATTCTCTCCTCCAATCCCCCATATCCGTGTGAACGGTGAATGATCGCGAGGATCCTGATGATCTGCTTCTCTATGCGATAGACTACACGATAATCACCGACCCGCAGACTGCGGTGCCCGCTGAGCGATTGGCGCAAGGGCTTGCCAAAGAGTTCCGGCTCGGTAGTAAGCTTTGTGCGAATTGTGTCGCGGATCTCTTGCCGCCAGAATTGATCCAGGCGCGGAATATCTTCCTTTGTTACAAGATGGTGAAGGATGATGGAATACCCTATTTCCATAGCTTGTCGCTATCCCTAATCCAGCGAGCCCCCTTCACATCGCGCTCGTTTGCGATCTGTGACAGCACACGATCCTCCTCGATCTCAAGGGCGAATTCGAGCAACGCACCGGCTTTCGTCGCCAGCGGCTCTTGATCGCGTTTGGCCAAATGTGCGAGTGCTCGCGCTGTGCTTTTGGAAACACTGATATTGATGCGTTGTTTTGTCGTTGCCATAGGTGTATCAAAAGTGTATCACTTGGCCCGTGGACGTCAAGTCACATCGCTCGGCGCGACGACGACTTGTCGTGCGTCAATGAACTTGCGCTTGAACGAAGAGACCGCTTCCGCAAATTCTGGATTCTTGAGAAGCATCAGGATGCCAGCTGAGACCGCGAGACCGACACCGCCCGCGATAATCGCCTGTACAAGAAGGCCGACCGTCGTATTGATCGTCCCGGCGATGCCCGTCGCAGCGAGGACAAGATACGTTACTCCGGCGCCGATCGTCGCCGCCGAAAAACTCTCGAACGCGAGTCGAGCCATACGCGCACGCGGAATGGAAAAGTCGCGGATGAAGAAGCAATAACTCACGATGCCTTCCGCGATCGAGCCCAAAGCATAGCCGAGTGCAAGCATGAGGACTGCGGCACCCGGCACATCCTCCACGCGTAGAAGCGCTTCGATGAACTCACGCACGAACGCATTCTCACGAAAGAGCATGAGCAGAAGAAAACCCGAACCGATCGAGACAGTGATGTCCGCGATGCCGTAATAGAGCGGCTTTTTCGTATTGCCGATCGCGTAGTAGGCACGCGCAATGAGCAACGTGATCGATTGAGCGGCGAGCGAGATGACGAAGAGAGCGAGCGCGGCCGCGGTGAGTCGCGTCGCGTCCCAGTTGAACTGCCCCGCCCCGAGGATGATGCGCACGATCTGTGCCCGCATGACGATCATGAATATGGTCGCCGGGATCGCCCAGAAGATCATGTGGCGTAGGGCCGCTTCGACATATTGCAAAAATTCGTCTTTCGCACCGCGCGCATGTAAGCGGGACAAGGTCGGGAATGCCGCAACCGCGTACGAAACGCCAATAATAGTGAGCGGCACCGATTGGAGATTGAAGGCAAAGGTGAAGACGGTGATCGAGCCGGAAACGAGGAACGATGCCATTGCGATCAAGGCAACGAGCGAGATCTGGGTCGAAGCAAGGGCGAGCGTGCGCGGTACCGAAAGTATCAAAACTTCAGTAAGACCTTTGCGCATGCGTTCGAGCGAGAATCTTCCGGAACTTTTCTCCGCAACGAAATACGGAAGCTGGACGGCCATGTGCATCAGAGCGCCGAAAACGACGCCCCATCCCAAACCTGCGATCCCCCAAATCGGATAGAGCACGATCGCGCCGAAGATGATGCCGAGGTTGTAGAGAAGCGGGCTGACCGAATAGAGAACAAAGCGATGTCGGAGCTGCGTGAGCGAGGCGATCGTGTTGGACGCACCGAGAAAGATCGGTTGCAACAAAAGGATACGCATCAGCATGATGAGATCGGCGCTCGAACTCGCTGAAGACGCGAGACCGGGTGCGATGAGTGGTGCTATGACCGGTGCGAGCGCATAAAGTATGAGCGAGATGAACGACATGCCCGCGAAGAACACCCACAGCGTGTTACGCAGGAACGGCATCATGAGCCCTTCTTGCTCTTCTTCGAGTCGCGAGAGGATCGGCAACAGCGCGTAGATCGAGAAAAGCGATGCGACCGTCGCAAAGAGAAGATCCGGCACGCGGAACGCCGCATAGTAGAGATCGAGCGTGTGCCCGGCACCGAATGCGAACGCGAGAATTCTGTCGCGAAAAAGTCCGAGGAGTTGCGAGGCGAGCGCGAATGCGGCAAGCAAATACGCCGCCTGGTGCATGCCACGCGTCTCGCGCGAGAGGAAGCGGAACGGTCCGATCATAATAGGCCCACTCTACCACGACGAAATCATCGCCGAAATATACGGCGTATTGCACGAAAAAAGGAGCCGAAGCTCCTTTTTTCCCCTCCTGCGCCGTAAGCCGGATTCTGTCCCTCTCGCCGGTCGGCAAGAATGAGCAGTCATATATCTAGCTCCTCGATTACTCTCGGAGTCGAGCGGCTCTCTTATCAGTACACGTGGCGCTGACAAGCACGGCCTTGCTCGCGGGTAGGAATTTTGCCGTTGCACCTTCATGTTTCCATGAAGCTACTCCTTGCGGAGCCCTAGCCTCTCGGCATCGGCGTCTCTGTTCGCATCCCTTGGATCACCCAGGCGGGCGTTACCCGCTACCTTTCCGGGTCTTACACCGGTACGAGTCCGGACTTTCCTCCGCATGAAATACATCACACGGCGACTGCTTAGCGCAGGTGACCATTATACAACATATCCGCATGTTGTCTAAAAGATCGCCACATCCCCCACTTTGAAACCATGCACCTGTGCATAACCCGCCGGAAGTTCAAGCACATAACGCGCGGGCGAGGTCGGCACGAAATCTTCCGGATATGTCGCGGGCGACACGTCTTGCGCCATGTAGACGATATTCTTTGACGCTGATATCCAAACCATGTCAATCGAGAAGTGCATGTCCTTCATCCAGAATGCATATTCTTTGTCGACATTGAATACGAAGAGCATGCCTTCTCCGACTGGAAGTCCATCTCGATCTCCGAGTCCGAGTTCTTGTAGCGCGGGCGTATCAGCGATGGCGGCGTGAATAGTATTCCCGTCTATCTGAACCGCTGTAGCCGTATAACCGGGAAAATCAGCTGGCGGCGCGCCCGCAGTGACCGAACTATGCCCGTAGAAAATATAAAAAGCCGTCGCAATGACGATGCACGCAACAATAATACCGAACGTGAAAAGAGATCTTTTCATGGTCGGATGCATACGGCGAGTAATCGTCATCCGATGATCGAGTGCGCGGATCCGCTATCGTACCCGATCGTTCCAGCATCCTGCGCGTAGAAAAAATAGAACGTCCCGGAGATCGCGGCGCATATGCCGACTACGCCCAAGAACTTCAAGATCCCGCGTGTCGTCATATATGGGTCTACCAAAGTAAGATCAAGGCCATCGCTATGAGGGCGACGAGCCAATAGAATGCATTGACGAGATAGAGACGAAACGGTCTTTGTTCCCAGATGACCGAGCCCAATAATATCGGTGCCGCGAATCCGATCCAACACCAGAAGGCAAGCTGAAGTGCCCCCGCCCAATCGTAGATGTTCTCGGCCGCTCCAGCCCAGAGCAAAACGTACGCCACGATGATACTTGCAAGAAATCCCAAAAATGTATTGCGCAACATGTGACGTTTACCTTTCTCCGCCATCTCCGGCGTCGTGCCGGAAAGTCGCATCCACACTCCACCGAACACGCGCGGGTGGAACCAGATGGAGGCAATAACGACGGCAACGAACGCGGCAATGAGAACTGCCACGTATGCCAGACCCGACGTTTGATCTTGATACATATATTCTCTCAATGGTACCGCGCCAGTGGTCGGCGTCCAGTGGTAGGTGTGCGTAAATATACGGGCCGGCGGGATGCCACTGCGGTTCTTAGGTCTCTGCAATGCGAACTCGGTAGGTGACTCTGCTGAATCGTTGCTTAAACAGTGGTTTTTCGGGAAAAATTCCCGACCTAAGAACTGCAGTGGCACCCTGCTGACCGAGACCTATTGCAGGAATGTGAAGCTTTGCGCGATGGAATCAAGCTTCGACTGTAGGGCTGATTCGTCGAATTGCGTGACCGATCCCTTCGGGAAATTCTGGAAGACCGCGTAGTGGATCGTGTATTCGATCGCGTAGCACTGGCTATTGCGCGAAGTTCGGTAGCTTGTCGTGTCGTAGCGGTTGCCCGCGCCGGCATCATCGGAATGAAACACGGTATAGGTAGTGCCAGCGATGATGGTCGTCGTTGCGGTTGTCGCCTTGCCGCCAGTCGGATTATAGGTGAGACAGGTCGCGAGTGATGACGGGTCGGCACTCGTACCAACCGTGAATTTCGCATCGCCGAAGTTCGTGCCTGGCAGGTATGACTGCGGGACCTTCACCTGTGCCAAGATCATGCCGGACGTAGTCGCATTCACCATCCAACTTTGCGTGTATCCCCCGCCCGCGCCGGAGACGCTTAAGTCTGATGGATAGCTGAATGAGAATGTTTTCGATACATCAGTGAACGTATCAGTGTCGACGCCGGAGGCTGTCACGGTCCCCGCAAGACAATTCTGATACGTGCTTGATGCATTCTCGGTCATGAACGCATTATCGCCTTCGCTCCAGAAAACAATGTCGGTTGAGCTCGCCGACCCCGTTGAGGTGGCGACCTCTTCATATCTAATGCCGGAACCGGATTCGGTCTGCGGCAGATCGAGGCTTCGCCCGTCGGAAAGCGTCAGCGCGACGGCACTTTGCGTATATGCAGCGGCGATGGTCTTGCCGTCATCGCACGAATAGATGACGGAATTGATGACGGGCGATGTGGTCGTCGCAGCTGTCGTCGTTGCCGTCGTTGCTGTGTTGTCCGTGCCAAATAAATGCTTGGTGATCGCGAAATAGCCGCCGACGACCAAGATGATGATCGCAAGGATGGTCCAAAATGAATTTTTTGACATAGATACAGATTTAATTCTAAGCGAACAGACGAACAGATTATGTGGCCGATTGTAGCACAAAAACGACGACGCTGAGCATTAAGCCATTGAGCCACTCTGTCGTATACTCCATATATGACGAGCCCGGGAATGTACTGGTGGAAACGCGCGAAGATGTACGAACTGTACGTCGACGCGTTCGCGGGGACCTTCAACGGGCTTGCAGAACGCCTCCCGTACTTCACGGATCTTGGCGTGAATTGTCTCCACATCCTCCCGCACTTCCCGTCGCCCATGATCGACGACGGATATGACATCGTCGATTACCGGAATATCCGCGAGGAGCTCGGGACGCTTCAGGATTTCGAACGTTTCGTCGAGGCCGCGCATACGCACGGCATTCGCGTCATCATCGATTTCGTGCTGAATCATACATCGGACCAGCATCCGTGGTTCATAGAAGCGCGAAGCAGCACTGATGATCCAAAGCGCGATTTTTACCTCTGGCGAAAGGACGCGTCCGGGTTCGCGGGAGCGACGAATGCGTTCCCTGATATCAAGTCGCAAAATTGGGTGGCCGACCCTGCGACCGGCGAATTTTACTTCGCGACATTTTATCCCCAACAACCGGATCTCAACTGGGACAACGAGCAGGTCTTCGATGCAATGCTCTCGAATATGGAATTCTGGGCGGCACGCGGCGTTGACGGTTTCCGACTGGACGCCGCCTCGCACCTCATCAAGCGCGAAGGCACTCGATCTCAAGGGCTTCCCGAGACACATCAACTGATCAAGCGCATTCGATCTCGACTTGAGGGCTCATATCCCGAAGTAGTACTGCTCGCGGAGACATCCGAGGGCATCGAATTCGCGAAAGTGTATTTCGGCGACGGTGACGAGTGCCATATGGTCTACAACTTCCCGCTCATGGCGAACATGTGGCTCGCGTTGTGCGATGGCACGCGTTCCACGCTCGATGGCGTGATCGCTCGATCCGCCGACATCCCCGACAATTGCGCATGGGCGACCTTCCTGCGGAATCACGATGAGATCAACCTCGGGACTTTGGATGCCGCCGATCGCTATCGGCTCATCGATTTTCTTGATCCAAAGCACGAATATCTTTTCAACAAAGGCGAGGCTACCAGTGTGCGCATCGCAAGCGTCTTCAACGGCGACCGGAAACGCATCATCGAAGCGGTCGGGCTGCTCTATCGCGCGCCGGGCTCGCCCATCATGTATTACGGCGACGAGATCGGCATACAGAATCTACCACCGGAAAAGGAACAGGTCGACAGCCGACACTCCGTACGCGGTGTTTTCGATTGGAAAGCGACAGATGCGCAGTCAAAAGATCCCGGCTCGCTTCTCAACGAGATCGCCCGCATCATTCGAGACGCTTAGTCGTGCGCGGGGCTCGTAAGTTCTTTGAGCAACGACACATAGCCGTCGGTCGTGAGGTGCCACGCACCGGGACGGAACGGGTTATCGAGATCATCGACGACCAAGATCAGTGTGAATGCAAGGAGGCTGATCGCAGCGGTGAAGATGTAATCTATATAGATGTTATTCACTCCAAGGAAGAGCGAGAGGATGATGAGCAAGATATCGGCGAAGATGACGATCCGCTTCAGGATCTTCGGCATGTGCTCGTTGCTGTAGTTGAGTCGCAGGTCGCGCGCTTGCGTGAGATTGGTGAACGCGCTCTGCAATTGCAAGCTCAATACACCCGCCGAGAGCGACATCCCGGCCAGTATCCCGCGCAAACCGTCGAGCTCGGCGTCGACCTCGGCGCTTCGTTTATTCACATGGCCGGCGTCCCACTCCGCGACGATCAACGTCAGGTAATTTTTGAGGTGCAGGTGAGCTTCCGCGCACAAGGTCCCTTCCGCATACGCGCTCCATTTCCACATTTCGCGGATGGCATCTATCTCCGCTCGCACCGATTCCGAGAGATTGACCCACATTTCCCACTCCCGTTGAATGACGAACGCGACGATGAGGCCGAAGATGATCCCGTCAGCCGAATAGAACCCCGAGAGGCCGTTCAGGGTCGAGCGCGAGATGACCGTCTCGAATTGCTCGTGAACGAGCCAAAAGACCGCGGTGAACGGGACAAAGAAATACAACACGCGGCGGATGAAGGTGAGCATACGTCTCGCCGAGCATCATACCGCGAAACAACGATGAAGAAAACGTTGCATCGCATATGCATGTGTGTAAGGGGGGGCTCCTCCGGAGCCCCCCCCTTACTTTTTTATTCCCGATGTTCACTTCTAGATACTTTCTTGATCGTTCAATTTAATTGCTGCCTCCGGTGTTGAAACTGTCTTCCCGATGAGCAACAACTTCACTATTCCGTATGCTATGACCCAATAGACGAACATCGCAAGAATGGTCGTCCATTCGACGACACTTCCGGCGATCTGCGTTATGCGGAACACACTGAGAAAAGGAGCCGCGAAAACATACGTTACTGCATAGATGAAGCTGGAAAAACCGGCATCCGGATTCGCCGCCAAAAATTTCAGTACGAATCGGAACGCGAGCAGTATTTCTATGAGACCCAGAATGTACCAGACGATCTGTGTACCTCGATAGAGCGGTTTCGTGCTTGGAGAATTTGATGAATCCATAGTCGTTATTTCGTTTGTAATGAGACCGTATCACCGCGCACGGTCCCCGCACCGTTTTGCGCGACTATGCGGACGTAATAGGTCGTGTTCGGTTGGAGGGCGGGGATGTTCGCAGAGACTGAGGTCGTGCCCTTCCCTGCTCCCACTGACCGCTGTGAAGTCGAGTGCAATAGCGGTGAACTAAATTGCGAATCGGTGCTGTATTCGAACCAGTAGTTCGTCTGTGCACCGTACGGGTTGACCGTACCGCGTATCGTCGCTGTCGTGGTGGCAACAGGGCTCGCGACTTGTGTCGTCACGACCGGCGCGGCAACGGCAGCCGGGCCCGATGTCGTGAAGCTTTGCGTTGTGCCATTTACGGTGCCGTACTGGTTCTGCGCATCAATGCGGAAATAATAGGTCGTCTGCGGATTCAATCCCGTTATCGGCGCTGAGACCGCTATTGATGCAGCGCCACTGCCGCCTGATTGGAGCGTTGTTATCTGACCGAAGTCGGCGTTACTGCCGTATTCGAACCAAAAGGTCGTCTGTGATGAACGCGGATCTACATGTCCATTCAGATTCGCGCTCGTCGACGTCAGTACTGTTGCCGCATTGGTGCTGGTCGTGGGCGGATTTCCTGGCACCGAAGCATTGTTATTCGTGCTAAAACTGTACGTCGTACCTTGAACGGTGCCGAAACTATTTTGCGCATCAAGCCGGAAGTAATAGAGCGTATTGGCGGCAAGACCGGTGATGTAACCCGGCGATGGTATCGGGGAGAATCCGGAACCGATCGTCTGCGAAGATGTCTTGCTGCCGAGCGTCGAGGATTGTCCGAATTCATACCAATAGGTGGTCGGTGCGCCGTTGGGCGTCACGCTTCCCGTCACGACGACTGTCGAATTCGTTGGCTCTGCAGACGTATCAGTGACGGCACTTGGCGTGCCCGCGGTCGTTGTGACCGGATTCTGAGTAGTGGTAATTTGAGTAGAGGTAGTCGTTGCTGTCTGAGTTTGTGTCGCTGCGGGCGCGGCGTTCATAGTAGAAACGATGAAATATCCGCCAACCAAGACGACGAGCACAACGATGACCCCTATGATGACGTTTTGATTCATAAAATTTTTTACGATTCTGATAAGCCCACGGACCGCGAAAAACTTTTCATTACATCCCCACTCTAGTTCATGAATCATTAAGATATGATGAGCCTGCAATAGATGGCTCGGCGCGTATTCATACATTCTAAAAGCGGCGGGCGCCACGCGCCCGTCGCTCTACACTCGAAGGACATGTCGCTGCGATCACTTCTAATCTTCGTCGACATTTTTGTCCTGAGTTGCCGCAGATACCTCCGATGTACGTTCGTCTTCTCTTTCTATCATATCCTTCTTGCCCGTCTGCATTTCTTTGTCCTTGATGGTCGCGTTGGTACCTCCGTTTTCTTTTTGCATACGATTATTTTTTCTTAATAAATAATAAATATTACGACCATGTGATTCAGTGTACGCGACGGCGCGTGAAAATCAGCTGAATGGTCTGTCATCCGATCTCCCGGAGCTCCCGAACACCGTTGTTCGCGGCGCGCCAAAACTGCTATCCAGATCAACCTCCCTCACATGTTGCTTTGTGCTGCGATATGACCGAGATGCTCCGCGCGCCTCCCATTTCGTTCCCGCTCCCATCAGGACGCCTTTTTGGACAGGCGCATCTGTTCTCCGATTCAAAAATTCAAGGTAGTTCATAGGTAGTGCTAAAGAAAAATACAACTTGTGGTGAGCGAGTAAGTCCTCACTATACGCGCGAGGGATTAAGCCACGATGAATTTATACAAGGGCCGCCCTTGTACGGCTCAGATTAGAATTCATACAGAACATCCGCGAAATTCTTGATTCGGTCTTTTTTATCGAGCTCGATCCCTTCCTGCATGGAAATAGGGGCTAAGCCAACGAACCAGACTTCACGTGATCATATTTTTATGCGCTCTCGCCGTTCCCGCCGCTCGGATCCCGGTGAGGACGCGCTTTGCCAACGCGCCGATATCCGGCTTCACGTTCAGATTGATACGAAGTGAATGTTTCGACCGGTCCCGATACGTTCGCCACGGTTCGTTTATGCGGGCCGTAATTTCGGTAGGCGTCAAAGATGGGACCGAGCATTCTCTGATATTTTTTGAGGATCTTTGGGGTATCGTGCGACTTGCCACCGAAATAATCCGCCTTCGCCTCTTTTACGAACGCAGAGAGCAGCGCGGATTCTTCCGGGGTGAGCGCCCGATTGCCATATCCATCTATAATGGACTGCACCTCTGCCATTTTGCGAGTTTCCCTCTCACTCCCACCCCAGCTCTTGTATCCATCCGTGAGCTTCTTTGAGGCGCGTTCGAGTGCATATTTAAGCGCATTCAAATTCGTCCTGTCTTTCTGTTCGAGTAATGATTCGGCGACTTCTCTTCTCGCAGCTGTTTCTGACATTCCACCCTCAAGACATTTTGCTATCTCATTTTGTACGCGGGCTTCAACAACACGATCGAACATGTGCCAAATCTTTTCGAGCTTTATCTGATATGCGTAGCCGCGCGATATTTTCCCGGCCTCTTCTAAAGCGGCATACGCTTCACGCTCAAGCGCATCTATCTCTTCATCGGTAAGATTTTCGGGGCCAAAACGTCGAACCATCTCGTTCATTCCGCGAATAACGGCCTTTTCTGCTACGACTTCGCTCTCATGACGCTCGCTCATTTCAGGCGTTGCTTGCTGAAGTATCTCCTTCGCTTGCGTCACGGATGCTGCCACACGTTCGCGTCGCGCCTGCACATTTAAAAATCTATTGAAAGCAGCCGGTGTAAATCCCTGCGCTTGAGCCATTTCCGCCAGCGCTTTCTCTGAATATTCTTCAAGCATTTGCGCTGCCGTCGTGCCTTCCGGCAATTGTGGCTCGTCCTCTGTCGACTCGAAGTTCATAGCTGCCATTATAACATTACGAAAGAACGAGGCGTGCCCCGTTAAAATGGCCATGGGCACCATGGACATCAGAATTCGTACAGCACGTCCGCGAAATCCTTGATCCGGTCGTTCTTATCGAGTTCGATCCCCTCCTTCTTATAGAGCGCAAGGCGCCGCGCGCGATATTCGTCGGAGACCCAAATGCGCCCGTCGCTATACACGATGCGGTGGAATGGAATTCCTCTCTCGCCGGACTCCCACGCCTTCCCCAATATCGCGGTGACGCTTCGCGCGGCCATTCCCCCGCCCCCGGCAGCCCGCGCGATCGCACCATAGGTCGAGACCCTTCCCGGCGGAATCGCAAGCGCGCACTTCACCACGCGCTCGCTAAACGTCTGCATCGCGGCCCTATATGTCTGCGGCGGTTTTTCGGGAAATAAGGTCATAGCGAATTGATCAAGGCAATCATATCAAAACCAGCGATAGAAATCGCGGTAAAGGGATCTGACTCTTTTTTGCGTTTTGAGATTACTGAACCAGCTTATCGACAAAAAACTTCATTGGATCCTCGTGTTTAAGAGCCATTTACGCAAGACTTCTCAAAATAGTCCTTTTATAGCCATAAAAAATCCCCTTAAATTTAGCATTATTTAGGGCTTTTATGAAGCACGGTTTACCAACTCCTTTTACGGAGATTTTCGATTGAAAAAGGCCTAAATGGGCGTACATTAAGGATATATGCGAGCTCAAAAAACGACCACAAAAACAGGGGCCACAACGCCTTCACTGATCAAGGAACAACTACTCCCTGAATTCGCCTTTATCGGGTACTGCAACACCGACGATGCGAATAAATACACGTCGGGAGCCAAGTTCATCGATGCACAATTTGTCCGAGCTGCAAAAGATGAGGGACTTCTAACTCCGCTGTATTCAGCAGAGGGCCCTGTACGGCAGCTAGACGGGAGTGTTCAAAATGGGATCGTCGATTACTACAGCCCGCTTCAATTGCTCATAGTCACTCAGCTGCGTAAAAATATCGTTCTAAATGGCCGATTGTGGGATCCCGGAAGTGTCGAGTCGTATCCAGACAAACCGATTGAGGAAAGGCCTCGATACATTGCATGGGGTTCGGGAATGGCATTCCTTGTAAGAGATGCTAATGATCCGGCACGTAAAAAGAGTGATGATGTTCTGTTCAATCCGTATCTACTCACAGCGACTTTCGATGCCCTTCTCCGCTTCATCCACACAACGCCACTGAAAGACAAGTACAAAATGCCGATTGATGAAAGTGACATGTTTGAGAGCGTTGCGACATTCAATCATGACCTGTCGGCGGTCGTCTCGCTTCCCGAAGAATTAAAGCAGTACCGGCTTGATGCGAAGAAGCTCACTTTCTTGAGGACACATGTCGCTCAGGCCGCGGCCATTATTGATCCGCTCGAGCTTTGGTATTACTACATCAACCGGCACCCGAATTCAAAGAAGAGTTTCCTCAAGGGCGACGCGCGAGTCGCGCAAAAGCTCTATAAAATCTACGACCTGATTACTGACGTCTGGGAACGAGTGACAGGCGAAGAATCCAAGCCCCTCCTCGAACTCGCAGCGGGAGAGCTCGGAGGCGGATATCTCACTCCACGGACAGAATATTTGCACGGCACGGATGTTCAGGCGATGCGACATAGCATTGACGGCTTTAAAGCATGGAGTCGCATTCGAGGTAACGGTAAATACGATACTGCACAAATCCGTGCATCCCTCACCAAGGTCGTGACCGACTTAGACGACTTCAAAAAGCGATACGGCGACCGCAGTTACGGCGGCAGCTACCGTATTCGCGAAAACCACGGCGTACAGCGCGATCAACTCGACGATATCTCAAAGACACGTTTTGACCAATGGCGTTTGCAACGCCAAGATGCGGAAGAATGGGAGACAATCGAAGACGTCATCGACTATCGCATCAATGAGATCCAACGTGCATTGTCGACGGTGTACCATACTGTCGGCACACAACTGCGTAACATCACCACTGCGGCATGGGATATGCCAAAGCATTTCAATCACACCTTTTGGGCGCAACACCCCGTTGTGTCTCAGCAAGAGAGAATGAAACTGTTTCAAAAGGAGTCGAAGCGGCTTACCGCTCACGCGCGTGCATGTCAGGAAAAAGAGCGCGAATTCTGGGGAGCTGTCTCGTCAACACGACTCGCGTTTTGTAAGATCTGCCGCAAACGGCCGATCCAGTTGCATACAGACTCGAATCGCCACGGTTTCGAATCACAGCCTACAATCTGCGATGAGTGCGTCAGGGAGAAAAAAGAACTTCCGGATAATACGAAGGACGCTGAATGGAAATGCCCCCACTGCCATGCGGTCATATGCAAGTTCGTTCATAGCAATACCCTCAGTGGACGAATGCTAAACAAGGCTCCTTTTATCATAGAGCTTACGTACGGCAGCCTTACGATTCGCGCAAAATGTCCGAAGTGTGACGAGGACCTTGAGCGACAGGTCGATTGGGGCTGGTTACCTTGATATTCCATAGATCCGACCCTTGCGGGGTTTCTCCCTGTCTTATATAATATAAACATATAGATACCTGCGCGGTATCCACGATGGTCGAGAGAAAGGACCGTCAACAGCCTGAGCTTTGCTCGGGCGTTGGCGGTTTTTTTTGCTGTCACCACCCCCTCAAAGCACAGGTCATTAGAATCGTAATGACCAATGCATGAAAAAAGTAACAAAAACGAATCTCACATGGAAAACGGAAAAGCGCATCATTAGCCAGCTCATCGGTCACCCGAAGAACCCGCGCAAGATGAGTGAATCGCAGATGCGGAATCTGCAAGAAAGCATCGCGCGGTTCAATCTCGTCGAGATACCTGTAGTGGATACTGATAACACGATATTGGCTGGGCATCAACGATTGAAAGCGATGCAGCTTGCCGGACGCGGCGAGGAAGAGATCGACGTGCGCGTGCCCAATCGAGCCCTCAGCGAAACTGAGCGCGAGGAATATCTGCTGCGCAGTAATCAAAATACGGGCAGCTGGGATGAGGAATTACTCAAAGCGATGGATATGGATCTACTTCTCGACGTCGGTTTCGGGGATGAGGAACTGCAAACGATCTTCGATGATGTTGACGTAATCGAGGACGATTTCGACGTCGAAAAGGCGCTCAAGGAGACAAAGGTTGCTCGGGTAAAACCGGGTGAACTGTGGCAGCTCGGCAAACACCGTCTTCTCGTCGGCGATTCGACCGATGCCGAACAGGTCAAGAAACTGATGGATACGGATCTGGCGGATGTCGTGTACTGTGACAGCCCCTACAACATCGGACTCGATTACTCAAAAGGGATCAGTACGGGTGGCAAATACGAAGGAACCTATACGAGCGCCAAAGATTCCAAAAAAGATGCCGCATTCGGCGTGTTTCTCGATGCAAGCATGAAAGCCGCACTTGCTGTCGCAAAGCCGAACGCGCACCTGTTCTACTGGTGCGATGAGAAGTACATATGGCTCCTGCAATCGCTGTATCGAGAAAATGGCATCGACAACAAACGCGTCTGCCTGTGGATCAAGAACAACTTCAACATGACTCCGCAGGTCGCGTTCAACAAGGCATACGAGCCGTGCGTGTACGGCATTCTCGGTAAGCCGTATCTCAATAGCGAACTGCGCAATACCAACGAGCTTCTGAACAAAGAGATCGGATCAGGTAATCAGGTGCACGAGGAAATCCTCGACATATTCAATCTCTGGCTGGCACGTAGGGATAACGCGCAATCATATCAGCACCCGACTCAAAAGCCGGTCGCGCTCAACGAGAAGCCACTGAAGCGTTGCAGTGCTCCGGGACACATCGTGCTCAGCGGCTTTGCCGGTAGTGGAAGCGATCTCATCGCATGCGAACAGCTCAATCGCAAGTGGCGGGGTGTCGAGATCGATCCGATCTTCGCCACCGTCTGCATCGACCGGTGGGAGTCCTTTACCAACCAACGCGCGACACTCATATGAGCGTCGAGCAAGGAGATATCTTCTCCG
This sequence comes from Candidatus Kaiserbacteria bacterium, assembly GCA_003164215.1. Classification (GTDB taxonomy): domain Bacteria; phylum Patescibacteriota; class Minisyncoccia; order Phycocordibacterales; family UBA2100; genus UBA10103. The sequence continues at coordinate 89,526 of PLSR01000017.1, read as the reverse complement.
TCGGTGAGCACATCATCGCGTGCGGCGATTCGCTCGATGCGACATTCGTGAGTAAGGTCATTGGAGACAAAAAGATCAGATGCATTCTCGTTGATCCCCCGTACGCCGTCTCCTACGTCGAGGGCAAGCGAGATTTCAACAAGCTGGGCGTGAATACGGACAAAGCGATCATCGGCGATCAGCTGCAATCCGACGAGGAATACGCTCGCTTCACGGGAGCGTGGCTCGAGGCGGTAAAGCCGCACCTAGAGCCGTACAATGCCTGCTACATCTTCAACAGCGATCTTATGTACCCCGCGCTGCGCCAAGGCATGAAGGACGCCGGATTCTATTACTCTCAAGGCCTCATATGGATCAAGAATACGGTCGTCCTCGGCAGGAAGGACTATTTGCCCATGCACGAGCTCATCGCATACGGCTGGTGCGGTAAGCACAAGATGGAACGCAGCAAAGCAAAAAGCATACTCTTCCACCCAAAACCAGCTGCATCGAAACTTCATCCGACACAGAAACCCATAGGACTCCTGCGCAAATTAATACCAAACTCGACGCGCCTCGGAGACTACGTGTATGACCCCTTCTTAGGCAGCGGGAGTACCACCGTCGCCTGCGAGCACCTCGGTCGAAGGTGTATCGGTATAGAAATTGATCCTGCGTACGCGGGAATTGCAATAGCGCGTATGGAGAAGCTCACCGGACTTGTCGCGCGAAAACTATGAGCGATGCCGTACCACCACCAAACAGAGGACGTGGCGCGTACAAGGCACGTGAATTCGAGACGTATCTCAAATGGAGAGCGCTGCCGCCAAGCTACCGCGACATGCCGCGCCAGTCGCTCGAAAAGATGGGGTTTGATGAGAGCATGCAAGACCTGCTTGAGATCAAATCGCAAAAGGCATTTGCAGAGCGATACAGCGTTGATGAAAGCACGCTCACTGAATGGAACGTGAGGATCGACCGCGACGGACTGCTTGATGATACACGCGCATGGATGCGTTCGATGACCCCGCTCGTATTCGGATCATTACTCAAAAAGATTGTTAAAAATCCGCACTCAAGCGATGTACGGCTGTGGCTTGAGTACGGAGAAGGCATATAACCGCACATCAATATGGAACACGAATTACTCACAAAATCACTGACTCCCGCGGAAGTGACAATACTGCTTTCACAGGCCATGCACGACCTCAAGAATCGAAAGATTACCCTGCGGCAAGCGCTTGCTCTTTCCCGCGTGGCGACCGCATTGGTAAAAAGCATTGAGACGGCTGAACTCAAGGCACGCATCGAGCTTCTCGAGCAGACGCTCAAGAAACGATAACATTATGAAAGACCTCACCAAATTACTGAGTACCAACGCCTTGCGCCCGAAGCAGCGCATTCTGCTCTTAGTGCAAAACGATTGCGCGAAAGATACTGGCGGCGCTGACATCCTCACGCCCGCAGACAAGCACGCGATCAGCGAAGGATGGAGACCTGCCAATAATTACGAAGCGCAGGAATACAACAAGTACAACAGTGGCTGGAATACGGCGCTACACGCGCGACTCGACGCGCAGACGACGTATCTCAATGCTGAGATTTCGCTGTATCGGTCACTCGCAATCATGGGATACCTCGCCCATATCCGCACTGGCTCGAAAGAAAAGATACTCCATATTGACGAGAATGAGGCGCTTGAGTACCTGCTGCAACAGAGCGGTCTTCCATATGACCGTACGGTCTATACGATGGCGTTCCAAAATCTCAGCGAATCAGAACGACAAGATATCCTTGCACTGTATCCCGATGCGGAAACCGAGACTGAATACCTGACGCAAGAGGAATTGCTCGCGAACGCATTCGACAATTCTGCATCACTGAGTACCGAAGCGAAGCAGAAACTTGTGACGGCAATCGTCGACGATCTGCACAACAGGTATGCTGACGCGTTTGAAAAAGCGGGTCTCGAAAGTCACCAATGGTACTTTCAAGGGTACTTCGCAAGCATGCCGCACATGGCGATACTGGAAAAATGGGCGCAGTACGCAGGGATTTCTGCTGTCGATGATGACGCGCTGATACAAGAATTCCACACATCCACCAAGACCCGCCACGAAGATATACGGGCAGTACTTCGCCGCACGGTGCTGCGATGGCTTGATGAGGGGCTTTTTGTAGATGAATACGAACCCCTCTGTATGAGTTCGCATAAGAACACTTGCAACGATGCAACAACGAAACATCCTCACAAGGAAGTTTTCAGTGCATGGATGCGAGCAAAGAATGACGCGACTGAAGCGATGCAAAAACTCATCACAGCAGGCCACCTTACGCTTGAAGACAGACCTCATTCAATATGGGGAATGTCGGAGATTGTACGGACACTCACCGGCGAGAGCATCTATTACTGCCCGAGCGATCTTCCGTTCGTGAACGAGTTCAAGGCGCAGATCGATGCACTGCGTCCGACCGGAGCGTTTCTCGTCTTCCTGCACCGACAGAGCTTCTTGCGAGAATACGCGGCGCTCCTCGCATTCCGAGACATGTTCACGCGGCTATCGCGTATCTATGAAGTAGACGTGGGGCGACGCATCAATACATATATCGATGATCTCGAAAACAGCGTCAGACTGCTCAATAGTCAGGTCCGGATCGCGGTGGAGAACAACATAGACGCGCTACGTGAGAATCATACGTTCATACTCGACATGACGGATACGGTAGAGATTTCACTCAGTGATATAGAGTCGAGTACCGGAGAAACCGAGACGCACTACCAGACCGAATTTGCTCGCCTTTTCGAGGCTGAATGGTGAAATAGTTACCTCCTTGTATTCAATAGACTTGTGGCGAGGGTTGCGGCATTGCTTGTGATGTAGCAGCTAAATACCACAAGCATATGGACAACGTCATCGAGAGACCATTCCCCGGAGGGCAGATCGGGAGACCGGAATTGAAGATCGTGCCGCTCAAGTTTTGCCTCTACGCTCGCAAGAGCACCGAGAGCGAGGAGCGGCAGGTGCTCTCCATCGATTCCCAGATCAAGGAGATGCTCCAACTCGCGGAGCGCGAAGGGCTCGAGATCGTCGCGATGAAGCGCGAGAGCCACTCAGCCAAAGAAGCAGGGCAGCGTCCCGTCTTCAACGAGATCGTCGATGAAATGAAAACGGGAAAGTTCAACGCGATACTGACATGGGCACCGGATCGCATCTCACGCAACGCTGGCGACCTCGGGAAAGTCATCGATCTCATGGACGCGGGAGTACTCATGGAGATCCGTACGTATAGCCAGTCGTTCCGTAATAACCCGAACGAGAAGTTCCTCCTGATGATTCTGGGGAGTCAGGCAAAACTCGAGAACGACAATCGCGGCGTAAACGTAAAGCGAGGACTTAGAACGCGCTGCGAGATGGGACTGCGGCCCGGAAGCACGTTGACCGGATATCTCAACGAACGGCGAATGGACCGGAAGTGCGAGGTCATCATCGATCCGGATCGCGGGCCGGTGATACGGAAGATGTTCGAGAAAGTCGGGTATGAAAAATGGTCAGGGCCGCGATTGTATCACTGGCTCCGATTCGAACTAATCTTTCAGACACAAGGTAAGAAACCGCTCTCGCTCGGCAATATGTACCGCATTCTCTCCAATCCCTTCTACCACGGCATATTTGAGTATCCGCGAAATAGCGGCAACTGGTATCAGGGCAAGCACGAACCATTGGTGCCCAAGGAATTATTCGAAAAGGTGCAGGCACAGCTCAAGCGAGACAACATACAGCGGGAATCGCACGAGTTTGCCTTCACGAAACTCATGACGTGCGGCAAGTGCGGATCGTGCATCAGCGCTGAGGAAAAGTACAAGCAGCGCAAGGATGGCACGACCGCTCGTTACGTCTACTACGGATGCGGACGTACGCGTGACAAACAGTGCAAAGGCAATACGTATCTGCGTGAGGAGGAACTCGTAGAGCAACTGCTCAAGATTATCGATCAGATCGATATCAACCAGATCAACGTGCAGATGAAATTCGAGGACGAATTGAAACGGCACAATAAATTCCAGCGCACCGTACTTGGTCTCTCAGATCCCGATGCAAAGCATGAGGAGATCAATATCAGGACGTATGCAAAGTACATCCTCAAGGAGGGCACCAACGAGGAGAAGCGCGAGCTGATGGGGTGCTTTAAGTCGAACTTCAAAGTCAACAATGGCGCTGTGACGATCGAGTAATTATTCCGGCAGCTGCATCTTTAGATATTCCAACTTAGTCATTTTCCGCCCAATGATCGGCTCTTTTCCAGGAGTGAAGCGATATGCTATTTCATGCTCCGGTGGAATCTGATACCCCTCGACCAAGATAAACTCATATGTGAACAGGTTGTAGAACTGGAGAACACCGACGACATTCCCATTTTGATTCTCAATACGCAAGTTGTAACTGTCGTCCAAGAAGCGCATCGTTTCGGTCTCTTGCCCGTCCCAAAACGGCTTCTGTGAGACGCGCCCCATAAGTGTCTTTCCGGTAAACCGAATAAAACTCCGCGCCGCATCCCATTCATTTTTCAACGTTTCAGCGGGACCGAGGTTGTAGGTAGCGAAGTTAAAAAGGATTTTTACAACCGCGCGCTTTACCGGATCGTCGATCTTGCCGTCGACTGTAACCTCTAGAGTTGAAACGCCATCGTCAGGCATTCTCTCCATTGCCTTCACGAATGGCGGCTGATAACGTTCCTTTTCCTTGTAGGGTATTCCAGTCTCGTTCAGTTTTTTTATGAACGTATCGAGCGCCTCACTGGAGGGCGCGATGATACCGATCTCGCGCTCGCCTGGCTTGCCGTACACTTCATCGGTGACTTTTAAATCCTTGAGCTGGTGTTCCAGATAGATTTCGTATTTGCCGGTCAACTTGTTCAAAATCTTGTATTGAGCCGGAGGCGACATCAATTTCCCAGTTGTACCGTCAACAGCTATCATGGCACCGTGAAAGTCTCCGATTTCCGGAGATTCTGCAAGGGAGAACTTCAATTTTGTTTGCGGACGTGCCTCGCGCGAGTAGATTCCTTTCTTATAGCGGGTGACCCCTTCTAGGGTCTCTCGTGCCAGAACTTGATCAAGTTCCTTCATAAAGAAGGTGTTGCAGTCGTCGCATACGCATTTAAGCGTCGGTGTCTTGGCTCCGAACTTACCAAAAGCTTGTGGGATGACGTGCTCGACCCCTTTGAATTTTTCAAAGTTTTCTGTTTTGCAGTATATGCAGGGAGGCATGCTTCGATGGTACTCCTTGGTAAAAAGGTTCGCCACCACCTACCGGTGCGATATGTCACCAATGGAGTCACCACCGACGATCCGCTCTCAAATCTTCTTCCGAAAGGGTGTATAAGTTGGATCCTTGCTCAGTGCATCCTTCAGTAGATCCAATGCCTTTTGTGAATACCTATTAATCATTCCAGACTTGGAGGACCTGACCGCCTGATGATAGGTTGGATTTCCTTTCGCGTTCATTTTTTGCAATGAATGAGCCACAAAGTTCGTACCCTTCCCAATTTGTCTTCCGAGTTCTGATGTTAGATAAGGATAGTCTTCTTCGATATCCGTTTTCTTAATCATAACGGGCAGTGCTGATCCAGCCTTATTTTGACCTTTTCTAAGGTTTATATCTGCGGTGTAGCCCTTCGGAGCTTGGACTGGCACAACCACTACCATGTGAGCATCTTTGATAAAATCAGAAACCTTCAGATGATGATAGAGACGTCGTCTTGGTCCAAGTTTTTTTAGTTCGTCTTCAAATTTTGTCTGCGACATGTATTGTCCTCCCTTGAATCTAATACCTCGCTCTAGCAACCACATGAGTTCTTGTTCGGGAGTTCCTCGTTTTCTTGCTCGTGCTACTAACTTTTGTACCTTATCGGCATATGTGGTAAACGTGTCGAAACTTATCGAAATAAAATTACCATTACACTTTTTCGCGTAGGGTGGGAATTCTTTGGAGACCAGATCTTTAAAGAATTTCACCGAATAAAATTGAAGATGAAAGAGAATTTCATCGGGCGTATGTGGCAACACCGAGTGGACAGCAGCATTTCGCAAAGAAATGATCTGTTGAATATGTTGCGATTGATTCTCGGTAAGGTATCCGCTGGAGACCAATTTTGTCAGAGCATCTTCGGCAGATATTGTGCGACCATCAGCATACTGGATATTCACCTTGTCCCTTAAAAGAATACTTTTGGCCAACAGCTCCCACGCATTAGTGGCTAGGATCAAGGATTGCTCGACCCGGTAGGGGTCGTGGACACTATTGATCCTGTCTATGGCAGAGAGAAGCGCCTGAATACCCTTATCGAGATATATTAGATATTTCCTCTTGGATTTCTTTCTAGATGCCATCAACTGGATTCTATGACTACTTCATGGTGTACACAACAGCCGAGGGGCTCAGCATAGCACCGATAAAAACTACTACGGGCGGAGAGAGAGGGATTCGAACCCTCGGTGGGTTGCCCCACGCACGCTTTCCAAGCGTGTCCTTTAGACCACTCAGGCATCTCTCCTCTGCATTCAAAACTTTGATCTAGCACCGACTATTCTCTGCATGTTTTTCGGATTATGTGAACCCACAACCTCCATATACCTCATTATATCGGCAAACGAGTATATGTACACTTTTGTCTCATTTTGCAGAGAATTTGCAATGCCGTGTGCGTATAATATATCCATCACTCCCTTAATGATAGGGCGGGAATGGTTCGAGAAAGACCACCCGACGTAGGTGCGTTTTTCTTTCTTATGTCGATAGATGCCGCCGTCAGTATCAAACAACCCTCGTAGACACGCCCGCTGGTACTTCTTATTTGTAAAGATCCACTTTGGTATATCCACTTGATGACGCACTTTGTTGCCGCGTCTCAATCCCCGATTCTCTAGCACTTCAACGAGCGCGGCACCTGATAGCGTGATCTCGATAACATTATGACGCTCCCGCCATGACGGATTCTCACCAAATACATCTCGCATAAGTACGCGGACAAAGTGCGCATACTCTCTGTCCACCGTTTTACTAAGTGTGACGCGCACCTGATAATCATTGAGTGCCCCGTCACCCAATAAGATTCCGATAACTTCGGCAAATTTCTCCGAATACTTCGGGTTTTTGAAATCTTTTCGAACGTTACAACCGAGTAGACGATACTTCTGCGGGCTAGAACGACGCAGTGACTGAGATATTCTGCCGCCTCTTTTTCTATCTTCCTGGCTACTCACGGGGCCATATCGTTCATAGCGAGCCATCCCACCCGAGGAAGCTACCGAGAGAAGATGCTCACGTATATCAACTTTTTTGATCGTACCTGTTTTAGTATGAAATTTTTTACTTAAAAAAATAACTGCATCATATTCCGCTCGATACTTTTCTCGCTTCCAGTCCCGTATGGTACGCACGCTTACGTTACATAACTGTGCGAGTGTCTCCATCGAGAACCCTGATGTTTTGAGTATATTCTCAAAGAACATCGTTTGACCTCCACGTATGAAATGTGCTCGGTACATTACGAACATTATACTATTATTTCACTAAATCACTATGCGAACCCTCCTTATTCCTAACGGGCGCAGTATACGCTATGTTCTTGCCGTATAAAAGTATGAGTCGCCCGACCGAAGGTCGGGCGACTCGTGATCAACGCGTTCAGGCCGCGTCGAGTTCTTCCCTGATCATTCGCGCGGCTTGCGCATGCCCCATAGACAGCGGAGGGTTGCTGATGGGTCTGCCGACGACGATGTAGTCGGCGCTTGCGCGAGCGGCATCGGTTGGCGTTGTGACCCGCTTCTGTTCGTCGGTGCCAACCGACCAAGACGGTCGGATCGCCGGGGTGACCAGAATGATCTTATCGCTGTCAGGCAGATCTGAACGAAGCAGTGCGGCTTCTTGTGCCGAACAAACGAATCCACGAATGCCGCAGCCGTATGCGATTCGAGCGAATTGGAGCACGGCCTTTCTCGCTGTCGTACCGAAGCGAGATCGGCACATGTCGTCGTCGAGGTCGGTCAACACGGTCACGGCGAGCGCAAGCACATTGCTCTCTTCGGCAGCCAGTGCGACCGCCGACAACGCGCTGTCGCTTGCGTTCGCATGCAGTGTGAACATGTCAACACCAGACGCCGCGATATTCTTCGCGCTCGCAGCCATCGTATTTTTGACGTCGAGCATCTTGATGTCCCAGAAGCATCCGAGGCTCGCCCGTTTTGCGCGAGCGCGGAAACTGGAAGCGAGCGTGACGCCGTTCTCGTCTTCAAGGGTCATGGCCTCCAGTCCTACCTTGACCACGTCGATGTAAGGGGCGACTTGGCCAATCAGATGGACGCCGAGCTCTCGATCGCTCGTATCGCACGCGTAGATGATGCCTGTCTTCGGCTTCATTGGATCCTCCAAGGTTCAGAAACCGGATGAACACTATCACTCTTTTGGAATTCCAACCAGAGAAAATGGGAAAATGGGGACGCGTCCGATATTTCCGATAATTTCATATTGTAATGTCGAATACATCTTTTTACTTTATAACTGAGCACGGTGTTTTGCGGCCGATGCTCGTAGTTGATAACCGAGTTTACTTACTGTCCGAATATAATAGAGTTCGATCATCTCTATGAACTATCAAAGAGGAGCGGCGGTTGTTTGGGTGATCGTACTTTTGATCATACTAATTGCCGGTGCGGTTTTTTGGTTTTCGACGCGAAGTTCACCACAGCCGACGACTCCTTCTACGACTACGACGGATGAGCAGGCCCCGCAAACCACAGATACTCCGCAACAACCAGCCGAAGTCGACCTCATGCCGACGATAGTGCCGGACGAGATCGTGCCGATACAACCTGCCGCTGGAGTTGATGAGCCATCGAACAGAACTTCGGCTTCCACTCAGTACCTACCTTCTCCGTCGTCCCAATCTGTCACGGTGCGAAACCAAAATGGTCAGATAACGGCTACACCAGACGCTTCGGGTTCTTGGCAGTTCACATTCTCCGGTGCATTTGCACAGCAGCAACAGGGTTACGTGTTGAATTTGGGGGATGGCACGCAAGTTGCTTTACAATGTGAGACTCCCTCAGCGAACGGGAACGTGTGCGATCAACTTGCCCCCGTGAGTCACACATACACGCAACCGGGAGCGTATCAGGTACAGCTTGTGGAGACATCTGTCGGAGCTGGTAACGAGCAAAATTCCACACTGTTGTCCTTAACCGTACCGGACTCATCGGATCCGAGCGCACCCGCGTCGGACAATGCCCCTCCAGCAGCAACGTCTTCCGGCGATGGAAGTGGTGGAGGCAACTCAAATAGTGGGCCATCTACAAATTCCGGGGATGGAAGTTCTCAAGGACAAATAGGTTGTACTTTCATTTCTCCCGGAGGTGGCTGCATTACCCTTATTCACTGACGCATACCTACTCATCTAAAAGTTTTGGCGGCCGTACAGGGCCGCCAAATTCTTTACATCTTCCAGTCATTGTGCGCCGCGTAGTCAGCAGCTGTCAACACCAGTGTACGCGAGGTGTCGGTGGACGCTGGCGGGGCGGTCTTCGTCGCTGCGTCTGTCGGCTCGCGGACGAACGGGAGTACGGTTGCCGAGTGCGAAGGCGAATTGAATCCCGTCATACGTCCGCCCCAACCGCTCCGTTCAAGCTCCGGGCTGGGATGATCCAGTACACGGAGCAAGTGCTTTTCCCAGCTGTATATCTCGCCCATGGCGCTACCTCCTTGCTGGCGATAATCTTACCCTTAGGATGTTTCGCTGTCACGCATCCGCTTTTCTTTATTGAGACGACGACGCTCCCTATTGGCGATGAAGCGCGCGCGGCGCTTTTCGAGGTCAGCGCGGAGTTTGCGCTCGAGATCGGTCGCCTTTCGCGATTCATACCAGCCGATCGCAGCCAAGGTGATATTCCACAAAAGGATAAGAACGAACGAGATGATGACATCCGTTTTTGCGAGCGCGGGAGTGATGAAGAAGAATGTCGGCAGGAAGCTCACCATACCGACGACCACGTCCATGAATCTATTTTGCGGCGTCTCTTCGATCTGCACCATCGCCTCCCACATTTCATACGCAATGAGAAGGAGAAAGACGATGACGACCGAGCTCAGCGCACCAAATTTGAAAAAAGAAAAACCAAGACCGAGCGATACGCCGGAGAGCAGGTGCACGACACTCCAGAGGTCGAGCCACTTCCCTTCGCGCCAGATGTCGGTCCGATGGAATTTCCCGCCACGAAAGAACGGCATATACGATCACACCTTCAGGCCTTCCAGGGCTTCTATACGATCTTCGATCGGCGGATGCGTCGAGAATAATTTCTGTACCCACTGCCCTGCCGGATGCGCACCGAATGGGTTGGTGATGAACATGTGCGCGGTCGTGGTCGACGCGTTCATCATCGGCGCTTGATAGCTGCCGAGCTTACGCAAGGCCGATTCGAGTCCTTCCGGATAGCGCGTGAGGAGGGCTCCCGAGGCATCGGCGAGGAATTCGCGTTTGCGTGAGATCGCGAGTTGGATGAGCTGTGCCGCGATGGGAGCCAAGATCATCGCGAGGATCGTCGCGATCGCGATCAAGGGCCCGGCGTTCCTGTCGCGATTGCCACCGCCGAAGAAACTAATGCGCAGAAAAAGATTCGCGAGTATTGAAATGAATCCGACGAGAACGACCGCGACGGTCATGACAAGAATGTCTCTATTGCCGACGTGCGAGAGCTCGTGCGCGATCACGCCTTGGAGCTCGTTGTCATCCATCATACCCAAGAGACCCGTGGTCACGGCGATGACGGCGTGGTTCTTGTCTCGACCCGTTGCAAAGGCATTCGGCGCGGGGTCGTTGATGATATAGACCGCAGGCTTCGGGAGCCCGGCGGTGATCGCAAGATTTTCAACGACGCGATGCAATTCTTTATATTCATCGGGGTCGGCCGGTACCGCGCCGACACTGCGAATTGCGATCGAGGCGGAGAACCAGTACGACCAGATGTTGACGACAAGCGCAAAAGCGACGGCGACATAAAGGATGGACGAATTGCCGAAATATTGCGCCGCGAGAAAACCGACACCGATCACGAACGTAAGAAAAACGCCCATGAGAAGCCATGTGCGCAGAACGTTCTTGGACTGCTGAGTATAGAGACTTACCATGTCTTAGAAAGATTACTCTCGAACGGCAAAAAAGAAAAGGGCGAAGGCGGCGGATCGCTCCGACGCCTTCGCTTTCGCGTGGTCGTCTAGAACTGCACTTTCACCGGCTCTTTGGCTGCGGCATCAGCATCACTGAGCGCGAAGAAATCACCTGCCTTGAAGCCAAACGTACTGCCGACGATGTTGCCAGGGAATGATTGCAATCGCGTGTTGAGATCCACGACGACGCTGTTGTAGAAACGGCGCGCGGCCTGCATTTTATTTTCGGTGTCTTCAAGCTGACGCTGCAACTCGAGGAAGTTCTCGTTCGCCTTGAGGTTGGGGTAATTTTCGGAAACAGCGAAGAGCGATTTGAGGGCGCCGCTCAGCAAATCGTCGGCTTGCGCTTTGCCGGCCGGCGTCGTCGCGCTCATCGCGGCGGTGCGCATTTCGGTCACCTTCTCCAAGGTACCTGATTCATGCGCGGCGTAGCCCTTGACCGTCTCGACGAGATTCGGGATGAGATCGAAGCGGCGTTTCGATTGCACATCGATGTCCGAGAGCGCTTCTTTGACTCGATTGGTAAGCGTGACGAAACCGTTATACGAACCCATAAGCCAAACGAGAATAATCAAAACGACCGCGACAACAATATAGAGAATGATCATATGCCGAAATTATACCATTCGCTTCATTGTCCGCTAGCTATGGGCGCGATCTTAGGAGGCGTTGGAGACACTTACGGGGTCGTGGCAGACGGAGTTGTCGGCGGTTTCCATATGTGTGGCAACGTTGGAGCGCTGGCGGCAAGTTCTTCTTTTTGATGCAACAGATTGGTCATATTCGTGACCTCTGCGACCTGCTGTACTTCCGTTTGCTGCAGCGAAGCGATCGTCGTATTGAGGTTGGCGATGTTCGTCGCGAGTTTCGCCGATGTGGTCTGTAAACTCGCGAGGCTCCCGCTCGCTGCAAGATTTTTACTCGTGTTGTCCAAGGCCGTTGATATTGCCGTGACAAGCGCCGCCCCCTTCGATTCTGCAGCCCAAAGATCAGTGAGCTTGGTAAAGGAGGACGGTTCCGCTTTTAAGTTCGCGAGAGCGGTAACATACTCATTGATTTGACCGGAAAGCGCGGGATCCCCGATCTCTTTCGCGAGCTGAACGGTCGCGGCCGCCGCCCTCGTCATTATTGGCAGTTCGGCAGCAGTCGGCTCCGTTTTGCTTCTTCCCAAAGTGTTCAATACATCGAGTCCCGCTTTTGCAGACGAGAGATCGGTTGTTGCTTGCGCAGTGTTTTGATACGCAGCTATTTTCTTCACGGTAGCAGCCTCCTGCGTCTGGAGCGATGCGAGCTGGGATTTGTCGGCGGTTATCGTCTGTTTTGTTTGTCCAAGTTGTATCTTGGCGCTCGCAACATCTCGTTCTGTTGCGGCAAAGTCGGCAGTCGACGCCGAAGAGGCCTCCGCGATGGCGCTTGACGGTGTTGCGGCCGGTGGTGGTACTTGAAGGGCGGACGACGCATCGGGAGCGGACACCGCCGGAGTGGGAGCGGGAGCGGCTGGCCGAACACTCGATGCGACCGCAACACCTGAGTCAGATGCAGGGGTATTCGCTTGAGCGATGATCATGTCGCCGATCGCTTTATATCCTGCGGCAGTGTAATGATAGCCATCTCGATAGGGATCAAGACTTGACGAACGTAGATCGACGAAGGGGATATTCGATGGCAGCGCGTTCTTGACCTCAGTATCGGCAGCCGCGAACTGCACATCAAGTGTCGGATTTTTCGGATCTAACGATGCCCCCGCCCACGCGACGATCTGAATATTTTTTGCGTTAGCGGCATCGATCAGTGCTTTAACGTCCTGCCCTATCTGAGCGGGCGTTTCGCCGTAATTATTCGTTCCCGCAATGACCGCGATCTTCGATCCATTCGGTAACGCATTGATCTGCTTCAGCATTGCTCCCATCGCCGCACCGCTCACCGCATTTCCCTTGAAGGTGGTCCCGGCACATGCCGTGCCGACCGCCGATGAACAGCCTGACGTCCCCTGCCCGATGCTGTCGCCGACAATCGTAACGTTATCTTTTGTGTACGGACCGGAACTCGGGGGCGCAGAAGCGGCCGGAGCAGGGCCAGAAGCAACTTTGGTCGGCGCGGGGGGAGGAGTTGAAAGAGATCGGGTGACGGGCGGTGTCGCGGCGGGAGCGGGAGGCGCAGCGGCCGGGTTCGGTGCCGATGACACGCTCGGAGAAAATTGTCCGCTCCAGTTTATGCCGGTAGTGATCTTTTGTCCGACCGTTGCGAGTATTACTCGTGCCGCATCCGCCGCCGTAGCGCCGAACGGGATCCAGTAATTATTACCTTGTAAATGCAGTACGCTGATCGTGCTTATCCGCTTATTAGGGCTGAAATTGTAGAACGTATCGGGCGCGATCTGCGCGAGCATACCGTATGCCGCGGCAAGTCCCGGGTCGTTGGTGACCGTACCGATCTTCGATAATGAACCAGCGGCCGTTTGATAGCCGACGCCGATCCACGCCCCAAGCACAGAGTCTTTATTTGGATCCTGTTTCGCATTTATTTGGGCTTGTGCCGTATTGATGACCGACGTGATCTGGGCCTTTTGAGCGGTCGAGAGCTTCGGTGATTGTGCTATCTGCTTCAATGCGGTCATCGCGGCCCCTGTGGAGACAGAATCGGCCTGGAACAATCCCTGATACCCGTTACCGACATGCAGCACTTGTGCGTTGCAGCCGGACTCGGTCGAACAAACACCGGCGAGTGCTTTTTGCACGAGCGCCGCATCGCAGCCGATCGCCGCACAGGCTACACCAGTGGCGTCGGCGAGCGCCTGACCACTGGCGGTCTGAAACGGTTTCCCGGATTCGTTCGGGATTGCCTGGGCAAATTTTGTCGGAGCCGGTTTTGGAGCGGGTGTCGGATTGGGTACAGGAGTTTTTGCAGGAGCAGGTGTCGCCGCAGGTGAAGGTGTAGATGCGGGTGTTGCCGTCGGTATTGGCGTCGGCGTTGTGCCCGCCGTGGGCGCCGGTGCCCGCGCAGCTGTTGGGGCGGATGTCTGAGTAGGTGTAGGAGTCGGTGCTGGAGTAGATCCTTCTGTCGACGCAGGAGGAGTACTTGCGGGAGCGGCAGCACTCGGTGTGGGTGTTGGGGCTGGAGAAGATGCCGCCGACGCGGAGGTTGGAGTTGGAGCGGAACCGTTCGACATGTCCGCTTCCGGAGGAACCGCCGATGCAATAGCGGTTGGTGTGGGCGTAGGTGGCGCGGAAGGTTGGACATACGGCGGTCCATAGTACTCGGGTGCGTTGATCTTGGCCTGAGTTTGGTCCGATGACGCTCCACTTGGTGCGGCAGGAGCACTCTCAATGGGATTCTGATACGCCGTCATGCCATTCTTCTCGCCTGCTGTAATGGGTTCGATCGGAGGGGTGTACTGACTCTCGCTCGTCAGGAATGAGACCATTTGGGGACTTGGGTATGACGTCGATGGTGCGGCACCTGGAGATGCAGGGTTCTCAATTGGTGCTTGGTATGCCGTCATGACATTCTTCTCGCCAGATGTAATGGGTTCGATCGGAGGAGTGTACTGACTATCACTATTCAGGAATGCGACCATTTCGGGATTGGCAAGGGTCGAAGGTGTCGGGACGGGAGTAGGCGTTGGCAATGGAGCTGGGAGCGCAGATGCTACGACTGGTGTCACCGGTGCAGCAGGCCCAGACTCTACTGCGATAACAGTTGGAGAAGGAGTCGGAGCAGGGGCTGGGGTTGCCGCAGGAGTAGGTGCGGGCGTTGGTTCAGTTTGTGGTTGAAGATCTATCTCGGTGACGACATCACCCGGCTGTACCGGCGACGTTGCAGGCACAGAAACGGAACTCCAATCAATGGCCGCGAACGTGACTGCGCCTCCGACCACCCCTCCCGCCACTACCCTACTCATCAAATAATTATCGTTCGCAGTCTCCAGCGATATGTTCGATCCCGCACTGACGCCTGAAAGGTCACCCAAAGCCGGTGTCGATGGTGAGGTACCTGCGGCCGGAGCGGGTTCTACTGCTGATGGCACTGTCGCCCCAGGTGCAGTTTCAACCGGTGACGAACCGAATGCGTCGGAAAGCGTGGACTGGAATGCTTGCAATTTTTGGCCAATATCTTGGCTGAAGTTGATTATGTCGTTCTGAACATTATTGTAGGCGGTCGCGATCGCATCTGAAACGGTTTGAGTAGATTGTGCGGCAGGAGCAGCGGGTACAGCCGACGATTCAGTGTCGGCGGCAGGAGCCGATACTTCGGGTGCAGCTGGTGCTGGTGCTTCCGTAGCTGCAGGTGCGGCTCCTTCGGGCGCCACAGATCCTGCCGGCACGTCTGCAGGAATAGTCGCAGAAAGTTTGAGCTGCCCCGCTTGATCAATGACGTTTTGCATCGCGTTTGAGGTCCCCTCTGAAACGGGAGCGAGCAGTGGCGTCTCTGTAAGCGCAGATGGTTCTGTATTTCCGAACTGTGAATTGACGTAGTCGCTAATATCGGACTCGATCGAGCTGATCCCGCCCGTGACGGTTTCTTTGAGCGCCTGCGCTTGAGCCGAGACGTAATCCATCGCATCTGAAAACGTTGGTGATATGGGAGGGGCGGTTTGTGTCGCCGCTTCTGTAGGAGCCGCCGCATCGGACGGGGCGGCTTCCGGTGCCGGTTGCGTCGTCTGTGCTGAACCCGCACCGTTAGCTTGTTCAAGTTCAGCTGTAATTGCCGGATCAATCTGATCTGAAAATTGGGCAGCTGACAATTCTTCGACGGGAGCTGCTGCTGGGGCGACGTCTGCCGGTGCCGCAGATGCCCCCACAGGAAGTGGTTCGGCCGCCGACGGTATGTCAGTAATTGTATTCGCAAAGGTACCTGCAGAATCTGAAATAGAGTACACTCCCCCCGTAGTCTGGGCCGCTTCGAACGTTGGCGCTTCGAGAGATGCGGTCCAACCTCCTGCACTATCAGCAATTGTGCGCGCAACTGCGGAGTCCGAAACAAAGGCGGTTACTCCGGTGTCGACAGCTCCGGCAGCTCTGATCGCATCGACTGCTTCGCCAGCAAATGGTGCGGCCATGACCGCCAGCTGTGTTCCCGCCACGATCGTGTTCACTTTTGATGCAGTCGGGTCAGCCCAGGCGGCCACTGCTTCAGCAGGCGATTGGCCGCAAACGCCGACTCCCTGACACGTTGTGTTCACAAGGCTCGCAACTCCTGAACCGAGGTAGTCAGCTCCGCTTTCGAAAGCGTGCATTCCGGCGGACGCAATATTCGAAAGACTCGGATCAGTTATCGCGAGCTTTGCGGCTTCGAAATTGGATGCACTCGCCTGTGCAAGACCGCCGGAAGCGGCGTCAAGCACCGCCGAGCGCGCACCTTGGCCGTCCTGCACTGTCTGCGCAAGCTGTTGTACGTCAGGCGAAAGCTGTCCGCCCGTATTGAGCGCGGTGATGCCGGAATTCACCTTATCGAGTTGGTCCTGCAAATAAGCGTTCCGCTGATTGAGATCCTGGATTGCATTCTGCGCGCTATTCGGATCCATACCATTGTTCGGATCCTGCAGCGCTAGTATCTGCGCATTGTTCTGCACCATCTCATTCGTCATGCTGTCTGCTTGGTTTTGCATGAGCGGAACCATCTCCTGTTTGGTCGCATCGGTGATCGCAGGTGTGCCGTCAGGGGTGGTTGCAGCGTTCGGATCGTAGTATTGAGGAGTATCGATCTGGGCCTGAGCGCTATTGAGCGAAGCATCGCTTGGAACAGTCGGCGCTGGTGGAGAGATCTCGTTCGAGATCCAACTCGCAGCAGCACTGTAAGCCGATGAAACGGTATTCTCAGCGGAGCAGATGAAGCCGCAACTCGAGGCAGGTGCCGCCTGCTGTGGCGTCGGGCCATTTTCAACCGGGAAAGTTGACACACCGTTCGATCCTTCTGATGATCCTCCAGTGTCTTGCGCTCCTGAAAGGGGCGGTACTCTGCTATCGACTGGTATCGGCACTGTCGATACGTCCTGGAGTGTGCCATCAGTGAGTGGACTTACACCCTGCCCCGTCGGCGCGGAATAGTTACTTCCGTCGGTAGATAGATTGAACGATGATTGTTGCGATTGTGTCTGGGACTGCGTCGTATCTAATGATCCATACGTCGGGACACTTGCAGACTGTGCGGGCGTCGGCGTTACGTCTGAAGACTGATTTTGGGGATAACCGACCGAACTTTGTTGCGGCGTATCCGTTATACCGGAGTTCGAAGGCGACGGCATTACCGGTACCGTAGGTTTCTCCGGCGCCTTGCCACAGGCACTCGTGTCGTTGCAGTGATTCGGCCTATCGCACACGCCGGAAATGACACACCCGTCTTTTACCTCGGCGCAGGTTTTGCCGCGAAGGCACTGCTGATTATTCTCAATTTTTGGATAGTCACAGGTGTAGACTCCATCACTACTACATTGCAGATCGGCAGTATCGGTGGATGCGGGAGGAGTCCCCATCAGCCATGATGGCAATAAGCTGCCAACATCCGTGGATTGTGCTTCAACCAAAATTGGAAAACAGCCGACAACGAAAATGAGTGTGCTTAATGCCCAACAGCCGAAAGCAACGCCACGTCTGCGGTTCATGATACGCATAATGATACCAGAGGAATGAACGCTACAAGGCGAAGTAGTGCGGTCTTTTGGGATATCTCGTGTCGCCTAAGCGAAGGGAACCTGCGCCTTTGGAGAACCTCGCTTCCCCTCTCAAAACCCACTAGGCGGAACAAACCCATAGGTTACGGAACCTCGCCACAGAACTCCAAATAAGCGGAGTAGGACGGGTGTCCTTGAGGAACCTCGCGCAGCGCATACCAAAATCACCACGACATACAGTAGTGGTGATGGTGGCTGAAACTACCTCGAACTTTAAAGTTCCTCAAGGGCATCGTCTCACGCAGCGCCACTTTAATCCATGTCCCCCATCCCCGGCATACCTCCATTCTGGGCTTTCTTTTCTTCAGGAATATCAGCGACGGCTGCTTCGGTTGTGAGCAATACTGCGGCGGCTGACGCGGCGTTCTCGATGCACGAGCGCGTGACCTTCACCGGATCGATGATCCCCGCTTCGAACATATCCACGATCGTCGGCTCGACAGTGTCTTTAGAGGCGTCATAACCGAACGCCCCGCCCTTTGCGGTGATATCACGCAAGATCACCTGTCCGTCTTCGCGACCGGCATTCAGCGCGATCTGCAAGAGCGGCGCGCTGAGAGCGGATATAAGTACACGATAGCCGACAGAGAATTCATCGTGTGCGTCGACGGTGACTTTTTTTGCGAGTTTGTGAGCGACTTTCGCGAGCGCAGCTCCGCCGCCCGGCACGATGCCTTCGGCGATCGCAGCTTTGGTCGCATTGACCGCGTCCTCGATCTTGTCCTTGAGATATTTCATTTCGGTCTCCGTCGCAGCACCGACTTTGATGACAGCGACGCCGCCGAGAAGTTTCGCGATGCGCTCGTTAAGCTTTTCCTTGTCGAACTTCGACGTCGTATTCTCGAGCTGTGACCGCAGAGATGCCGCGCGTTTGCCGATATCATCTTTCTTCCCCTTACCGCCGACGATCACGGTCGAATCCTTCGTCGCGACGATGCGTGCGGCACGTCCGAGTTGCGCAAGCTCCGTATTCTCGAGCTTGAGACCGAGATCTTCGGAGATCACCTGGCCGCCGACCAGGATCGCGATGTCCGCGAGAATTTCCTTCTTGCGATCACCGTAGCCCGGCGCTTTGATCGCGAGCACGTTGAAGATGCCACGCAATTTGTTGACGACGAACGTGGCAAGCGCTTCGCTATCGACATCATCAGCGATGATGACGAGATCCTTCTTGCCGGTCTGCGCGACTTTTTCGAGAAGCGGCAGAATATCTTTGACCGTCGAGATCTTCTTGTCGGTGATGAGGATCGGGACATCCTTCGCTTCGGCCTCCATGCGTTCACTATTGGTGATCATGTAGGCAGATACATAACCCTTGTCGAATTCCATCCCTTCGACGAATTCCGATTCGATGCCGAACGATTGCGATTCCTCCACGGTGACGACGCCATCCTTACCGACTTTCTCAACGATGTCGGCGATCGTGGCGCCGAGCTCCTCGCTCTCCGCCGCGATCGTCGCGACCTGCTTGATGTCGCTCGTACCTTTGACCGGCTTCGCCATCTTTTTCAATTCTTCGACGGTGTCTTTGGCGGCGGCTTCGATACCGCGGCGAACCATCATACTGTTGGCGCCCAAGGCGGTTCGCTTGAGACCTTCGTGAATGATCGCCTGCGCGAGGATGACGGCGGTCGTCGTACCGTCGCCGGCCTTGTCGTTGGTCTTGGTCGCTACCTCCTTCACAATCGAAGCACCCATGTTCTCGAACTTGTCGGCGAGCGTTATTTCCTTCGCGATCGAAACGCCGTCGTTGGTGATGGTCGGACTTCCCCACGACTTGTCGAGGGCGACATTGCGGCCACGCGGACCGATGGTGACCGAGACCGCCTTGGCGACGATATCGACGCCGCGCTTCAGGGCCGATCGTACTTCTGCATCAAAAATCACTTGTTTTGCCATATTAGGTGTTGCACCAAGCTCAGAGCTTTAGGGATCCCAAGCTCTGACCTTGGTTCGTTTAATCTTCTACTACTTTATAATTGCCAGAATATTCGTCTCCGAAACAATGTAATACTCCACATCATCGATCTTCACCTCATCGAATCCATATTTGGAGAACATGACCGTGTCGCCAACCTTAACGTGGATCGGCAATACATCACCACGCTCGTTGCGCTTACCCTCGCCGACCGCAACGACGACACCGCGTTCCGGCTTCTCTTTGCGGGCGGTGTCAGGAATAATGATGCCGGACGGTGATCGTTCATCCATTGCCTCCTCGGGCTTCACGACGATACGATCAGCCAATGGGTGGACTTTAAAAGAACTCTTCGGCTGTGACGGGCGGCTCACTTTTCGCGCGCTCGACTTCTTAGAAACTTTTGATTTCTTTTTCATAACGATGCTCGTATCTTTTAAAAAACTAATAACTGGAATGCCACCAGAGTGGCGATGGGGTCACTATAGAGGATTGGGCGGTAAGACTCAACTTGACACACTGTAAATATAGTGTATCAATATGGAATCAGTTCTTTGAGGAGTTCCAAGCCATGCGCGCCGCGATCCTCGTATTCTTTATCTCCCTTGTTTCCGCAATAGCGGGTACTTTTCTGACGCGGGTATCTGAATCGTATGGGCTCGATTCGCAAAAGGTCCTTATCGTCGGCTGGATAGCCATCGCAACGGCCGTCACCAGTCTCGTATGGAAATTGAGACGCCGACGTTGAACGAGGAGAAACGCCGCGGGAGCCAGAGGCTCCCGCGGCTGAACATTTTATATATTTCGTGAGTTGCATCCAAGGCCCGCCCTTGAACGTTCCGCAAAACGAGATCTATTCAGTCAGTTCTTCAGTGGTCAAAAGTTTGCCGCCATCTTTTTTCAGAGGGACGAATTGAAAGGCACTCGCTACGACCGTTACGATCTGCTCATATGGATGCTCTTTATTCCACTCCGCTGTTACTTCATAGAAGTCGTGCCCTCCCCCGATCTCGATCCCTACCGCGGGCCCCTTTTGTTTGAGCGCGAGCTCGAGGGCCGATTTTTCCCAATCATGAAATGCCACCTTCCTCACCAGTTCTTTCTCGGCTGCCGTCCGCTGCTCCTGTGGCCGCTCCAGTATCTTTTGGACGTCCGACGCGTGAGCTCGATCATGGGTCTTTTGATCTACCCCCGCACAGAGATCGATCTCACCCTGCCCGGCTAGCTCACCAGCTGAACTGAGAATTTTCGGGTATCGTTCGCCCATATCTTTGAATATAGGATCGAGCTTCGTCCTGATCTCTGTGATACCGGCGGCGTCGGGCCCACCTTTCCGATCAATGATCGTGTTATACCGTGTGGCCGCCCCTTGAAGCGAAGGTAGGTAGGGCGCAGCCATAAGGGCAGTGACGGTATTGAATGACTCCGGATCAGAGAAGTCTGCGATCATTTCATTGACGCCATGGGCACCATTGCCATCGGGACTGTCGATAACTCCCTCTGCGCACACACTCGTAATACTTCCCTCCTTCACCAGCTTTTTAAGCGCCGCAGAGACAGTCTCATGGCTGTGTTCGACCGCACCAAGCTCCGCTAACTTCTGTTCGTTCGATAGCCCGCGCAACTTCTCGGGGCCATTAAGATGATTTTGTTGAAAGACGATGACCGCCCGCACGACAGGCCCTCCATCGGGGGATGTAAGTACGGTCACTCTATTGAATCCGTCCGCTTCCATTGGGATATGAATCCACTGACCGGACGCGAGTTGATATTTGCCTGTCGATGGCGCCTCATGCAACAACGGTGCAGTATCGGTATGTTGGGCCATATTCGCCTGATCGATCTCTCCCGCATGTGCGATCCCCGGTGCTTGGACCGCAGCGGCCAGCGCTGCGATCTGGATCATGTGTTGAAAATGTCCATACCAGGCCGCGACGCGCTTCGCACGTTCGATCTCTGGTTCGTCTCGCGTTCGTTCCATGCGCCCCGGGAATTCAAAACTCATAGCAGGAATCATAGCATGTACGAAGTTGCGAACGGGGTCGTTATGTGCTACAGTGGCTCTACATGGCCACGATCGCTCACGTTCTCCCCTACGTGCAGATAATTCTTTCCGCACTCATCATTGTATCTGTCATAATGCAGAGGACGGGGGCATCGCTGGGCGGTGCATTCGGTGCCGATAATTTCAGCTCGGGTTTCCACACCCGCCGCGGATTAGAGAAAACACTCTTCTACGCGACCATAATCCTTGGTATACTGTTTGCGATTTCAGCATTGGTAAGTCTTCTTATAAGTTAAGCCCGCCTTTCGTCGTTCGATACACGAATGCACGAAGCCGGCCAACCTGCGGTATGGATTCCTATTCGGACCCCGACCAATCAGATCACATAGACCAGACGAACGACCGCCACGAAGATCTCCTGACGACGCTCACCAAGACCCGCAGAGTCGGGCGTCTTTCGGTACTCGAGGATCTCCTCGGTCGGTTCTCGCCGGCGGAACGTCTCTTTTTGTATATGCTTGCCGCGCTACTCGCCGGGAGCGTGCTTCTCATGGTCACCTACATCGATCGAGCTGTATCAGTCGATATTCCTGCGCGCGGCGGATCTCTCTCTGAGGGTGAGGTCGGACCGGCCCGCTTCATCAACCCGATCCTTACGGTCTCTCAACCTGACGAAGATCTTACGGCGCTCGTCTATTCCGGCCTTATGCGCCAACTGCCCGATGGTTCGTTCGTCCCTGATCTCGCGCTGGGGTATACGGTCTCTACCGATGGAACGATCTACACGTTCACCATCCGACCGAATGCGAAGTTCCAGGATGGCACACCGGTCACCGCCGCCGACGTGCTCTTCACGGTCGCCGCAACACAAGATCCCAATCTCAAGAGTCCGCAAGCGGCGAACTGGACCGGCGTTACCGTCGCAAGTCCGGATCCGCACACCGTCGTCTTCACCTTGCCGCATGCCTATGCTCCGTTCATTGACAACACCACGCTCGGCATCTTACCGAAACACTTATGGCAAAATGTTTCAGACGAGGAGTTCCCGTTCGACCCGCTGAATACACGTCCGATCGGTAGCGGTCCGTTCAAAGTTGCTTCGGTCAGCACTGATTCGACTGGCTCTGCAACACGCTACGACCTCGTGCCATTCGGCGACTATACGCGCGGAGTTCCCTATCTGAACAAGCTCACGTTCCACTTCTACCCCGATGACGCAACGATGGAGAAGGCGTTCAACGATGGCGAGATCGACAGCATGGCGGGGATCTCTCCGAGCGATCTCCCGATCCTCTCACGCACCGACGCTGACATTGTGAAGTCGCCGCTGCCGCGTGTTTTCGGCGTTTTCTTCAATCAGGGCCACAACGTGGTCTTGGCCGATTCAAGCGTACGTGCTGCCCTTAATGCTGCCGTCGACAAACAAGCGATCATCTCGTCGGTCTTGGGCGGATATGGCGTGAAGCTCGACGGACCGATCCCGCCAGGCATCTTGGGCGATGTCGCACCGGCCGTTCCCCTCCCGTTCCTCTCGCTGAAGAACACGGCGGCGAGTTCCTCGTCGACACCGGATGAATCATCGTACGCGAATGCCGCACGAACACTTTTGCAAAAGGGCGGATGGAGTTTCAGCACCACCGACACTATGTGGGAGAAAGGAAAAGAAAAATTGTCATTCACGCTTGCCACCGCTGACGAGCCCGAACTCGTCGCGACCGCGAATGCCGTCGCGAATTTTTGGAGCGCTGCAGGGATCCATGCGTCGGTGCAGGTGTATCCGATCTCCGAGCTCAATACGTCCGTCATACGCCCGCGTAATTACGACGCCGTTCTCTTCGGCGAAGTCGTCGGACCCCAGCTCGACCTCTATGCGTTCTGGCACTCGTCCCAACGCAATGACCCGGGGTTGAACCTCGCCATGTATGCGAACGAGACGACGGATACGCTGCTTTCTCAAGCGCGCGCAACGACTGATGTTACGGCTCGTAATGCGCTCTATACGCAATTCGCCGCCGATGTCGAAAAGGATCAGCCTGCAGTCTTCTTGTACGCACCCGACTTTTTGTATATAGTTCCTCCGTCAATCAAGGGCATCACTTTGGGAGCCCTGACAACACCCGCTGATCGTTTTTCCGGCATCGACGATTGGTATACACAAACACAGAGCGTGTGGGGGATCTTTGCCGGCGGCACATCACGGTAGCCGATCAACCTTATAGCTATTTATTAGATGGTATTAACAGACACGGATCGTTCGATCCGAATCATTAGAGCAATTAGTATGGACACACCACACACCCCGGGGGGCTCTAGCTCTCCGATTCCCGGTGGACGACCGCAACAACGTCGCCCACAAAACCAACGACCATTCCAAAGACCCGGCGGACCGAACCGCGGACCAAGTAATTCAGCCGGCCCGCAAGGACCTCACTCCGGTTCCGGAGCAAAACCCTTCCGGCGTGGACGACCGCTCTCACAGCGACCCGCGCGCCCGATGAAGCCGCGTGGCGGCAGACCGACGCACGCGACGCCGACCGATCTCGGTCGCATATCAACAGCTGCCAAGATCCCGCCGCCCGCCGAAGGCGTCGTGCGCATTATTCCCTTGGGCGGTGTCGAAGAGATCGGCCGCAACATGACCGCGGTCGAATTCGGCAACGACATCTTCATCCTCGACTGCGGATTCGCCTTCTCCGAAGATGACACGCCGGGCGTTGATTATATTTTACCCAACACCGGCTACCTCGAAGAGCGCCGCGACAAGATCCGCGGGCTCCTTGTTTCGCACGGCCACCTCGATCACATCGGCGGCATTCCCTATATCATTGATCGCATCGGCAATCCGACGATCTACACGCGTCGTCTCACCGGCATGATGATCAAAAAGCGCCAAGAGGAATTCCCGCACCTGCCCGCGATCAATCTTCGCGAAGTCGAGAAGGACGAGGTCATCAAGCTCGGCAACACCTCGATCCGATTCTTCGGCGTCTCGCACACCGTGCCGGATTCCATGGGCATCGTCATCGAAACGCCATGGGGCGACGTCGTATTCACCGGCGACATTAAGCTCAACCACGAGAACGGCGAGGCGTCGGACGAAGAGAAACGCGAGTTCGGCATGTTCAAAGATCGCAAGGTTCTTGTGCTCTTGATGGACTCGACCAATGTCTGGCAACCGGGTTGGTCGATCCCCGAATCGAACGTCTATCGTACGCTCGAAGAGCTCGTGAAGAATTCCCACAGCCGTCTCATCATCGCGATGTTCGCTTCGCACCTCGAACGTCTTATCCGCGTGATGATGTTCGCCGAGAAATACGGCAAGAAAGTCGTCATCGACGGACGCTCGATGCGCACCAACCTCGAGATCGCACGCGAGCTCGGCATCCTCAAATACAAGGATGATACCGTTGTCGCCGTCGAGAACATGGCGCAGTACAAAAAAGAAGATCTCATCATCCTCGCGACAGGGGCGCAGGGCGACGAATTCGCATCATTGGCGCGCATCGGCAACAAGACCCATAAGTACATCCACATCGAACCGACCGATACGATTGTGCTCTCGTCGTCCGTCATTCCGGGCAACGAACGCGCCGTGCAGAAGCTCAAGGACAATCTCTCGCGTCAAGGGGCGAAGATCATCACCTATCACACCTCCGACGTTCATGCCTCCGGTCACGGCAATGCTGAAGAAGCAAAGTGGATCCACCGACAGATCAAGCCGAAGTTCTTCGTGCCGGTCCACGGCTACCACTACATGTTGCGCGTCCACGCTGATCTCGGCGAAGAGATGGGGGTAAAGAAAGAGAACATCATCGTTCCCGATAACAGCTCCATCATCGAGATCATTAATGGCGAAAAGATCGTGAAGCAACCATTCAAGGCGCCGGCGGAATTGCGCGTCGTCGAAGGACACACGATCTCAGAGATCTCCGAGGTCCTCATGCGCGACCGCAAGGCCTTGGGTCAGGAAGGATTCTGCGTCGTCGTCGCGACCGTCGACCGCCGCACGGGCAAACTCCACAAGTCCCCGGACATCATCTCCCGCGGCTTCGTCTATCTGCGCGACAACAAGGACCTCATGGATCAGACGCGCCTCATCATTCGAAAGAGCGTCGAGACGTCACTGCGCAACCCGCGCGGCGCCGATCTCGATATCGCCCGTGAAGATCTCGCCGACGCTGTCTCACGATTCCTTCTGCAAAGCACCATGAAGCGACCGATCGTGATCCCGGTGATCGTTTCGATCTAAATTTCACTTCTCTGAAAAAAGAAACGCGGGCGCCTTTGGCGCCCGCTTTCGTTGTTCTGTCACCTCACACTCCCTCGAATCCGCTTACGCAACTCATCTCGGATCGTGAGGAACACACCTTCCTCCGGCTTATACGGTTCATACGGAGTGTAGTTCTTTCCCCACCGACCATCGATGAACGTCACCCCAGCGAAGATGCGTTCATTCTTATAACGCGGGATGAGGTGCATATGGCCATGTCCGCCGTGTTCGTGAAAAAAATTCCCGAGCCAGGCGTCATTCATATGATCCGCACACCATTCTTGGCGAATAGCCCGGTCATATTCGCGAAGCGCTGTCCTCATTTCTCTGAATTCGCTCAAAGTAAGATCTGAAAGACGCTGCATCTCTCCTTCACGTTTCAGCCACAGAACGGCGCGACCGAGATAACGCTGATCCTGATTAAGCAGGAGTGTCCACCACTGATATCGCTTTATGATGCTCGACTGGTACTCCGGTATAATGTCGTCGAATGTGTCCATTGGAGCCTCCGATTGGACGCGACCCGTAGCGCACCCTACCATTCCAACAAAAGAAAACAATGGGGACGTCTTTATGTCATCTTCCTAACACATTCCCCACCTCCCCTTCCGCTTCACGATCATCCCATCCCGCGCAAGCCCGGCAAGTGCCGCTTCAAATTTACCGAGCTCTGAGCTTTGTATGCCAAGCTCGGAGCTTAGCGCGCGGTCGGTTCTCGACCCCAGGTGAAGTGTGCGCAAAATCGCGCCACGAACTTGCCGCAAGGAACCTTCGAATTTCGATTGCCTCACGTAATGTGCGCTCGCACGCGATGGGTTCTTGTGCCGTTTCTTGAGATAGCTTCCATAATCCATCAGCGCCCAATGCCACGTCCGCGGATCCTGCCCCTCGGCGGCCGCCTCGATGAACGGCAGTAGTTCTTTGTCGGCGATCCGTGCTCTAAGGTTTAACCTTAGAGCAGCAGGGGCATTAAAAAAATGTTGGATATACGCGGAACGGACATTCGTCTCGATCATCGTGTCAGGGATATTGAACGCGAAGATCAACACCGCTGAAGCAGTGTACGGACCGACACCGGGAAGTGCGCGGAGCGAGGCCACGTCGCGTGGAACTTTGCCATCGTACTTCTTAACGATCGTGGTCGCCGCATCGCGCAGATATTTTCCGCGCCGGTTGTACCCCATTCCGCTCCAGACTTTCAGCACATCGCTAAGCTTTGACGTCGCCAATGTTTCTACATTCGGAAATGCGTGCAGAAATTCCTTGTATTTCTCGATCACCCGAGACACCTGCGTCTGCTGCAGCATCACCTCTGAAACAAGGATCTTGTACGGGTCTTTGGTCTTGCGCCACGGGAGATCGTGCCGCCCGTTCTTTTTCCAATAGTTCCAAACTTCGTTTTGAAATGATCGCACCGAAGGTGGGGTGGGGCGCTCGGCATGTTCTCTCCGACGAACCTCGCCTGCCGTTGCAGAGCCTGGTGCGGAGTCCTTCGTAGCTCGTCCAGGACCCGTCAGCCGAAGGTGGCGTTCGGCGGGAGAATATGCCGAGCGCCTCAGTAACGTGCGGCTCATAATTGATAAATAACATCCTTCCGCTCGACGACGACTTTCCACTTCTCTTTTTTCGCATGGGCATAGAGCGCGGCGTTGGGATTGAAACAGATCGGCTTCGCGACGATCTCGAGGAACTTTATGTCGCTCTCTGTGTCACCGACACCGATCGAGTTGGTGAGCATCAAGGATTCCTTGTCTACCGCGCGACGAATGAGGTACGCCTTGTCGAGCGCCTGTTCCTCTATGATCTTCCCGGTGAATTTTTCATCACCGTCGATCTCGTACAAAAGTCCGTAGACCTTATCGAAGCCGAGTCGCGGGCAGAACATATCAAGAATGGTCTTTGGAGAATGCGAGATCGCGAGCAAGTAGTAACCGCGATCTTTGAGCTGCTTGATGAGGGTGCGCGGATAGACGTAGGTGCGTTTCCACTGTGCGGCGACGACACGCTTCGATGCGTCCGCGAGGGCACTATAATGCGCGCCGACGATGTGCTGGGTAAATGCTTTGACGACGGCGTCGATATACGTCTCGTAGTCCCCTTCGCGATTCTGCCACCGCTCGAGCTGCCGCGCGTAGGTCGCCTGCGCATCTTCCGGGAATACGCCATCGCGGATCAATTGATCGACGACTTGAACGAGCAACGATGATCGGAATATCGTTCCGTCGACATCGAATACCGCCACACGACGTTTTGCTGTCATGCCCACATACTACCGCAAAACCCGCCTTTGCGAATGTCAGCAAAAGAGGTATATTCGAGACTGGAAATAAGCGACAGGGAGGCAATGAATGACAGAGTGCCAATCACATATCGCACCCGATTGCAGCACATCGAATGCGACAATTTCGCTTACGGACGGCCGCGTCGTCTGCGCGCGGTGCGCCGTTTTCTCGGTCGAGTGGCTCCCCAAAAGGTCACCCGATCCTCCGTATGTTCCGAACGACGCAGCATTCACACCGGCGCACGATCCGCGCGATTGGGACGGGATCGCCGCCAAACAAAAATAATGTTCAGGCAGATTGTGGCCACCGGCTCGCGCTCGGTGGCCACAACTTTGTAAGCGGATGTGTCGAACAGTCATGCGGACGCGCCGGACAAATATAGCGGCCGTAAAGAACGAGTCCGTTGTTCACATATTTCCAATCCTTTTTCGCGATAAGGCGTTCGAGATCCTTTGATATTTTCGTTAGGTCCGAGTTATCGGAAAGATCGAACCGATACGCGAATCGCTTCACGTGCGTGTCGGTCGGAATGCCTTCCCAAATATCGTAAAGCTCGCCCAAGACGACGTTGGCGGTCTTATAGGCAACTCCGGGGAGCGTCGTGAGCTCGGCAATAGTCTTGGGGACGCGGCCGCCAAAATCGTCTACGACGATTTTGGCGGCCGCCCGTATCGCCTTCGCTTTATTTCTGAAGAATGTCACCGACGATATTTCTCGTTCGAAGTCCTGCGGTTTAGCCCCAGCAAAGTCGAGGGGTGTCTTATATATATTGAAGAGCGTATCCGTCACGCGATTAACGACCTTATCGGTGCATTGCGCCGACATCATGACCGCAACGACGAATTGGAACGGCGTCTTGTACGTCAACTCGCTCTTCGGCACGGGATATGCGCGCTTGAGATACGCGACGATCTTTTTTGCGCGCAGGCGTCGTTCTTTTTCCTTCAGATCCTGCATATTATTTGATTACGATCGGCATAGTCACTTCATCATCATTTTCGGGCAATCCCGATGGATTATCGCGCAAGAGGATGAGATCGGCAGGACCGGAATAATCTCCGATAAGTGTGATCGAGGAAGTGAATGCGACAGGCCCCGCGACAGTCCAGTCGTTTTGCGCATGTCCTTGTCCTGTCGCGATCAGGTTGTCATTTGGATCACGAACTTGTATCGGAAAGACCGCTTCGAAGTACCACCCGTTCGGCGCGATGCCCGTGACGGCAAAAGTCTTCCCGACCGTCGAGTTGGGTACCGGCGCTGAGACGGTGACGCTCGCTGAAAGCGGTTCCGTCGACGATGCGACCGGAGTCGCTGTCATCGAAGGCGTTGTGGTGCTCATCGGAACGTTCGATGATGTCTTTTGACGACCTGGGGTGAACACGAGATATGCGGTCATCGCGCAAATGACGAGAAAAAGAAGGATGATGAGGCCGATGAGAAATTTGATGGTTTTCGAAGTCATATATAATGCGTACCCGCCGATACGACCATAGTACGTCATGCGTTCATTCGAGCAAAGTGGGCTGTCAATGGCGAAAAAGCTCGATTTCTGCTACTATTCCCCGGATTGTGCTATGCAGAAAAAACAGAAGAAAAACGTGGTCGTTTTGGGCGGCGGGACCGGCACGTTCACGATCCTGACCGGCCTCAAGAAATATCCCTTTAATCTCACGGCGATTGTTGCCATGTCGGATAACGGCGGCTCCTCCGGCGTCCTGCGCGACGAGCTCGGCGTCCTGCCGCCGGGCGACGTGCGCCAATGTCTGGTCGCGCTCTCTCGATCAGACAAACTGATGCGCGACCTCATGAGCTATCGCTTTGAGAACGGCGGATTGAAGGGATTGAATTTCGGCAACCTGCTCTTGTCTGCGTTGGAAAAAGTGACCGGCTCATTCGACGATGCCGTCGAGAAAGCGAGCGAGATCTTACGCCTCGACGGCCGCGTCGTCCCGGCGACCTTGGATGAGGTGCATCTCATGGCACAGGTCGGCACGCGCACGATCCGCGGCGAAGAGAAGATCCAGATGACCAAGCTCAATGGTTCCTTGAAACGCCTCTGGCTCGAACCTGCCGGACGCGCGAATCCGAAAGCACTCAAGGCGATCCATGAAGCCGACGTCATCATCATCGGTCCGGGAAACCTTTACGCGAGCCTCGTCCCCAACCTCCTCGTTCGCGGCATCCCCGAAGCGATTAAGAAGAGCAAGGCGAAGAAGATATTCGTTTGCAGTTTGATGACGAAAGTCGAGCACACCCGCAATTTTAGCGTCGCCGATTACACGACGACGATCGAGAAGTATCTTGGTTCCCCAGTCGATATTGTGATCTACAACAACAAGAAACCGAGCGAGGAGCTTTTGAAACGATACGCGCGCGTCAATGACACGCCGACATCATGGGACGATCTTCCGAAAGGCCGTACGCTCATCGGCGCGAATTTGCACGTGAAGCATTTTTATACGAACAATAAAATTGGTACGCCAAGCCGCGAAAGTTCGCTTGTCCGACACGACCCGGCCAAACTTGCGGAGATCGTCGCCGATCTCTTGGGTGCGAAGAAGGTCTCGCACTGAAGCACAGTTATCCACACGCGTACATCTGACATCGCCCGCGGCGTCTGCTAGGATGCACACACACGCCCCATATCGTATCAAGAGTGCGGTGAGAGTCCTGGCTCGTCGAACCGCCGGCAACTTGTTCCGAGTACATCGAGGAATAAAGTGCCAATTCCAGTCCACAAGGGATTGCTATTTGTAACCGCGTTGCGCGCGGACAAATCGGTAACCCACACTGGGAAGATATTATTAGTTTAAGTCTCCCTTTTGGGGAGATTATTCGTTATAAGGCAAAAAATTATGTTCCATTCATTAGAGCGGTATACGACAGAAAGCGTGACTTCAGGTCACCCCGACAAAGTGTGCGATCAGATCTCCGATGCGATCCTCGACGCATGTCTCACCCAAGATCCGAAGAGCCGCGTCGCGGTCGAATCATTCGGCAGCCACGGCACTCTTATGCTCGGCGGTGAAGTAAAGACCGCAGCCAAGATTGACGCGGAAGCGATCGCGCGGCAGGTCTACAAGGAGATCGGTTATGCCGATGAACTAAAAGTCCTTAACACGATCCAGGCGCAATCTCCCGACATCGCGCAGGGAGTGGACACCGGCGGCGCCGGCGATCAGGGCATCATGTATGGATTCGCCACGGATGAGACGCCGGAATTCTTGCCGCTTGGCGTCGTGCTCTCGCACGCGCTCGCTCGTCGGCTTGAAAAATTACGTCGCGACAAGACACTCACCTGGCTTCGTCCCGATGGTAAGACCCAAGTCACGATCGACGGCAAAAAAGTCATTACCGCACTCACCTCGACACAGCATGCCGAAGAGGTGTCGCAGGAAGATATCCGCGCCGGACTCATTGAACATCTTTTCACCCCAATTCTTGGCTCGGTCGATGAGATCGAGATCCTCGTCAATCCGACGGGCAAATTCGTGCTTGGCGGATTCACGGCCGATGCTGGCTTGACCGGTCGCAAGATCATGGTCGACACGTATGGGGGGCTTATGCCGCACGGCGGGGGCGCCTTCTCCGGCAAAGATTCGACGAAAGTCGATCGTTC
Organism: Candidatus Kaiserbacteria bacterium; assembly: GCA_003164215.1. Taxonomy (GTDB): domain Bacteria; phylum Patescibacteriota; class Minisyncoccia; order Phycocordibacterales; family UBA2100; genus UBA10103. The sequence continues at coordinate 57,561 of PLSR01000017.1, read as the reverse complement.
GGCCGCCTATATGTGCCGATTCGCCGCGAAGAACCTCGTGGCGAATGGCCACGCGAAGAAGGCACTCGTCTCGGTCGCGTATGCGATCGGTCGCATCGAGCCGGTCATGATCGAAGCCTTCGACGATAGCGGTAATAACCTCACCGACATTGTGATCAAGAATTTCGACTTCCGTCCGCGCGCGATCATCGAACGTCTCGGGCTTACGCGTCCGATATTCCGTGAGACAGCGGCGTACGGCCACTTCGGTGTCGCCGGTCGCTCATGGGAAGAGATCGTGAAGATCTAGATCGCCCGAATACGACGAATGAATGCCACCGTACTGTCTTGGTGCGGTGGCTTTTGTTTTTTTTGATATGCGCTATTGTTGAAGAAGGCCGTTATGAATGAACGGCCTGCATTAGAAGCAATAATTTCGAAGCGAAAAAGAACGAGAGCGTGTGGCCCCACGTAGAACGTGGGGATACGAGGAAAGGGGTCAGTCACTTTGACTGACGATCGGACATGAAGGCAATCGTCTTCGTAGTATCTGCGGGCACCCTTCGGTACTCCAGGCCGTTACATCTTCCCAAAAACCCGACGGCGACGTCGAAAACAAAGGGACGATGAGGAGCGCTTCCATTTACACCTATGTGTGGAATTTTTGGGTATGCCGGAGCAGCGCGTGATGCGCGCGAAGCAGTGTTAGAAGGTTTACAGCGACTCGAGTACCGCGGATATGACAGCTGGGGCATCGCCGTCGTGAGCAATGGATCTATCAGCGTTGATAAACATATCGGGCTCGTGGGCTATGACGCCGGGAGTTTGCCACGAAGTCACATCGGTATCGGTCATACGCGTTGGGCGACGCACGGCAAAGTTACAGATGTGAACGCGCATCCGCATTATTCGAGCGACAGGTCATTCGCGCTCGCCCACAACGGTATCGTCGAGAACGCCCCCGCGCTTAAGTCGTCACTTCAAAAAGACGGGTTCAAGTTCATTTCGGAAACAGATACCGAGGTCATCGTGCGACTTATCGAGCGGCGCATGCGCAAAGCAAAAACACTTTCTGAAGCCGTACGATTGTCGTTCAAAGATCTCGAAGGACGCAATACGATCATTGTGCTCGCGAAAAGTGGCGAGATCATCGCTGCACGCAATGGTTCCCCGCTCGTTCTCGGCTTGGGGACCTCATCGGAAATCTATCTTTCGTCTGACGTATTCTCATGCGCCCCCCACGTGAAGTCCATCCTCGTGTTGGACAACGGAGAGATGGTTGCCGTGCGTGAAAGAGCGATTACGCTGTCGAGCATTGCGACCGGTAAGAAGATCAAGCAGGTCTATGAAAAAAACCTCCTCAAAGATGTGGTGGTTTCAAAAGGTGCCTATGATCACTACATGCTCAAAGAGATCTACGAGGCGCCGTTCGTCATTCGGCAGGTCATCAAAGAATCGGATGCTACGTATCTCGCGCTCGCGCGAGCGATCAAACGGGCGCGGCGCGTCTATACGATCGGTTCGGGTACTGCCGGTGCCGCAGCAGCGCAAATGGCATTTTATCTTCGGCTTTATGGACATATCGACGCAAAGGAGCTCATCGGAGCCGAAGCGTTTGAATACAAATCATTGATCAGTAAGGGCGACGTTCTCATCGCGCCGTCGCAGAGCGGCGAAACAGCCGATGTGCTCGAAGTACTCGAACTGGTACATGCTCGCAGGGCTACCATCGCGAGCTTCGTGAATATGCCGGGCAGTATGATGACGCGTCTGTCGGATCATAAGTTCATGGCGAATGCCGGCCCCGAGATCTGTGTCATGTCGACGAAGATCTTCGTGTCGCAGATCGCGTGGGGGTACCTCGTCGCGAAGGCAGTCGAGGGAAAATTGGCCGAGGGAAAACGAAATCTCAAAAAGCTGGCGACCGAGACCGAGAAACTGCTCGCGGATGACAAATTCATTGCCAAAGTGAGGGGCCATGCGTCACGTCTAGCGCACAAAGAACATCTCTATCTCTTGGGTAAAGGTCAGAACCTGCAGATCATCCGCGAAGGTATGGTGAAGATCATCGAGGGTTCGTACGTACATGCTCACGCGATCCCTGCGGGAGACCTCAAACATTATGCGATAACGTTGATGGCGCCGGGGGTCTCGGTAATCACGGCGGTCAGCAACGACGAAGTGCGCGCGAGCGTATTGAACGCGATACACGAAGTTCGCGCCCGAGGCGCGTCAGTTTTCGGCATCGCCCCACAGACGGACGAGAACTTCGATGAATTTCTGGCAGTCCCCGATACCAAGGAGACGAGCGCGATCCTCAACATCATCCCCTTGCAATTACTTGCCTACTACATGGCGGTCGAACTTGATCACAACGTGGACAAGCCGCGCAACATCGCCAAAAGCGTGACGGTTAAATAGATCCGAGAATGATGTCGGCAATGTCCGATCGAAACGAATTTATTGCCGCATTATCCGCCGGTCGCTTGGGATACGTACAATTGGAAAGTATGACGAACGCGATACCTTTGGTTGGATCGATACAGACACTGGTGCCGGTGAATCCTGTTTTGCCGAACGCACGAACGTCTGCGTAATGACCTAAAAAATCCCCCTCGATTTGCCAACCGAGCCCTGCCTCCGCAGCGTCCATGATGGATTTCGTAAATCCATCGTCTGCGCGTAGCAGCGCTTCGAGAAAATTCAAGAGGTCGGGAACGGTAGAAAAAAGTCCTGCATGTCCCGCGCATGCGTGTGCGATCGCGAATTGATACGCGCTCTCATCATGCGGCGATCCGCGTACTTCACCGCGTTCGTCGACCTCCGTCGGAGCGCAATCTGCAGCATCCGGGAAGAATGTTGTCGCAGGCATATCGAATCGATCGAAGAAATATGATCGACCAAGTGTTTCAAGCGACGCACCACCGACCCGTTCAATGATCATCCCGAGAACGAATGCGGGAAGATTCGTATAGTTCGAATCTCCGGGCGGCGCGTCGAATCCGCGCTCGAAAACATAGTTTCGAATTTCGTCAGATGTCATACGACGCAAGGTCGAAAGCTGGACGCCATGCACGCGATATCGCAGGAGATCTTCGATCGTGGTGCCAAAGTCGTTCTGAAGTTCTGGCAAATGGTTGACCACAGGATCGGCGAGCGCGAGCTTCCCTTCCGCAGTGAACGCAAGCGCGAGCGATGCGACAGGTATGGATTTCGTAACAGATGCGAGATCATACACGGTCGCGGCGCGCACTTCGGAGGCAACGCGTTCATAGGTTAGTGACCCAAGTGGAATTATAATGCGCCCGCCATCCGCATACACCGCACCGACAACGCATCCCGGGAACACGCGTTCATCGATCGCTTTTTGCGCCCGCTCGATGATCGCTTCCTCGATCATGCGACATTCAGCTATGCGATCTTTTTTGTAACTTTCTTGACCGTCTTGACGCTCTTCTTAACCGCTTTGGCCGCAGTTTTCTTGGTCGATGCTGCACCCTTACCGAGTTCTTTCATCACCTCCTGCCAATTACTCTTGAGCTCGCGCCCGGCGCGCTCGACTTCTCTGCGATCCATATTCTTCAAGCCGGCATATGTCTTTTGCGCGTTGACGACGATGCCTTCAAGCGTTTTACGATCGAGATCCTTCACTTTCTTTGCCTGTTTGAGCACATCTGATTTCATATTACCCGCCCACTTCGCCGCGATCTTGCGATGTGTCTTTGCCTCCTTGCTCCCGTAAAAATAATATCCTGCTGCAGCCGCCCCCGCGAGTGCCGCGACCACCTTCAATGCCCCTGCCCCATTCTTTCCATTTGCCATATGATTGGTATTAGCTATTCAAATAATCGCTCATGCGTCTCGTTCGCCAGATCACTGACGCTTGCCGGATCGGCCGGTAAATCGCTTGAACGCTTTGTTGAGAAATGCTCCGAGGGTGAAAACCTTGAAACCTTCGACGCGAATCTTCTCACGCAGGTCACCGATGTCGTCGCGCAGAAGTGCGCTCTCCTCCGATACATCCTTCGATATATTCTCGACGTGACCGAGAATCCGCCAGATCCGCATGAGAATGAGTACGAGAAAGACACCGATCGCAATGACGACGATGGTCGTCACCAAGAAAAATATGTCCATTTCCAGGAATTGGCTCATGGATTCAGTATACTACACATTATTATTTCTCTTCCAGGTCGAGACAGACGGAATTGATACAGTAGCGTTTTCCGGTTGCGGTCGGGCCGTCGTCGAATATATGCCCCAAATGCGAGCCGCATCGTGCACAGGTTATTTCGGTGCGCGACATGCCTTGCGAATTGTCGGTAGTGGTCTCAACCGCGCCCGGCAGGGCCTGGTCAAAGGACGGCCAACCGGTTCCGGAATCGAACTTCGCATCCGATGAGAAAAGCGGATTGCCGCACGCAACGCATGCGTAGGTGCCGTCGGCTTTTTCGTGCACATATTCACCAGTAAAAGGCGCCTCCGTCCCCTTCTCGCGCAAGATCTTATATTGCTCGGGTGTGAGCATTTTCTGCCACTCTTCTTCATTCTCGGGCATCGGTTTTTCAGTCATTGAGGCATTATATCAAATCGCTCGTCATACAAACGTTCAGGGCGCGGCGGAGAGAATTCTCCGTCGCGCCCATATTCGATCGTTCATCCGGAAATCAATTTCTTCAGCGCCAAGATCACGGGGACGAGGACAATGACGGCCCCGATCGCACCACCTCCCCATACGAGCACGAACCATTGTCGCCGAGAGATATCAGCCTCATGCCGATCTTCCACCTCGTCGAACAACATTGCCGTCCCCGTCTTCGCCGACCGTCTTTTATTGAAAAGTCGCATCGCTTCCTCCCGTCCGAAGACAGTGACACACTCCGCCGCGAGTGCACCTAAGCGAAATCATATTATGCAACGTAAATAAGTCAATAGCAAAATTTTATAAACGAAAGCGCCGGGGTCCCCGACGCTTGATTGCTTCCTCCATTTCCTGTTTCTGTTGCGGTTCTTATGCCGCCATTTGATCCAACGTTTCGCACTGCAGCGCAGCACATGCGCGAACCATCTCTGCATAATCACCGGGGCGCCGCGCGGTGATCTCGAATGGCCTCCTCAAGAGGTCATACAAACCCCGAACGTGATGATGAATGTTCGTATCGTCGAGGTCAGGGACGCTCCCGAAAAAGCAGCCAAGGATCAATGCCCAGTGTTCGAGCTGAAGAGCCTCCCCCCCAAAGAATTCAGGAGAGTCGCTCACCATTCCGAACGCTTGCCCAAAGAAGCACACGAGATCCTTGATCGCCGATGTACCCGGTATCCTACCACTCGACTGATGCCGCATGTATTCCTCGAGTTCGAACGCTTCGCGCTGCGCCAGCTTTGCCCTCGCTCGCATCTCTGCGATGAGCCAGTCGATATACGCTTTTCGCTTTTTTGGATCCACAATGGCCTCCCGCCAACGCACCTTTCCGCAACCGCAAGGTGCCAGATATAATTGTAGGACGGATTTGAGCATTCGTCAATGTGATTATGATGACAAAGCAAAAGGCGGCCCAACGGGTCGCCTTTCCTTTTTTGTGCGTGAAGATGTTCACACTACATGCCGGCAAGTTGACGCTGCATATCAGCGATCAAGGGCTTGCTCGCGGCAAGGAGGGACGAGTCTGACTTGCCGACGAGATTGTGACCGCATTCCGGACACGTGAAGTTCCGCCGCGTTGCATCGACCGCCTTGTAAATATGCGAGCATCCTGACTCGCACATATAGGCATCGAGTCCGACCGGCTGCAAATGTTTCAACATCTTCGTGGCCTCCGTCTGATCTTTGACAGCAGCATGGTGCTACTGTACTGGGGTAATTATACTACTTTATTGACAATAGTCAATAGCACCAAAAAGTCCCCTTTATCGCCTCGCACGTACTCGATCAAGATCGGTTAAATACATTTTGCGTAAACGGACGGATATCGGAGTGATCTCGAGATATTCGTCTTCGGCCATAACTTCGAGTCCGCGCTCGATGGTGAGGGTGTACGGCGGGATGAGGTTGATCGCTTCGTCACTGCCGGATGCGCGCATGTTGGTGAGTTGTTTGCCCTTGGTCGGATTGACCTCCATTTCCTCGCCCTTGCTGGTGTTGCCGATGACCATGCCTTCGTATACCTCAACTGCCGGAGAGATATAGATAACGCCGCGCTCCTGAAGATTCCACAACGCGAAGCCGAGCGCCTTGCCGGAGGTCATCGAGATCATCGAGCCGACTTGCTTGCGCTTGATCTCGCCTGCATACGGTTTGAATCCGACGACGCGCGACGACATGATTCCCTCGCCTTTCGTATCGAGAACGAATTGGTTGCGGTAGCCGAGAAGTCCGCGTGTCGGTCCTTCGAAGGTAAGACGGACTTGGTTCTCGTGGATCTTAAGATCCTTCATGACGAACTTTCGTGTGCCCAAGCGCTCGATGATCGCGCCCTGGTAGGTCTGTGGTGTGTCGATGATGACTTCCTCGAACGGTTCGAGCTTCTCGCCGTCCACTTCGTGGAAAATGACCTGTGGCTGTGAGACCTGCATTTCGTAACCTTCGCGGCGCATGTTCTCGAGCAAGATCGCGATGTGCAATTCGCCGCGGCCGGAAACTCGATATCCGGTATCACCCTCGCTCTCGAAATCTACTTTGAGACCGACGTTGACCTCAAGCTCACGTTCGAGACGGTCACGGATCTGACGTGACGTGACAAATTTACCTTCCCGCCCCGCGAATGGCGAATTATTGACGAGGAAATTCAAGGTGATGGTGGGTTCGTCGATCGAGATTGCGGCCAAGGGCTCGGTCGCCGGGTCATCGGTGATCGTCTCTCCGATGTAAATATCGGGAAGGCCGGCGATCATGACGATATCGCCCGCGGAAACTTCGGTTGCCTCGATCTTTTGCAATCCTCTGAAGGTGAACATTTTGACGATCTTCCCGGAGCTCGTCGGAGACGATGGATGTTTTATGAAGACTTGTGAGCCGGTCTTGAGCGTTCCCTCGTAGACGCGCGCGATCGCGAGTCGTCCGAGGAAATTGTCATAGCCGAGATTAAAGGGTTGCGCGCGCAACGGCTTCGCCGCTGCTTCGGCGGTAGACGCCGGCGGAACATGTTTGAGGATCGTATCAAGAAGCGGTGTGAGATCGGTCGACTCATCCGTAAGCTTGAGCCTCGCGATCCCCTGTCGCCCGATCGAATAGACGACTGGAAAATCAGACTGTTCATTGGAAGCGCCGAGCTCAAGAAAAAGTTCGAGTACTTGCTCTTCACAGCGTGCAGGATCAGCGGCGGGCTTGTCTATCTTGTTGATGATGACGATCGGCTTGAGACCGAGCTCCAAGGACTTCTTCAAGACAAAACGCGTCTGTGGCATCGGGCCTTCCTGTGCATCGACGACGAGCAAAACCGAGTCGATCGAGCGAAGCACGCGCTCCACTTCGCTTCCGAAATCAGCGTGGCCAGGCGTGTCGACAATGTTGATCTTGGTGTCCTTATAGAAAACGGCTGCATTCTTGGCGTAAATAGTGATCCCGCGCTCTTTTTCGAGCGTGTTGCTGTCCATCGAGACGCCCTCCTCGGCGACACCGGTCTGCTTCATCAGTGCATCGGTCAGCGTCGTCTTGCCGTGGTCAACGTGTGCGATTATTGCGATATTTCGTATTTCCATAATTATTGTTTCGCTTCAAAAGAAAATGCCCCTTCGAGGCATCCGTAGACCCATTGTGCACTATTTTAATCTCGACGTCAAATATGCACCAATTACTTAAGTTGAGCGTCGATCGCGGCCGTGAAGGTGGCAAGCGGCTCTGCTCCCGCGATCAAAGTCGTTCCTATGATGAATCCCGGCGTGCCCTGGATACCGAAGCTCGCGCCTTCTGCCTCGTCTGCCTGCATCGCGGCGTCATAGGTCGCCTTATTCTTCGCAATATTCGCCTCAACCGCTTGTAAGTTGATACCAGTTATCGACGACGTGACTTTCTCGACATGTGACTTGTTCGCCGCCTCGCTTAGACTGTTCTCTTCGGGCTGCTGGTTGTACATTGCCTCGCGCCATGCAAAATATTGCTGCGGGTATAATGTCCAAATCGCGCGAGCATACTCGCCATCGTCTATCGAATTCTGTCCGAGGAACTGGTAGTCTTTGAAAACGACTTTGAGCTTTCCGGTATCTACGTAATTTTTTACGATGTCAGGAAACGCAGCAGGTGTCGTGATCTGCGGAATGCCCCCGACTTCGAACGCTCGGCAATACGGGCACTGATAGTCGGACCAGAACGCCATGACGACCGGCGCATTGGCGTTGCCGATATACGACTCACCGTCGGTCTTCACATCCTTGATGTTGACGGACGGTGCGGCGGCCTGTGCGCCGGCAGGTGCTGTACCCGCCGTGGCCCCGGTTCCACCATGTGAAAGTCCGACCATAAGGCCGCCTGCGACGAAAATACCGGCAACGACGATTGCGATAGGTGTGTACAAATTGCTCCAGTCGCGTTTTGTGGGCGCCGCGACAGGTGTCGCGACCTGCTCCGGCTCGGTCGCTGCCGTCACAACTGACGGCTGTGGCGACGGGGCATCCTGATGCGAATGTGAATGTGTGTGCCTATTCATTGCGTCTTCAGACATAGTTCCCCCATTGTACACGATGTCAGAAAAAAACAACCCCCGGCCCCAAGCTCAGAGCTTGGTAACTTCTGTGGATAACTACAAAGCTCTGAGCTTTGTAGGTCCTAGGTTTTGACGCCTTGAAGCGCGTTCCAGATCGCGGGATCTTCACCGCCGTCGAATTCGAAGAGCGCGACACCGCGCACACCGAGCGCTTTGGCTAGCGCGACCTTGTCGGTGACCGATTGTGCATCGCTCCAGTCGAGCAGGTTGAACGTAAGATGTGAATTATAGGTCGTCGCATACAAGCTCGCGGCGGCCGCTGCAGTGAGCCCATCCATCGAACCGATCGAGAGAGCGGGGCTCGGTGCGGCCGGCGATGAAGACGGCACATAGGTCAGCGTCATTTCTCCGGCGGCATTGCGCACGGGCGTGACACCGTATTGCATCTCGATCTGTTTGGCATAGCCGGGATCGAAGGTCCAGAGAATGTCATAGACATACTGGCTGTTCGCATATGCGGTCACTTGATACTCGTATCCATAGGTCGGAATGCCGACAATGATCTTTTTGGGATTGATGGATTGTTTTGCAAGATCAACGACTGCCTCCACCCATGCTGGATCTGCGACCGGCGCATAGAGCTCGGACGAAGAAGCGGCAACGGCGGCCAGCTGTTGATCAACGGTCTGCTGATCGTATGTCATGAGATGCACGCGATCGCAGTATTTATTGATCTGTACGTAGTCGTTTGCGTATTCTCCGGCGCCTGAGGGGACATCCGTGCCGTAGTATTCGGCGGAGACCGGCGTACGCGCCTCGATGTCGCAGGTCACGAACTTGTTGCCCATCCGCGAATAGAGACCTTTGAGGAACAGTGAGAAATAATCTTTCGTTGCGGCGGTCTTGTTCTCAAAGTCAATGTCGATGCCGTCGTAACCGTTGGTCTTTACAAGCTTTGCGATATTCGTTTCCAATGCCTGACGAGTTTTCGCGTTGCTCAAAACATTGTAGATCGCCGTTCCATTGCTCCACATAATGGTCGGCACGACACGGACTTTTTGTGCTTTCGCCGCCGCGACGATAGCGGTCCATGCTGCCGATGTCATCGGGCCGTTGTCGATGATCGTGCCGATCGTGCTCATTGAGTACACGAACGGGTTGATCTCCGTGAGCTCGCTCAAGTGCGGTAACACATCGTTCGTGCTCGTCGCAGCGCGCCAGTACGGCATCCATCCCGATACCTCGAACGTCGTCGCGGCGGAAGCGGAGAATGGTGCGACGAAAAGAATGAGTGCTGCGAGTATGACGTGGGTGTAATTCTTTCTCATGAACACATCCTACTACATATGATGTAAATAAAAAGAAAAGCCGTTCATACGGCCTTCATGAGCGGAATGTTACCCGAGCATTTGCCCCGCCTGCTCTTGGATCATCGCCTCGATGCGGCCTTCAAAAAGGCGCAATGTGAGCGGTAGTTTCGCGTAGAGATCGAACACCTTGTCCTTCACATCGAGCGTGCCGGAGATGTGCTGCTTCTGCGCGGTGAACGCGAAATGGAGCATATTTCCCTCCCATTTCTCTTCGACATCCGTGAGATGGCTGGCTAGCTTAGAGCGCGATTCATTCAAGACCTTCTTAACGCGCGTGACGGCCTCCACTTGCGAATATTTGTGCGGGATCGAGACTTGCATCGCTGATTTGTACTACAATTCGCGCGTTTGGGCAATGAGAAGACACAAAACCGGAGGCAGTTCGAGGCGTACAAGAAAAATATCGCGAGACATATATTTCATATGATGAGTGATATTTTTTGAAGGACAACGAAGAAATGCGCCGGTTTTGTGTTTTCTCCTAGTACCACGTGGAAGTGCCGCTGCCAGTCAACGGAAAGGGTGCGCCGAGGAACTCCGGAATGCGATGTGCAAGAAGATCGAAGAGCGCTTTATCGGAAGCCGGTACCTCGCGCAGATAATCGAGCGGCGACCCGCCTCCTTCGGCAACGACACCGTACGCGGTCATGCCGAGATGGCGTGCGATGTATAAAGCTCGCGGCAAATGAAAATCTTGTGTGACGATGATCGCCGACTCGGCATGGAACACGGCGATCGCGCGATACATGCTGCTGTACGTATCGAAGCCGGCGTGATCGAGAAAAATATCATCCGCAGGGATACCTGCCTCCGTAAGATAGCGGCGGACCGGTGTTACTTCGTCGTAATTCAGTTGCCCGTTGTCGCCGGTGACCAATATCTTCGATACTTTGCCCGATTCAAAAAGCTCGATCGCCGTATCGGCGCGCGCCGAGAGGACCGGCGATGGCTTACCATTCAAGACTGACGCACCGGGGACGATCGCCACCTCGGCCGTCGGAACATCCGCTATGGATGTATAGGTGAAGGGCCGCATTGCAAATCGCATTTCGATCGGCGCGCATACCGCAACGATCGCGACGAGTAGTATCGCGATGATCACAAAACGATAGTATGCGCGCACGAACCACATGTGCTCATTATGTATCGCTTTGGCCGCCATAGCCACAAACCACCAAGCTCAGCGCTTGGTGGTTTCTGTGGATTACTACAAAGCTCTGAGCTTTGCAGACATTGCCGTTATTGAACGTTGAACGAAATGGCGTTGCTGGTGCCGTTCGTACCGATGACCGAGACGTTATACGTACCGGGCGTTATCTGTTGCGCATATTGCGGGCACGCGACGCCGGAGGCGCAATACGCCGTGACGTACGACGGAACTGCGAAGGTCAAGCTCGCACCATTCTGAGAATACACATTCTGTATCGCGCCGTTTCCGAAGAGGATCGTATTCACACCTGAGAGATTCGATCCGTAGAGCGTCACCTGCGTGCCGACATAGCCGGCATTCGGTGCGAGGTACGAGATCACGGGCACATTACCGTTGTAGATACCCGAACCACCGACCACGACCGTCATCGTAGAAGTGGACGGCGTGCCGTTGCCGTTCGTCGCGGTTATGGTGATCGTATAGGTGCCGTTCACGGTATAGACGTGTGTGAATGAGAGCGTCGTGATCCCCTGCGCGGTCGTCGTTTGCGGCGCGGAAAGATTGTTGTTGTACGGGTATGTCGAGCTGTCGCCCCAGTTGGCCGAGACCGTGACCAGGCTATTGCTCGGATTGTTCAAGGTGACGGTCCACGTGCCCACGGTGCCGAGCGCGATCGAGGTCGGACCGCTGATGCCGTTGACCGAGACGATGCTGCCGCCGGTGCCGAGCGACGTCACCGTAAAGGGCACGATACTGGTCGAGTAACCGTCGCCGTTGGTGACGTATACATTGTAGACGCCGAGCCCGGTGTTCTGACTGCCGAAGCCGACGAGCTGCGTCGGTACGGTGAACGAGACCGATTGGCCGTCCGACGATATGAGATTGCCGATGACCCCCGTACCGAAGTGCACCGCATTGTTGGTCGACGTGAAGCCGGAACCGAGCACAGTGACCGATGTGCCGGTGCCGCCGGAGATCGGGTTCAGATACACGATGGTCGGCGCGGTAAGATTGCTCGACGGAAGTGTCGTTCCGCAATTGCCGGACGTGTTGTAACCGTACGGATAGGTGGTGCCGTATAGCGTGCTCGAATAAGTGCTCCCGCAACCGCACGAACCGCTATTTGAGCTGTACGGGGAGTAGAAGTAATTGGTTCCGCAACCGTACCCATACGAGCTGACGGCGAAGACGAGCGCGTTGCTCGTGCCGAGGGAATCCGAAACGGTGATGTTCACGTTGCCGGAGATCGTGTACGCCGGAACTATAAAGCTGATCGAAGTACCGTTGCTCGGGACGTTGGTCAGGGCGACCGAACCGAAGTTGACCGTGTTATTCGTCTGATCGAAGCCGGTGCCATAGATCGTCACCTGCGTGCCGACCGCACCGGTGTTCTGAGAGAGCGCGGTGAGGTTGAGACTCACGAGGTTGCCGTAGCCATAGGGGTAATTCGAGCTATATCCGTTCCACGGAATGGTGGTCGGGTAGGTCGTTGCCGTCGGTGTCGTATACGCTACAACTCCGCCGCAGGTGAGGCGCTCGATCGCATTACGTGTCGTATAATCTGCAATGCCCGTCGTCGGCAAGCTCTGCTCCTGTTGGAAATCACTCACTGCCGCTTGCGTTGCCGCGCCGTAGAGACCCGTCTCCATCCATGCGCCACCGCCCGGAAAATTCTGACTGACGAGGAACGTCTGTAAACTCAAGACGTCAGAGCCGCGCATACTGCGGGAAAGATCGCGGGAAAGATTCACGCACGAACCTGAATACCAGCTCTGGGGGTAATTCACGAGCGCCGAAGCAGTCGTTACCATGGCCGCCGAAAAGAGAACGACGAGCGAAATTGCCTTTATAGATGTTTTCATACGCTTGGATAATGATTGATTAAATGGCTTAAAACCGTGTTTTTGCTTCGGTTTAGGTAGTAATGATTTATTTATGCATCAAAAAGCCTCCGAACGCAAGGGCTGAGCAAAATTGCGCCAAGCTCAGAGCTTGGTGACTTCTGGGGATAACTACAAAGCTCAGAGCTTTGTAGTTTTGCTCGTTTTATTGGATCGGCGGCTGATCGGCTTCTTTTTCAAGTGCGGCGATGATGCTCGGCGACGTGAAGTAATTCGAAAGTTCGCTTTTCCAATTCGAATCGGAAATAGCAACATCGGGGTCAACGCCGCGGCCTTGGATCGGCTGTTGATCATCGCGAAGGGTGATCGCATGGACCAGAAGCAACGCATACGTTGTGCTCGCATCGGTCGAAGTCTCTAGCGGGAACGTGTTCTCGACGGTCCCCCATCCGCGCGTGGTCGCACCGACCGAATATGCGATGTGATAGCGCTTCAGGGACGCCGTGAGGACTTCAGCGGTCGATTGCGTCATGTCATCGGTGAGGACCGCAACCTCGCGATACCGCGCGAGCAGTGGATTCTTATCGCTCGTCGTGCGAATGACGTTGTAGGTGTTCTGTGCATAGAGGTCGAACGCATATTGGTTGGCCCCTAGGAAATATCCGAGGAAGCTCGCGGCGTCATCAAGCGAGCCGCCGATGTTGCCGCGCAGATCGATGATCATGCTCGTGAGTCCGGGTGTCGACGAGGCATTATCGAGCGCGTCCTGGAATTCAGAAAGCGTCGTCGGCGACATCTTGCTGATATTAATGTAGAGCGTCGAACCCATGATCGTACTGAAAATTGTCGGCTCGACTTGCGACGTATCGTAGCGGGCTTTGGTCTGCGTATCGGAGAGCACCTGATGCGCGTACGTGACCTGCGCAAGTTGTGCCTTTGCGACGGGTGACGTAGATGCGGCGAGCGCAGCCGCTTCTTTTGTATATGCCGCGTTGACCGCGGAAACCGAGGCGCCGGTCGGCACGCCCAGATTGTCATACAGATTCGTCGATGGATTGACGTTGTTCACTTCCTGTTGAAGCGCGACCTGCTGGGTCTGAGAAAGAAGTTCATCGCGACCGTTGGGTGGAAGATTATAGAGCGCAACTTGCAGGATCCCGACCGCGAGATTCTTTTTCGCGTCGGTCGTCGTCGCATACGTGAATGCATTGGCGAGCAATTCGGCGGTACCGGTGCGATCGTCGGTCGCGAGCGTCGTCGATGCATCATCGATATTCATGAGCGAGAGCGCTTTCACGAGCGATGATTGAAAGAGCTGTGACATGGCCGCATCGGTCGGCATCTGCCAATAATTCTTAACGATCAGATCGTACGCTTCCATGTCGAAACGGACGTATACATTGGATGCTTCTGCAGCGGTCTTATAGGCGGGGGCGGTTGCGGGAATTGCCGTGTAGAAGTGCGAATACCAAAAATACCCGCCGATGAGCGCGATAACGACGATAACAATGATCGCTTCGATCAATCCACGTTCGCGACGATGTTCGGAAGGCATCGCATGATTATACGATATGGAAATGACTTTCGAAGAATTGCCGACGGGATAAGTCTTTCCTTATTGAGCCTCGTGCGAAGATTGTCTTTTCTCGTAAGCCGCAGCTAACGCATCCATTGTATGTTCATGCCCGAACTTCTTTTCTATCAACTCAAGATGCTTGATGAAAACATCTGATGCGGGTGGTAAGTTGGTAATCTCTCCACTGGGCTTGAAGATGCGGTCGAGCGCCTGATCCACTGTTTCAGAGCCGAATTCCGTATCAAGGTCAGAAATTAGTTCATGAACCTCATTCTCGCATGACGGTTTTTCAAACTTAGGTCCGGATTCAAAAGCCATAGAAAGTGTGACTATGTTCAAACTCTCCCTCACGATAACAACAATGACATTAAATCATATGGGCACCGCTGTGCAATGCCGATATCCTCAGTAGAAAAAATCACTTCTTATCCCGAATCGCATTCAACGCTTTCTTCACAAGCTCCAAACTCTCCGGTTCGAGGATCGAGAACGGGATCGCGACAACTTTTATTTTCTTGAGCGCCTTCACTTTTTCTTTCATCACCTCCGGGGTCACCATGTCGCTCTTGGTCAGGAAAACGACCTCATGTTTCTTCGAAAGCGCGGAATCATATTGTTCCAATTCTTTGCGAACCGTTTTGTAATCACGCACCACGTCATCGCTCTCGCACGAGACAAGGTGGAAGAACGTGTCAGTGCGCTCGATGTGCTTGAGAAATTTCACGCCGAGACCCTTGCCGTCGGATGCTCCTTCGATAAGGCCCGGGATGTCGGCGATGACCGTCCCGTAATACGAACCAAGGTTCGGTTCGAGCGTCGTGAACGGATAGTTCGCGACCTTGGCCCTCGCTTGTGTGAGTTCATTAAGAAGACTCGACTTCCCCGCATTGGGCAGACCGATGAATCCGACGTCGGCGATGAGTCGCAACTCGAGCTTGTATGAAGCACTGTCGCCTTTTTTGCCCGGCTCGAATTCCATCGGCGTCGTATTGGTCGACGAACGGAATTTGTAATTGCCGCGTCCGCCGATCCCGCCGCCGGCAACGAGGATCTTCTGACCGACCTTAATGATCTCGTCGGTGTAACCGGTATCGAGATTGGTGACCACCGTGCCGATCGGCACTTTTAGATATAGATCTTCGCCGCGGTGGCCGTCGGTGAATTGCGCACCGCCGTTCTTTCCGTCATGCGCCTTGATCTCTTTCTTATTCGAGTACATTGCCAAGGCACCGATATCAACGACACCTTCAAGGTAAATATTGCCGCCGTGACCGCCATCGCCGCCGCTGGGGCCCTGCATAAGCTTCACCTTATTGAAAGCCGCTCGGCCTTTCCCGCCGTTACCTGCGGTGAGCCGTATCGTCATTTCGTCGACTAACATGCCGTCATGCTAGCACAAACGATGCTATTGCCGCATTCCTTTGCCGTTCAGCTCTCGACGAAGTAATTTAAAATCAGGTAGCGTTCGCCCGACGAGTGCCCAGAATTTCCGGGAATGATTCATCTCGCCGAAATGGCAGAGTTCGTGCACGATGATGTAGTCAGCGAGATGCGGCGGCAAAAGCGCTATCTTATAGTTGAAGCTGATCGTGCCGGTCTTGGAGCAACTTCCCCATCGCGTTTTTTGGTCTCGGATAACGATTTTTTTGAAATCGAATCCGTAAATCTTGTTGAAGAACGCAATGCGGCGCTCGGCTACGCCGAGCGCCGCCGCTTTATACTTCTGAAAATCCTTCTTGCTGTTCTTGAGGAACAGGTGGTCCGGCAGACGCTTCAAGTATTCGAGTTTTGAAATGATCCAGTCAGATTTTGACGTGACGAATCGTTCGATGACACGCTCGCTCATCGTGCGTGGCGCGGTGACAATCACTTGGTCGCGATTCAATATGGATATGCGCAATGCCCGCGCGCGAATGCTTCGCTTGAGTGTGTATGTAATTTCTTCACTCATCTCTCCAAATCTAACACATCATCTATGCGAATTTGAGACACGAATTCAGGAACGTGACTTACTAAGACCATCGCCCCCTGATACTCTGAAAGTGCCTTGGCGATCACCGGCAGGTGGCGGAAGTTGATATGGTTGGTCGGTTCATCAAGAATGAGAAGCCCCGGTGCTTCGAGCACAAGTCGCGCGAATGCCACGAGGCCTTTCTGGCCTTCTGAAAGACTGCCGATCTTCGTATTGATCGCATCGGCGCCGATGAGAAATGCCGCCGCAGTCGCACGCATCGTTTGTTCGATCGCTTTGGGCATCACTGCCAAGAGCGACTCGCCGACGGTATCGTCGAAGTTAAGCGTCGAAAAATCCTGCCGGTAATACCCGATCTTGATGCCGTCCATGATCGTCGTACCTTCCGCTTTGTTGTGCGCGATCGCCTCCAGCAAGGTCGATTTGCCGATGCCGTTGGGACCCTTCAGCAATAGGTGCTTGCCGCGCTTCAACGACACGTTGCATTTGTGCTTCACGGGCTGATGATCTTTGATCGTCTTGTATGAACTGATGTGCAATAGTTCGCCGACCATGTGTTGCGCGGGAATGGTGAAGGGTTTGATCGTCTTGTCCTCCTTGCGGACATCGACTTTGTCCTCCTCCATTTCTTCCACTTCGTCCTTCATCTTCTTGGCGACGAGGCGCATCTTGCCGCCCTTGTGCGCAAAAAAGTTTATCTTCTCTTTGTTCGCAAGGATCTTCTTCGCGAGCCGCGCATTCTTCATATTCTCGCGCTCAATGCGCGCTGTGATCTCCTGTAAAACATCGCTGTAATTGCCCGCATATTGCTCGACTTTCTTCGTTCTGACATCGAGGTACAAGACGCCGTCGCTGAATGAATTCAGAAATTCGGCATCGTGCGAAATGACCATGACAGACTTGTCGTACGCGACGAGATATTCGGTGAGGTGTTTTATACCAGCGGAGTCGAGATTGTTAGTCGGCTCGTCTAAAAGGAGCAAGTCTGGATCTTGTATAAGCGCGGATGCGAGCAAAAGACGCGCCTGCTGACCGCCGGAAAATGATTTCACCATGCGTTCGTAGATCTTTTCGTGACCCTTGAGGTTGACGATATCGAGCACGCCGTCGATGCGCGGGTCGATATCATAGACCTTCTTGGGGAAACATTTCTGAAAGAATTCGCGCACCGTGAGATCGAGCTCCGCGCGCGGTATCACTTGGCGTGCGATCGCTATCGTGAGTCCATTGCTCATATTGATGGTTCCCTCTTCCGGCACATGCGCACCCGTAATGAGCCCGAAGATCGTCGACTTCCCCGCCCCATTCTGACCCATGATCGTCGTCTTCGTTCCACGACGAATAGAAAAATTCACCTCATCGAGGATCTGCTTCGTGGGACCGTATTCGAATGAGACATCTTCGAATCGGATGATCGTTTCTTCCTTCGCCACCGTCCTACCGTACCGTATCGCGAGCGAAACTCAAAGCGCGCGATTACTGTGGCATCGAAACTGCCATCATCATGCGTTCGCCGTAGGCCTCGTCTGCATCATCCCTCCACCTTTTTATGAATTCATCACGCAACAAAATATGTTCTTCTCCGAACCACGGATCGAGCAGGGACACCGCATGGTCGGTAGTCGAGACTGCAATCGAGTAGTGCGCCTTTTCGTCTGACGGTTCAATATAGCCAACGACGACGATCGATCCCGCACCGAGGGCGCTGATAATGTCGTCCCAATCCGCTCCATTCTTGCGTTGAACTTCAAATCCATGTGATCCAAGAAAATCTTCAATACGAGCCACTGGCGTCCCCTGTTCGTCGGTACCCATTTCCCGTGCAATAGACCCCTGTGACAGTTCCTTGCCGTATGCGGCGAGTATCATCTGAACTATTGCAGGACCGCAATAAACGCTCGTTTCCTGCTTACGATATGGTATCGGCTTTCCGATCATACGTTCATTATGCCTGAAGATTCGATATTACTCACGCGGGCGCCCCTTCAGGGGGCGCCCGCGTTCGTTTACTTCTATTGAGCAAGTTTTTATTGCGCGGCTGTCGGGGAAGCCGATGCACTCCCATCAAGCGACCTCAATCCTTGCAAGAGCGTCGTGACGTCTTTGCGCGCCGCAGTAATGTCAGCGGTCGCGGTCTTAATGTCGCCACGTGCCGCGACGAGTGCCGCATGGTTGCTTGCGGCCGTCGTCTTATTGCCTTGATCAGGTACGAGCGACGTCACTCCGGACTGTGCCGATGTCGACTGAGTATTTGCATCGGTGATCTTCGCCTGCATATCCGCAAGTGCCGCGGTAAGCGCCGAGACATCCTTTCCTGCGGATTGATCCGCCGTGATGCGTGTCTGAATGTTGGTTGCCAAACTCGTCATAAGTCCGGTGATCGTTGTGACCCGATCAGCCGATGCAAGTATCCATCCTTGCGGTACGACGAGCGCATAGATGCGAAATGTCGTGAATATTGTCGCCGCGTCAGTACGCGCGGTCGCGACGACCGTGTCGGCGTCGATCGTCGTTTGCAAAGCCGTAAGACCGGTGATATTGGTCTGCACCTGCGACGCGATCGAGGTCTTTTCATCAGTAGAAACATTCTTCAAGCTCTGCACACGTGTATTGAGATCATTCAAAGCCGTAATACGTGCAGAAATATCGGAATCCGCCTTCGTTACGATAGCCGACAATCGTGCGGCGAGAGCAGCCTCGGTCTTTGTAGTCGTTGCCGCGGTCTGTGCCAATGCCGGCACCGCGCCGAATATCATCATCGCCGTTGCCGCGGCGCCTGCGATCGTTATTGTTATTTTGTATGTAGACATATTGTTTTACGTTTTATTGGCTGTTCAAACTCGTGTCCGCGCTTGCGTTGTCAGTGGTAAGACCGTTGATCTGCGTGTCGACTGCCGCGGCTTCCTGACTCAGATCAGAATCCGTCGAACCGGTCGCCGGAATGGTGACGGTCGTCGGTTGTCCGGGCGCGGGCGGTTGTGACGTTTGTGTGGATGTCGGCAATGGCGCGGGCGCCGTTGCCGCCGTGTTGCCCGTATTTCCGGAAGCGTTATTCATGTACCACCAACCGCCAAGCGCGAGGACGATAACGACCACCACCAGAATGATAACTTTTTTCGACATAGATATAGGTTGTTGTTACGACACGGTTAATTTCCCCTTCTGACGTTCATTATACCGACAAAAAAGCGTCTCCCCATTTGATGGTGGATATCTTTCTCATGGCCCCATATCGGCATTAAGGTCGGCATTAATGCTACTGACCTGTGATTGTATAAACTCTTGTGACCATATATATCCGACCCAAAGGGTAACGATCGTTGAAAGAACGATGAGCACGATCGCATTCACGCCGACTGTCTTTACCTTCGGATCGCGCGATTTGTAATATTTCCACCCGGGCCACTTCGTTACGAAAATAAAACACATCATCGGCAAGATTATGCTAAAAGCATAGATCCACGCTTGCGTTTCGATCGAAGTCGAGAGCGGCGCCGTATGAAGCCGATTACCGCAATTCGGACAAAAAAAGTAGGTCGAGAGGACCGGCTGGTGGCAGTACGAACAAACGAGCGGCTCGATGGAAACCTGATTGGCAGTGGTAGACTCCATAGCGATAGCACAATTCTATCACGCTACGCGGTCATGGTGACAAAACTCATATGAGAATAATCATCAAAGCGAAGCCACAGGCGAAGGTTGAAAAAGTTGAGGAAATAAAGCCCCTTTCAGGCAACACCGATACAATAAGAGCCGGTATTCCAACGTACAAAGTCTCGGTCAAAGCGACACCGACCGACGGAAAGGCCAACGATGCGATCATCCGAATATTAGCGAAACACTTCGGAGTTCGCGCAAATGATATCCGCATCATCTCGGGGCACACATCAAGCCAAAAGATCGTCGAGATCACGAGCCGATTATTTCGAAAATAGTTGCGAGAACTTCAGTTTGCAGATCGCGAAAAGATAGATGATCTCGAGAATGCCGACGGTGTTGAGGATGAGCAATATCACGAACCACCACGGTTGACCGCGGCGACCGGAATGCCAGAGCGCGAGCCCTTTCCAGAAGAGACTCCACAACGTCAAGACCGCGAAGAGCAGCCCATTCGTTTGGACGAAACCCACCAGACCGTATGTCGGATCAAATCCATTCATACAGAAAGTGTATCACCCCCTCCCGTTCCAAGCACGGACTTTCGTTGTAGAAGGATCCCGAGCACGAACACCGTGATCATGACGAGCTGGCAGGTGATGCACACGGGGCACACTACGTGCAGTTGGAAGATCTCTATGGATCCGATCCACAGGCAAAAAGCGAGCCCGAACGTCGCCATCCCTAAGAGCACGCGTTTCCATTGGAACGTCGCCGAGATAAAAATAACGATATATCCGATGAGACCATAGAGCGGCGTCGGAACGCCGAGCGTTTTCGAGACGGCGCCCGAGATGATCGCATCGCAATTCACGATACTATTGATATCGCACGGCTTGAACGGCGAATGAGAGAGCTGTTCCCAGAGCAAATACAGGGCGAGGAGCACTCCGATCGAGGATAGGATCTGGACCCATCTGAAGATCTTTGATGTTCGGTTCGCGGATGCTTCGCTCGGTTGCATGACTACATTATATAACACTCCATCGAGAGGTGAAGTTGGGTCGAGTTCAAAACTTCGGCGCACCGCACGCGTTGAGATCGCTCATGGTAAGCGGCGAACTCGAGGCCGTGCGCTCCGCCATGACCGCGCACGGCAACGTCAAGGGCGGCGGCCGCATTCCTTCGGCGAATTGATCGGTCGTGAGGCCGCCGCGATATTCAAAATGCGGCAGGTCGCCCGGCCCGCCGGATTCGAGCGAGCAATACTGACCGATGCGTATCAACTGCGCCCAGTCGATATCGTACCCCCGCAGCCGATCGACGACGTCGACCGCGTACCCATAGTTGTGCAAGCTGTGCCCCGGCGGCGCTTCTGAGACGATGTTGCCATCCTCTGTGCGCCCCTCATCATATATCTGTTGCTGTTGTGCAAACGAACGAAAACCGGCGGTGATGCGCAGATCATATCCATAAACGGCTGCGGTCGGCAGGAAACAATCCATGACCTGCATCAGGAAATTAGGGTTCTCGGCGGTCGGTAACGGGATCTGTTTCCGTGCGTAAGTGAGCACCGAAGCTTCGTCATGAATACTGAAGAATATCAGTGCGAGCAGAAGAGCGACCACCACGATCGAGATAAAGAAGCTGAAGCGCTTCAGCATCCTGAGCCGAGATCGGTTGGCAGAGCGCATGGGGAAATTATATAGCCACTTGCTTCGGAGTCAGACACCATAGCGGGGTCATTACCAACGCCAGTATAAGAATGGCAACATTTTCCGTATGTACGGATCAAGACTGTACTGACGCCAACATCTACCGAGCCACAGGGCAACGAAAACGATCACATAAATAATAGCGCCTCCGATATCGGTCGACCCGGCGACGTACGGTCCACCAAATCCCTCGGCAGTGGTCCAAATAACGAGTGTAAGCGCAATGCCGCCCGCGATGCCGATTTCAGTTAGAAATCCGAACATAAGGCTGAGCGCGAGCGCGGTCTCGCAGATAGCCACGAGAACTGCAAAAAAATGCGGATCAATACTTACACCTTTTACCCACAAATTGATCCACGCTTGAATGAGCGCGGGCTGACCCTCGGCTCCCCCCGTCAGGTAGTCCGTGAAGTTATTGATGAACGTGGGATTCCATTTGAACGACGCATCAATGAGCCAGATGACGCCAAAGATGATGCGAAGCACCGCGAATGATTTGTCTTCGGCTTTGTTCATACGTTAAGGATAGCACGGGGCTTGTTGACTCCCCTTCCTTCTTCTCCACGGGCTGCTTTGCGAAAAAGAAGAATGCTCGCGATTACATATGCCGCCTCAGGAATGGGAATGAAAACGAAATTCCCCAAGAACGCTATCGGCTGACTTCCCAGCATCGGTAAACCGTAGGAATAGATCCCGTACAGTGCAATAGCGGCACCGACAGTTACGGGGCCGTACGCAATACCGCCGAGATCCCCTTTCAGACGCATCGTCAAAAGTCCGATGACGAACGGGTCGATCATATAGAATCCGAGCGCCAAAGCCGCAATGTCGTTGGCGATCGTCGCATCGCCCTGCAGATCCATTTGCAACGAGCTCACCAGAATTGCGACGCAGAGGATCGCGGTCGCTCCCATCAAGATCAGTGCCCCGGTCGTGAGTCCACGAATGCGGTATTTACGTGCAAGAAGCAGATAACCGCCGAACGAGAGGAGGTAGGTTCCGAAAAAAAATATCATGAGGATCGCGAACGCGAAAAAGTACGCATAGAACGCCGCATACGATGCAGGCTGCAGTTGATGCAATCCAGGAGTGAGGAGTTGTTTAATGACGGTGATAACAAGAAAACAGATGCCAAAAACGCTCGCCAACCGTATTTTTTTGTTCACATCCATGAGCGCAATTTTATCACGCCGAGCATAGAGAAGTTCGAATTTGTTGCCCGTGGCGATACCGTACCCCACCGGTCAAGCATCACAAGGTTTTTTGGCGTCTATATAGTATGTCCGGCTGATGGGGGCCGGTATGGGTCGGTTCCAAGCGATTCGGGAGATTCCCCTATCATTTTTGCGACGGAATAGGCGGAGCGATACCGTACTGGGATTTTCAAGCGGCGACATGGGTTAAGTACCCATGGTCATCAATCAGTGTAAGGGTTTTTGAGCGATTCCGCGAATGATGATTTTGAGGATTGTGTGTCGGGGTCTAATTTCAAAACCGAACAAACCGAACACGAAAAGGCCCAGTACGGCGTGTTCGCTTTTTCGATAAAAACCGTTGCGTGGTAAAATGCAGGTATGGATAATGATGTCATAAAGCTCATCCCCCAAGGGGATAGCAGAGTCGTCCGTACCGGTCGATGCGACTGCGGGACGACCATATATAAGAAGGACTTGGCGACGAACGCCATTGAGTTCATGGTGCACCCCAAACAAGGACGCCCGCGCTACCAGACCGTCAAACCGGGCGGCAACCCCTCAACCGTGACCATAACCTGCCCCGACTGCGGGACGGAGCATATCGTCGCGCACGTCGCGGAGACCATTGGAGTGGCCGACAATAGTGCGCTTTCCTAGGGCATGCTATAATAGGCGCAGGTAGTTCTGTGAGCCACAATTAGAAGAGCATCGTCTGGAACGCCCAGACACATATCTGACCTTACGGTCGGGTGCGTGTCTGGGCGTTTTTTCGTTGCGTAACCATTAATACCATGGACAAAACAATCCATAGTGCGCCAGTATCAGCCACATTAAAGATCGATTACGTGCCACTCGCGTCACTGCGGCACCCCGAGAAAAATCCTCGCGTCTGGTCGAAGGAGGTCATCGCGCAGGTCAAGGAGTCGATAAAGGGATACGGCATCGTCGACCCCCTCATAGTGAATAACGCGCCAGGACGCGAGAAAATAATTTTGGGAGGAAATCTGAGAGCCGAAGTGCTGAAGGAACTTCACTACGAAACCGTGCCGGTCGTGTATATCACCATCTCCGATCCCACGCGCGAGGCCGAGCTCATCATTCGGTTGAATAAAAACGTGGCGGAGTTCGATCTCAAGGCGCTCGCCGAGTTCGACGAGTCCATTCTCGCGGGCATCGGGTTTAGCTCCGAAGAACTCGATGACATCTTCGGAATCGACGAGCAGCCGGAGGTGTTTGATCTCGCGAAGGAGCTTGCGAAGCTCGAAATTACGAACGTCGATATCAAGCACGGTGATCGCTTTCGTGTGGGCGACGCCATCGTGATGAACGGCGATAGCACCGTCGAAGCGGATGTACTCGCGCTCATGGACGGCGAGAAAGCCGACATGTGCCTAACCGACCCTCCCTATATTTTGGACTATCTCAAAGGCAAAACGAAGCAGAAAGACGGCGTCACGCGCGGGTTCGGCGCGAAGAAAAACCGCGTCTACCTGGGCACCGAGACACTGCCGGAGAACTTTAGCGACCTCTGGATGGCCAATGTGACAAAGGTTCAAAAGCCGGACTTCTCGATAATCATCTTCGAGCATCCCAAAAACCTTCGCACCATATGGAATGCGCTCGAGGTGCACTGGAGATATCGCAACACGATAGTCTGGCACCTACCTAACAGAGTCCAGGGCTTTAGCGCGAAGTACAAGTTTTTTAACAAGCACGACATCGCGCTCGTGGGTACCTCGGGCCACGTTGGCCTTAACCTCGAGCCGGAGGAGCCACTGCTTCAAGAAGAGTACGAAACGGCGCTCTTCGCCAGTTCGGGTAAGCCGCACTGGGAGCCGTACGCGAAGGGCAAGAAGTACTGCCCGACTGATTTCATCGAGCACATCGCGGCTGATGAGAAGTCGTCGGGCCAAGGCATTATCTTCGGCACCAAGCCGGTGGAAATACTCATCCCGTACCTCAAAGTCCTTAGCAAGCGCGGCGATGTGATTTTTGAGCCCTACGGTGGTAGCGGTTCTACGGCAGCTGCCGCGCTCAAGATGAAGCGCCGCTGCTATCTCATGGAGAAGAGCAACGTTTACACCGCCGTAATCCTCAAACGCCTGGAGAAACTCACGGGGCTCAAGGCCGAAAAGATATGAAGAGCGCGGTGATAAAAAAGAAAGTGATCGAGGAGCTGAAGAAAACGCCGGTCGTCGAGGTCGCCTGTGCTAAGACGGGCATCGGCAGGACCGCGTTCTACGAATGGAAGAAAAAGGATCCGAAATTCGCGGCGGCGGTCGACGCCGCCGTGTACGACGGGCGCGATTTCATCTCGGACATCGCCGAGGGACAGCTCATGAACATGATAAAGATGAGCGACTACCGCTCCATCAGACTGTGGCTGAAAACCTACCGCGCGGAATATCGCAACCGACTGGAGATCGAGGGTACACTCGAGACTGTGCGGGAGATGACGCCCGAGCAGGTCGAGAAATCCGCTACGCTCATTGCGTTGGCGAAGGCATTCACCGAACATCATGAATCTGAGTGAAAAAGAACTGCAGGAGGCGCTCGCCAAAGACCGCACGGTGCGGCAGTTCGTCGTGCGCGAGAGCCACGTGCTGTTCTTCCACACCTACTTTCCGCACTACATCAAGTATCCGGTAGCGGAGTTTCAAAAAGAGATATTCCGCATCACCGAGGATATGTCGAACAAGCTTTCGTGCATCGTCGCGTTTCGCGGCTCGGGCAAGTCGACGCTGATAACATTCTCCTACTCATTATGGGCAATCTTGGGAGCGCAACAGCGCAAGTTTGTACTCATCATCTGCCAGACCCAGTCACAAGCGAGGCAGCAAATGGCCAACATCAAGTATGAGCTGGAGCAAAACACGCTCTTGCGAAGCGACCTCGGACCCTTCCGCGAGGAAACGAGCAACGATCAATGGGCGATCTCATCGCTCGTCTTCCAAAACACCGGCGCGAGACTCACTATCGCGTCCATCGACCAGTCGATACGCGGCATTAGGCACCACGAGCACCGTCCCGACCTCTTGATCTTGGACGATATTGAGGACGTGAACTCGGTCAAGACGATCGAGGGTCGCAACAAGCTCTTCGACTGGTTCACCCGCGAGATTGCGCCGCTCGGCGACATCGGTACGCGTATCATGATGGTTGGCAACTTTCTCCACGAGGATTCGCTTGTCATGCGGTTGAAGGACAAAATGGACAAAGGTGAATTGAAGGGACTGTATCGTTGGTTTCCGCTCATCAAAGACGGCAAGCCGCTGTGGCCGGAGAAATTCGACACGCCGGAGAAAATAGAGGAGCTACGGCAAAGCGTCGTGAGCGACTTGGCATGGCGGCAGGAGTATCTCCTGGAGAACGTGCCGCGCGACGAACAGGTCATTCGCCGCGAATGGATCAAGTACTACGATGAGTTGCCCGATCGCAGTGAGCGCGATGAGTTCGGATATACCAAGCATGCCAGCGTTCGCATCGGCATCGATCCTGCGATATCGCAACAAGACACGGCCGACTACACCGCTATGGTGCCCGGACTGCTTTTCGGCGACGGCAAGGATACGAAAGTGTACATCTTGCCCGACATCGTAAACCGTAGAATCACCTTCCCTGAGACAATTGACCTCTGCAAGGCGCTCGAACGCAAATATACCGAGGGGTCAAAGAAGCCGACGTTCATCGTCGAGATCGGCGGGTATCAAGCGGCCCTCCCCCAACAACTGAAGGCTGAGGGGTTCAAGAACGTACAGACTGTTCATCCCGGCTCTAAAGACAAGCGCACGAGGCTCTATCTCACCGCGAATATGATCAAGGAAGGTAGAATCCTTTTTCCAAGAAGCAGGGTCGAGGCACTCCTCAATCAAATGATTCACTTCGGCGTCGAGAAACACGACGATCTGTCCGATGCGTTCGTGAATCTCGTACTGAGTGTTGTGCAAAAGCCGCCCGTCGTGCCGAGGTATATTCCGCTCTATTAATTCCTCTTGGGAAAGCGTTAGATTTCAATCTTCACGCTCAATCGCGCGGGCGGTCGTTTGCCTGCGGCTTGTACTACGTGCCACTTGAGGCGCTCGTATGATCCGGTATCGAGCGCCCGCTGGCCGCTCAGCATGGAGGAAAAGAAAACCGGTACGCGCTCGGTGTCCAATGTGAGCCAGTGGAATCCGCGATGCTCGTCGAAGAATAACTTGTCTTTGAAATGCTCCCGTATGATTCCGCAGGAACCGGCATTGGAAACGACGATGGCTTCAGGTCGTATCTCCTTGAGCGCCTCAAGAAATATCTCAAGCTGGTCGCGTCCAAATTCGTTGAGCACCCGCTTTGTATCACGAATGAGCGGCAGAAATTCGTTTTGATTCGTCTGCCGATATACGAAGAGGTCGATGTGCTGGAAATGCGTGTTGCACTCCTTCGCGATCTCATGCATGCGCTTGAGGGGAGAGTATTTTTCTTTGACGAGCCGCCCCATGCGTATGGAGGTATCGACGTGAGTGGGATCCGACATAGCAGTGCTCCATTTGGAAAAAGATTCAAAATCAAGCTTCTCGAACTCCGTTCCGCGCAAGATCGCACGCATCCCTTTCGGATTGAACGATGGGTTCATGCCGACGAATAGCAAGCCTCCTTGTTTGAAGTCATCGTAGAAGATCGGGGCAAGCACTTCGTCATTCGCGCCAAAGTGCTTGTTCCAAGTCGCGAGTATCTTCGAGTTGATCGCCTCGTTGATCATAGTACGGGGCCTACCCCGTCACGGTCACCGTCCACGCGCACTCGGAGTTGATGGTGAGATAGAAGGAGCCGCCGGTGTGGTAATGATTAACGTCAGATCCGCTCTTGCCGAGTTGGTTCACGCCGGTGTTGCTGAGTGACATCGATCCGTCGCTGTTATACACGTACACTATGAAGTTGCCCTGCTGGGCACCGAAGTTGGAACAGTCGTACGTATATGAGAGATCCCATGCTCCGGCGGTAATAAAGGTCTGTGTCGTCTTGGTACCGTTACCTTTGATATTGAGGAGGACTTGCGGTGCGGCCTGTTGCGTTCCTGCGGCGGCGTCAGATGCGGCCGGAACGGAAACATCCGAAGAGGATGCGGGTCCTTTTGATGCAACTACACCCGCGACGATGCAAAGCACGACGATGAGGGCGAAGCGGAGGCCGCCAGAGAGACCAATATTGCTCTTGCTCTTAATGAACGCATTGAAGGGCGGCAACGCCACGAGTGCCGCGAGGATAAAGAGCAAACCGGCAACTTGATTGCCAGATTCAAACAGCATCATGATGCCGGGAATACCGACGATGACTGCAAAGATCCATGCGATCACAAAACCGAACGTGATATTTTTTGTCTTAACCTCGGAGGACTGATTGTCATTGGACATATCATTGTGTGCGATTACAAAGCTTATAATCGCCTCCTTGGAGAATGGACTTTGAATACACAAAGCCCGCCACCAGGAGGCCCGAAGGCCCTATATGAGTTTCCCCATATAACGCGTTCAACGCCCTGAATGACGGGTTGTCTATGTTGAACGCGATTCCGCGACCATGCCCTCATTGCTGAAGGTTTAGGCCGTTACCCTTTCGGGCCGTTATGGGATGTGTAAGGAACATGATACCCCCGACTCGGGTACCGTCCAAGACCCTAGCTTAGTATTAGGGGGTTGCGAAGCGAGTTACCAACAGGGCATTTTAGCGGGTATCGGGATACAAAATGCCTTGCAAGGATCAGCTCTGACGAGGTCCGCGTCACGAAGATCAAATAATAATATTGTCCCTGACAATCCAAAGGATTACTGAGTTTGTGTGGTCGTCGCGCCGAGCGCGGTGATCTCAGCAAGAAGGGTCTGCAACTGTGCTTCAAGTGTTGCGATGAGCGTTTGCTTTTGCGCATCAGTCATTGCAGTGGAGGACGCCGTCTCAGAAGCGGTAGGCACTGTGCCTTGATTGAGAAGTACTCGTGTCTTAGGACCAGTGTAACCGACAGCATCGAGACCGTGCGCTGTTTGGTATGCCTTGAGCGCGGCTTCTGTCTGTGCACCGAAATACATAGTTGGGGCGTCTATCTTTAGAAATCCTGCGGCGATAAGAATTTGTTGAAGTTGCAGTATGTCTTGTCCCGATGATCCGCGTTTAAGCAACCGCGTGAAGTTATAAGCACTCGCTCCGAGGACTTGGCCAGTATTGTTACTTGCGGTCGATATCGGAATACCTGAAGTTGATGCAGAAGTATTTCCTGTCGTTCCCGTGAACTGAATGCTTGCCTGTGCGCTTGCGACAGTTGAGCTGGCACTTCCATACCGCAGATACACGGTCTGCGTGCCAGATTGCGATGCAAGAGTCCACGGGTATGTACTCTGGAATGGAACCCAGGATCCTGACGAGAAACTTGAGGTGTTCGATACCCACATCTGATTCGCACTACCTGCTGGGGTGATATTGAGAGTCACGGATGTTGACGTGGTCGTCGTTGCACCTCCGTTGATACTGAAGCTGTAGCTATATGAGACGCCGCCACCTCCGCCACCACCCGAAGATGTCGTGGTAACGGGAGCCGACCCGCCACCGGAAGACGGGACAGTGACTGTAAAAGCAAGATCGTTTTCTACGGTTGATCCGCTCGTGAATTGCGCGTAGGTCGGCTGATTCGTACCGCCAGTCTCCACCCCTCCATTGAACTGCGACGACACGATCGTGAACGAAACGGGACCAGTTCCTTCGCCTATCACGAGCTTCTGCTGAGTCGGATCGGTATATCCGTAAACTCCCGCATCTTGGACAGTGACGGTACCAGCGAGCGTCGTGCCGTAGTACGCATTCACGACGGTGCCGACTGGAGCCGGACTTCCGTTTATCGTGACGTTGCCCCAAAACGCCATCGGGAATGCGGGAACGGATTGAGCTAACGCCAATGACGGTAGCACGAGGAACAACAGTACTGCGGTGTATCGGAGGATTTTCATATTAGTTCGTTCGATTCTCCGTGATGCCAATCGAGGATAGCCCACTGATAGCGTAACCATTCGTCCAGTCGACTGCTGTGGTCGGTTGCGTTGCGGTCGAGTTCGGGGACCAGATGAAGTTATAACTTGAGAGACCGCTCGTCGCGTACATCACTGGTGCGAGATTTGTAGAATCACCCTTCAGTGTTGTTGCGACGTTGTAGCTGCTGTTCGAACCACTATAGGATACGGTGCCCTTTAAGAGGAAATACCACGTACTACCGGCCGGAATTTCAAGTGGCGTCGCAAGCGTTGTGACTGCCGTACCACCTGAGTAACTTGTGCTTCCTGCAACGCCGCCCGACGTTCCACCCGCAGGTTGTGAGAAACCGGAATCAGAGTACGCATACAGTGTAGGGATCGTCACCGTCGTGCCCGAAGACGGATTAACGGTGAAGTTCAATTGACTGAGACCAACCGCACCATTGCTACCTGCCGTGATTGCGAAGGCGATCAAGCGGCCGTCGGAGATACCGTTGGATGGCAAGTAGCTACTGAGCGCGACCATCGGGATTGTGCGAAACATCGCAACACCGGTTTGTGCTGTTGAGAGTGGGCCGGAGTCCACCGTCGCGCCCGAAGAAGAACCCGATCCATTTGCGTCTGCAAGATTGATCAAGATCTCATGACCATCCATACCGGCCTGACCTGCGCCAATCTGGCTGATGTCAGCTTTGATCGTAAGAACTGTTTGTTGGTTTTGCGGAAGGTTAAGAGAGGCGATCGAAGAAGTCGCGTAGTAGAAGTGACCGACCGGAGAACCCGTGAAGATCACTGAACCTACCTGCGTTGCACCGTTGTAGATGTACGCACGAGAGATATCGGACGAAGACGCTAAGTTGCTATTGAGCGAGAGGCCGATCTTCTGAAGATTAACTGAATCGTTCGTGGGTTGCAGTGTAAATGTGCCGACAGTTACTCCTGTCGTGCCGCCCGAGACTTGTTCGAAAGACAAGGGACTTGGATTGGTGACGGTGAGCGAGGCGCTACCGATTGTCATTGTGCCGGAGGAGCTAGTTTGAACGGTCGGAGTGATTGAGTTGCCGGATTGAGTACCCGTCGGGGCGAAGATGGTCTTTGCAGAAGGAAACCTTGAAGAGCAGCGGGGCATTCTTCTCAATCTCAAAAGCCGGATACTCATAAAAGATAAGAGCGTGTACCTCGACGAAAGCGCTGAGCAAAAACCTCTGCCGCCTGCTCCAAAAGAACCATCTGTGGTTACGTTGGAATTTACATCGAGTGATCGCGGGTTCGCACACTGGCTTATGCAAGCCTATGTCGTACAGCCGGGCCAGACCCTTCATTTGCCCGGCGGAGCACGCCTCGTCTTTCAAGATACCGATTGGAGAAAGAAAGATAAGATCGCGAAATTCTCTTTCGTTGCAGAAGATATCGATGGAGTGGCAGGACGCATGTTCACGAAGTGGCTCATCGGAAATCTGAAGCGCAGACCGAAGACGGCGAAGAAAATAGTGATAAATGATAGGGCGGCGACGCTCCAAAATCTCGAAAAAGTTCTGCAAAATGAACTAAAGGAGAAAACCAAGTTATCCACGCGCTAGCCGAAAACACGAAAACCGCGACCTCCATCGCGACTTTCGTGTTTTCTAGGGCTTTGACGCCAAACGGTACCGTACAGGCATTTGCGCTCCTTTACGGCTGTCGGAACAAGTTCCGAGCGTCACAATTCTGTTGCGGGGGCGGGATTTGCACCCGCGACCTCAAGGTTATGAGCCTTGCGAGCTACTACTGCTCCACCCCGCGATAATCTTCTTTAACGACGAAATAATACCATTGAAGAGGGGTCGGAGCAAATTGATTGACCGTTACATCCCTGCTACGTAATATGGCCGACAGAGCTCAAGTCTACTGACTTGAGAAGGGAGGCTCCGATGTTCGACACAGTTCTGCTCGAAAAACGTTTTTTGGCGTTGATGGTCGCACAAGGCAGGGATCCAGGGATCGCGCGTCGGGTTTTCGAAAACTTGGATTGGCATTACAAAGACAGGTGTCGACGCTACCACACGTGGGCGCACATTGCCCACTGTCTCGATCAATTCGACGCCGCGGCCGCGTCGACTCCGGCAGATCCAGTCATCGTCGAGATCGCGATCTGGTTCCACGATGCTGAATATTTCGTTCACGCGCCGCCAGGAAAAAACGAAGTCTTGAGTGCGATGCTCGCCAGCAACTCACTCACCTATCTCGGATTCGACAGCCCATTCTGCAAGGAGGTCGAACAGGTCATCCACGCAACCGTGCACGATGGCGTGGTGTCGAGCGACGAAGCAGCGCTCATGACCGACATCGATCTCTCGGGATTCGGCGGCACACCGGAGGAAGTGCATAGAAACGACGACTTGATCCGCCTCGAATACGCGCATATGCCAGATGCGGAGTTCAATGCGGGTCGCGCGGCGTTCTTGAGACAGCTCCTGCAGCGAGAACACCTTTACCACCTGCCGTGGTTCCAGGAACGGTTCGAGGCGCGGGCACGCGAAAATATTCTGCGTTCGATCGCTGAATCAGAAGCCAGGGCGTAAGCCACGATCGCATGAAATGCGGCACAACAAAACGGGACGGCCCTGCGCCGTCCCGTATCTTTTGTATTACGCGACAAAGTTGAACTCGCGGAACACGCGTTGGTAGAGATCAATCGTGTGGCGAACATCGCGCGGATTGAGGGCGACTTCCGACGTCTCGTGCGCGATACGATTGCGCATGCGGTGCGCTTCCCAGGCGAGATCTATCGTATTGAAATCGGCGCGATCAACGGCGCGCATCTTGTCGGCCATCGTCTCGCCGCGGTAGCCCAAGGTATCGAGAAGCTCGCCCAACATAATGTCGGCCTCGAGAATAGCCATCCGCCAATTCTGTTCGTTGTCGGAAGTTACTTCGGTGAGAATACGTTCCCAACGCAAGTGTGTGCGAGGGATATCATGTGCGGCGACCGTTGCCGCGGCGGCTTCGAAACGTTGATGTTCGAAACGACGTACCTGGCGCAGTCGAGTGATGCAGTAGACCAAAAGGGCGAGCAGGAGGAGCGATACAAAAAGCGAGATCGCGGCGAAGAGTCCCCA
The DNA here is from genome assembly GCA_003164215.1 of Candidatus Kaiserbacteria bacterium. GTDB lineage: Bacteria > Patescibacteriota > Minisyncoccia > Phycocordibacterales > UBA2100 > UBA10103. Next base: position 24,436 of record PLSR01000017.1, on the reverse strand, counting down.
GTCAGCGATAAATTTCTGATAGATCGGTGGGGGCGAAATATTTTGCAGGTAGGTCTTGATCTGCGGTATGGTGACCGCGCTCGTGATCGGACCCGTGGTCGTCCCACTGACCGTGAAGCCGGTCGCACCGGCGGTCGAAAGTGAGAGCATGAGGCTCGGCACCCACTGGAATATGAAAATTCCCAATCCCGAGAATCCCGCTTTGATGCCAGTAGCCGCTGTCAGTCCACCGTACATGCGGATATTATACCGCGGAAAAAGAAGTGCCCCGCACTTCTTCATGCGGCTGGCCCCATAAAATACACTAGCAGGCTATGCGCTCTCTAATTCTTGGCCGATCTTGAAAAGAATGTCTTCGCGGGTGTGCGGCGCAAGGATCTGAAAGCCCGTCGGCAAGGTCGATCCATCACGAACGACCGTGCCCATAGGCAGTGAGATCGCGGGAACGCCGGCAAGATTGGCCGGAACGCTGAAAATATCTTCGATATACATGGCGACCGGATCGGATTTGGAACCGAACGTGAACGCGGGCGCCGGGCATGTCGGCGTGACGACCGCGTCGACAGATTGAAAGGCGCGAAGGAAGTCACCACGGATGAGCTCGCGCACCGCGCGGGCGCGACGATAGTAGGCATCGGCGTAGCCGGCGGAAAGGACGAAACTTCCGAGAATAATTCGACGGCGAACTTCAGGGCCGAAACCTGCCGCGCGCGTCTTGCCGTAGACGCTCTTGATGTCGTCGGCGGCAGCGGAGAGCCCATAGCGGATGCCATCAAATCGTGAAAGATTGGTCGACGCCTCGGCGGGCATGACGATGTAGTAGACCGCGAGTGAATACGGGATGTTGGGCATATCGACATCGCGGATCTCGTAGCCTTTTTTCTCAAGTTTCTTCAATGTCTCCTCGAATCGCGCGAGCACGTCAGGATCAGTCCCCTCTTTGAGGAACGATCGCGGCACGCCGATGACTTTCTTTTGGGGAGCGGCGATTGATGCAACATCAGGTAAGCTTGTGCCATCGCGCGGATCATTGCCCTTCAAGACATCGAAAAGAATTTTTGAATCGGCAACGGTCTTCGTCAGCGGTCCGATCTGGTCCAGGGACGATCCCATCGCCATGAGTCCAAAGCGCGAGACCGCACCATAGGTCGGTTTAAGACCGACGAGGCCGGTCAAGGACGCCGGCTGGCGGATCGAACCTCCGGTGTCGGATCCGAGTGCCGCGAGTGCCATGTCGGATGCGACGGCTGCAGCGGAACCGCCGGAAGAACCGCCCGGCACGCGTTTCGTATCGCGCGGATTTTTGGTCGTGCCATAGGCGGAATTTTCTGTTGACGATCCCATTGCGAATTCGTCCATGTTCGTGCGCCCGAGAAATACCGCGCCCTGCGCCTTCATTTTTTCCGTCACCGTAGAGTCGTAGCTCGCGTGATAGTTCTCGAGGATCTTCGATGCTGAGCTCGCGGTGCGGCCTTCGATGAGGATATTGTCCTTCATCGCGAGCGGGATGCCCGTAAGCGGGTAGATGTCGCCTTTGGCGATCATGGCATCTGCGCGTTTGGCTTCTTCGCGGGCAGAATCTTTCCACACTTCGAGATATGCGTGGATCTCGCCGTCTTTTTGGGCAATGGCATCGAGGTAGGCATTGGTGAGGTCGAGCGCCGAATACTTTTTCGCATCAAGATCCTGGCGGGCAGCCGCGATAGTGAGTTTGGAAAGGTCCATACTAGTTGTTCTTCCTGGTGATCACCTGCTTCACCGCGATGCGATTGCCCTCGCGCGTCGGAGCAGCTTTCAAAAGGACTTCAGTGTAGATGCCGCTCTCGTGCGGATCTTCATCAGCGCGCATGACATTGCGAAGCGATGTATCGTTCGTCACACCGGATATGTCGGCCTTCTGAATCGTCTCGACAAATTTGAGAATGCTCGGTATTTCGGTCTCCAATTTCGCCACTTCCGCGTCACTTACGTCAACGCGGGCAAGCGCCGCGAGCGCGCGTATGTCTACGACCGGAGCCTCGGAATTCATGCGCCTACTATACGCCAAAATTAGATTTTGTCAGCTCGGTGTTCACAAAAAGAAAGCCACCTGCCTCGATCATCGCCGGAGCGAATCTCTTAGCAGGTGGTGTGAACACGGATTCATATCTGTCCGCCCCTTCAGGAGTCTTTAAGCTTGATATCGCATACGTACCGGAGAACGCCATTGTAAGGCCGAAGATGCAGACTCGATAGTGCGTCTTGAACGCGGCCATTTATGTCGTCGTATAGCCCGCTCGGTCGTCGCTCGCCGTCCATCGACGTCCGCTTCAGGATGTCGGCCAGAACTTCGTCCATGGTCGTTCGTAGACCTGATGGAATGAATGTCTTGAGGTGGCCCATCGCCGCGTGCGCAGTGACTAAATTGCTGACAGCTTTGGGATCCCGAACATCAAGGAAAAAACCGTCGAACGAAATGCCACACTCGGAGGTTTCGCCATCAGCCTTAACGAGCGGCTGCTCTCTCGCGATCGAATATTTGATCGGGATGTGAGCGATCGGTGTGACGAACGGAAGCACCACGAGCATGCCGGACAAGGACGTCTCGCCGGTCCGCAGATTCACGAATACATCGTCGTCTGACGCTATGAACGCAAGCGCAAGCGGCGAGGCGATCGTGAGTATTTGGGCGAAACGCAACCATGCCTTGCTTCTGGCGATCCATCCTGTTGTTATCATTGATCTCGCCATCCAACTTCCGACGACGAGGATGAACGCGATCATCGGAATTACGCTTTGCTGATATTTGAACAACCCCGCAACGAAGATCACGAGTGCGACGGATGTCGCCAATGTCCAACGCCACTCGCCCGATGCGGTAGCGACCTTAGCGGTTACCGGGGACATGAGAACGCTCCTTTTTTCGCTCTGATGTCCTTCCTGAAAGGACATTTCCTAACCCAAAACGTAGCATGAACGAAAAAAGAATACCATCGGCGCCAATACGCTGAAATCTGCACGGCCTATAATCGGCGACCGACGTACTTATGCAAGCAGTTTCAAAAGATCTTGCTCACTAATGATCGTGACACCGAGACTGCGAGCTTTATCCAGTTTCGATCCCGCATCGCTTCCGGCGACCACATACGAGGTCTTTTTAGAGACAGAACCCGCGGTCTTGCCGCCAAGAGCGCGAACTTTCTCCTCGGCATCCTCACGGCTCATCGTTTCGAGGGCGCCCGTAAAGACAAGGGTCTTGCCGGTGAGCACAAGGGCCGCCCTTGTACTGATCTTCTCTGGCTTCAAGATCGTGAGGTGTGTAAGCAGTCGATCAAGCATCGCGGTATTTTTCTCGTCGGCGAACCACTGTACGAGCGATTCGGCAACGACACCGCCAACGCCATCAATGCTTTGTAATTCATCGAGTGTCGCCGAGCGTAATTTTTGTATCGTTCCGAAATGGCCCGCCAGATCGCGCGCGGTCTCTTCGCCCACGTGGTCGATCGAAAGTCCGGTAATGAGTCGCGCGAGCGGGACATTCTTTGACGCGGCACGGATCGCGTCATGCGCGTTCTTCGCCGAGATCTCGGCGAATCCCGGCAACGCGAGGAAATCCCCTTCCTCAAGCGTGAAAAGGTCGTCGAGCGATTGCACGAGCCCTTCGTCGATCAATAGCTCCGCGACTTTCTCACCGACACCGTCGACATCGAGCGCTTTCTTCGAGATAAAATACGCGAACGCGCGTTTGAAGCGCGAAATCGATGAACGATCAACGCAACGCCATGCAGCGGCGCCCGGTACGCGCTCGATTCGGCCATCGCCACCACACGCATTGACGCGTGTCGGCCATGTAAATGGTTTGCTGCCTTTGGGGCGCAGATCTCTTACAACCGAAACGATCTCGGGGATGACGTCCCCAGCCTTGCGCAAGACGACCGTGTCGCCAAAGCACACATCGAGACGTTTGATCTCATCTTCGTTATGTAAGGTCGCACGGGAGACCGTCGAACCGGCGACTTGAACGGGCTTCAAATGTGCGACCGGCGTCACGACGCCCGTACGGCCGACCTGGAACGCGATATCTTCAAGGATCGTCGTTACTTCTTCTGCAGGAAATTTGAATGCGATCGCGAAGCGCGGCGCTTTGCCGGTATAGCTGAGTACCTCTTCATAGGTGCGCTCGTTGATCTTCACCACGATGCCATCGATCCAATATTCCTGATGGCGTCCCTTTTTCTTCCATGATTCCCAGAACGCGATGGCTCCTTCGATCGAATCCACTAGCTCGTGATGCGGATTGACCTTAAAACCGAGCGCGCGCAGATATTCGAGCTCTTCGAGCTGCGTCGGCGGAAATTGTTCGCTGGTCTTCGCCACATCGTAAATAAAAACATCGAGCTTGCGCGCCGCCGCGATCTTCGGATCGAGCTGACGAATGGAGCCCGCGGCGACATTGCGCGGATTGGCGAACAAAGGTTCGCCGTTCTTCGTGCGCTCCTTATTCAGCCGTTCTAAGTTCTTCGAGCTCATCCACACTTCCCCCTCGACGATGATATCGATCGGCCGCGAGAGACGAAGCGGCACGGATTCGATCGTACGAATATTCTGTGTGACGTCTTCGCCGAGGGTGCCGTCGCCGCGCGTCGCCGCGGTCTTCAACATCCCCTTCTCATAGGTAAAGACGATCTTCAAACCGTCGATCTTGAGCTCGCAGACGTAGTGCGGGCGCACATCCGGATATGCATCTTTGAGAAATCGCTTTACCCGTTCGTCGAAGGCGCGCAGATCATCGGGGGAGAACGCATCGTTAAAGGACCACTGCGGGACCTCATGGCGAACTTTTTCAAATTGCGGCAACGGCTTCCCCGCAACGCGCTGCGACGGTGACTCCTGGGTGACAAGGCTCGGATATTTCGCCTCGAGCTCAGTCAGTTCATGCATCAAGGAATCACGGGCTGATTCCGTTATTTCCTCAATGTCGTACACGTGGAACTGTCGGCGATAGTGGTCGATCGCCGCGCTAAGCTTTTCGTAGCGTTCTCGATCTTCTTTGGGTATCCGCTCTACGTTCATCCGCATATCATAGTGCTTCTAGCATCTAGTGGCTAGCTTCTAAAAATGCATGCGTGCCCCACGGAGCTCATAGCTAGCCACGAGAGAAGCTCATTTTAATAATTGAGCTGGACCGAACGTTCGAGCGCGGTCGCGTTCGTTGTGATCGCCGTACATGGTGTGTTAAACCCATAGGCTCGAACTTGCGTCGCGATCGGCCCGTTCGATATGAGAGTGCACGCTCCGTTGTCGGCGAGCGTTCCCTGGCACTTGATGACCGCGACGTTCGCGCAATACTTACCGCTCTGTAACGACAATTGGAATGTTTGCGTGTATGGATACGTCGCCGGACTGCCAGCGTTGTATACCGGCGAAGCAGTGAATGCTTGCCCATCACAATACGGCGGGATCGGCGGTGTAGGTGGAAGCGGCGGAGACGTGAGTGTTGTAGCGGGCGTCGGTGTCACCGTACCGAAGTATCCATATCGTATGTCCCAATAGAGCGCGCATTCGGCGGCGGTGTCGGCGGCATAAAAAGCGTATTGTGACTGTTGTGAGAGCGAGGCAAGCGCGACTTGCTTCTGGGCAATACTGAAGATCGCGGTCGCGAGCGAGAGCACGATGGAAGCAATGAGCGCCGCAAGGAGAAGTGTGAATCCGCGTTGTTTGATATTCATATGATGATCAGGTGCCCGATCCGGGGCTCGGCCAGTTGAACATATCCTCCGTCAATTGAACTTGCTGGGTCCGATAGGCGGCCGTTTGCCATACGACGGTAGAGGTCACACTGATCTCTTGCGCATTACCGCCGGAGTCGCTCCATACGACCGTCGCCGTCACGGAACGCGTGAAGTTCGTCGGATTCCCCGTGTATCCGTAGACGCCATTATTTATCTCCAGTGCAGGACACGGGCTGTTCCCGCCACCGCACGACGTGATAATTTTCGTCGGATCGGTCTGCGTTCCGTCGACTCGGAAGTTGCTCCCGTCAGTTGGAATACCGTTGAATAACGACGTGCCTGTTCCTCCGTTCGCGCTCTCGGCAGAAGCAAGGATGTTCCCGTCACGGACCGCGCGGACCGCTTCGATCCCCTCCTGGGCGAGGTTAGAGGCAGTTATCTGATCGCGTGCATAATACGCAACGCTCAAGCTCTGCACCGTGAGACCCATTGGAGGGACGATCGCGATCATGATGAGGGTTATCGCCGCAAGTGTCTCCACGAGCGTGAAGCCGCGGGTTCGCGGATGTACGGTGCGCCAAGATATATCGTGCAGTAAAAATTTCATAGTTACAAACCGAGTGCGCGCTGGAGCGCGGTCGCCTGGAGATCGAAAGTCGTCGAGGTCTTCACACTACCGCCGCCCGCGGTACCACTGATCGTGATGATGACGCGCGGTTGTATCGTGTCGCCGGATGCCGTACCGACGACATAGAACTCCATGCCCGTGACCGATACCTCGGGCGCGGTCAGCGGGTAAAATGGACCTCCATTCTCTGATCGCATGATACAGCCGCCCGCACCGGTCGTCGTCGTGCAATTCGTCGATCCGCTCATGACGTATTCATAGACCGTCGGCGTGTAACTGTGAGTCGTATCGATACCGTAGGGAGCGAAAGAGAACGTCTGTGTTCCACCGGTGCAATCGTCCGGACCGCCGCCGGTGTTGGAAGCACACCCTACTGAACCGTTGAAATTTGTTCCCTCGCGGATCGCGCGGACCATATCATCGAGCGATATGTTGAGATTATTCATGACCGACTCGAGCGCCTGCGCCTTCTTGTTCGCACCAACGAGGCTCAGGAGCGCTCCGACGCACACGACCATCACAATGGCGAAAAGCGCGATCGAGACGAGCATTTCAATAAGCGTGAAGCCTTCCTGATGGCCTCGTGATCTTCTAGTTCGTACGTGCTGATACATAGCGGTCTCAAGGGCACCCCGGCGTATGAGCAACGCCGCAACTATTAACGCTGATCTGACCGTTGCTCGAGATGACTATGCTCATATAATCACCACGCGGAGAGGAAACAATGATGCGCGCGCTCGAATACGAAGAGCTACATTGCTCGTCATATTGTCCACTAACGACGTCTTGTGTCGCCGAGCATGTCGGATCTATATATGCATCAGGCTCCGGGTGGAGAAATATGAGCGTCAGCGACGTCTGAGAACAATCCTCACCGCTATCTCCGGTGACGCAGAGATCGTATATCTGAAAACCACTGCCGATCGAATACGGCGATGGGGAGACATCCTCTCCCGCTTCGTATACTCCATCGGGCTCCAGAACGCCGGGACCACTGCTCGTATCGGCGAACAGATGATAGTGCGCTGAATCAGCCGTACTAAAATACATGCCATACCCCGGCGTGAGATCGCCCGACGTACCCGTATTTTGGACGGAAATGCCGTACACCTGTGCTTCACGCACCGAAAGCGCGATATCGTACGCGAGATTTTGCAACAGTGACTGTCCGCCGAATTTGTTCGTGTCGGCAAGCATCACCGCCGAGAGCATGATGATGATCCCCACTACAACAAGAAGTTCGATCAGTGTGAATCCGCTTGTTCGCTTATATTTCATGTGATGTTCAAAAACGGTATCGGCATCCCGTAGATCGTCATGAGCCAGACCAAAAGCGTACTCGCGATGAGGAACGGCCCGAACGGTACTTCGCTCTTCATTGTAAAGCCCGCGCCCCCTGCGCCCAAACGAGTTATCCCAAATCGCGCGCGTACATATGAATACGGCAATAAGAAACAGACGGAAATAACTGCCCCGATCACGAACGCGAAGAACACGGCAAAGAGACCTGTTCCCTGTCCGAGCAAGAATCCAATGCCGAGTGCGAGCTTTGCGTCGCCGAGTCCCATCCACCGTCCGCGAGAAATGAGCCACAACGCGAAGAGCGGCAGCGCACAGAGCGGCCCCGCGATAATGAGCGAAAAAATACCCGTCCATCCGCTACCTATTGCGAACGACGATGCCGAAATGAACGCGAGGATCGCGAATGTATACGACCATTCATCCGGAATGATGGTGTGGCGCAGATCATACACGGTTATCAGGATCAGCAATGCAATGATGATGAGCGAGATGATCTGCATCGGAATCGAAAGATCGGACGCACCGATACAAGCGAACAGTACCGCCGTTGAAGCTTCGACGAGCGGATATTGCACCGATATGCGGCTCCCGCACGCACGACAGCGACCACGAAGGGCGATCCATGACACGACCGGTACGAGGTCGTACCATCGAAGCGGCGCGCCGCATGAAAGACAACCCGATCTGCCTCCGACGGTACGCGCACCGCGCCGCAAGATCACAACGTTGAGAAAACTCCCGATGATGAGACCAAAGAGTCCGAAGGTACCGACTAAGAAAATTACGGGCATTGTCTCTATAGTATAGCGCAGAGAAAGCCGGTTACCGTTGCCCGGTCGCGCTTCGCAATCGATATTACGGCGTCACATCGAAACACAGGACAGTCGCGGCAGTGGCATTCGTCGAATTCCCACAATTCGTGCTCATACCATAGAAATCGGTAAAAATTGTACTTGCAACGTATGTATCCTTCACGCCGGTGCTGGGGCTCGGACACGCTCCGCCGACCGGGCCAGATCCGATCGGACATGCTTCTGCGGCGTTCTGAGTAGCGCTCGGATTGGTCGTCTCAAGGGTCGCTGCCAGATGATATGAAGTTCCCGATGAACAGCCGATGCCGCAATTCGTCGAGTTCAAGACAACGTACTTATAACAACCGGACTGGGAGCCGTCGGTGCATGTCCCGTAGGATGGGTCTACCGGCATGACCGAAATATATCCCTGCGACACGAGCGGGCTCGGAGAGCCGTAAATATTCATCGGATAGTTGCTGTTTGCATCATAATACAGCTCAAGGGCAAGTTGGATCTCCTTGATATCTGAAATGCGCTTCGCATCGCGACCTTTCGCTCGGGCGGTCGAAAGCGACGCGAGAATGATCGATGCAAGAATACCGATGATGGCAATGACGACCAAGAGCTCGACGAGGGTGAATCCCGTCGATCTCGTTGCTGTAGTGCTCTTGGTCAATACCTTCATAGAGAAGATCATTATACCATCTATAAAACCGAAGAATGTGCGTCAATTGCAAACGGTCGATCCCGCACTCGTATGAGCCGCCGTTGCTGCGCCATAAAGCGCATTCGTCCCGCCGGTGTACGTATTCGCCCCGTTGGCCCCATAGTTTCCTTTTGATTCCCCTTGATTATCGACGCACCACGCACCACCCCCGGGAAGAATGGCCGCGATAGACCATGCAGTTGCGCTCGCTCCGCAATCCACACCGGAAGCTCCGCCACTTACGCTTACAACACCTGCAATGATCGTTTTGATATTCGAAACCGTCGTATCGTTGAAAAGCGAACCGACGGTACCCGCCGCTCCGATGCAATCCGTTCCGGCACCGCCGGTGTCTGGAGTTCCATACGTCCCGTTGACGCTAAAATAGAGCTCGGCAGCGTTGCGTGTATTGAGCAGATGTTCTTTGATCGAGGCACTGTTACCTTTGGCGCGGCTTACCGCAAGACTTACTAAGATGATCGTCGCCAAGATACCGATTATTGCGATCACCACGAGAAGCTCAATCAGCGTAAAACCATGCTCGCGTTTCCCCCGCTGCGCGTTTTTGTACATAGCCATCATTGTACAATGAACCGAGCGCACGATACGTGCGTTATACACAGTAGGCAACAAAAAACCCACCGTTTCCGGTGGGCTCTTGTTTCCTACCGCGTCAATTACTAGCAGTGTGTTGCTGAAACAGCGGCGGTCGTACTTGTTGACATACCCGTACTATCAACGCACCAATAAGAGCTGGCTGACGACAAACTCGCTGAAACTGCATAGGCAGCCGCCACTCCGGCAGACCCAACCGCCGCGTAGCAACTCATTGTGGTACCGGACGGATAGTTGCTCAGAGAGACGAGATTTCCCATACCCGATGATCCCGTTCCCGAATCGGCCCACATCGTGCCGGCTCCGGAGCACGTCCCCGTAGTCGCGGCACCGTAGCTGTTGTTCGTCGCGTAATAGATCTCCGCGGCATTCTTGATACTATTGAGCTGTTCCTTGACCTTCGAATCATTGCCCTTACCGCGAGCTGTCGCAAGCGACGCCAAGATGATCGACGCCAAGATACCGATGATGGCGATGACCACCAAGAGTTCGATGAGCGTAAAGCCTTTCTTATAATTCTTCTTCATAAATAATTTTTCCCTTACTACTAATTAATAAACAAGCGTGATATCCGCGCACGATATCTGTCCGTATATTGTATACCGCCGCACTTCGCTTTCGTTAGCTTCCATGGTGCTATGTGGATAACCAGAAAACTAGGCACTCGTGATCAGCTTTTAGCATTCTAGGAATGCACGATGTATTTCTCTTCCTCGTAACTAGAAGCTAGAAGCTATATTGTAGATCGGCAACAAGACCGCAGCCAGGAGGACGCCGACGCCGACGGCCAAGACGACGATCATGATCGGTTCGATGAGACCGACCAATGTATCAACGGCGTTATCGACTTCGCGGCGATAGAAGCGCGCGATCGTTTCAAGGATCGTTCCCATATTGCCCGTCTCCTCGCCGATCTTGACCATGGCGACGACGATGCCCGGTATCTCCGGATGTTTGCGCAATGCTTCCGAGAGCGGCAGGCCACCTTTCACTTCGACAGCCGCCTGCGTAAGGATATGACTGTAGACCGGATCGCCCACAACGGAACCCGTTATTTCGATCGCGCGGAGGATCTGAATACCGCTTTTTAACATCGTCGAAAGGTTGTCGGCGATGCGCGAGAGAAAGATCTTTTGATAAATGCCGCCGATCGCCGGTGTCTGAAGCCGCGCGCGTGAAAGCATTTCTTCGCCCGCGGGCGTCTTGGAATATTGATAGAGGAAACCGCCCGCCGCGAGTAGCAAGAGCAGGATGAGGAGAATATAGGTACGGAAGAAATTCGAAACGCCCATAACGATCGCGGTCGGCAACGGCACCGGACCGCCGACCGTCGTGAGCATGCTGGCGAGATTCGGTATGACTATCGTCATCATCAGGGTCATGACGACGATGAACGTAAGAATGATGAATGCCGGGTAGATCAATGCATTCTTCGCCTTTTGACCGATCTCATAATTGCGTTCGAGGTATGAAGCAAGGAACGAGAACGTCTCATCGAGCTTGCCTGACTCTTCGCCTGCACGCACCATGTTGACGTAGAACGGCGAGAACACATCGGGATGATGTGAAAGTGCCGTCGAGATCGTGCTTCCTGATTGGATCTCGTTGGCGACCTCATCGAGCTTGGCTCCGAGCTTGGGCGTGCGCGCCTCTGCCGCAAGAAGTCGGAATGCGCGCAGAGCTGACACCTGTGCTTCAAAGAGGGTCGTCATCTGACGACTGATCATCACAATATCTTCGTTGGTAATGCGTTCGAAAAAGGATACATGCGCTTTGAGGTCGATACCCTCGGATTTTTTCGCGGCCGGTTCGATGCGCGAAATGATAAGATTGCGCCGCTGTAGTGCCGCAATGGCAAGATCCATGTTCAAGGCGTCGATGGTCCCCGCCCGCTCTTTACCGTCGGTATCAAGCGCAGTATAGGTAAAATTCGCCATACAAAAATTCTAGAGCAACTTATTGAGCACGTTCGGGTTCAGAGAGTACTGATAGGCTGTCTCGACACTGATCTCGCCGCGGCTGACCAGCTCCGCAAGGCTTCGGTTCATGTCGATCATTCCCTCTCCGGAGCTCGTTTCAATGACCGTATCGATCTCGTGCGTTCGCTTCTCGCGAATGAGATTGCCCACCGCGTTGTTGTTGATGAGAAGTTCATAGGCGGGAATGAGACCGCCCGAGATCCGCGGTACAAGTCGCTGCGAAAAGATCCCGGTCATCGAGGATGCGAGTTGAAGGCGCACCTGATCTTGTTGTGCGGCAGCGAACGTATCGATGATACGATCAATCGTCTGCGCGGCGTTGTTGGTATGAAGCGTTGAGAACACGAGATGGCCGGTCTCTGCAGCTGTTACCGCCGCTGAGATCGTCTCGGGACCGCGCATCTCGCCGACCAAGAGCACGTCAATGTCTTCACGAAAGGCGGATTGGAGCGCTACGGGGAAATCTTTTGTGTCGATGTGGACTTCACGCTGGTCGATCAAGGACTGCTTCGGCTCGAACACATACTCGATCGGATCCTCGATGGTCACGATGTGCTCCATACGCTCCGCGTTGATGGTCTCGACCAATGCCGCGAGTGTCGTCGTCTTACCCTGCCCCACCGGTCCGACAACGAGGAAAAATCCCTGTGCCTTGCGTGCGAATGAGAGCAAGATGTCGGGGAGATTCAACTCGGCGATCGTGCGGATCTTCTTCGGGATGAGGCGCAGTGCGACCGAAATAGTTCCGCGTTGAAAGAACGCATTGCCACGATATCGGGTACCGTCTTCCGTCTCATACGCGAAATCACATTCCTGCGAATCGAGAAAGCGCGCATATTGATCTTTATTGATCATGACCGAGAGGAACCCGCCCGTATCCGGGCCGGCCAAAACCGGCTCCTTGAGCATCGGCAAAAGCGATCCGGATACACGAATGGTCGGATGCGAGCCGACCGATAAGTGCAAGTCTGATGCACCCTCATGAACGAGAACGGTGAGATATTTTTTTAGCGTCGGTGCGTATTCCATTGTCTATAGTATATCGTCTATTTGTGCTTTCGCTTCGCGATCTCTTCACCGACTATGTTGACAACTTCCGATGGGATCAAGCTCGCTTTCACCAAACAGAGATCCGCACCGAGATCCCGCGCATGTGTCTGATCTGCTTCATTGCTTTGATTCGAGAGCGCGATCTTGACCGCCCCCTCGCCTAATTTCTGTACTTTCATTGTCTCTAAGAACGCGAAGCCATCCTGGTCAGGCATAATGATATCGAAAACGACCGCGTCTGCCGGGAATCCTTTGTTCAACACCGCAAGACCATCGGCGACGGAAAGGCATCCGTGAACGGTATAGCCCTCATGTGCGAACTTAAGCACATACATGTCGAGCAAAAATTTATCATCATCCACCAGGAGGATTGTTCCTTTATTCGTTGTCTCCGGTGATTGATCGCTCATAGCGGTTACGCGGGATCTTCGGACGGTGGTGGAGCGTTAACGACGTTCTCCTCGTCAACACCGAGCATCATGCTCGAGAGCGTTGATATCTCCGAGAATGGAATCTTCTTATCGAACGCTTTCATTATAGCATCCTCGCGCATGGTGAGCATTCCTTGCGCGCGCGCAGCCTCCCAGAGTTTCGACTCGACGGGGTTCTCAAGAATGATCCGTTCGATCTCCGACGACATCTCGAGTATTTCGAATGCCGCCATGCGTCCGCGCATTCCTGTCGCGCTCTGCGGGCCTTTTTCCGGGTCATAGACCGTGTCCTTGATCGCGAAACGATATTTCTCCGGCAGTGTTCGGAGCTGGGCTTCGATGCCTTTGCGATCAGATGCGGAAAGCGATATGGCAGTCCCCGTATCGGGGACGAGCGTACGCACGAGGCGTTGTGCGATCGAGAGGATGAGGACCGGCGGGATGAGATACGGCTCGACACCCATGTCGATGAGGCGTGAGACGGTACCGACGGCGTCGTTGGTGTGAATGGTCGAAAGCACGAGGTGACCGGTGAGTGCCGCCTGGAACGCGAGCTTCGCGGTCTCGCTATCGCGAATCTCGCCGACCATGATGACGTCCGGGTCTTGACGCAAGGTCGTGCGCAGGCCGTTGGCGAACGTGTAACCGATCTCGGGGCGGATCTGCGATTGAATGACGCCGTCAATGTAATACTCGATCGGGTCTTCGAGCGAGAGGACGTTCTTCTTCTCACGATCGAGCTCAGTCAACATCGAATAGAGCGTCGTCGATTTACCTGAACCGGTCGGACCGGAGATAAGGATGAGGCCGTGCGGGCGCGTGACCGCCGCACGCATGAGGCTTAGGTTGCGCTCGGTAAGGCCGATCTTGTCCATCGAGATGAACCCCTGATCACGATCGAGAATACGTATCACGACCTTCTCCCCACTGTAGCTGGGGAAGGTCGACACGCGGAAATCGATCTCGCGTCCGTCGATCGAGGCGGCGAAACGACCGTCTTGCGGCTTTCGTTGTTCGTCGAGCCGCATTGACGCAAGAACTTTCACGCGCGCAATGATCCCGCGATGGGCGTTCAACGGCAATATTACGCTCGTGTGCAATTCGCCGTCAACACGGTAGCGAACGCGGACGCCCGAGGGCGACGGTTCGATATGGATATCGGATGCTTTGCCGTCGATCGCATAACGCAGAATCGTTGAGACGATCTTGATCGTGGGCGCATCTTCCTGAATATTCGGGTTTTGATTTTGGACGGACGTGCGGGGGCGTGAGAGCGTAGGATCGTCAAGATCGAGAAGGCCTTCACCTGATTCTTCGTTCGTCTTTTGATTTGCGGGCTTGTTCAGCTCAGCGGTCTCTAGATCGGATATCGCCCGGTCGACCTCGCCCGTCAACCCGCGATACATTTTGATGATCGTGTCAAAGTCGACCTGCGATATGGTAAAGACCTTGAACGGCATCCCGGTCGCTTTCGCAATGAAATTCAGGGCATCGATCGCGTGAATGTCATCGGGATCCACCATGCCGACCTCAAGCACTCCATCCGTGACAGCAAGCGGCGCGATCCGGTAGTGTTCCGCTGACTCCTGCGGTATGAAGCGAAGTACCTCGTATGGAATTTTTTGATCGCTCAACTCTCGCGACGGCGTCGCAATATTGAACGACATGCTGTCGTCTGTGTCGACCGGTATGTTCTTTGCGTTCGGCATTAAGGGTCCGCTACTTCTTCACCGGCTGGAATATCTGTGCGCTCTGGGATGCGGTAGCGGTCGGAGTGGGGGCCGATGACGGCAGAGGTGCGAACGGATCCGGCCGGCCGGCCGGTTCAGGTACGATCGCAGTCGTGAAGTCTTTCAGCGTCGCATACGCGGGATTGGAAAAGATCGCCCCGGAAAGCGTGATGGATTGAAGCGCCAGCAACGTCGAGACGATCGACTGGTCACCGCTCGAATCAGTAGCGGACGACGAAAGGACGCCCGTCGATGCCGGTGAAGACGATGAGGTGAGCCCATACCACATTCCACCCGCGATCACGATGACGATGGCGATAATGGCGATTTTACTGTGAAGAAGTGAAGAGATCATAGCATCGTTATTTAAGCCAATAGGTACGCAGGGTCACATTGAATGTGTAGATATTGTTATCGGCCCCGGCCTGCGTGGTCGAAGCTGACGGCAGTGACGAGGCGCCCGCGCTCCCCCCGCTCCCCACGGTAAGCCCGACGAGATCCACGATGCGCAGACTCGTCTCGAGACTCGTAATATATTGTATGAATTGTGCGTACGTGCAGTGGATCGTGAACGTCACATCAAGCGATTCAAAAGCTGACGCGGAAGAGCCGATCGATGTCGTATTCCCGGTCCCCTCCGTCGTGCTTTGCCCTGACGAGCCCTGCCCCGATGAACCAATACCGACATTCTCAAGTGAAAGCCCGAACTGATTTGCGAGCGTATCGAGATCGAGAATAAGACCGATGTTGTTCACCTGGTCGGGAAGCATCGTCTGAAGGCGCGCGAGATCCGTTGGGTCAAATGAATTGTATCTGCTTAAAAGTGTCTGCTTGAGCGATTGTAATTGGGTCGCCTTGTCTAACGCCGCGTTGTACTGATTAATTTGCGTTTGAACCGACTGTGTTGAGTCGTAGGTCGGCTTCGTGTACGCGAAGAATATGACCGCTGCGAGAACGATGGCAAAGGATGCAATGATAGGTCGCATATTATGGTGTTGAGGTCGACGTCGGCTGTTGAGGCGACTGCGATGCACTGCCCGAAAATTGTGTCGGCGCCGTCTGACTCGGTGCGGGTGACGACTGGACGGAAGATGCTGTTGACGATGACACCGGCAATTGATTGACCCCGGACGGAGCCTGGCCGGTCACCAACGTCATGTAATTTATAGATGAAGGGTTCACGAGGCCCGTGACAGAAAAATGAACGCCGTCCGCCTGTTGGTCAATACCGGAGAATATGGCGTCAGTGATGATGCCGCTCTTGCCGAAAAGATCCGCCTGCAATGCAACAGAGTTGATGTCGCGCGCGATGCCTGCCATCTGCAACGTCATACCCTTCGAGTCATCGGCATTGAAGCTCAGACTCTGAAATGAGACCGCAGAAAGTGTCATTTGATCGAGCGCCGCGAAGAACGCGCTCGGTGCAATGTGATCGGCGAGCAGTGTTCCGGCGGAATTCATACGCTGATCAAGTCGCGTCAACTGTTGAATGAGCGATGGGTCGAATGCTGCTTGTGCTGCTTTGATCTCGTTCTGGTCCTGCGTGCTCTTGCTGTTCAGATATTGCAGGTAGAGGAACGATCCGACCGCGAGCACACTGGAAGCGACGAAGAGCACGATCGCGATGAGCAAGAAGAGATCAACGAGACCGCCGCCACCGGAGCGGCGGAGTTCCGTCGGCATCGTTGCGTCGTGCGGTATGAATGAGGTTGGTACGCCGATTTCCATATGTATTGAATGAGAACGTTAGGAATGCTTGAGCTTACGCAGGGCGAGCCCGACTGAAACGGCGAATCCCGGGCCGATCTGTTTCAAGACGTCGTCCAAGAATGCGGGCGCTTCGGTATGGGTGAACGGATTTGCGATCACCACTTCGGCGGAAAGCGACGTGCGCGCGACATCAACGAGACCGGGCAAGGATGCTCCGCCGCCGGTCAGGATGACACGGGCGACATTTTTGTTCGACCGCTCTCCGTAGCTCAATAGTACCCGATTCACCTCGGAAAAAATACGGGTGAGTGTTGATAACAAAGCCGTTTTGATATCATCGTTCTCGGTGCGCGAATATGCGGTCGAGTCGATGAGCCCGCGCTCACGCTTCACACGTTCGGCTTTTTCGAATTCCCAGCTCATCGTATTGGCCAAGGTCTCGGTCATATGCTGCCCCCCCGCGGTCACAATATGAGTGAGCCGAACGATGCCGCGCTCGACGATATACATTTTCGACGTCGAAGCGCCGAGGTCGACCATAAGAAGGGGCGCAATACCGTGGTCGATGGTCGCCCGGATCGCACTGAAGACTTCGATCTCGTAGAAATCGACGGTGAGCCCTGAATTGGCGGAAACGGTCTGATAGGCGCGCAGTATGTCATTGTGGATCGCCACGAGCAGCACCTCCTGACCTTTCGGTTTCTTCGCCTTCTTACTGTCGTCAACGACATCGAAAGCGCTCGCCTCTTCCGTGGCCTCCGGGACGACGAACCAATCCAAGACAACGTCGGAGACCGGCACGGGAATGTATTTGCGCGCCTCGATCGGAACAATGCGTTTCAATGACTCTGCATCGACTTTGGGAAGATCAACGATCGTGAGCAAGCTCGACGAGAACGGGATCGAAACGCTCGCCTGATGAGCGGTCACATTCGCTTCTTTAATGAGGTCCACGAGAGCTTCCGCGATCTTTTCCGGCGGGATCTTCACCGTCTTACCGATGGCGACCTGCGCATACGGGCCCAGCGCGATCTCGCCATAGGTCTCCAATACTGCTACGCCGCGGCTCGCACGCAATTGGACGACCTTGATCGATGATGTGCCGATATCGATACCGACGACGCTACCCTCGGTGCCTTTCATTCCCTCAAACAACTTTCCGAATGAGAACGCCATAGAGAAATTATATCATCATTGCGGATGTACGGACGCAACTGCCGCCATATCCGAACGGGGCTATGTGCGATTAATGTTGTATCTGATCAATCTTGGCCGCGAGGATAAAATCGTTCTCTGAAAGCCCTTTGATGGCATGCGTCGTGAGCTCAACAGTGACTCTCCCCCACGATACGGCGAGATCGGGATGATGCCCTTCCGCTTCAGCGATGACGGCGATCTTGTTCGCGAATGCCATCGCACCTGCAAAGTCGGCGAACGCGAACGATTTTGAGATATTTTTCGCATCATCTACCAACGCCCAGCCACGTACTTGTTTCAAAAGGACCTCGGCTTCTGCCGCATTCAGCGGCGGCATATCGCCCTCGCATGCAACGCATTTCTTTTGCGCAAGTTCCATACGATAACTTTAGCACGCGCCTGGATTATAATGCGTGAATATGGACCGGGGTCGTCCGATACGTTTACTGCGCACGATCTGGATCGAACTACTCGATGCGATACTTCCGCCACACGCCCACACCGCGCGGACGAAAGCGCGAGGATTCGAACAAATTCCGCTTCTCGCCGCCGACCACGAGCTCCTCGGTGGGCATATCACGACATTAATGGATTATCGTAAGCCGGAAATACAAGATCTCGTCCGCAGTCTCAAATATGACGGCAATGAGCATGCAGCGCACCTCTGTGCAGCGGTTTTGGCCGATTATCTACGCGAAGAGATCGCGGCAGTTCGCGCGTTCTCGCCGCGGCCGATCTGGATCCTTCCCCTTCCACTACATGGTACACGTATGCGAAAACGCGGCTTCAATCAAATTGCACTGGTTCTCGAACGATTACCGCGGGAATTTCACGACGGCACGCTTGCAATAGTCAACGATACAATACTGATCCGCACGCGCGACACACCGCACCAAACTTCCCTGCCGCGATCGTCGCGACTCGCCAATATGCGCAACGCATTCTCGGTCACCGATCCCGACCTCATTCGCTACGCGCATATTTTCCTCATCGACGATGTGACGACGACCGGCGCGACCCTCGTGAACGCCGGCAAACCACTTACCAAAGCAAAGGCGGACGTCACTCTCATGGCGCTCGCGCGCGCCTGACCATGATGGATTTCGTAAATCCATCATTACTACTATGCTTGGCGTGGACACGATATAATTGAAACACATACTATGGGGGTCGAGCTTTTTCATGCACTAAATCGCGGGGTCGATAAGCGTACTTTGTTTTTGGATGATCAAGATCGTGCCCGCTTCGTCCACGATATCTATGAATTCAACGACAGTGCCCCGGCGGGTAACGCATATCGTTCATTCACGATCGATAAAATGATGGATTTACGAAATCCATCATTGGGACGGGAGCGGGACATGATTGTTGATATTCATGGGTGGTGCCTTATGGGAAATCACTATCATCTTCTTCTATCCGAGCGCGCGGAAGGCGGATTAACAAAATTCATCCGTAAAGTGAACGTCGGGTATGCGAATTACTTTAACGAAAAATACGCGCGATCGGGCACGTTGTTCCAAGGTCGCACAAAAAAGATCCGTATCGATTCAGATGCCTATTTTCTTCACATCCTGCATTATATTCATTTGAATTCGCTTGATCTTCTAGAAGGCGCTGAGGATTGGCGTACGCATAACATTCGAAATACGAAGGAGGCGCTCGTATATCTGGATGAATATCGTTGGAGCAGCTATCTCGATTACTGCGGGACGCATAACTTCCCCTCGATCATTACGATGGATCTATTCCAGGACGTTTTCAGAAACTACCGCATGGTCATTTCGAAATATCTTCGTGACATGGCATTAACTGAACTCCACGTACAAGGGCTGACGCTGGAATGATGGATTTACGAAATCCATCATTTAGGGGTGGAGGAGTTTTTCTATCTCTGCCTGCACATCAGACATCTGTATCGGACCGCGCTGGTGAAAGATGATCGCACCGGAGCTATCGATGAAGACCATCTCGGGCATCGCATAGCCGCCGATGTCTTTGAAGAATGAGTCGGTCGGATCGAGAAGGAACACGACACCGGTGGTATTCGTGAGCGCATTCGTATATGCGCGCGCGACCGAGAGCGGTTCGCCGCGATTGATGGCGACGATCTGTACGTTGTCACCATAGGTAGCCTTAAGCTGCGCGAGCCCTTCGATCTCGGTGCCGCAGTACGGGCACCATGACGCCCACGCATAGGCGATCAAGACCTGACGGCGATAATCGTAGAGGTGCACCGCATTACCGTTGTAATCGGAAAGCACGAGCGTGTATTCGGTATTGAATGTCGACGCGGTATGCGCGACGGACGGGACTCTGAAAAGTGTCAACATCATTGCAATGGCGACACCGAGGAGCACGGTAACGGAAACAAGGTATACGAACTGGTTCTTGCGCGACATATGATGGGTTCCAGTATATTTCATCCCGTCCAATTGAACAGCATGATACTGAAATCCGCGAGGTTGACCTGCCCGTCGCAGTTGAAGTCCCCCGCCGGTCCGGTCCCTCCCCAATTGGTGAGGAAGATGGAGAAGTCGATGAGATTCACCTTGCCGTCCCTATTCATATCGGGGGTCGCCGAGCATGATGCCCCTCCGGTGCCGACCGTAAGCGGGGCCGGTGTGCTATAGCCGCTTGCGGATTGCGCCGATTGTATCTCACGCGCGGTCGCGATGTATGATCCGTCGGGGTATGCGCTCGTGTCGAGCGCGACCTGCCACGCACCGGTCACCGTGGACGTGGCGGTGTACATATGTGTATCGCTCGCGCCGGCGGCGGGCGATTGCAGCTGAACGGTCACGCTGATCGGTGTGTTCGGCATTCCCGCGCCCGATGCAGTGAGCGGATCACCGAACTGAATCGCACTTTTCGAGAGTTCGATGGTCGGCGGTATGAGGATGCCGGAAATGCTGTTGTTCGTCGCTTGCCCGAGCAAGAGCGAGGACGCATATGAAGCAGAGTTGGTGCCGGTCGTGTCGGTCGTATATGCCTGGAACGTATACGTTCCGCGTTCGAGCCCAGAGACAAGCACACTGAACGATCCGTCGGTATTCGCCTGTGCGGTCGCATTCGATGTGCCATCGGTGACAACGGTCACAGTGCTTAAGGGAATAGTCCAGCCGGAAAGCGTCACGTTGGCGAGATAGAGGTACGCGCTACCATCCGGATAATTCCCTTCTCCGCCCGGCCCGAGATAACCCTCGCCCGGCTCGCTTCCTGCGTTCGTGCCACTGCTTGAGGTGAGGATCGCTGGCGTCGGGTCGAGATAGAAAGAGATCACATAATCGGTATTATTGGGGTTGTCGAGATTATTATTGCAACGCACATAGAAATTATAGGTCGTGCCATCTTGAAACCCGGTGAGGACCGCATCAAAAAACGTGCCGACGGTCGGCGAGAACGAGTACGGCATATCGTAATACGACATGCCACTTGATGTCGCGTAATGGCAGGTCGCAAAATCGACTGTCTGTACGGAAAGCTCGATCGTCGAGTTGCCAGCTGCGATCTCGCCCGAGGGCAGTCCGTTGAAAACCGTCGGGCGCAAAAGATCGGTCGGCAAGACGAGCGACACCGGTGAGACGACGGCGATCATCGCGTTGCCGCTGTCGATGATCGTATGCGTTGGGTCGTAGGTCGCGATGCCAATGTTATACGAGTGGATGAACGCGGGATTTGTCATTGTGTCGCCCGCGCCGACTGTTCCGACGCTGACCCGTACGGCATCATTCGCGTTGATGCCTGTGGTCGAATTGAGCGTGATGACGATCGACCCGGACGTACCCGTGGTGACCACGATGCCGTCATTTCCCCCATCGGCAGCATCAGCAGTCGGCCGATCGACATAGGGGCCGCCGAGAGAGGATACGGAAAACTCAATGTCGGTATTGTCCAACCCGCCGGGAATCGTGAACGCCCCCGCTTGCGGTGTGATGACGATCTCGCCCGAAGCCGGGATATCATGCGTCGGAGAGAATTGGATGATGTGTGTCGCCGGTGTATTCGGCGCCGATGTCGAAATGAGATCGCTCACGAAATTCATCTCCCCTGCGAAGAGCGCGTGCGCGGAAGAAGACGACAGCGTGAATACGCTTATCAAAACTAACGCGGCGACGGGTAGGAGGATGCTCCAGCGCGATCGGTACATTACTTAGATTATATCGCGTGCACGCGCATATGCAGATGTCATCGCAGATCTACCAGGAACTTCCGCGCGAGCGCCCCTTGCGGTGCACTGGAGCGTCTCCGCATATCAAAATAAAAATTGAGGCCGACAAGGATGAGCAGAAAGACGCTCAAGCCGAATCCGGCGAGCCCGAGATCTTGTACGAGCACATCTTGTGCGTTGAGCGCGGACTGTTTCGCGGCAAGCTGAGCCGCACGGGCATCGAGTTGGGCCTGTTCGTCCGAGAGCTGTGCGGCCAACGTGTTATAGGGATTTGCCGGCACCGATGCCGACATGCTTATGGCCGCATCCGCAACAAGCCGCTGAGTATTCTCAGCGAGCCCTCCTGGTGTGCCAAGCGAAAAAGAGTACGCAAGCGCAGGTATCGCGATGAGAAGCGCGATCGCGTTCACGAAGAGCATCCGTTTCGTGCGGTCATGATTCCGGCGTGCAGACGCACTGCCCATAGCTCTAGGCGAACACGAAGAAGAGTATCGAAAGGAATATCACGCAGAACAGGAAGATGACGAGAGTGACCACGATAAGCCGGGATCCGGATCGCTGGTACTTTTGCGCATAGAAGTTCATGTCCGCGCGGTCGTTGCCGGAGATGCCCATTTCACGCAACTTCCTGCGAATGTACATACGGATCGCCGCATACATGAGGAGCACGATCGCGAGGATCGAGCCGAGGAACAGCGCGATCGGCTTCCACGGCAAGATCCAGAATGAAGTCGTTCCTGAGATCGTCTTTTTCTCGGTGTCGCCGTATGAGAAACTGCCGACCGCTTCATAGCGGCCGAACGCGAAGCCCAGCGCGGTCCATTTCGCTGTATAGTCGCGCTCGCTCGCCGGGAAGACCGGCGCGGCAGAATCATTCACACTTATGTTCGCCACCTGATGTCCGAACATATCGGTGATCTCGATGATGCCGTGCGGGCTCACGAGCACATTGCCGGAGTTTTGGATCTTCGTATTGAAGGCGACCGTCGGATCGCTGTAGACTTGCTTGTCTGTTGAGAATTCCTGGAGCGACGCATTTTCAATAATGTTGCCTGCGACAGTGAGGCTCATGATCCCGCCGACGCTCAAGCCGATGCCGGAGCCGTTCGCTCTCAACGTTGGCGGCTGACTGGTTATGAAGACCCCACCGAAGTGCGCGCCCGGCGAAACATTCATGGGCACCTGCGCGGTGAGATTCAGCGTCGTCGATTGTCCAGCGTGAAGCGTGATCGCTCCCGAAGGAAGATTAATCCACGTACTTAATTCATAGCCGGTCGCCTCCCCGGGTGATGCAAATATCGGAAGACCAGAATCATCGAGGCCCTTGATATCCTGCGCGCTCAAGTAGAACGTTTGATCAGTACTGCCGACGTTAGTAAAGGTAAAGGTGAAGTTGTAAAGTTCGCCCGGTCTCACGTTATCCTCTATGACTGCCGGCTTGACCTGTATCCCCTGACCAGACTGTGCCGCGACGAACTGGGCGCCGAATAAAGCCGTAATTGCTAATACTGAAGTGATAAGGAATACCCGGGATATTTTGTTCATAGTACCCTCATAGAGGTTTATGGCGTCAATATAGCACGTTTTTTATTCTTGCCACCCCTTATGCGTCAAGGCTGTGGAGATTGATTTTTCGACGCTTCGTCATGAAGGTGGTAGATACGGGATTCAAACGAAAACTCCCGCCATCAAACTGATGCGGGAGTTCACGTGATGTGTCTCAGGATTTTAGAACGTTGGCGTTGCCACGTACGTCAGTGTGTCAGTGTAGTCGTTGCCTGCGGCCTGGAGCGGACTGATCGAAATGCTGTATGCGACATCCGCAACACCGACATTCTGTGTCACGCCGTCAGATGGACCGTTGTTGTCGAAGACATCAAGTGGCGTCGTATAGATGTTGCCCACATATTTTGTCGATGTGGCGCCTGACCAATTAACGACTGATTCGTCCAAATCGTTACTCGTCAGACCGAAATGACTGTATGTGGCGTAATTATTGAGTATACCCTGCGGAAGCGCCCATGGTTCCGGTACAGATGTCGTCGCACCATCTTCGAATGCGTTGATGATCGCACCGGCACCTGACGTCGGCGGCTGGTTCGCTTGCACAGTCACGACAAAGCCGTTACGTGCATTCGTCGTCACGACGAGGTGCTGACCCAATGTTGTCGTTGTGCCGGAAACCAATGTGCCGAACGGCAGCGTCGTCCCGGTCGCAGAGGCTGTGGTCGTAGCGTGATTGATGACGGTACTCGTAGCATCGCCGGTCACCGCGAAAGTAAAGATCGTCGCGATCGCGGCTGTAAGCGTGACATTCGGGAGGATCGCGACGCGCGTCTCACCGGAATTCAACTGGGTACCGCCGATGGTGACACGGTAGCTACCGGTTCCAGGGTTGATGAAATCCTGGGA